>JAHHTT010000030.1 GCA_020024465.1 Odoribacter sp.
GAAATAAGGAAAAATATTGTAGAACACAAAATCAGCAGTGACAAAGGACGATTGGTAAGCAACACTTCACACCGACGTGAGTGTGAAGCCACCTTAGATGAATACGAGGCTTCCGCCCGAAAAGGACTTCCCGAAGATACGGTCATCAACGCTAATTTGTCCAAACTTCGTATCTATACATTCAATACCTTTTTATATAATGATACGTGAGTTCGGGATAAGAAAGTTTCCTTAAAAGTTGGTAACCATTGATTTATTTTACATCTTTAATTCTGATAAACAATAAATTACAAAAAATAATAACAATGATTACCAAGGATAAAGTTACGGAAATTTTCTGCATTATTGATGAGTTTGATAAGAATTTTGAGTTTGAATTGAAGAAACATCTTCTTCCGGTCACTGATGGAAAGAAGCCTCGCTCTCGGATAGTGAAATAATGACCATTCTTCTGCTTTTCCATTTCGGGAGTTATCGTAATTTCAAGCACTATTACATCTGTTTTATTCGTGAACATATGAAACGTTATTTCCCTAGTGCGTGGTATCATATAACAGATTTGTAGAACTGGAACAACGCGTGTTCTTCAAGCTTGTTTTATTTCTAAAACTTTTTGCATTCGGAAGATGTACGGGTATAAGCTTTGTTGATAGTACCATGATATCGGTATGTCACAATCTAAGACATTATGCCAATAAGGTATTCAAAGATGTAGCCACCGATGGTAAAGGCACAATGGGATGGTGCCATGGATGCAAGCTTCATCTGCTGCGTAAGGATAGAGGAGAAAGCATAACATTCTGTCTTACAGTAGCGAATATTGACGACAGAAATCCCAAAGTATGGAAGGTTCTAGCCAAAGATTTGTATGGCAAGGTCTTTGCAGACAGAGGCTATATTTCTCCCAAGCTGTTTGATTCCTTGTTTGATGACGAAATCCAGCTCGTACATGAAATTAAGACTAACATGAAGAACAGACTTATGTCCTTTTATGATAAAATGATGCTCAGAAAGAGGTATATCATTGAGACTATCAATGACCTGCTCAAAAACAAAGCACAGCTCGTGCATTCCAGACGCCATTCGATAACAAATTTTCTGGTAAACCTCATGGCTGTGCTGGAAGTTTATTGTTTCTTTGAGAACAAGCCGGATGCACTACAAGGATACTATATTGAGGACTCAAAACAAATGAGTTTATTCTAAAAATTATCCCGAAATCAGGTAATGATGAACGAACAAATTAAAAATTTATGCTCACGTTTACGCTTGTATACCATTCCGAAGTTATTGGAATTCGAAACTCACATCGCACGGAAATAGGGCAAAATATGTCGAATTTCTACACGACCCACTTCCCAAAGAAGTACAGCAAGAACTTGCAACTACGACTGCTAACTGCTTCCTTACTGCCAAAATACAATTTCAATCTTTTCGATCGTAATTGCTCGCAGGGCATAACCGCACCAAGACTGCGTGGATTACAGTGTCTCGAATGGTTCGAACAAAATTGTAAATAATCATCAAAATTCCACCCATCCTCACAAAATCATTAAAAAAGAGACCATACAAATCATAAAATTTAGTCCCCCCCAAAAAAAACGAGTAAACAAATGAATAAGAAACAACAGATTTATTACTGACGGTTTAAGTTTACTCGAGATTTCTCGTCAGGTTTTATTAGGTGAAAAAACAGTCCGATGTATAGTCTATGGGTATGAAATAGCTTTATTGGAAGATCTTGAAACAGGGATAGATACTTATTTTTCAGTATTTCATTATCATGGTTCTACCCTTTCATCCCATGCACTTACGAAAGAAGTTACAAAAAAACGACCATTGGCTTAAAGAAAATGATCGTCGTATCAATAACGATATACGCAAACAATATCAAAAAAAGAAACCGAGATGCCCCAAACCCAAGGATGTCTAGCTCCGTATTCGCCATGTTCCCGAAGAGGAATGTCAATTTGATTGGGGCGAGGTCAAACTGTTTGTTGCAGGTAAACAGAAGACTTTGATGGTGGCTGTATTTACATTCCTTTTTAATAAAGGACGCTTTGTTTATCTTTTTCACCGCCAGTATTCTCTTATAAAACGAACAAATATACGAAAATTCACTATCTTTGTATGCCATATCTAGAACCTTGAACAATATGCTATTTCCCCAAAAACATATTCTGCGAGTTGCTAGTCCTATACTTGTGAGTCTAATGATGGAACATCTTATAGGAATGGCAGATACTGCCTTCCTTGGTCGAGTAGGAGAAATAGAATTAGGAGCCTCCGCAATAGCAGGCATCTATTATTTAGCAATTTTTATGCTTGGTTTTGGATTCAGTATAGGAGTACAAATATTAATCGGACGTCGGAATGGTGAAAAAAATTATAACGCTATCGGTCCGATTTTCACACAGGGACTTCTTTTTCAGTTAATTCTGGCAGCCACTCTTTTTGGAATATCCCATTGGATATCTCCCATTATTTTAAAATCTATCCTACAATCAGAACATATATATGAAGCAACCTTAAAATATCTGGATTGGCGTGTTTATGGTTTCTTTTTTTCCTTTACAGCATTTATGTTCAGAGCATTTTATATTGGAATTGCCAATACAAAAACGTTAACCATGAACTCCATTGTAATGGTTTGCACAAATATTGTACTCAATTATATCTTGATTTTCGGTAAATTCGGCCTGCCAGCTTTAGGCATTGCAGGAGCTGCTATTGCCAGCAGTATTTCTGAAATGGTATCACTTATATTCTTCATTATTTACACCAGAACAAAAATAGATTACAAACGCTATGGTCTATTTCACTTTTCAAAATTACAGCTCCATTTACTGAAACGTATATTGAATATTTCCATTTGGACCATGATACAAGCATTTATTTCCATCAGTACTTGGTTTCTTTTTTTTATTGCCATTGAGCATCTAGGAGAACGTTCGTTAGCCATTACGAATGTATTGCGCAATGTATCATCTTTTTTATTCATTATCGTAAGTGCTTTTGCCACGGTTGCCAGTTCTCTAGTTAGTAATTTGATCGGAGCAGGGCAACAAAATGAAGTAATTCCCACCTGCAAGTCCATAAGCATCATATGTTATTGTTTTGTCCTACCGCTTATTTTGCTAATGGCTCTATTTCCAGAAACAATCATGCGCATATATACAGACAATAGCAATCTGATTCAAACAGCAGTCCCTTCATTCTATGTCATGATTTGTGTATATTTTATCAGCGTTCCTGCCAATATTATGTTTAATGCAGTTTCTGGCACTGGTTATACACGAATTTCGTTATGGATAGAGCTATTGGCCCTTATTGGATATGTATCTTCAGTGATCTATATTGTCATAGTTCTACGTGCCAATATTGCCATTTGCTGGACAACAGAATACGTATACCTTGCTTTTATGGGAAGTTTGTCCTATTGGTATATGCTCAGCGGAAAATGGAAATTAAACAATACGAATTCTATATAAATTCAATATTCTATTAACTGTATCATAAAATGTACAAAGATAATGTCAAAATATTGTATCTTTGACGTCCAATTTATGATGAAAAATACTTTATGAGATTTGATGAATTAGATTTAGAAGATGAAATATTAGATGGTATTGACGCAATGAACTTTCAAGAGATGACTCCTGTTCAAGAACAAACGATACCGATTATTCTGGAAGGGAAAGACATTATTGGTTGTGCTCAGACTGGCACAGGGAAAACAGCTGCCTACACACTTCCACTACTTAACAGACTAATACGTGAAGGTAACCCCAACAATCAAGTTCGATCTGTCATTATGGTTCCCACCCGTGAACTCGCGCAACAAATCGATATGCAATTTGAAGGATTCTCCTACTTTCTACCAATATCTACCACCGTGATTTATGGTGGCGGTGATGGAGCCAGCTGGGATCAACAAAAAAAAAGTTTACTTATGGGCTCTGATGTAGTCATTGCAACACCAGGTCGCCTACTTGCGCATATTGCCAATAGCGGTATTGATCTGTCACACGTCCAATATTTTATTCTTGATGAAGCAGATCGTATGCTAGACATGGGATTTCTCGATGACATCATGCAAATCGTAAAACACATACCTCTAAAACGGCAGACTATCATGTTTTCAGCAACACTACCGCTTAAAATTCGTCAATTAGCCAAACAAATTCTTCAAAATCCAGAAGAAATCAACATTGCAATATCTAAACCCAATGAAGCAATCGTACAATCTGCCTATATATGTTATGAAACTCAAAAGATGACTATTATATTGGATTTATTTACTAAAAATCCCAATAAAAAAACCATTATCTTCTCATCTTCCAAACAAAAGGTAAAAGACTTGGCATACACATTAAAACGTAAAAAGTTCAGAGTAGCAGCCATGCATTCCGATTTAGAACAAGAACAACGCGAAGCTGTCATGCTTGATTTCAAAAACAGTAAAATCAATATATTAGTAGCAACAGATATTATTGCCCGTGGCATTGATATTGATGACATCGCTCTAGTTGTCAACTTTGACGTACCTCACGATCCAGAAGATTACATACACCGAATTGGACGCACAGCCCGTGCCAATACCGATGGTGTTGCCATCACATTTGTCTCTGAAACTGAACAAGGGAAATTCCATAGAATCGAAAAATTCATTGAAAAAAATATCTATAAAATACCTCTACCTCCGGAATTTGGAGAAGTTCCAACTTACAATCCCAAAACTTTTAAGCATCGCCCACGCCATAAAAGCAACAATAAGAAGCGTTATTTCAAACCCCGAAATAACAATACACCCACAAACAAAACAGGAGGTCATTAAACCTCCTTCACTTAATTAAAAAATTGAATTACCAATATCTGTTGTAAACCGCTCTAACGTTTCAACTCCGATCAAAGAATTGCCATGCTTATTCAATTCCGGACTCCACACTGCAATTGACAAATTCCCCGGTATATAAGCGGCAATTCCTCCTCCAACTCCACTTTTACCCGGTAAACCTGCACGAAAAGCAAAATCTCCCGATTCATCATAGAACCCACACGTCAACATCAATGCACCTAAACGTTTTGCCTGGCTACAAGTTAAGATTCTTTCTCCATTTACAGGATTCAAACCATGGTTACACAAAAACAGAAATGCACGAGACAAATCAACACAATTCATTGATATCGCACATTGGTTACAATATACATCCAACAAAGCATCTACATCATGTTCTATATTACCGAAACTCTTCATAAAATAGGCTAATGCCATATTGCGATCAGCTGTAGCTCGTTCCGAACGTGCAATATCTTTATCAAAATATATATCATCATTTCCACACAATCCTCTCACAAATTCCAATATTGCATCTTTCGGACGAGGATAAAGACTCATTAACCGATCTGTAACCACCAATGCTCCGGCATTTATAAATGGATTTCGAGGAATTCCTTGTTCATTTTCCAACTGAACCAACGAATTAAATGGATTTCCAGAAGGTTCACGACCTACATACTTCCATATTTCATCTCCTAAATGGCGGGTTACCATTGCCATCGTAAACACTTTAGAAATACTTTGAATTGAAAAACGGATTTCAGCATCTCCTTCTTGAAAAAATTGTCCGTCTAAAGTTGTCAAAGCAATTCCGTATTGTCGGGGATTAATCTTTGCCAAAGCCGGAATATAATCAGCCACCTTTCCCAATCCCCAAAAACACTGCAACTCTTTATGTATATTTTCTATTACTGCTTTGTAATCCATCGCAAGTCTATTAAAGGTAAGAGAAAAATTCATATAAAAAGGGGGACCTTATTTCTAAGATCCCCTTTTGTGATCCAGCTGGGATTCGAACCCAGGACCCCAACATTAAAAGTGTTGTGCTCTACCGACTGAGCTACTGAATCGTATCGCAACTCTCTCAATTGCGGATGCAAAGATAGAGAGAATATTGCTTTTTGCAAACTTTTTCACCTATTTTTTTCTATTACTTTCATCAAGAAAAACTAATGAATCCACCTGTTCCAATCTATTTCTTAAATTAGGCATATCTTTTTGACGAATTGCAAGTAACATTTCACATGCCATTTCAAAATTCCTTTCTAAGACATCAGGCGCAATTTCTTTCACAATTTTCATCACATCATTCATCGCAAGATAACTGAATTGTATTCGCAACTGATCATCTATAGTCTTTTCTATAATTTTTGCATTAGCAATAGCATCAGCAGCCGCTTCACGATAGGCATTGATCAATCCGGATACTCCTAATTTAATTCCTCCAAAATATCTAACTACCACAATTAAAATATTGGTCAAAGCATTCGACTGAATCTGTCCCAATATCGGCTTTCCTGCCGTTGAAGAAGGCTCTCCATCATCATTGGTCCGAAAATACATCTCATTAACACCAAGCCGCCAAGCATAACAACGATGTCGAGCATCATAATATTCTTCTTTCAGACAGGAAATAATTCTTCGAATCTCATCTTCACTCATCACCGGATAAGCCAAACTAATAAATCGGCTACCTTTTTCTTTATATATTCCCTCTGAAGCAACTTCTATAGTTCTATAAACATCTGTTTCCACTATATCAATTTACGTTGTATTTCCTCTACTTGCAATTTAAAATTACGATCAGTTTCCATCAAATCAGTTACCGCTTTACATGCATACAACACTGTAGCATGATCCTTTTTTCCTATTTGATTTCCAATATAAGCAAGTGACTTATTGGTAAAATTTTTACACAAAAACATTGCCAATTGACGAGCCAAAACAACTTCTCGTTTACGTGTTTTGGCCTGCAAAATATCTTGCGAAATATTATAGTGCTCACAAACGATTTGCTGTATTCTATCAATCGTTAACTCTTTCGTCTGCTTCTTAAGCATTTTCTTTAAAATATCTTTTGCAATATCCAAAGTCAAATCGCATTTATTAAAAGTAGATTGAGCCAACAAAGAAATTAGTACACCTTCCAATTCTCTGATATTATTATCAGCAAACTTACAAATATAATTAATGATATCGTCTGAAATATCAATACCATCTTTACGTGCCTTATTTACAATAATTTCTTTACGCGTATCAAAATCTGGTGTCTTGATCTCCGCTGACAATCCCCAACGGAAACGTGAAAGTAGACGTTCCTCCATTCCCTCTAATTCAGCCGGAGATTTATCACAAGTCAAAATCAACTGCTTTCCAGACTGGTGCAAATGGTTAAATATATGAAAAAAAGTACGCTGAGTACCTTCCTTACCAGCCAATTCTTGAATATCATCTAAAATCAAGACATCAATCAATTGATAAAAATGTAAGAAATTATTCAACTCATTTCTACGCACAGCTTCTGTAAACTGTGTTTGGAATAAATTAGTGGGTACATATAATACCACTTTATTAGGAAAATTTCTTTTTGCTTCCCAACCAATTGCTTGGGCCAAATGAGTTTTGCCCAAACCCGATCCTCCATAAATCAACAAAGGATTAAAAGCTGTCTCTCCTGGACGTTGAGCAATTGCATATCCAGCAGATCGTGCTAAACGATTACAAGGCCCTTCTATATAGCTATCCATCGTATAAGACGGATTCAAATTAGAATCTATCTGTAAATGACTGGGAGTTGCTGCTTGAAAAGGATTTTTAAGTTCAGTATCATAAATGACATTCGTTGCCGGCTTATTTGATGGTGCTGATATAATCGTACGAGTCAAAGGCTTTGTCTGCTTTTGCTTTTGTACAACAATTACAGAATATTCCAACTTGGCAAGAGGTCCCAATACTGTGCGCAAAGCATTTCTCAAAATATCAATATACTCCCCTTCCAACTTCTCATAAATATAAGCTGTTGGCACCTGAATCGTCAACACATCATTCTTATATTTCAATGCACGGATCGGCTCAAAAAACACTTTATATTGTTCGGGTGCAACCTTGTCTTGTATCAAAAACAAACACTCATTCCAAATCTTTACACACTCTCTTTCCATAGTCCTTTATTAGTCAGATTCTTTTACCTACAAATTCTTCTCCTATCTATTCCGCATACAAAATTCAGAAAAAAATAATTCAGAAAAAAATCTATTTATGCTTGTTTATATTCAAAAAATATTTTCTAGCTATCTATCAATATATTAAGAATATACACCTGATATTCAATTTATTACGCTAAAAAAAACTAAAGTTTTTTTCAGTAAAAACGAATCTATTGTACCTATATCTCAATCATGTAGCAATACCTCAAGAATATCCATAAATCATTCAAATCAAAGGTTTAGGTCGCTATCAAACTTTCATAAAACGCTCATATGAACAAATTAATTATGTAAAACAGTTATATAGAATTCATACTCCTATTTAGAATGATTATAAAATACACTTTAATCTACTTTAACAATATAAGCATCTTTAAAAATCTTACTTACATTTTCCAAATCCTTCTTTGCATGCTTCAATTCCTCATAAGTATGAAGTAAATAAAGGTAAGTTCCATTTCGACGAATTTGTTTCAAATCAGGAAATTTTAAATATAAATCTGCATTTAATGGCAATGGTTCATCACTTTCTGCTATCACAACACCATAATGATGGATTGCCATTGGTTTTCCAGCACCCATGCTAAACATGGACAAATTGATAAAACGCTTTGGATTTTGCCGAAATTCGACCAATATCTTATTCAAATTTTCACTAAGCAACGTCATATTCGTATATAAAACATCATCACACACAATACTACCCAATGTACCTTTCCCATAATTGATTTTAATCATCAGAGAATCCGCTTGTGCCAATACACTATTTAACAAACGGATTGTATTATTTAAATTAATTGCTCTTAACGAATCACTGATAGATACAACATTATCCATCCCCTTTGAAATGTTTTCATTATTAGTCCTCAAATTCCCCGTAATACTGCTAATGTCTTCCAATATTTTTGAAATACGTTTTGATTCCTCTGACAACAAATTATTTAACGTTCCAGATGCCTCTTCTACATTATCCAATGTCTGACTGACACTTTGTAACGACCCTCTGATATTGCCACGAGAACCATCATTAAATATTTCTTGTAAAGCAATTAATACAGTATCCAACGACACCAACACATTTTCAGCTTTCTTTTTCAAGGGTTCTAATTGTTCATTCAATTGTTCCATCAAACCCAATGCCAGCTGACTTTCTAAAGTATCGCCACTTACGGCATACTCCAAAGCATCTCCAGGTATCAGATTAAGAGCTTTCGACCCCATCAAATCAGCACTTTGAATAGCAACCACCGAATTAGAAGGAATTTTCAATTTCTTACCTATAGTAAACTGCACTAACACTTTATCAAAACGTTCACCTATAAATTGAATGGAATTCACTTGTCCAACACTATATCCACGATAAATCACATTGCTAGATACTTTCAATCCGTCCACACGATCGTAAATTCCATAAAACACATTATTATTATCAAATAATGCTTTTGCTTTTAGGAAATTAATACCCCAAATCAAAATAATTACAGCAGCAATGGCTGTCAAAGCCAATTTTACTTCACGTCTAATGCATATCATATCGTTATTCTTATTTACTCAACTTCTGAGCCTCAGCTACAGAAATAATTTTATTCTTATATATAGCAATCACAAAACAATCCTTTACGATCATCCTCACCTCACTCAAACTTTTTTTTACGGTATTCAGATTTTCTGAAGCCTGCACATAATAACGGAAACGTCCTCCTGAATTCAATTCATTCACCTGCATTCCGTGACATATGTTCGCACTATTTTTTATACAAACAACAGAAGAAGCTACTTGAATCGCATACAGAGGACGCTCAGAAGCTACTTCTTTTTTATTAATAGAATGCCTCTCTGTAATAACATTATTCTTTGCCGTCTCCTGTCCTTCCAACATCAAAACACCTGCAGTTTTTGCTTCCAATTTATTTTTATAATTTTGAAATCCTTTAAAGATAGAACGGGCTATTTTATCTTGTCCAGCATTTGACATCATAAAACGCTCATCATCAGGATTCGAGATATACCCAATCTCCACCAAAACAGCAGGCATTGCAACATCCTTCAACACCCACAGAGGAGCTTGCCTCACTTCACGATTCACTTGCTTCGTTGTTTTTACCAACTCACTTTGAATCATCGTTGCCAAATTAACACTATTTTCCAAATGAAGATTCCGAACCATATTAAATAAAATATAAGACTCTACCTTTGACGGATCAAATCCAGCATACTTGGCAGAATAGTCATCCTCATAATGAATCACCGAATTCTCTTTCATAGCGACCCTCAAATTATGCTCAGAACTATTGGTCCCCAAAACAAAGGTTTCAACACCTTTTATATATTTGTTGCTGGGTTTCTTTTTTACATCCAAAGCATTGGCATGAATCGAAATAAACAAATCTGCTTTGTTATTATTCGCAATACGTGTACGGTCGCGCAATTCTACAAACACATCTTTATTCCGAATATACACCACTTTAATATTAGGATATGCCACTTCTATCAATCTTCCTAGTCTCAATGCCACAGCCAAAACAACATCCTTCTCTCTAGTCTTCGAACCTATTGCACCCGGATCTTTTCCTCCATGTCCTGCATCGATACAAATACACTTGATTTTACCTATGTCAGACTGTCCGACGGAGATGCACATAGAACCCAAAACTAAAAACATCATCAAGATTGCTATAATTCCACATCTAATTATCATTACATTTAAAACTTTATTTCTTACATTTGCACTCCGAATCCAAAAAACTGGATGCGTTTATACATCACAAAAATAGTATAATAAATTGCAAATTAGAGCATACATAAGTCATTTTATTACGTTTTCAGTCATTTTAATAATGGCCGCTTGTTCCATGACATCCCACATTGTGCAAAATGAAACGAAAATTTTCATCAATGATAAAAATCAGCAAGACACAATAACAGAGAGTTATTCATATAAGACTGATACCATCGTGCAAATTGATGGACAATCATTAGACAGTATTGTAAACAGGCAAGCTATTACAAGTAAACAAGATAGTTTGATTAATCAAAAAAACACATCTTCCCTCCAAAAAACAATCCCGACTGCTGATTCATCTTACATCGTAGCAGACAGACCCCTCGAAACGATCAACACCCAAGATACAACTTTACAGGATTCCGTACCGGCACCTATGTTTAAAGACATTGTCAACTACACGGCTGATGATTCCATTAAACTCTCCATTCCAAGTAAAGAAATGTTTTTATACAAAAACGGATTCATCAAATACCTCACTACAGAGCTTAAAGCAGACTCAATCTCCCTGAATATGGGAACAAATGAAGCTTATGCAAGTGGAGTTGCAGATACTTCCGGAACATTGCAAGGCAAACCTACATTTAAAGAAGGAAGTCAGGAATTCGAATGTCTGGACTTGAAGTACAATTTCAAAACAGGCAAGGCATACGTCAAAGAAATCATCACACAACAAGGTGAAGGATATATACAAGGTAAACTGACCAAAAGAATGTCCGACTCTATTTATTGTGTAAAAAACGGTTGGTACACCACGTGCGATCAACATGATCATCCCCACTTTTATATCCGAATGAGTAAAGCCAAACTTATCAAGGACAAAAAGGTTGTATCGGGATTTGCCAATCTTTATATAGAGGATGTACCTCTGCCTTTAGCAATTCCATTCGGTTTTTTCCCCATTTCTAAAAAAGGAACCTCTGGAATTTTGATGCCAATCTATGGAGAGGAACGTATGCGTGGATTCAACTTGCGAGACGGTGGTTATTATTGGTATATCAGTGATTACATTGATATGGTTCTGACTGGCACCATCTATACCAACGGCTCTTGGGCGGCTAATCTGGGTTCCACATACCGCAAGCGGTATAAATTCAGTGGGAACTTCAACTTCAGCATGAGCCGCAATCATACAAGCGAAAAAGGCACTCCTGATTACACCCAATCCAAAGATTGGGCTATCCGTTGGACACACACACAGGATTCTAAAGCCAATCCCTACACCACCTTTTCTGCTTCTGTAGATATGTCATCCGCAAGCAATAATTATTATAATAGTGGCACCAACATTGACGAGATTGCCAACCAACGCAAGCAATCCAGTATTTCTTGGAGTAAAAAATGGCCAGACCGTCCATTTAGCCTGACAGCCAGTTTCAATCACAACCAAAATAGTCGTGACACCACCATATCACTATCATTTCCGAACTTAAATTTTCGGGTATCACAAATCTACCCTTTACGTCGCAAAGAACGTGTAGGAAAAATGAAATGGTATGAAAATATAGGCTTCACCTATAGCGCTGAAATGAAAAACTCTATTCAAACGAAAGAATCCATGTTAGGCGAATCTTTCAAACACCTTGCACGTGATTGGGACAATGGTTTTCAGCACTCTATTCCATTAAGCACCAGTATCAATATAATCAAAGATTTATCCATCTCTCCAGCAATAAACTACAAAGGAGTAGCTTACCTTAAATCCATTCGAAAGGGGAATTGGGTTGCAGACTCTACGATGGCCAATTATGGCTACTTTCCAACGGACACCATTTACGGACTCCATTATGCTCACAATTATACGACAAGCATATCGATGTCCTATAATCCAACTATATATGGTATGTATCAATTCAAACCAAATAAAAAAGTGCATGCGATCCGCCACGTACTGAGTCCCAGTGCTAGCATTTCCTATGCTCCTAACTGGGGGGTAAATCCGGATAAATATTGGAAAACATATCTAGATAGAGAAGGACAAGAACAAAGATACTCCATATTTGAAGGTCAGGCATATGGAACACCCACTAGTTCAGAACGATCTCAACAAAGTGCAACATTAAACTTAAGCATAGACAACAACATAGAAATGAAAGTACGCAATGATAATGATACAACCGGTAAAGATGAGTTTAAAAAAATCAAACTATTAGAGAGTTTCCGGATAGCCAGCAGTTATAACTTCTTTGCCGACTCTATGCGTTGGAGTAACATCACATTGACTGCACGTACAAAAATTTTCAACAATAAAGTAAATATTAATCTTACTGGCACTTTGGATCCATATGCAATTAACGCCAATACTCAACGTATCAACAAATATGCTGGAGGTATTGGACGTTTAACTCATGTCACTGCATCTACAGGGATACAATTTTCTTCTGATAATGGAAAGAAAAAAGAAGAAAAAGACCCTATTTTAGGAGGAAGATATGATGAATACATGGATTTTGAAATTCCTTGGAGTATCAGTTTGGACTATTCGTTCAATTACTCCAAAAATTATTCTCGTAATACTGCAGAAGGTGCAACCAAACCGTTAAGTAAAAATACCATATCACAAATTATTAGTGCCAACGGAAATTTCTCGTTGACTCCTAAATGGAAATTTTCATTTCGAACCGGTTTCGATTTCCAGCAAAAAGAAATTACGGCAACAAGCTTCAATATCACTCGCGACTTACATTGTTGGGAAATGACCTTCTCATGTATACCTTTCGGAACTCACCAGTCATACAACTTTCAAATTAATGTACGCTCCAGTATGTTGCGTGACTTAAAATTGACAAAAAAAGATTCTTGGTACGATAGATCCAGGTAAACTAAAACCAATATAAACATGAAAAATATTTTCTACACCTTTATCATAATCGTTATCAGTTGCAGTACAACCAAAGCTCAATTCGAAAAATATTTCCATGAATACACTATGCGTTTTGACTATTATCATTGTGGAAACTATCAAACCGAAGAGTATTTCTTTGACGAATTAAAATCCGAACCTTATTGGGGACATTCTAAAGTGACTTTATTGGACAATACTGGCTATGGAATGCAAATGTTCAAAATCATTGATAAAGCCAGTGGTCAAGAAATATATTCCCATAGCTTCAACACCCTATTTAATGAATGGCAAGCGACTGATGAAGCTAAACATATCCGAAAGGCTATGCCAGAATCTGTCATTTTTCCATATCCTAAAAATCCGGTACAAATAGAGATATATTCACGTAATAAACAAGGAGTATTCGAAAAAAAATTCACTCAGGACATTAATCCTGACTCATACTTCATCCGCACTTTCTCTCCACAATACGAAACATTTGAAGTTGCTTACCACGGTCAATCAGCCAATCATATTGACATAGTCCTTGTGCCCGAAGGATATGTAGCCAACGAAAAAGAGAAATTCGTTAAAGCATGCCAGAATTTCATAAAAGAATTTTTTAGCTATTCCCCCTACAAAGAGCAGTCAAACAAGTTTAATATCAGAGCTGTATGGGCTCCCTCCAAAGATTCAGGAGTATCTTTACCTGGAGAACGTGTATGGAAAAATACCGTAACCCATGCTTGCTTTTACACTTTTAACTCCGAGCGCTATCAAATGATTGAAGATTTCCAAGGTCTTCGTGACATTGCTGCACATGTACCCTACGAATACATATATGTTCTTTCAAATACTCAAAAATACGGAGGTGGTGGTATCTATAATTTCTACGGCATCAGCGCAGCTCATCATCCGGAAAGTACAGGAAAAATATATGTACATGAATTCAGTCATGTACTGATGGGATTAGGCGATGAATATGTAGGTACCGTATCCTACAATGAAATGTATCCTCAAAACATAGAACCTTGGGAAGAAAATTTGACCACATTGAAAGATTTCGATAAAAAAGACTGGAAGAAACTAATAAGACCCACTACACCCATACCTACACCACAAACAGAAGAATATAAAGAAGAAGTCGGTGTATTTGAAGGCGGAGGCTATGCCAGCAAAAGAATTTACCGGCCATTTCAAACTTGCCTGATGAAGGATTTCTCTACTGACAAATTTTGTCCTGTCTGCACACAAGCCATCGAAAAACACATAGAATGGCTATGTCACTAAATAAAACGATTAATATAATTTAATCCATTCATAACCATTTCCTAAGCTATCCATAAATCGGATAAAATCTTCTGTTTTGATAGCAAGGGAAGCTCGATTATCATTAGGATGAAATGATAACTTCGCTGCTTTCTTTAGATTTTTATCTAAAAAAACATATACATGATGCTCCATATCATTCACCAAGCCAAAAGGGCTTACCGAACCTGGCTTCAATCCCAAATATTTCTCCATTCTTTTCTCTGAAGCAAAACTCAATTTTCCCTGATGCAACAAATGCTCCAAATCATGAATAGCTAACGTTTGGTCGCAATGAAAAATCACCAAATAATGCTGATTCCCTTTATGATTGCGGAAAAATAAATTCTTGCAATGCATACTGTCCAAATTCACCCAATACCGTCGGGCAATTTCAATTGTCGGAGCTTCTGGATGTTCCAGATAATCAAATTCAATACTCAACTCTGCCAATCTTTCATATACCTTTTCTTGTCCTATCATATCAATTATAAAAATAAATTCTCAAAACCTTTCCGTTTACCTTGCCAACTGTCCCTTTCCTGTAAACGTTTATTCAATTTAGCAACAAATTCAAAATTTTTGATTCCCCATCGAGGAGCAATCAAATATTCCTCCGGAGTTTGATTTACAAAACGCTCCAAATAAATATCCGGTCGGATATATTCAATAACATCCACCACTAAATCCAAATACTCCTCTAATGAATATAACCTGAATGCCTCCGGATTTTTCAAATATTCAACCGCCATACGAGTATCGCGAATAATTTGCAACTGATGAAGCTTCAATATATTAATCGGCAAATCACACAAATGCACGGCCCCTTCCAACATAGAATATCTACTTTCTCCCGGCAAACCAAAAATTAAATGAACACCTATAGGTATTCCTCGTTCTGCCGTCAATTGAATAGCCATCTCTGTTTCTGCAAAAGAATGTCCCCGGTTAATAGCTTTCAATATATCATCATTAACCGACTCCACTCCATATTCCACACAAACATAGTACCTTTTCGCCAAATCGGCAATATAATCAAGCACCTCTTCATTGACAGCATCCGGACGGGTACCAATCACTAGCCCCACAATATTCGGACAAGCCAAAGCTTCTTCATATTTACTTTTTAACACATCCATCGGAGCATAAGTATTCGAATATGTCTGAAAATAAGCTAAATACTTCTGACCAGCATATTTATGAGCAAAAAAAGCTTTTCCTTCTTCCACCTGCGAAGTAATGGATGCTGTAGATCGGCAATAACCCGGACTAAAACTATGGTTATTACAAAAGCTACATCCTCCCACCCCTTTCACTCCATCACGATTCGGACAAGTAAATCCACCGTCAACAGACAGCTTTTGCACTCGCTCGTGAAATAGCGTTTTAAAAAAGGATGGAAAATCATTATACCGTTTTTTCATACCATTAAAATTCTCTGCAAAGATACGCTTTCTCCAAAAAATAGAAAAACCATTTTTGTATATAAAAAAAATATCTTAATTTTGCGGATCAAAATAAGTTTTTACAATTTGCACATTATCAACTGAAAATCAATATATTAAAATATAATAACAACCGCCTCCTTTCGGGAGGCAATATAACAAAAAACACAATATGAACATTAAGTACGTTTACACATTTGGAGACGGAAAAGCTGAAGGAAAAGCAGACATGAAAAATCTGCTGGGTGGTAAAGGAGCCAACCTTGCAGAGATGAACCTCATCGGACTGCCTGTTCCTGCAGGTTTCACCATCACAACAGAAGTTTGTACTCTCTACAATCAACAAGGGAAAAATGCAGTAGTAAAATTGATTGAAGATCAGGTAAAAGCCGGAATTGCACATATGGAAAAAATTATGAATGCAAAATTTGGCTCAAAAGGTGAAGCTTTCCCATTGATGGTATCCGTACGTTCCGGAGCACGTGTATCTATGCCGGGTATGATGGACACCGTATTGAATCTTGGTTTGAACGATGATGCTGTACAGCTGTTGGCAGAAAAATCAGGCAATGCACGTTTTGCATGGGACTCTTACCGTCGTTTTATCCAAATGTATGGTGATGTTGTAATGGGTGTTACCGCAGCAAAAGGTGAACACAATCCTTTCGAAGTAGAAATCGACAAACTGAAAGAAACTAAAAATATCAAAAACGATACTGAATTTACCGTTGAAGACCTCCAGGTATTGGTGGCAAACTTCAAAACTGTTGTAAAAAGTCGTACCGGCAAAGATTTCCCGACTTGTCCATGGGAACAACTTTGGGGGGCAATCTGCGCAGTATTCGATTCTTGGATGACAGAACGTGCTGTACTTTACCGCCAATTGAACCAAATTCCAGAAGAGTGGGGAACTGCAGTAAACGTACAATCAATGGTATACGGAAATATGGGTAACAACTCTGCAACTGGTGTCGCATTCACTCGTGATGCAGCAACAGGAGAAGATATTTTCAACGGAGAATACCTAATCAACGCTCAGGGAGAAGACGTTGTAGCCGGAATCCGCACTCCTCAGGAAATCACCATTGAAGGTTCACGTCGTTGGGCAAAACAGCAGGGAATTTCAGAAGAAGAGCGTACAACCAAATATCCTTCATTGGAAGAAGCAATGCCATCTGCATTTGCAGACTTAGATGCAGTACAGAATAAATTGGAAGAACACTTCCACGATATGCAAGACATGGAATTCACCATTCAGGATGGTAAACTGTGGATGTTGCAAACTCGTAACGGGAAACGTACTGGTGCTGCCATGGTAAAAATGGCTGTTGACATGTTGAAACAAGGCATGATAGACGAAAAAACAGCTCTATTACGCCAAGAACCGGCTAAATTAGACGAACTTCTTCATCCGGTATTCAACAAAGAAGCTTTAAAAAAAGCCCATACCATCACCAAAGGTTTACCCGCATCTCCAGGTGCAGCTTGCGGTCGTGTAGTATTTTTTGCTGACGAAGCAGAAGAGTGGAAAAACAGAGGAGAAAAAGTAGTGCTTGTACGTTTGGAAACTTCTCCAGAAGACCTGCGTGGTATGAATGTATCTGAAGGTATTCTTACAGCCCGTGGAGGTATGACCTCACATGCAGCCGTAGTTGCACGCGGTATGGGTAAATGCTGTGTATCTGGAGCTGGTGACATTATAGTTGACTATGCAAAACGTAATTTCAATGTAAACGGCAACCTCATTAACGAAGGAGACTGGATTTCATTAAACGGTTCAACAGGAGAAGTATATCTAGGCAAAGTAGAAACAGAAGATGCTACATTAAACAGCGACTTCACTGCTATCATGAACTTAGCTGAAAAATACACTCGTATGTATGTACGCACCAACGCAGATACTCCAAAAGATGCACGTAAAGCTCGTGAATTTGGAGCTAAAGGTGTAGGACTTTGCCGAACAGAGCACATGTTCTTTGAAGGTCATCGTATTGATGCAATGCGTGAAATGATTCTTTCTGAAACCGTAGAAGGTCGTCGTACAGCATTGAACAAGATTCTTCCCATGCAGAGAGAAGACTTCGAAGGAATTCTCGAAGCAATGAATGGTCTTGGTGTAACAATCCGCCTATTAGATCCTCCTTTACACGAATTTACTCCTAATGAACCAGCATCACAGCAATACATGGCTCAAAAATTAGGAATACCAGTAGCGCGCATCAAAGAAAAAGTAGATTCTCTGCACGAATTTAACCCTATGTTAGGGCATCGTGGTTGCCGCTTGGGAATTACTTACCCTGAAATTACAGAAATGCAGGCTCGTGCAATTATCGAAGCAGCTTGTAATTTGAAACTACGCGGTCTTGATCCTCGTCCAGAAATCATGATTCCGCTTGTAGGTACAGTAAAAGAATTAAAACAGCAGTCAGAAATTATTCATCGTGTTGCAGATCAGGTTTTTGAAGAAAAAGATGTGAAAGTAGACTTCATGGTAGGAACTATGATTGAGATTCCACGAGCAGCCATTACTGCAGACCAAATTGCAGAAGTTGCAGAATTTTTCTCATTTGGAACTAACGACTTGACTCAAATGACTTTTGGATACTCTCGTGACGATGCTGGTAAATTTTTACCTGAATACATCCGCAAAGGTATCTTGAAAACTGATCCGTTTGCAGTTCTCGACCAAGAAGGTGTAGGACGTTTAGTAAGAATGGGAGTAGAATTAGGTCGTAAAACAAATTCAAATTTGAAAGTAGGTATCTGCGGTGAACACGGAGGAGAACCTTCATCTGTAATCTTCTGTCATTTAGTAGGTATGAACTATGTCAGTTGTTCTCCGTTTCGCGTACCTATCGCACGTGTAGCTGCGGCGCAGGCTGCCATCATGCACAAGTAAAAGATATACTTATCAAATAATAAAAGCGGCAACTACAATCAAGTATTGCCGCTTTTTCTAATTTAAAATTCACAAATAATAAAAACCAAGATATAGAAAAGCTTAATATGTCAATAACTGATCCAATTCTTTCGCTAAATCTACAGATTGTTGATAAAGCTTATCGTATAAAGCATTCTTGGCTGCATTCAAAGCATTAGTTGCATTCACTTTCACCATCACCTGTACTTCCACTTTCTTATCGCGCTCACGGAATATTTCCACGATTGGATACACACCAGATAAAGATACTGACACCAAATTTTTATTTGCACTTATAAATTCATCAATCGTTTCAATATCCTGTTCACCATAATCTGTACTTGAGAGTTTATTTTTAATCAACTCTGAAATGGTCGATGCCACCTGAGCAGCCAGCTCTGAGCGTGCACGGTCGTTTGCAATTTTCTTAGCAGCAGAATAATTACCGCCGATAGCCCGATGAGTTGAAGTAAAATAGAGTTTTTCTCCTTTCTCATCTTCATCTAACTCTGCATATCGCCCCTCTTGAATCTGTTTTTCCAACGGCAATTTACCGGGCATCTCTTTCCATCCTTCTTTTTTCAATCCTTTAGCTGTTCTTTTACAATTCCGTTCCACCTTAGCTTTTAGTTCTTTCTTCAACTCTTTATTGCTCATTTGAGCTTCTGCAATAAAACAAGTCACTAATAATACCAAAACACTGATTAAAATACGAATTATCTTCATAGTTTCTATTTTTAATTTTGTTACCAATTCGCTTTAAAAGGCAATGAAAAATCTACTCGATGAATATTGTTTTTACCATCCAAAACTTCCAAATGCCCCTTCAATAGGTTTCTGCGTCCATATTGTGATTCCAGCACAACAATATTAACAGGAATAGTTGTTTCAATAGTTTGCATACCCTTACTATTTATAGGAAATATTTTTTCTATAATAATCGGTTTATCCAAACCCGGCACTACCAACGTTATTGAATAAATTTTCAGAGGCTTCATCTGCCCCACATTCAAATTCATGCGCATTACAATACTAGTAAGTAATGAATCTTGACAAACAGCTGTCAAATACACCTCTTTACATGGAAACATTTGAATTTTATCTTGATCCACATCTACAAAAAACTGATGTCGTAATACACGCCCGCCAATATGGAAAGACACTGTTGCAACATTTTCTTCATCTGAATCACAAGTAGAATAATCATAAAAAATTTTCCATGAAACGCTATCTTGTACTGCCTGCAATTGTGCCAATGTCTCTGATTTCAATGCAGGCCGTTGAGATACTTGAATATCATTTCCCCTCAACGTTAAAGCCAGAATACAGGCACCAGGTTCATTCGACACTTCACGAATACCAATTTGTTCATATAATTGTCGGTAATTCTGTCTCAAAGTGCTTGCTGTATTTTTTCTCACTTTATCAAAAAAGTAATTCTCCAACAAGCCCAAATTAGACACAGCATTATTGATTTGCTCAACAGATTTAATCTCAACATAGTCATTCTCTAAAGCAACCAATTTAGCATTCATTTCCTCATCATATTTTTTGAAAGCACTTATCAGTTTTTTCAATTCCAAAGCAGGGAACGGATATTTAATACAATAGAGATAAGAAATCTCATCAGTTTTTGTATCCAACCTTTTTTCCCAATAAAAATCTTCCACTTTCGAAGCAGAAATACCTGTCAGATAAGGTATGTTCGCCGATTGAGTCTGTGAAGTATAGCTATATTTATCCAAGAATTGTGTTATTCCCTCGTTAACAGATTCCTGTTTTATGCTACTCTTACTAAAAGCTTGCACATTCTGAGCCACAGCATCAATAATATATTTACGTACATTATCCATGCACTCATTCTTAGCTTTTTCTATATCCTCTGTAATAGCAGAAGTAATAATGTAATTCGTTTGTGTAGTATTGACCCACATAGGCATTTTCTTGGCACTTCTTTCTACTACCTTAATTTTTGCCATACAACAAGCAATATCTAAAGTACTTAAAATCAGCAATAATAATATTTGTTTCATCGGTTCTCTTTTTTCATTACTGTTTGCTTTGATAAATCTGCCAAAGTCCGATAGCGCCACCAACGGTCAACAGTCCGTTGATGATGATAAATATTGTTTGTTCAGCTGAAAACCAGACAAACAATAAGTTTACAATCAATAAAACTCCGAAAAGTCCTCCTGCCAACGTCCTGAACAGAATCGTACTGCGAGGATATTCCCGAATTGAAACGCCAATAGTAAACATCAGTGCTAGAGTACATAAAACTCCACCTCCAATGAATTGCAAAGTAGTAGCACCCATAGTATACAAACCGTAACTGAACAGCAATCCAATGAGGAATGCCATAACAAGCATAAATACATTTGCTTTCATATCACATTATCTATTAAGGATTCATTGGAGGCGTCAAATTAATATTCAGAGCTATATCTGTAATATCCTTTGCAAACTTCCATTCCATCATTCCAGGTTTCCACATATAAGTTTCCGGAGTGATATTCCCCGCTTGTATCTGAACCAATATCTCTCCGGGAGAAAATGGTCCGGCCTGTTGTCCGTTAATAATCGCATAGAGATATTTTGCAGGTGTATTCAAAGGACTATTCTGCTGATAAACTGTATTGGTAAACGCAGAATTCATAGCCTGAGTGAAAAGGGAAGCCATAGACAGCCCCGTAGCCATTTCCACCATATTATTTATCGAAAGATTATTATCGTCATTCATATCTGTCATTTTAAATTATTAAACACCAGGAGGAGGAGGAGGAGTCTGCGGCCCTGGAGAAGGAGAAGTTGTTTCAAATAACATTGCAATCTCTGGGACATTGCCTGCCTGCTCCCAACCACCCATTCCTGCTTTCCACACATAGGATGTTCGTGTAAGCACACCTGAAGCCATCAATTGCTTCAATTGTTCCATAGTATAAGGTCCAGCCTGCTGTCCACTATTAGAAACATGCCATTCAGCTAACGCACCGGTCGGAGGTGCTGGCGGTTGTGGTTGTCCCACATTTTGCATCATATTACCCATCATATTAGCCATACTTCCACCCACGGCACCCCCCATCATCATTCCAGTCATCATTCCTGCAGGATTCATGCCTCCGCCATTTCCAAAATTCATATCAGCCCCCATTTGCCCCAAACTTTCTGCAGCTTTCATTGCTACGCCTCCCTGCACATTAATTTGATGAGCAGCCAAATGACTACTTTCACTTGCTAATTTCTGCATGCGTTGAGTCTCCTCTCTCTGGATGCGGAGAGCTTCTGCATAATGTTCTGCATTGATAGCTTGCATATCTGCCATCTGTCTCTCACCTGCAGCCGTTTCTGCCTCATTAATGCGCAAATCTCGTTCAGCAGTCGTTTTCCATAAAGAAGCATACTCTAAACTCTGCTTATCCAAAGAAATATTAGAAATATTAACACTTTGAATATCAATCTTATAAATATTTTTAAATTCCTCCCTTTTCATTTGCTCAACAAAACGGGATATATTAGACAATCCGCTCTGAATCTGCACCAATGGTATCCGCAATTGATTCGTAGCCTGACTAACAGCGCTGACAATAGTCTCTGTCATAGAGTCCTTGATTTTTCCCCAGAAATCATCCAAATCAAAATCAATCAACCGATACTGGCGAATAAAATCCTTATAATCAGCTATTTTAAACGTCATAGCCCCTTTCAATGTAGCAGATACCTGCAAATCAGGATGCCGGAAGTCACACA
Source organism: Odoribacter sp. (assembly GCA_020024465.1). Lineage (GTDB taxonomy): Bacteria > Bacteroidota > Bacteroidia > Bacteroidales > Marinifilaceae > Odoribacter. Next base: position 23,073 of record JAHHTT010000030.1, read on the forward strand.
AATCAAAGCCATCCAGAAAAAATGGTCTCCGGATTATCCCTGACAGATTAATAAAATAAATCTCAGCCTGAAACGGAGAAGAACCGCCAAAAGCACTTCCTACAATGCTTGTCAATACCGGAAAGTTAGCGGTTTTTATCGTTTCATCATACGGTCCCACAATATAATCCTGCATCTGACCACTTTTCTGCCGGTATACAAACACAGCCACTTCACCATCCTTCACACGCAAGCTACTACCATAGCGTATGGCATTCTCTTTACGGCTCGGCTGTCCATCCGGCGACCACTTCCAAATCAGGAAATCCTGTTCGTCACAGCGAATGACATCCATAAAACTGCCTTCTTTCTTACTACTGAATAATCCCATAATTTACTGTTTTTATATATCAGCAACTTTTATTTCAATAACTTTTCTAATTTCTTCTTATCTGATTTGTATCGCAATCCCGTACAACGGTCTACAAAGATCTTTGCTATTTCCAATTTTCCTGCAGTCTTGTAATGCTCTACAAACAACATAGCACATGCCATATCCCCGACCTTACCCATACAAGATTCTAAAAAAAGGTTCTCTGCTTCCTCCTCCTCTCCGGCCGACAGAATCATAGATATCACTTTAATTGCCTCTTCATTACACTTATATTCATCCTGATAATCCGGTGAATTTTTAAAGTTTTCCATCGCTTCCCGCCATTGTGCTGTCTGATTTTTTCCAGACTCGGGAGTTACTGCTTTATCCGTCTCTCCCACAATGGTATTCTCCTCATTCAAAGCTTTATCCACAGAAAATATACTCAAACCTCCACTTACAAAGAATACAATCAAAATTACCAGCCAAATAAACAGATTTTTACGTCTGACGGCATTCCGTTCCTCCTCAATACGACTGATTTCCGATGAAATATCATTAATCAGCTTCGTCACCTCCTTACTTTTCCCAAAATTACGTTTTGCCGTACGCTCATGATACTCGTATTCATTTTTTATCTCCTTGAACTGTCGGTTAAAAAGATCATTTCCTAATTTTCCCGACAATTTCTTTACAATAACCCACAAGGATAACACTGCAAACAAGACAAATAACACCCAAAACAAACCTGCACTACTCACAATTGCCAACATCAACATATACACGGCAATCAACGGTAACATTACAAAAGACAATTGTGCCATACTACGCATGAATGATGGCAAAGGAATGCTTTTCAACTGATACAAACATTTCTCCAAGGCATCTGCAAAATCATTCGCATGAGGAGCATTTTGATCACCTTCCACTACATACCCGCACACAGGGCATATTTTAGATAATAAAGGTAATTCTTCTTTACACTTAGGACATGTCGCCATAATTACTTGAATTTACCTAAAAACCATTTCGATAATTGTTCACTCACATTTTCTTCTGCAATTGTCTTACCGTAAGACATACCTGCTTTTTGAGCCATCTCTAAGCGCATACGTTCCAACATCATCTGATCATCGTGCTCTCGCTGTCTGGCTTCCATCTCTGCTTCATATCTAGCCAATTTTTCTTCTGCAGCTGCTTTTGCCTCAGCATCCATACTTGCTTTAATAGAAGCAATCATCTTATCTGCTTCGCTAAATCGAGTGCTAGATGGATCTATTTTCAACAAGGCATCCAGGGCTTGTCCATACTCCTTTTGCGTCACATACACTTTTGCAGTCTGCAAGGCTACAGTTGCTTCCTTATCCAACTGCTGCGTATAAATAGACACCATCTGCTCTGCCACTGCCGGATATTCGTCCACACTTTCTGGCACTGCAGAAAGAACAGCCAATGCTTCCTGATATTCTTTTCGATCAGTCAACGATTTAGCTTTAGCCAATAATGCCGGTACTCGTGTTGTATAATAATCAATCACCTTCGTACGGCATTGTGCCATAAACTTACGTACGGTGGGTGTTCTTGGATTAATACTATTTATAGCTTGTGCGATGGCTCGATTTTCTAATTTATCAATGCCTTTCACTTCGATTGCCATCTCATCCAAAATAACTTCCTCTTGCAAATTCAGCAAATACAATGAAACCTCCAAACTAATGATAAACTGCGCTGGAACAGTACCGGTTATCTGTTTATCAATCACCAACACATTGGCTGTCAAGATCAAATTCCCCGATGTAGATCCGAAACCGTTTTGTGTTACAATTTGAATCAATCGCTGGTTCAGTGCTTTCTTAGCTTGCTCAGGCAACTCTAGTGACGCCGGCACAGCAGGAGTCAATGCCACCATCTCTTTCGAGGATAATAGTTGCTGTCCTATGCCTTGCATCACTAAACAACATAACATACAGCAAATCAATATTCTTTTCATAAATCAGAATTTTACTCTTCAGAACCTTTAATCGTAATATAAGCCTGTCCCAATCCTTTCGTATCCAATTGTACATTCAATTTGTATTTCGAACGCAGTTCCCGTAACAAACCTCGCGCCCAAGTACGGGTATCTAAAGCCCTGCCGTTTGCAGCAAACATAGGAATACGTATTTGATTGAATACCAAACGATTTTCCGTAGCACCAGTAGTATTGAAGCGTCCTTCTTGCGCATTTGCTGCTACCCAATCTTCAATCAGAAAACCCAATTCATCATCTCCGACAACAGACTCGAAATTCACATCCGAATCATTCGTCCGGCGACAAACCAAAGATACCTCCCGACCATTAGCAAACATATCATCAAAAAAGAGCTGTAACTGCTCATTGAATTTATCCATATACTTCAAAACAGCCTCTTCCAATAATAACGGAAGTTCTACAGAAAACGATGGATCTCCCGTACCTGAAGCAGCTGCCACCTGCTTGTTTGTATAAGCATCAATACCTTGCATATTAAAAGTTACAGACTTTTTAGGTCCGATTTTATTCACAGTCCACGTTAATTGTATCCAAATATCTGCCTGTGCCACTTTCCGCAATTTATCAATCGGAGACTCTGCAACACCTCCCTCATCAATATCTGTTACACTCTCTTCAGCAGCTTCCGTATCCAAACTTTTCAGACTATTCGCCAAATCTTCCAATGGAAATCCTCGATCAGTCATCATCTCGCCTATTTTACTGATAACCAACATTAAATCAGCATTCGTCTTCACTGCTTTTTTATAATCTGCAACCATCATCTTCGTCCCCATCACATCACTCTCCATCATAAATCCATTTTCATTACACCACACATCGCTCGGCACAACCATAATCTTTGGTTTTTTTGCTTGGGCAAAAACAACTGATACTAGCAGACACCACAAAAATGAAAGAATCAATTTTTTCATACCTAAACCTTTTTAAAATCCTGCTCCTAATTTTTTAACAATTCCAACTTCTTCCAATGCCTTTTTCAAACTTGCATAATTGACTTCCACTAACACGCCTACTTTATATTCCTTACCAATCTTCATCACATCCCCTTCACCAATAATTCCATGAGAAGCAGACATTGCATACTGCATATATTCACCTCCATCTGCAAAAAATTTTTTAAAGAAATCTGCATATTTCTTTTCTACCGAAATGCTTTCTACCAACGGTTTCTTCCCCGGAGTACGCCCCTTTGCAGGCACGCCCTTGAATATCACACCATGTACAGCATTCTTATAAGCCTGCAACGCCGCCACATTAGGCTTCTTAGAAAAACACCACACTTTGACCAAAAATTTTCCGACGGTTCCGGTACCCATTCCTTCAATATCATACCGCCACTCCATCGTGTCTTCATTCGCTTTTTTTATTTTTCTCTTTTGCGAAAAGCCCGATGCCGGTATAATCAACATCAAAGCAAACAATAAAATTCTCACCATATTGTCTTACTTAATTTGTCGCAATAACATTCCGTTATAATAATTCCCTTTCCCTTCAAATCGAGTACATTCAACTTCCTGCTTCTTACCTTCTGCAGCCATAGCTTCGTCAGCCATGAACCTGTTGTCCCAAATCTGTTCCTTACTTACTTTCAACACTCCTTTACGTCTATATTTTGTGCGCTGAGTTTTCTCATCCACCACCTTTTCAAGCACTTCAAATTTATCACCAGCTTCCAAGCCCTCTTTCATTCCAATTTTTGCAGTTAATTCCAAGCCATTGTCACCCTCCCTAACTAACAGCGGAGTTTTTGTTTTAAACACTTCGTACTTCTTTTCCAGTTTTGCCAATACCGCATCCATCGCATTGACTGTGGCAATCCGAATCAATTCGGGTTCTGACTTATCTGTAAAGATTCCAGCTTTCACATTTGCCCAAGCAGTTTCTTCGCCAATATATTTCACACTAAACAAATCCGACTGCGCATAAGCTTCCGGATTATTCCACAATTGAGAATAGAAAGTATTAGCAATAGAATCATTCCAATTCAACTGAAACAAATAAGAAGTGGTCTTCACATAATAGCCGGCACCTAATGAAGCTTTCAAAGCCATTGTTGCTGCTTTTGCCCCCATGGCCATATATCCGTTGACTTGTTGGGCTACAATCTGTGACATAGCATCAATTTCAGCTACCAGTTCATCTTTACTCAAATAATTGAATCGAGTTACAACTACAAATGTTTTCTGCACCAATTCTTCTCCGGCATCAGCCAACAGACCCATTCCACGTGAAGATGCCTTTGCCTGCGCAACATCCAATACTGATGCATCATACAAACCACGTTCTTGCACCAGATTCATAGAAAAATTCCCACTTCCGTCCCGAAACCATTTATCAAACATCTGACGAGCCAACTGTTGATTTTGCAAAAAGCTATATGTTTTCACTGCATAATCAGACTTTTTTGTTGTATCCACCAATCCGCCAGTGGCCTCACTCACAACAGACTTACCCAACTGACCCATCATCTTTCCAAAACCGCCTTTCTTTTTAGGTGCGGCTTCTTCAGATTCTTCCCCTGCATTTTCCTTTTTAGCTATACTCTCACCTAATAGACCAGCCTTCACAGCTCCCTCAAAAGCCTTCTCTGCTTCCGGAGTAATACTCATTGAATCAGTACAAAAGATTCTCACTGCTACATTATGATCATTGTATTTATCCGGCATTGGCAAATCCAGGAAAGCTTTCTTAATGGTATCCCTCTTTGGCAATTTTGCTTCATCAATCATCAATAGACACAACGAACTTCTACGATATTTTTCCCCCTTTTGTGCATCTTTATCTTCCTTAGTTGCTTCTTGAGCAAAAACTAATTGCCCAATGCATAACATCATTACTATAAATAAAACTTTTCTCATAAGATATCATTTTAAAAGTTAGAAAATAATCATTTTTCATTATTAAACGTTTCAAAGA
>JAHHTT010000031.1 GCA_020024465.1 Odoribacter sp.
ATGTTATTATTTATAGAATTATCACACATTATCAATATCTGAATGTCTTGCATTAAGTAAACTAACTGTGTATAGTTTTTATGTTGTTGTTGAAACAAAATATTATTATTCAACTCTTCTCGAGAGAAATGAATAGTAAATTTTTCGTACGCAATAAAAGATTTATCCATAAGGTGTTTTAGACGTACTTTGCATTCTTCATGGTTATTCGTTTGTATCCATATATTGATAATTTCCTTAAAAGAATTGCTATTATAGCAATCTATCAATTCTATTACATCCTCTATAATTTTATCCAATCCATTTATTCTATTTTGATATATGAACTTCTTGATTTCTATATTTTGATTGATTTTATTTTGAGCGATATTAAACTCCATAGTTTTACTCAAAATATAAAGCGATATTAAAACACTTATAATTGAACCTCCATAAGTAGCCCAAAAATTTAACCAAATAATACTTGCATTTTTACCTCCTAAGATATTTGCAAAAGGAGATGGACATTGTAATAAATAATTTAGGACAACAGGTATTAATAAAATAATAGCAGCAGCTGCTATGTACATACTTTTATTGACTCTCATAATATTTTTATCTCTTTTTTTAATTTCTTAATCTGTTCAAAATATTCTCGTTTGCGGCGAGGTTGCTTTTCATTAACCATCTTGCGTTCAAGCGTCGCTATTTGAGCAAGCACTTTTGCCTTTCGGTCATCTTCGGCTATCTGACCGACAAGCGTATTTTCTCCCACCACCTCAATCCGCCCGATGTCCTTTACCATATTCTCCCAAACGGCATCGAGATTCAATCCTGACAACGGCAATACCGCTTCTTCCGAGGGTTGCCAAGCCGACAGGATCAGTTTCGTATGGAATACGGCAAACTGCGTCTGCCCTTCGTATTGCAAGGCAAAGACTATCTTCTGTGGGATAAGCCTGGTCAGCAACAAGACGTTCTTTGCGTCATAGTCCTTACGTTTCAGTTGAACGGCAAGCACATACAACTCCTTTACCTCCTCACCGGCTCCGAGTGCCGGGAGTGTTGCCGAAGAAACAACCGCCACAATATCCATCCGTGCGACGTCGGTATCGAAACTCTCTCGCTGTGAAGGTTTCAAATCAAACTTCGCATAAATGGTTTTCTTGGGAAGTTGTTGTTTGCATTCCGTAGATAAGGGAAGACCGTACATAGGTTATTTATTTTGAGGTTTTATTAACTGATTACAAGAAGTTGCCTTTTGATTATTCTCTACCGGTTCGGTCAAAATCGTATCTCCGATTTCGACTTCTAACGGTTCTTCGACACGATTATTTCTTATTGCAGTTTCAATTGAATAGATTTGCTTTTGTTCAATCTCTTGAGGAGAACAAACTTGATGTATTCCAAAAACTACAGAAACTAATAATGAAAAGAATGCAATTATTGTTGCCCATCTACTCTCTTTGGCTGACTTTAATGCAACTCTCATTTCTTCATCATGCTTCCTTTGTTCTAATGATTTGAATTTATTATCAACATAATCAGCCGCTAATGGCAAAGGATAAATTATACCCAAGCCATATTTTTGCAAATCATACGCAAAATCAAGATTTATATCTTGAGCCTGACCTATTTGGAACAAGACATAGACACCATCATCCATTTCCTCCATTAATATCTCCCTATCCGAAGAACAAGGAATTAAAGATCCTAAATCTTTATATTTCTTTGGCTTAAATTGATTGTCTGTTTCGTTGTATATATATTTCTCTCTATCGTATAAAACACTAAATCCAACATTTTCCTTTTCTGAAGAAATCTTTTGTATTGCAATAAAGCCTAATGATTCCAACTCCTTGATAAAATAGATAAAATCGCAGATACTATAATATTGTTGTTCTGTTTTATCCTTATCTTCTGGCCTATTATATAAGGAGATTTGAGGCTTATTTCCATAAGTCCATTTAAGAGCAAAAAAAGAAAACTTAGTGCGCAATATTCTTGCTACCTGCAATTCTTGAATATAGCTTAATCCTTTTTTCTTTATTTCTACAAGCTCCTTTATCAAATTATTTTCTTGTTCCGTAAAATTTCTCATTTCCTACTTGATTACCAAAAAACAAATCAATTCAAAATCATCCAGTCCGCTTATCTCCTCCGTGAATAACGAGCCTTGCACTCCGCTCAGGAAACTATCAATATCACTTTCCTGCTTTACTCTGATTATTGAAGATATGGCATCGTTCAGCAGTCCGGAGTATTGTTTCATGTCCTTGCCATCCCGTGTAATGCGGTTAAACTCCCGGCAATTCTCCATATCAGGGCTTGACTTACCCTTACATAAAAGCCGGAAACGGTCAAGCATCTCTTTCGGAGAAAGATAGTTGACAATGACCTCCTTGCTCTCCGATATATACACCATGTAGAACGGATGCAGGCGATTCTTGCGGTCAATGTTCACTCCATTATTCCTGTTCTTCAACACGAAAATCACTCCGGCAGGATTGCTTTCTGTAGCCGGGACAATGGCTTGTAAGCCAAATGGGGTATGCTCAATGTCAGGATTCTCCTTTATGTACGCCAACAGGTCAAGACGGAACTCATTCAGTCCCAAGTCCATGATACTGATGCCGGTATTCATTTCCTCAATATCCACCACTTCGTTTTGCAGACGTTTCAGTTGTTCCCGACGATATTCCAAATCCCCTTTCTCTTCGGGTGATATGGGATTGTCGTCCCCCGTACTGGTCAGTACGGACACTTTCATACGTGCTTCCACACGACCTTTCAGATTGATATATTCGTCCAAGGTCATGTTGGGCCAATAGTTCACCAACTGGATGACGGCGTTGCGTGAGCCGATACGGTCAATACGCCCGAACCGCTGGATGATACGTACCGGATTCCAATGGATGTCGTAGTTTATCAGATAATCACAGTCCTGCAAGTTCTGTCCCTCACTGATACAGTCGGTGGCAATCAGCACACTAATCTCGTCTTGTATATGCGGGTATATAGTATTCCTGTCTTTGGAAACCGGAGAGAACAAGGTAAGCACCTTGTTGAAATCCAATTTCTCACGTCGTGGCAATCGTAAAGTACTGCGAGCCTCCACATCACCGGTTACAAGAGCCGTATTCAGACCATACTCTTCCTTTATATGCTGTGCCAGACAGTCATAAAGGTATTCGGCGGTATCAGAAAAGGCAGTAAAAATGATGATTTTCTTGTTGTTACCATTAATGGGATGGGCAAACTTGTATCGTAAATCGGAGATTAACTGTTGCAACTTGCTGTCGTGTTCGGGAGTGATGTCCTCCAGCAACAGAAGTAGCAGATTCAGATTTTCCAAATCCTCTTCCAAGTATTTCCGCCACGAGATGTGGTCGATGTCCTCCAGCGCAATCCTTGTCTTTTTACCACCAATGAACATATCCGACTCAAGGTCGTCATAATCCATGTTCCGCGCCACGTCGTCCACTTCGATGTCGAAGTTCTCACTCGAACTAATATGGTCAAGTTTCTGCAGGGTCGAGGTTATCAGCGATTGAATGCGCTGCAAAGTCAGGCGAAATGAGTTTACGGAACTTTCCAGACGCTTCAGCAGATTGATGCTCATCAGACGGCGAATGCCTTTCTCACGACCGGACATTCCATGCCCGGAAAAAAAGTCTTTACCTTCGTCCCTATCCATATATTTCCCTACACGGCTTGCCAAAAGAAAATCCGAAGGTGTATAAACCGCAAGATTCAGATGGCTGACCGTTTCGTATATTTCATTGTAATTGACCGCCGAATCAAGGTCGGTCAAATCTGGTCGATGTGATATAGGCGGCAACCTTGTCGGGAACTTGCCAATATCGGCAGTGTCGTAATACTGCTCGATATGCTTGCGGCTTCGGGCAATGGTCACACTGTCAAGCACTTCAAAGAAGTCAAAACTAAGTCTGCCCAACAACTCCTTTGTTGTCCGCTGTTCGGCAGGAAGTTTAGTCCATACATTGTAGGCGGTCTGTGCCTGACGGAAAATGTCATCTATACTTGATGAAGTGTTCAGCAGGGCATCTATTTGTTCGCTATCTCCCTCGTATGCCAACTGTATCTGGTTTTTCAAATCATTGAAACGGTTGTTTACAGGTGTAGCAGACAACATCAGGACTTTAGTCTTCACGCCGGAACGGATTACACGGTTCATCAGTTGCAGGTAACGGTTTTCCCGTGGGTTTTCATCGTTCTCGTTCGTGGTGACCTTGCCGCCGTTTCGGAAATTGTGGCTCTCATCTATTATGACCAAATCATAATTTCCCCAGTTGATATGCGACAGGTCATATCCGTTGGTCTTACCCTCTCTGCGTGACAAGTCGCTGTGAAAAAACACGTCATAGCGCAACCGGTCTTTGGCGATAGGGTTGTTCAGATAGTTGCTCCTGTAGGTAATCCAATTGTCATTCAGTTTCTTCGGGCAAAGTACCAGCACGGATTTGTTACGGTTCTCGTAGTATTTGATGACCGAAAGAGCCGTGAAGGTCTTGCCCAAGCCCACACTGTCGGCAAGGATACAACCATTGTACTTTTCCAGCTTGTTGATAATGGCCAGACAAGCATCTTTCTGAAAATTATACAGTTTGTTCCAAATCTGGCTTTCCTTGAAGCCTGTAGCCTCATTGGGCAGGACATCTTCGGAAAGGTCATCCAAGAACTCGCGGAAAATATTGTAAAGCGTAACGAAATAAAGGAAGTCTGGAGCATTCTCTTTATAAACATTTGTTATGTTGTCCAGTACCTTATCCGTAACGACCTGCATTTTGGCACTGTCATTCCATACCTGATTGAACAATGCCAGATATTGTTGGGAGAAAGGAGCCTCAAACTTGTTAATCATGGTATAGGCATTGTCGCCCCGTTCACAACCCAGCTCAACAGTCGTAAAGCCGGTTATCGGCATATAAGCCTTATCGCCCACAGCTGCAAAGCCCATCATATTTTCTCCCGTACGGTTGGATTTGAAGCAGGCCTTCTTATGAATCCAGTCCGCACATTCTTTCGCTATGGCTTTTTGGGATAGTTCATTGCGTAACTTTATCTCAAATTCCGAGCCGTATAGATTTCGCTCACGGCTAAGGCGTGGAATATAAAACTCCCTTTTCTGCTTGTCTGCCTTTTCCGTGACAAAAGTGGGAGAAGTGAATATAAAGCGAAGTTCCTCAATGTCCTTGAATTGTGCTTTCAGCTCTTCAAAGGCATATATGGAAAAGCACGAAGCAGCAATGGCGACCTTAGTGCCGCCATGCAACTCCGTTATCAAGTCATCCTTTAATGTTTTGTTTATGTTATCTATAAGTTCCATTAACTACTTTCGGTATAATCTCTTGATAAGAGTTATAGTTATATCGCAAAGGTACACAAAATACTGAAAAATGAGCATAAATGGCAATCGGCTCTTTTCTCATTTTTATTGAGGTAGGATGTAATTTTCAATTCGTCTATAATCAGCTCTTTTTTTTGTTCGCAAAATTATACTGTATAGAGCCAATCATCCGTTTGCAGAACGGTGCGGACGGATGCAAAAAAAACATCGGACTATTATGTTAACCTGTCGCGTCAAAAATACCTGTCTGAGCCCGTCAAACCGCTGTTTGACAGTGTTGTTCTTCCAACAATGGGAATGTTTCCTGTATAAACAGGTAATGTATTCGTAACGGAAAGTCTGCATATATCCACAATATTCTACTGTTTTACCACTTAATAGCGATGAAAGAATTTGAGAAGTTTACACATGATATTCAATAAGTTACACAGATTGTTTCATTTTTGCATCAGTGATGCTCAATATAGTAACGCTGCTCCGTACGAAATTGGCAAAAGTCCGTCTTTTGGCGGTTTTTCCCCCGAATGGTCAAATAATCGGAACAGACTGACTCACAAATCATTTGCCATATTCTCTCATTTTTTGACCGTTGTGGTTAGATTTTTAAAGAAAAACACTTGCATTTTCCACTATCATATTGTAAATTAGTACAATTATCAAGTGGTATATTTTTTGCTACAATAAAAAACAAAACAACTAAAACAAAAACAATATGAGAGCTTTATTATACATAACATTACTTGCCTTGGGTGCAGGTGCATGTGCTACAGCCCGCAGCTATACCATGGAGGATGACATTTATTATGTACCCGGCAAAAAAGCACTGGTGGTCAAAGAAGTAGAAAAGATTACCGGAGAAGAGTTTCCGCATAATCCCAATACAGAAGATACCTATGCCTATGAGGCCCATCGCGCGGCAGGCAGCAGTACTCCCCCAAAAGATTTTATTGAAGGCAAGCAGCGACGCCCCAATACCCGCAACGGGGTTGTGGAAAATATGGACATCAATACACAGACCCGTCAGTCTCAATCCACACATTCCAACAACCAATACGCCAACGAGACCATTTACGAAAACACCGGTTATTGGTTAGGCGGCTATAAAGGTAATGAAAGGGATTTTGAAGAGATTCAGCGGATTATCAATATGTACCCCAACGGATTTGCCTTTTTCAACAGCAACGGCCATGACATCGCCATGAACCTTTCGTTCGATAGCGACTGGAACGTATATACTGACAACGGACGCTACTGGTGGTTTCCAAGCAATACGAACATAGAGCTCTACTCATCCTTATTGTTCGGTACCTACCCCAAATATATCTGGACCATCGTCTGGGACAATCCCCACTTTGACAACCTGGCATTCAATTCCACTTTCAACAACCGTTTCAACTGGTATTTCCGTTTCGGCTGGAATTCTCCCCGGTATGATCCGTGGTACGGAGGCTGGTACGACCCCTGGTATGATCCCTGGTATCCTCATGGATATGCCCCGTGGTACGGCTATCACCCTCATTGGGGATACGGCTACTGGTACGATCCGTGGTATGACCGCCACTACCCCAACTGGAACCGTCCGGGACGCCCGTCACATCCGTTGGCAGGTCAACGCCCGAATTACGGAGGCGGCGTAAGCGGTATACGTCCCAGCGGACAATCCGGACGCATTCCTACCCGTCCGACAGTCGGAAGACGTCCCTATAACGGCAATACAATCCGTCCCAACAGTTCGGATTTCCGTCCCGGCAAGAATACCGGCACGATGGGCAGACCGGGCACAACCACCAGACCTGCCACCAGACCGAATACCGGCAATATATTGCGGCCGGGCACGACGACCCGCCCCTCAACAACGCGCCGTCCCAATACGACAACACGTCCCCAGACGACGACACGACGTCCGACAACGACACGACGTCCGACGACAACCCGCTCAAGCAACAGTTATTCGCGTCCAAATAACAGCTACAGGCCCAACTATAACAACAACCGTTCCAGCCGGGAAACTTATATCCCGCAAAGAAGTTCAACGGGCAGCGGCACTCACTCCGGAGGAAACAGACCGGTGAGAAGAAGATAAATGAATAAAAACAAGAAAAAATGAAAAGAATTGCAATCACAGCTATAGCTTGCAGTCTGGCCATGGCAATACAAGCACAGAATTTCGAAGACGCCGTAAGGTTCGGCCGCCAACCAAATCCCGGGACAGCCCGCTCGGCAGCCATGGGCGGCGCTTTTACGGCTTTAGGCGGCGATATTTCTGCCATTTCAAGCAATCCGGCAGGTATTGGTGTCTTCCGTAAATCAGAAGTGAGCCTCACACCGCTTCTCAATTTTGCCAAAACGGAAGCCAGTGGGGAAAAAATGAATAAAACCGCCTTCCAGCTGGGAGGATTAGGCGGAGTGCTCTCTTTCTATTCTCCTGCGTTTAACTGGAAAAGTTTCAATATCGGATTTTATTATACCAATCTGAATAATTTCAACAGAAACACCCGCCAGACGGTTGCAGTGTCGAACAATTCGTTTACCGATATGCTGGCCATGTCTGCCGGCCAGGCAGAATCCGACGATCTGGACGGTTTTACTACAGGACTGGCATACGATGCTTACCTGCTCAATCGGGATCCTGAAACCGGATACTATCATTCCATTTTAGGAGCAGAGGAAGATGTAGCACAAGTGAAAGATATTGAAGAAAGAGGTTATCAGGGAGAATATACTCTTGCTTTTGGAACCAATTTTCAAGACAAACTGTATATAGGAGCAAGCATCGGCATCCAAAGCATTTACTATAAAATGACCTCACATTTTCAGGAAGCTCCGGATGTAGATTCCCCTTCCGGGCTGGACTACTATAATTTCCTGGAGTATAAAAAGATGAACGGTGTGGGAACCAACGTCAAATTCGGAATCATCTACCGTCCGATACCGGAATTGCGAATCGGTGCAGCCATCCATTCCCCCACATGGTATAGCATGAATTATTCCATGAGTACGGCAATGGATTCCTATTTTATCACCCCACCCCAAGGGGAGGAAGCATATAATTTCTGGACGCCGAGTTACAAAATGGACATCGACTACGATATACGCACCCCCTGGAGAGCCACCGTCGGACTGGCAGCCGTCCTTGGACAAAAGGCAATCATCAGTGCCGATTATGAATTTATCAAATACACCAACGCCAATTTTCAGAATGCTTCCGACGGATACGACTACCGAAATGAAAACGATGTCATTCAATCATATTTGCGTCCGACACACAATTTCCGGACCGGAGCCGAATTCCGGGCAAACAGTATTGTAAGTCTCCGGGCAGGATATAATTTCCTGAACAGTCCGTATCATGAAACAGACAAAGCCTACAACCGCATCCAATCATGGTCAACGGGGATAGGGCTCAACTTCGGGGCATTTTATTGTGATGCCTCCTTTACGCATCGCTGGAGCAAAAACGAGACGATATTCTACTCTTACTATGATGCAGAAGACCCGTCTCTTGACATTGTATCCCAACCGACACAAAACAAATTAAAAACCAACGAGGCACGGATAACTTTCGGAATCCGTTTCTAACTTGATTGAAAATATTATTTTTGCATCGGATTTCCTAAAATGGGAATCCGATGTATTTTAATTTACCCAATAAAAGGAATCCTTGGATTATATGGCAAAAAAATTCTATATCGAAACTTACGGCTGTCAAATGAATGTAGCGGACAGCGAAGTAGTAGCTGCCATTCTGACAGCACATGGCCTGGAACATGTAAAAGACAAGCATGAGGCTGATATCATTTTGGTAAACACCTGCTCGGTCCGTGAAAATGCAGAACAGCGAGTACGCGGCCGGGTGCAAGGTTTTTCAGAAATCCGCAAACACAACCCTCATCTGCTGGTCGGTATCATGGGCTGTATGGCAGAACGTCTGGGCAATAAACTGTTTGAAGAAGAGAAAAACATAAACATTGTGGTCGGACCCGATGCTTATATGGATCTGCCCCTTTTGATAGAAAAGGCAGAACAAGGCGAGAAAGCCATTAATATCGAATTATCGACAACTGAAACTTACAAAGACATCTGTCCGTCACGCATAGATGAAACATCCATTTCAGGATTCGTATCCATCATGCGTGGATGCAACAATTTTTGTACCTATTGTATTGTACCCTACACCCGCGGACGAGAGCGCAGCCGCAGTCCGCACAGCATCGTAGCTGAAGTCATCGACTTGCACCGCAGAGGCTACAAAGAGGTGACTCTTCTAGGACAGAACGTCAATTCCTATTTATATAAAGACGGAAACGCCGGAATGAATTTTCCGGCACTGCTGGAACTGGTAGCACGCACGGTTCCGGATATGCGCATCCGCTTTGCCACCTCGCATCCGAAAGACATGAGCGATGAAATACTGGAAACAATCGCACGTTATCCGAATATCTGCAAGTCCATCCACCTGCCGGTTCAATCAGGCAGCAACTCTGTACTAAAGGATATGAACCGCAAATATACCCGGGAATGGTATCTTGACCGGATTGCCGCCATCCGCCGCATCATTCCGGATTGCGGAATCTCCACCGATGTCTTTGTCGGTTTTCATAATGAAAGCGAAGAAGATTACAAACAAACCCTCGATCTGATGGAAGAGGTTAGATTTGACCTGGCTTATATGTTCAAATATTCCGAACGTCCGGGCACCAAAGCATCGAAAAGTCTGCCGGACAACATTGATGAAGAGACTAAAGGCCGCCGTCTGCAAGAGCTGATAGACTTGCAGGTGGGCTGGTCGCTCGACAGTAACCGCAGGGACATCGGCAAAACCTTTGAAGTACTGGTCGAAGGGGTTTCCAAAAAAAGTGAAGATGAAATGTTCGGCCGCAGCAGTCAGAACAAAGTAATCGTATTCCCTGCCCAAAACATACGTGTCGGCTCATTAGTCCGCGTCAAGGTGAAAGACTGTACCTCTGCAACCCTGATGGGCGAACTGGTGGAAAACAAATAGCAGAAACATGGAAAATTTTCGCAAACTACAAAACGAAGAACTGCACAGAATCAATACGGAGCAATTCAAAAAAGCAGAGAAACTGCCCGTTGTAATTGTATTGGACAATATCCGCAGCCAGAACAACGTAGGTTCGGTATTCCGCACCTCTGACGCATTCCGCATTGAGAAAATATATTTGTGCGGTATCACCTCCACGCCTGATAACCGGGAGGTACATAAGACGGCTCTCGGAGCAGAAGATGCTGTTGCCTGGGAATATCAGAAAGACACGCTGAGTGTCATCAACCGATTGAAAGAAGAGGGATACCGGATATTCTCCATCGAGCAGGCAGAAAACACCACTTCGCTGGAAAATTTTCATATCAGTATGCAGGAAAAATATGCACTGGTATTCGGCAACGAGGTAAAAGGCGTTCAACAAGAAGTCATCAATGTCTCGGACAACTGCATAGAAATCCCCCAATTCGGAACGAAACATTCGTTCAACATTGCCGTGACCGTAGGGATTGTACTATGGCAAACGATGTTGCCCGTCTTGCAGAAGATGAAGGGCATGGCCGGCCAATAGCCGCCAGCCCTTTTCTTCATTGCCCTTTTCCCATTTTCCCGGTAATCTTCACTGCTTCCACAGCTTCACGCACATCATGAACACGAAGAATGGAGGCTCCTTTTAACAAGGAGATTGTATTCAGCACTGTGGTACCGTTCAGCGCTTCGTTTGCAGTACCGCCGATTAATTTGTAAATCATCGTTTTTCTGGAAACTCCCACCAGAACAGGATAATCCAAATCCAGATAAGAATCCATGCCAGCCAACAGTTGATAATTATGCTCAAGTGTCTTGCCGAAGCCGAAACCCGGATCGAGGATGATATTGTCAAATCCCCTCCCGGCAAGCATGGCAATCCGGTCTGTAAAGAATTTACGCACATCTTTCACGACATTATCATAAACCGGATTCAACTGCATGGTCTGAGGCGTACCCTGTATATGCATCATGATATAAGGCACTCCGGCTCCGGCAATAAAGTCGAACATTCCGTCATCCATCGTTCCTCCGGAAATATCATTGACAATCACTTCCCCCAGGCAATCGATTATCTCACGCGCCACCGCTGAACGGAAGGTGTCAACAGACACCACCATATCCGGATAGTATTTCCTCACGAGTTCAACTGCCCACGCCAGGCGTGCCAATTCTTCCTTTTCGTCCACAAAAGCTGCTCCGGGACGGGTAGAACAGGCTCCTACATCGATTATTTCCGCTCCCTCTTCCACAATCTGATGAATACGGTCTATCACTTTCACTTCACTGACATACTTACCACCATCATAAAAAGAATCGGTAGTCACATTCAAAATCCCCATTACAACAGGAGTGGAAAAATCGAGAGGCTTTTTATTTAAAGTTATTGTTTTCATGGCTTTACTTTTTCCTTTTCTTTATTGCTTTTTTTGCGTAAATTTGCAGTATCAAAATTACAACTAGTTTTTATATTTCAAAACCATGCCGGATACAACACAAGAATATGACTTAGTAATCGGAATTTGCCGGGACATTTTTCTGAAAAAGATGCAAGACTACGGTACAGCCTGGCGTATATTGAGACCGACTTCACTGACCGACCAGATATATATCAAAGCCAACCGCATACGCAGCATAGAAGAAAAGGGCGTATGTAAAGTGAATGAAGGGATTGTACCTGAATTTATCGGTATTGTCAACTATTCCATCATGGGATTGATACAGTTGGAGCTGGGACGTAAAGAAGACACCGGTGAAGACTTTGAAAAGATCAAGACTTTGTATGACAAGTATTTCCAACAGGCAAAAACGCTCATGCTCAATAAGAATCACGACTACGGAGAAGCCTGGCGCAATATGCGCATCAGTTCGTACACCGACCTGATACTGATGAAAATCAACCGTACCAAACAGATTGAAGACCACGAAGGCACAACCTTGATCTCAGAAGGTATTGACGCAAATTACAATGACATGATTAATTATGCCGTATTTGCGCTAATCCGTCTGACAGTTGAAACAAAAGAAAATCCAATTAACAATTCTCTATAGGAATATGATAAATTTCATCAGAAACATCTGCCGCATATTAACCGGGGCTCTATTCATCTACTCAGGATTTGTCAAAGGAATTGACCCGTCAGGTTCCTACTATAAGTTTACCGATTACTTCAATGCCTTCCATATGAGTTGGCTGAATGACTGCGCCATGTTCTTTTCCTTTGCACTGGCATTGTTTGAGTTCATCGTCGGTATTTGCCTGTTTCTCAATATCAAGACCAAAACAGCATCATGGGGAGTATTTCTCTTTATGGCAGTGATGACCCCGCTGACACTGATTCTGGCTATCAAAAATCCCGTATCAGATTGCGGTTGCTTCGGCGATGCCCTAATCCTGACCAACTGGGAAACATTTTGGAAAAATATGGTACTGCTCGTACTGACTCTCGGTATTTTTTTCAACAGAGACAAATTTCACTCCATTTTCAATGTACTGGAACAGAGTATTCTTATCATATTGAGCATCGTATTCATACTGAGTATAGAATTTTATTGCTACAGACACCTTCCGCTTATTGATTTCCGGCCCTACGCAATTGGCAAAAACCTTACAGAGGGGATGACACCTCCTCCAGGAGCACCACATGACGAATATGAAATCACCTTGCAGTACAGAAACAAACAAACCGGAGAACTGAAAAATTTTACCGAAAAGGATTATCCTTGGCAAGATACTCTGAACTGGGAGTATGCCAATACTTTTGAGAAACTTATAAAAGAGGGTTATAAAACTCCGATTCACGATTTTAACATCGAACATCCTGAATCGGGCAATATTACGGAAGAGATTTTAACAGATAACGGATATATATTGCTGGCAGTTTCATACGACCTCAAGAAAGCCAATCCGGCAAATCAACAAGAATTGAATAAGCTGGCCGCCTATGCACAGGAAAAAGGCATCCGCTTCTACGGACTTACAGCCTCTACCGACAATGACATCCAGCAATACAAAGACAGACATGCCGTCACCTATGATTTTTGCACGGCAGATGAGACCCAATTAAAGACTGTTATCCGCTCGAATCCCGGATTAGTGCTTTTACATCAGGGGACTGTAGTCAATAAATGGGGATACCGCGATCTTCCAAATGTAGAAGAGATCCAAGACAAAGACTTACTTGCCTATAGCCTGAGCAAGCAGCAGGCACGAACCAACCGCCTGTTAGTATATATTTTTATATTAGCCACACTTACCTGTCTGGGATTTTATTGTGCAAAAAAATATAACAAGAGACATTAAACAAATAAACTAATATTACACACTTTAAAGAATTAATCATGAGAAAGAAAATTGTTGCCGGAAACTGGAAGATGAACAAAAATCTTCAGGAAGGCATAGCATTGGCTCAAGAAGTAAACAACCGCGTAAAAGCCTTGGCTCCCCAAAATGTGACTGTAATAGTAGGCACTCCCTTTATCCATTTGAGTGAAGTTAACAAAGTAGCAGATGTAATTACAGTATCCGCACAAAACTGCGCAGCAGAAGCATCAGGTGCCTATACCGGAGAAGTCTCTGCAGCCATGGTTGCCTCAACCGGCTGTAAATATGTCATTTTAGGCCACTCAGAAAGAAGAAGCTACTATGGAGAAACGGATGAGATTCTGGTAAAGAAAGTGGGACATGCCTTGGAAAACAATCTGGAAATCATCTTCTGCGTTGGTGAAGTACTGGCAGAAAGAGAAGCAGAAAAACATTTCGATATTGTGAAGTCACAACTGAGCAAAGGTCTATTCCAATTGTCTACAGAACAATTTGCACACATTGTGATTGCATACGAACCGGTTTGGGCTATCGGTACCGGTAAAACCGCAACCTCTGCACAGGCTGAAGAGATGCACAAATTCATCCGCAAAACTATCGCAGAAAAATACGGAGAGACTACAGCAGACAATACTACCATTCTTTATGGCGGAAGCTGTAATTCAAAAAATGCAGATGAGTTATTCTCACAACCGAATGTTGACGGAGGCTTAATTGGTGGAGCTTCATTGAAAGCAGACGATTTTATGACAATCATCACCGCACGTGAAAACCATCAATAAAAAACATATATCAATTAACGCTTCACAAAGAAGCGTTAATTTTATTTATAATTCAAAATGCTTTATACCAATGAGATTCATTATCATTTTCTCATATTACGTTTATGAAAGATGATAACTGATTATTCTGTTTATATACCTACCAACTTGTATAATAGCAAATATAACCAACAAAAAATATTATCACCATACTCAAGATGTTGTAATGATGTTATAAAATCTACAGCTCTTACCATTGGCCATAGAAAATATATCGATTTTATTCAAAACCTCTAAAAAATCACATATTTATCTTTATACTATTCCATCAAGTACAAAAGAAAAACTATGAATAAGAATAGAGAAAAAAATTTTTTACCGACAAAAACAGTATCGTTACTTATACTTTTGTTGTGCAACTTTACCTTATCAAATGAACTGCACCATCCGGACATTGCCGGTAAAACCCTACGTTTTTCATCTTTGCCTACCATGGCATATCTATCTATGTGTAGATGACAAAAACTTATTTCATGATTATATGTAAAAAAACAAAGAGAACAATGAATGCAAAAAAAAAGAGAATCTGCCTGATATGCCTCGTCTGCCTAATCACTTTCTTCATAAACAATTATGTGATTATACCTGACATTATGGAATCTCGCAATATCATCACCGCTCGAGAGATGGTGTATGAAGGTCATTGGCTTGTTCCAACCATGAACGGAGAACTGAGACTGGAAAAACCACCGCTACCGACATGGCTGACAGCAGTAGCAGAAATGATATCACCTGACAATCTTATGTTACACCGAGGGATGGCGGGACTAATCGCTTTACTGTTAGTGTTCTATTTTTGGCAATTTGCCCGACACGTGCTGTATATTAATCCTTTTATGACAACCTTGTTGCTCTGTACCTGCTACAACGTGATATTGATGGGACGCACCGCTTCATGGGACATTTATTGCCATGCCTTTATGTTAAGCGGCATTTATCATCTGGCACGGGCACTTAGTGCACCGCCATCAGCTTGGCGGCATTTCCTTATGGCAGGTATATTCACCGGATTGTCCATAATGAGCAAAGGTCCCGTATCGCTTTATGCCCTATTTATTCCATTTTTAATAAGTTATAGCTATTTCTACCGCCCTTCAATAAAGGGTAAGGGCTCTGCTATAGCAGTCATGATAGCTGTAGCTATTATCTCCGGAACATGGTGGTATGTCTATGTTCATCTAACACAATCCGATGCTCTTTCAAGCATGATACAGAAAGAGTCTGGTTCTTGGATGAATCATAACGTACGCCCATGGTGGTACTACTGGAAGTTCTTTTTGGAAACAGGAGTATGGTCTCTACTTTTATTAACCGCAATATTCCTTCCTCTCACAGATAAGCAACGACGCAAATCAAAGCGGTGGCTCTTTTCCCTCGTTTGGATGCTGGCTTCACTGCTCTTACTTTCACTGATGCCTGAAAAGAAAAACCGCTATCTGCTGCCACTGCTCATTCCGGCAAGCTATGTGATGGGATGTCTGATGGTATGGTGGAAACAAGCCTTGCAAGACAAATATTCGGCATCATCTGCCGACAAATGGTGTTTTCGCATAAACACCGGATTAATAGCTGGAGTCGTAGCAATACTCCCTATAGCGGCATGGTGGTTTGTTTTGCGTCCAAACTATGTTTCCGTTGTCAGTTGGACGGCTTTTTCACTGTTTACCGTAATCATTACCCTTTATTTACTGCGTGCCGCCGTCAGATTACATCCAGAGAAACTTCTCTGTGGTGTCACACTTCTGTTTCTTGCCACCGAGTGCTTTGTCATGCCAACCCTGGGAAACATTATCAATAATCCTAAAATGAAAAGTATTGCTGAGACATACAAAATAGAAGAACTGGAAGGCATACCTTTCTATCATATAGATACCGTACCTCTACGCATCGAATTAGTCTATGCTGCACATCGCAACATACGCCCCATAAGTGCCGATTCGTTGCATTCCAAGCTACCGTGTGTCCTACTGACACATCTTTCCATCCATGAAACGTTACCTCAAAAGTATTTAAAAGGTATAGAAACCATTTTCATCGGTCATTATGACGATAACCATCGCCCGAAGACAAACCGCCGTTACAGCACAGATTTCATCTATCATGTTACCTTGCTGAAAGCCAAGGATGAAAATATACAAAAAAATTATGAGAATGATTACAACAATGAATAAAACAAGTCTTTACGAGCTGAAAATCCTAGTTTCTATCCATAGCGAAGAAGATGACATCTATACACCGGAAGAAAAGTCGAACATTTTTCCAGCAATATGTTCATAGGTTACAATTTTACTAAATATCAATAACATATACGACCTTCTATGCGTGATTATTTTATCATTTCAATACCCTTTCTACTCACGTGTAAGTAATTAAAATAATACCTTATAAGACATTTATAAGGTATTATATAACTCTATTTTCCATATGCCATCATTTGACATAGAAAATCATCGGGATACTCAATGGATACATCAACGATAAGGCCATTTTTCATCACAGGCGTATAAATCGGATTGATAAAACCAGCATAGGGGGCCACTCCCAATTTTCGATAGCGCTCTAATACCTCATGGTGCAAGGTAGCATCAACTTTCACTCCATAAGTTTCAACCAAAACACGTGCAGCCTCGAAATCACCTTCCGACTTGATTCGCTGTACCTCTGCCAATAAGTCCCCAAATAAATGGCGCAAACCTTCAAAATCATGAATCATAAAACAGGTTTTTCCATTTCGCTCTATCCGCTCAATAATGTTTTTATCTTTTCCTTTTTCATACGCCCATGCTGCTATCATCTGCCGATTACGCATATGTACCTCTTCCAATTGATTACCAGGAGAAATACGTGTCAACTGAATCATCAAGCCATTGCGGATATAGCTGTTATATTCAGCTTTTGCCACTTCTAACGACGGCATTATACCCAGTTCTATCATCCTGGGTTCCATGATATAATATAGTGCAAACAAATCTGCACGAGCCTCTTCAATGGTTGAATAGTAATTACGCAAAGCCTCAGTAGTCACATTTTGCAACATTTTACCAGAACCATGACCAAGACATTCATGCAAATCGGTATGCAAACTACTTCCCAATGAACCATATTCACGATCCAGGCGGATCTCCTCATCGTTCGCAGCAAATTCCTCCAATACTCCAGATGTACTGGCCGCCATATCGTAAGCATAGGTGATATTATCCAATGTAACGGATTTACTGCCATAACGCTCACGAATCCATTCTGCATTGGGAAGGTTGATTCCGATTGGCGTTGCAGGATGACAATCACCGCCCAATACTGCAACTTGCATAACACGAGCCGTAACACCTTTTACTTCCGATTTTTTAAAACGGTTGTCTATCGGAGCATGCTGTTCAAACCACAAAGCGTTTTCTGCCAATTTCCGAGTGCGCTCACATGCCTCTTTATCTACAATTTCTACTACCGACTCCCAACTAGCTTTATAGGCCAGCGCATCACCATAAACCTCTATAAAACCATTTATAAAATCAATGGAGGATTCCGTATCTTTCAACCATTCGATAGAATAAGCATCGAATAAATGTAAATCTCCCGTCTTATAATAATCAATCAAGAGACGCATCGCTTTCTGCTGCTGTTCTGTGCATGCAAAAGGCAATGCCTGTTCCAACCAATACACTATTTGTCCGAGCTCTTTGCCATACTTTCCCCCTACTTTCCACACCTCTTCATATATCACTCCCTTATCATCTTTCAGCAAAGTAGTATTCAATCCATACGAAACGGGAGTATCCTCATCCCGATTGAAAGCTTTGTAGAAATTCTCTACCTCCTGCTGGGTAACCCCTACATAATAATTATTAGCAGAACCAACAATCAAATCCTTACCTTCATCCAACATCACTCTTTTAGACATGTATTCTGGATCAAAAATAATCTTTTCCAATGCCTGTCCTTCCTTTTCACATCCTACAGCACCTACCAATTCATACCAATAAGACTTTGTAAAAGCAGGAACAAATTTATCCATCGAATAATGATGATGAATACCATTAGCAAAAAATACTTTCTTGACATACACCATAAATGATTGAAATTCATCCGTATGCCTATCACCTTGATAATTATTTATTATCAATTCAAGCATACGACGCAAACGTAAATTATAACAATTATTCTGATCCCATAATATATCCCGTCCCGCCAAAGCCGCACAACTTAAATAATAAACGAAAATCCGTTCACGCGCACTAAGTTGTTTGAATATAGGAACTTGATAGCGCAAAATCTTAACATCATCAAATTGTTCCGTCTGCCAACGGAATTCTTCTGTCTCTTTCATTTTCCATATATCTTTATTGATTAAAACGTTCCAAAATCTCATCAGAAGCCTTGATTGCATTACGATACCATTGCAATAACACTTCATCCTGACGCGCTTTTGAGAGATGCCAATTTATATTACTCGCACGCAAACGTCTTGTGATGCTATACATAACCAATGCTGCACAGACACTGATATTCAAACTTTCTGTAAAACCATACATCGGTACTTTTACAAATTCATCTGCTTGAGAAATCACCAAATCCGAAAGACCGGTCAATTCCGTACCAAAAAAGAACGCCATCGGTCCTCTCTCCAGATCAAGGTCTTCAATCAATACATCGTCAGTATGAGGCATTGTAGCAATAATCCGATAACCAGCCGTCCGCAATCCATCGATAGTTTCTTGAGTATTATTCATCAATGCCTTATGCCTATGCAATGTCAACCATTCTCTTGCTCCTTGTGAAACGGTAGAGGTAGCATCATAATGATTTCGATTTTCTATCAAATGAACATTCTGAATTCCATAGCAATCTGCAGAACGCATCACCGCACTCTGATTATGTGACTGGTATAAATCTTCCAATACTACCGTTGCATAATCCGTTCGCTCGTGTATTAGACGATCAAACAAAAGATTTTTATCATCAACTACAAATTCTCTTAAATATGTTACCTGTTCATTGATCGTCTTCATACTATCATTTATGATTCAAAGCAAAATACTTCCACAAAGAAGCCACATGCATTCCTTGTATAATCTTTCCTTCTTCCAACAAACTCTTCACAACCTCTGGCTTCAATAATTCAACAGCTGTATCTTCAGTAGGCTCTAAATGGCTTTCCCCTACCTTTTCGACTTCTGTTGCCAAAAAACAATATGTATAATTATTATGAGTTCCAGGATTTGCAGATGCCTTTAAAAAAAAGGTCCAATAACCATTGCCATATCCGGTTTCCTCTAACAATTCTCGTTTAGCAGCCTCCTCTGGAGTGGCATCTGTATGGTCAACAACACCAGCACACAATTCATAATTTACACGTCCCACTCCATGCCTATACTGACGTTCCATCACCATTCGTCCATCCTTCGTAAGAGCTATCACGCAAATCCATGCCGGATATTCCATAACATAATAGGACGGAATCATGTTGCCATTGGGTAATTGTACCCTATCCTTTCTAACTGTAAACCAAGGTTCATGAGCTATATATTCAGAAGAAAGCACTTTCCAATTCTCAATTTTCTGTTCCATATTTTTATTCCATAAAATCCAATAGAAGAGACAGGATTATTTCCCATATTGACCTCTTACTCCATCATGCGTACCACTCTGTACACAGCAATTCATTAAATATAATTTCACAATCAAAGCTCCTTCGGGATTCACACCTTATCCTTGTTACCCATGCAAGACAAATATGAAAAAGAAGGGGTGCTTGGATAAACACCCCTTCTCTATAACAAAGTTATAATTAACATTTTTCTGCTAATTCTGCTCCCGCTTTAAATTTAATAATTTTCTTCGCCGGAATAGTAATAGCCTCTCCTGTCTGCGGATTTCTACCAATTCTTTCTCCTCTTTCAGTTACAGAGAACGTTCCAAAGCCAACAAGGGCAACTTTATCTCCTGCAATCAAAGCATCTCCTACTGTTACTACAAAAGCCTCAAGAGCCTTTTTAGAATCTGCTTTTGTCAAACCTGCCTTTTCAGCAATTGAATCGATTAATTGAGCTTTATTCATGATTATAAAATTTAGGGTTAGAATTTCAAACCTTTTATCTATTGGCAAATGTAGCTATTTTATCGAACGAAACAACAGATTTCACAAAAAAATATACAAGAAGCAAATAATTTATTTCTTCTTCTCTTTCAACCACTATACAACTATATTTTCGGCACATTTTTCCCCATCCATTGCAGCAGAAATAATGCCTCCAGCATACCCGGCACCTTCTCCACAAGGATATAATCCTATAATTTCCGGATGCATACATCGGGCATTCCGAGGAATACGGACCGGAGAAGAAGTACGAGTCTCTACTCCTAACAACAATGCTTTATCCGAAAGAAATCCCTGTGCCTTGTTACCAAATTGTAACAGTCCCTTTTTCAATCTGTCGCACAAAAGAGCAGGGAACCATTCGCTAATCAAAGAAGCCTTTATTCCCGGCTTATAAGAAGTGGAAGGCAGCATTTTCCTCAACTGTCCAGTCAAAAAATCAGTCAATACCTGTGCCGGAGCATATAAACTACCCCCACCTTCTTGCCACGCCCGTCTTTCCAACGTTTCTTGAAATTTCATACCAGCAAACAATCCCTCATAATTCATGGCACACAATTCCTCCTGTCCAACAGAAGTAACTATAGCCGAATTAGCCCAAGAAGTATTTCGGGCTGAAGAAGACATACCATTAACAACCTGCTGCTCTTTTCCTGTAGCAGCAGGCACTACCACACCTCCAGGACACATACAAAATGAATACACCCCACGTCCATCTATGTTTGTTACAAAACTATATTCTGCAGCAGGTAACCATTTACCACGTCCCTCTGCAGAATGATACTGCATGCAATCAATATCGTACTGTGGATGTTCCAAACGTAATCCTACAGCAAAATCTTTCGCCTCCAATGCTACGGCTCTACGATACAACATACTATAAACATCACGGGCAGAATGCCCTGTGGCCAGAATCACATGTCGAGCAACATACTCTTTATCTCCTGCAATCACCCCATGCACTTGTTTCTCCTGTATAATCAAATCTGTAACCTTCGTAGAAAAATATATTTTCCCCCCACATCTCTCTATCGTTTTACGCATGTTAACAATCACTCCTGGCAATTTATCAGTTCCGACATGAGGATGAGCATCCACTAATATACGAGAATCCGCCCCATGAAACACCAAAATTTCCATTACACGCCGTACATCTCCGCGTTTTTTTGAACGTGTAAATAATTTTCCATCTGAAAATGTTCCGGCTCCTCCTTCTCCAAAGCCAAAATTCGAATCTTCATTTACATTCCCTGTTTTGTATAAGCAATTTAAATCTTTCTTTCTATCTTCAACAGCTTTTCCTCGTTCCAATACAATCGGGCGCAATCCTTGCTCTATCAGATGTAAAGCAGCAAAAAGACCAGCCGGTCCAGCACCTACGACAATTACAGGTTCTCCATTACTCACATCTGAATAATTCGGTTTAAAAATCATCTGCTGAAGTTCCTCTTTATCAATATGAACTCCTACAGTCATATTAATAACAACCTCTTTCCTACGAGCATCAATGGCGCGACGCACGATATCCACCCTGCAAATTCGTTCTATAGGAATCTTTATTTCCTTTGCTGCACATTTCATCAATTCATATTCGTCCCCTGCTTCACTCGGACGTATCCTTATTTGAATTTCCTTATACATAGATATATCTGTTCAATCTAAACAACCCAAATACAAAATGCATTCATTGCATAAAGCGAAAATAACGTTTTTCATTCTTTCCTCAAAATATAGTTTAGAAATTACCTCAAAAAATATAAATTTGAAGCATTAAATTTTACAATAATGAATAAAATAGCACTCATCACCGGAGCCACTTCCGGAATTGGACAAGCAACAGCACTTAAAGCAGCTGAAGCAGGTTTTGATATTATTATAACAGGAAGACGAGCAGAACGTTTGGAAACCCTCTCCAAGGAGATTCGTAATAAAGGAGTGGATGTTCTCTCGCTCAACTTTGACATCCGTTACGCAGCAGAAGTAGAAAAAGCTATCAATAGCCTAACCGACAAATGGAAAGAAATTGCCGTATTAGTTAATAATGCAGGCCTTGCCGTTGGAACAAGCCCTATCCAAGAAGGGATTCTTGATGATTGGGAACGCATGATCGACACCAATATTAAAGGACTTCTTTACATCACCCGGGCTGTAGCTCCTTTAATGATAGCACATAATAGCGGACATATTATAAATCTTGCCTCTATTGCAGGAAAAGAAGTTTATCCCGGGGGGAATGTATATTGTGCAACCAAACATGCCGTTGATGCTCTATCCAAAGCTATGCGCACTGATATGTTGAAACATAATATTAAAGTTACCAATATTGCACCAGGTATGGTAGAAACAGAATTCTCACTCATTCGTTACAAAGGAGATGAAACTGCAGCTAAAAACGTTTATAAAGGAATTTCTCCTTTAACTAACGAAGACATTGCCGACACTATTATTTTTGCAATTACACGTCCAGCGCATGTTTGTCTAAATGATATCGTAATAATGCCCGTTGCACAAGCAAATTCAAGAGATGTAAACCGAAAATGATAAAAAACAATGAGAGAGATGGTTTTAGAACCTTCTCTCCACTACTCTGATCAAAAATTTCATTCACTAAACGGTTAATCAAGTTCTAAACCAAACAACTGCTTCAAATCGTTTACAATAGGATTCAGCTCTATAAAATGTTTAAATTTTTCATTAGAAGTATAATATCTCTTCGCTTCATTAGTAACTCCATCATCAAACAAATCCAAATTTAATGAAATGAATCCATTATTAAGTATTTTCATCAAAGAATGATGAAAATGTTTCTTAATACCTTCCAACTTATCTATTTGCAACTGATTATCTACCAATATTGTTATTTGCTCTCCTTGAACAAGCGGCTGATGAGTTTTTAAAGCAATCACAATTATTTGATCCGGCTTATATTTTGCGATATAATACTCAAAAGCACTCACGACTTTAGCTTCATTGATAAATTCGCGAGCAAGTATTTTTTCATATTTTTCCTTTTGCTGTTCTTTTACGGCAACTGGCTGTTCATTCAGCATTTGAGAATATGTATCTTTTATCTTAAAGGAAGATTCCGGCCGAAAATGCACAGAAGATGTTTTTAACATCTTAGAGGTATCTGCCGTTTGAACAGTAGAAACTTTCGAAACTACTCCACCGAATTTACCTTTAAAATCGTCTATTTTCAATAAAGCTAAATATTCAGACGCCTTCAGACTTTTTTTTTTAGTTCATTAATTTGAGACAAACGAATAAAGGCAACCTCTACACATAATCGTTTTTCCATCCTTACTTTATATTGCATTTCGCACTGTTCAATAACTTTCAATGCCTCGTACAAAAAATCCACGGTACATATCTCTGCTTGTTTTGCATATCGGGCTTTAATGACTGCACTAACTTCCAGCAATTGCACAGTTGCCGAATCTTTTGCCATTAAAACATCTCTAAAATGCTTTCCTAACCCAGCAACCAAATTACCAACATCAAAGCCTTTCTCTATAATTTCATTCAACAACAATAAAGCATCAGATACTTTCCCATAAAAAAAATAGTCTGTCAAACGAAAATAGTATTCATAATCCAAAACATTCAAATTCTTTATTACCTGCTCGTAAGTCAAATTCTTCCCGCAAAAACTCACTACTTGATCAAAGATAGAAAGCGCATCACGCATAGCTCCATCCGCTTTTTGTGCAATAATATCCAATGCTGCTTCTTCTGTCTTAATTCCCTCTTTATCAGCAATATATTTAAGGTGCTCTACCGTATCACTCACCTTCATTCTATTGAAATCATAAATCTGACAACGCGAAAGAATTGTGGGTAATATCTTATGCTTTTCTGTCGTGGCAAGAATAAAAATTGCATGTGCAGGCGGTTCTTCCAATGTCTTCAAAAAAGCATTAAAAGCAGATATGCTTAACATATGCACTTCATCAATAATATATACACTATATTTTCCTACTTGTGGTAAAATACGTACTTGATCTACCAATCCGCGAATATCATCAACACTATTATTAGATGCAGCATCTAATTCGTGGATATTCAACGATCTCCCCGCATTAAACGCTCTACATGATTCACATTCATTGCAAGGCTCTGCATTAGGCTGTAAATTCATACAGTTAATAGTTTTGGCAAAAATACGAGCACAAGTTGTTTTACCAACACCACGAGGACCTGCAAACAAATAAGCCTGAGCCAATTGGTTATTTATAATGGCATTACGTAGAGTTAAAGTAATTGCCAATTGACCTACAACCGTATCAAAACTTGCAGGCCTATATTTCCTTGCCGAAACTATAAAACTATCCATACTAAATTATTTCAATATCAGATTTGGCTACCCATCCTTCATTTCCATCTGCCAGGCGAATATTATACCAATCTCCCAATTCTTCTACAACACGTACCTTTAGTCCCTCATGAATAAGGAAAAGACTGGTACCACTGTCATTTGGAGCTCCTTTTACGGTAACGCTCGCAGCTGTAATAATTGCATATTCTCGTTCTGAAATTCGATTATTCTGTTTCGCAGCAAAATATATCGAACCTATCGTAAAGAAAAATATGACAATTGCTACAATAAAACCTGTCTTCTTGATGACTATTGAATGAGAATAAAAAAACAATATTGCCATAATCAGAAAAATTACAAACATTGTCACGGAAATATATCCCCATTGATCTGCAGAATAAGCAGTCTCAAGATTCTTATACCACCTTACAAAAAACAATTCAGGTAACACCTCTATTTTATCAACAATAGCCTTTTGAGCCATCCTTAAATTATAACGTGTTGATGCATCTCTTGGATTCAACAGCAAAGCTCTTTCGTAGTTAATGATAGCTTGTGTATTATCTCCCAATCTGTAATAACAATTTCCCAAATTATAGTACAAATCAGCCGATTCCTTACCATCTGAAAGAATTTTATTATAAATATCAGCAGCTTCACCATAACTTCCTCTAGCATACAATTCTTCAGCCTGCTTTTCAAAAGAAACATTCACAGCAAAACTATTGCTGCCTATAAACAATACAATTAGAAGCAATAAGATCTTTTTCATCATCTATTTACTTATAAATTTTTATCCAATTTAGTAATTACTTCAATACTTTGCATATATACTTTATCCATTTCTCGTACAGAATTGATGTCTGGAGCATAACGTGCATATTCACACGTATCAAGCACTACAATAAAATCTTTTATCAGCTCATCAATTATATTTTTACGCATCAAAATATCGTTTATATTATCTCGGTTTAATTCAGCACGATCAATGTTTAATTTATAGCTCATATAACCCCATAAAGCTTTTAACACTTCATCGTAAAATAATTCTGCATTATGATCTTTCATAGCAAGAACTGCTAATTTCAACCGCTTTCTAGCCATCTTTGTCGCAGTACGATTCTTAACACGAGCAACATCTGCATTTGCCTTAATCCGCTGACTGTTCAAAAGTATACCTACTACAAAAAGAAATGCAGGAATCAAAAGAGCTAACCAATAGCTTAATGTTCCAAAAAACTGAACACCCTTTTCTTTCAATCCTAAATTGCCGGACTTTAAATAACGTATATCTGCACCAACTTGACGAATATCTTCCTTCTTAAAAGATTGCACTATTCCTCCACTATTCTTATTCGCCAGTCCTTTCTCGGCTCCTTTACGAACATGAATCATATATTCCTTACCTAATATCGTCTTATAAGAATCAGTCTTTGGATCAAAATAAGAATAACGAATGGCGGGAATATTATAATCTCCAGAATAACGAGGAATGACAATATATTCAAAAGATACAGAACCAGACAATCCTGCTTCTGTAATATCCATATTACGTGATTCTTTCGGAGTATAAGTCTCAAAATCTAATGGAAAATTTACTGAAGGAGCCTGCATCAACTTCAAATTACCAGTACCTTGAAATGTCACCTTATAAGTAATCGCATCATTTGCATTAACTGTATCGACTGACAAAGATGTTGACATTGTTATATTTCCTACAGTACCTGAAAAACCTACCGGTTTATTATTCTGAGGCAAACTTTTGACAATAATTGTCACCGGCTTACTTCTACGCATAGCACGTACATCACGATAATTTCCAAAAAAATCATCAAAAAAACCATTTCCTCCTCCTGCTAATCGCTGACGTACAATACATTCCAATTCAAAAGGTTCTATGATTATCTCTCCTGTTTGCTGAGGAAATAACAATACCTTTCGTATAACACCAACATCATAAATTTGTCCATTATAAGTCTCACGAACTAGTTCAATACGCTGAGGAGTAGGTATGTCTTCAGATAAGAAACCTGTAAAAGTGGGAAATTTAGTACGTCCAAAATTAGAAAGCCCGACCCTAGAATACACTTTAATCGTAGCCACCATACTCTCACCTACATATAAATTACGCTTCGAAACATCTACTTTTACAAAAAGATTATTTTCGGTGATTGCAGCAGAACCATTCTGCTGCCCAACTTGATCATTTGAAGAATCTATATTTTCATTATCTTTTATGACTTGAATAGTTAATTCATTAGATTTATATTGTTTACCATCAACAATAATTGTAGCAGGAGGAATCTTATAAGTACCTTCTTTCATCCCTAACATAAGATAAGTGTAAATAAAAGATACACTTTGAGTTGTCTTACCATTTATCATCGAAAAAGAAGATGATTGACTGGTATTTGGTCCCATCAGTAATTCAAATTCTTCAAAAGTAGGAACCTTCAAATTAGATGCACTTTTATTTACTGTATAGGACAATCTAAACTGTTCGCCTATTGCAACAACAGACGGAGCTGAAGCTTTAAACTCTACATCTTGAGAATAAGCAATACTGGCAATAAACAATAATATTATAAATCCAAATCTTTTCATCTACTATCAATTAAATTCAATTTTCAAATTGCAAATTTACCAATTTTTATTGATTTTCATTTTTTTAGCCTTTTGTTCCAATACTTTTTGTTTTTGAACTTTCTCTTGTACATTCTTTTCATCTTGTTGTAATGCATCTAGCAAACGCTTGGCATCCTCTTTAGATATTTTTCCTTGTTGTTGTTGAGACTGTTGGTTTTGCTGATTTTTATTCTGGTCCTTTTTATCTTGATCCGTTTTATTAGAATTTTGCTGGTCTTTACTTTGTTGGTTCTGTTGGTCTTTATTCTGATCCTTTTTATCTTGATTCGTCTTATTGGAATTTTGCTGGTCTTTATTTTGATCCTGATTCTGCTGTTCTTTATTTTGCTCTTTATTTTGTTGGTTTGACTGATTCTGCTGTTTATGACGGG
>JAHHTT010000032.1 GCA_020024465.1 Odoribacter sp.
CACAACAGATTCTGGTCCTGTTTGTCCAGGTTCGAGTCCTGGTTGAACAACAAAATTTCAAAATACGCTTTATTCTGTTCAATGGTGTAATGGCAGCACAACAGATTCTGGTCCTGTTTGTCCAGGTTCGAGTCCTGGTTGAACAACAAAAAAAATAACTGGCTGATCAGCCAGTTATTTTTTTTACTCTTATTTCAATACCTTGTTCAATTCAAAATAAAGATAATTGTAATGAGCCTTATCGTCAGCAGAGGCTGCATTCCTCTTTCTCTTCAACAGATCATTCAGTTTTATCAGTTGGGCATAATATAAGGATTTTGCATTGATTTTCAGATCCGACTCTTTGGTATCATTGGTCATACCTCTGGAAATATGATAACAGCACTCATATTTCATACACGGCAACATATCTTCGTTCAACCCATCCAACAAGCTTTTTGACTTTTTGTCGGCTCCTTCAAGCAAATCCATTTCCTTTAAAAGACATTGGATATAAGTATACTGTAAATTCCGTTCATATCTATTCAAGACTTTGCCTTGTTCTGTCTTACTCCATACTCCTTTATACAGATCATTCAAATATTCTTTTTGTGTATAAGGATTATCCGAATATTTTGCATTGACGCCAACTTTGCCCAAAGTATTGCCATTTAATAAATTTCTCAATAAAGTTGCCTGCAAACTTGCAACGACATCATTACCGGAATTCCATAACGTCAATATTTCTTTTTTAGCCATCCATTGGGGTTGATCTTTAAATTCATTCATGAAAAAGCCGACCACCTCTTTCTGTTTCTCTTTAGTTACGGGAACAAAAGCTTTCTGTCCGTCACCGACAACCGGATTTTTCAAATACAGACCTCCGATATAAGCCATACAATGTCCCATATAACGCTGATACTGATTAATTAATTCTTTATACAACTCTTTAGTCTGCTTATAGGGTCTATTTACTTCCGTACTCCACTCTATCAAATGATCCATAATATACTTCAAGTTTTTGATTCCATAACGACTCGCTTTCACGGCATCATCTCCTAATGATTCTGATTGCGAAGCAGGATCAACAACTCCCAATATTTGCTGTGCGCCATAAGTATACATCGGATCATTCACCTTCTCCAGTATCCAACGGTTCAACGTTTCATATTCATCAGCAGGGGTTGCAGCGTCATAAATCGGAGCATAGCCTAATTTGATCATGAAAATATCATAGACACCCAAAAGTGGCGGTATCAGACTCACATTTTTATCCTCCGGCTGTGCCACATAATTATTACGTGCATAATCCATGATGGAAGTTGTGGTTCCGTATTTTGCAGTAAAACTCGGAGAACGCAAAGAATCCACGGGGATAGAGTAAGATGCTCCCATATTATGCATCAATCCTAAAGTATGTCCGATTTCGTGTGAAGCCACATAGCGCAGGCTGGCACCCATCGTTGCCTCATCAAACACGGCATCTCGCGCTTTAAGGTCCACTTGGGCTGTCTGGACAAACTTCCAATTGTGCAATAGTTTCAGCACATCATGATACATGTAAACAGAACCTTGGATAATCTCTCCGGAACGAGGATCTGTCCAAGACGGGCCCATGGCATTGGCAATAGTAGTTGTTGCATAACGGAAACAGGAATAACGAATATCGTCAGGATCAAAATTCGGATCATCCTTAGGATAGTCTCTGGCAATAATTGCATCCTTAAAACCGATTGCCTCAAAAGCCTTTTGCCAGTCTTCAATTCCTAACTTGATATATTTTTTCCATTTTTCAGGTAGTGCATCATCCACATAGTAGACAATTTGTTTGGCTGGAACCACCAATTCTCCGTTTTTATAGCGCTCGATATCTTCGGGTTTCGGCTCCAGTCTCCATCTGTTTATATAGGCAATACGCTCACTACCATCTTTCTCGGTTGAATAAAGAATTTTCCGGTCAGAGAAATATCCCATTCTGGGATCCAGAATACGGGGACGCATAGGTTCATCCGGCAACTGAATCATGGAAAGATGGACAACGGCAGAGAAAGGTTCTCCATTGACGGTATACACCAAACGGCTCTTCACTGATATATTTTGTGGGAATGATTTAAAATCAACTATTGATGACAAATCAGATTTAAATGTACCTTTCAATCTTTTCATACCAAATAAAGCATCAAATGGAGAAGAAGGAATAAAAGGAGATGCAGGTTTTTCATCAACACAGAAAAGCTTTGTTGCATCAATCAGCACTGCACTTGAATCTTTATTAAAAGCCTTGATAGGAAAAGCCTTGAAGACAGGGGTCATATTGTTTTTTTCCAAAGAAGCAGCGATCGTCTCGTTTGGATTGCATATTGACTCACTAACTGTCTGATGTAAGTATACCTTTTCTCCATTCAAGCTCCACTCCACCAACATCGGATCTTGAGGCATCTGTCCGGCAATCACATCATTGTTATTACTGATTTCAGCGACACGACCGGCAAATAACATCTGTTTTCCCATCAGGTTCAAGGGAATTTCCATATATAATGTACTCTTCACCATATGCAGGGTAATCAGACCTTTTTTAGTCTTCGCCTCCTTCGTGATAAATTTCCCATAATCGTCCTTATCGTCAGCTTTGTCTTTTTTCATCATCGCACTCAAAGCCGTCGAAGCTGCCTTCTGCTTTTTACTTTTCTTGCGTTTACCGTCATTTGCCTGCACTGACATACACATTGCCAATAGCAGCACAATCATAAATAAAAATTTGTTTTTCATACCTTAATATTTAATGTGATTTAGAATTACCGATTGCTTGAATATCCACACCATAAACATCCTTTAATTGGTTTATTAACAAATAATACTTATCCTTCAATTTATCATATCCTGCCATTAATTTTTCCATTTCCTCTGCCGTATGGGTTACAATCATTTGAATAAACTGGTATATATCCAATGTTTTATCTGGCGCTATACAATATCTCTCTCCACTATCCGATGCCCTGTTACGATCCCAGAAACCATATTTCTTCACATCCACCTCATCCGGCTTCAATTTGGAATTATTATCCAACATTTTTAAATTCACTCCATAATATTCATTACTAATATTCCAATATGCATTCGACAATTTCAACATTTCATTATTATATAGGAAATAAGCCCAGAAAGTTGCCTGTACCTCTCCTTTCCGTTTCAGCAAGCTGTCATTCGAAATGGTATCTATTCCCGAACGGATTTTACCGATTGCCAAGAAACTCAAACCACCATCTGCCGCTTCATCTCCATAAACAATACCATTTTTTTCAACATATATAGAATCGGCCATCAGGATTTTGAAGGGAAAATATTTCCTCTTAAAATCAGTACTGTAATCATCAAACAGCACTTCCCGCATATACGGAATACCCTTCTCTAAAATCTCCCTGTTTGTCTGTTTCACCAATCTGGTATCCAGTAAAATACTCATATTCCATTTATAATCCATCTCCGTATAATCATATAGGATATAGTTCCCGTTCTCCTTATTAAACTCATAGATATAGTGATCCAGAGGGTTGTCACTGTCTTCCAGATGGTATTTGGGTTCAGGTGTCTCCCCTTTTATATCCTCTTCCTTATAGCAGGAAGAAAACATAAACCCGACCAAGATATATAAAATCCATTGATTTTTCATAATACTCAAAATTTAAGATTACACTTTCACTATTCGGTTTTCGCATTCAGGTTCTCTCTGTCCGGACGGATAAAATCCTCAATCATCGGATCCGATTCCACTACAGAGCGGGGCAGAGACAGGGTATATGCCTTATCATTCTCTTCCAGTACATATCTTTCCACAGTCTCCGGCTTTTTGATGTCACGGGTAAAAGTATGTTCGATACGCGGTCTGTCCCACCGTCTCAGATCAAACCATCTATGGTATTCAAAACACAATTCGCGACGGCGTTCCTCTCTGACACGGACGATTGCCTCTTCCTTGGAGACAGCAGTCAACTCTTCATACACCTTCAGACGATTCATGCGGATGACCTTCAAGTCAGCCATGGCCTTCTCTGTGTTTCCGGTCTCGGCATAAGCTTCTGCTCGGTTCAGATAGGCTTCTGCCGTACGTAATGCAAAACCGTAAAGATTGGTTTCTCCGGAGGAATAGCCTTTATTGGCAGTATAGTTCGAATTTCTTTTCTGAAGAAAAGCTGTCTTCCGGTAGTCATTATTACCTAAAGAAGCTATTAAATCATCAGAAGCTGGAAAATTACACTTGGCAAGAGTCGCAAAATAAGGAATCAGATAATTTCCATAAGTAAATAACACCTCTGGATTTTTGTTATTAATAAAATGATCGTCACTGCTCATTGTTGCCAAATCATACAATTGCGGATTAGTTGCAATTACTTTATTCGCATATTCAATTACCTTATCATAATCTTTTTTATAGAGACTTACCCGCGAAGCCAGCAGATAAGTTGCAGGAAGATTCCAACGGAACACCGATTTTCCCGAACCATAAGTAGTGAAATACCGAATAGCATCTGCCAGGTCCTTCTCTATCTGCTCATATACAACAGCCACCGATGCCCTGGAAAAATGTTTGTCTTCCATTCCCACCACCTCATTCAAAGGCACACCTAAAAGGTTTTCAGCCATAGTTTTGTTATAAGGTTCGCCATACAGATTCACCAGCATAAAATAACACCAGGCTCTCAACGCATGGGCCTCGCCCTTCAAGACAGCCTTTCTTTGCTCGCTACCCTCCATATCACCCATGGCATCCAGCACAACATTACAAATCAATATGGAGTGATAATAGGTTTCCCACGCATTGTCTTTGCGCAATGCCCCGGAAATGGTCTCTTCCGGTGACTTTTGCCAGGTATAATATCCGAAACCGTCAGTACGGGAATCCGAACCGAATGACCATCCTGATATATTTTCCTTGACATCATCAGTCATTATATCCAGCCAAGTATGCACTGAAATGTCATCCTTCAGATAACCTTCGCCAAACAGGAATTCTTCATAATCTTTCACTGACTTCGGTACTATCAGGTCCTGTGAAGTTTCCTCCAGAAAATCAGAACATGCCCCGAATAAAACAGATGCCAGTACTAATATAATTAACCTTTTCATAATTTTCTATATTTTAAAACGTTATATCCAAACCAAAGGTATAGGAAGATGTCGGAGGTGTTGTCGAACCTCCCAATACTATCTGCTCAGGATCCTGACCGTTCAATTTCTTGGCAGCCAACAGCCAGAGATTGGTAGCTTCAAAACGGAAATTGATGCTCTTTGCATACAGTTTATGACACAATTTCTGACCTACTGCATAACGTACATACAAGTTTTTCAACCTCAAATAATTACCGGAAACGACTCTCAGATTGCTCTTATTGTACATTTCCCATGCATTGTCCGCAATTTCGATTTTTCTATCGGATTTCCAACCGAACATATCCATCGGGTCTATTGTCAATACTGGAATATCCGTATGGTTTTCATCACCGGGCTGACGCCAACGGTTCACGAAATCCTTGTGCATGTTCTGCTGTGGCTGCGGTAACCTCTGACCGAAACTATTATACAGGTCGTTCAGACGGATTTTGCTGCCCAGACTATAGGAGAAGAATACTCCGACAGTCAGATTCGAATAAGAGACACTGGTTCCGATACCGCCAGTGATGTCAGGAATTCGCTTTCCGGAATACTCAAACACTTTTGCAAACATCTCCTCTTTTGTAATACCCTCTGTTTCTTCTATATCTTTGAAGGTTGGCAGACCGTTTGCATCCAGTTTATCATATTTGTAAGAGTAGAAAGAGTTCAATGATTTATTGGGGATAATTGCGACACCCGTCAGAAAATCACGGTAGCCATACTCGGTCGTAATACCGGACCGGGTCACCTTATTGATATTTCTGGCACCATTCAGGTTCAATGCCCAGGTGAATTTTTTAGTCCTTACGGGAATCAGGTTCAATACCAGTTCATATCCTTTGTTTTCCATATTTCCTGCATTCAGGGTCATGGTCGTGCTACCCGTCGTACTGGTCACCTCTTTCGAGATGATCTGGTTGGAACCTTTCTTGCGGTACACCTCCACACTACCTGCAATGCGGTTGCTCAGAAACGCAAAGTCAACACCGATATTGTATGATTCTGTCTTTTCCCATCTCAATGTCGGATTGGGTAATTTGGATAATTTGGAGGTATACTGTTTGGATACGGCATCGAAGCTTCCTAACTTGATCAACAGATTCGGAGTCTGATCCGAAGATACGTTACCTTGGATACCATACGAACCTCTCACGGCAAACAAGTTTAGCCACATCACATTCTTCAGGAACGATTCTTCCTGTACATTCCATCTCACAGAGGCGGACCACACAGGCAGGAAGCGGTTGCTCTTGTCCTGTCCGAAGCTGTTTGAACCGTCGGCACGTATATTGAAATTGGCAATATAGCGCCCGCCGTAGGCATAGGTCAACGTTCCATAATAGGATGCGATATTTGTCAGGGAATTGGTGATGATATTAGGATTTGACTTCACCAGCTCATTGTATTTAGGCCACTGTATCGGATCTATCTCCACAAATTTTTCACCTCTATCTGGTAAGTAACCGTATTGAATGGTACTCAGTCCTTCATATTTGGAAGAACGTGCTTCAGTTCCCAAAACTAATGTCAGTTCGTGCATTGTCAAAAAATTCAACCGGTAATCCACCTGCGCACGTACGGTATAAGAGGTATTGCGCGTATCTTTATTTCTTAAACCGCCACCATAAGGCAATTTACACTGTTCTTCTCTCCAATATTTACTTTCAGGCAATTCCTGTCCATAATTATAATGACGCAGATCCGTTGCTACATATGACTCTTCATTAAACCATTCTTTCTCTTCCGTATGGGAACGGCTGTAGCTTATCGCTCCGGTCAGGCGCAGGTTCGGTATGATTTCCCACAACAGATTTGCATTGAAATTGATGGAAGTTCCGTTTATACTGTTTCCCGTATTGTTCATTTCATTGACAATATTATACTGCAGAGGAACTTCAAAACCTTGAGTTTTGTTATAGAACGACAGAGTTCCGTCTTCATTATAACAGGGGATAGCCCGTGACGTTTTGAACGCATAGGAATAGGGGGAAATTTTCGGATGCAGATACTCCTTGTTGTCAGTTGATGCCCTCATCTGCAAATCCAGTTTCAGATTAGAATATAGATTGATGCCCAGTTTCATCAGACCGTTGAATTGTTTCACGCCTGTCTTTCTCACTGTAGCACGTGCATTCTGGAAAGAACCGGAAAAATAATAATTTACTTTATCATTGGCTCCGGACACTGACAGATTATGTTTCTGTGTCAAAGAAGTTCGGTAAATAATGTCAAACCAGTCGGTATTTACTTCTTCCAGCCTTTTTACTCTTTGCTGAAATTCTTCATAACTAATCGTTCTGTCATACAGATCCATCAGTGCTCCTTCATAAGAAACACGAGCAGGCTGCACACCAAAAGGCAATCCTTTTTGTTCAATTTCCTTCGAAACTTCTATTCTTTCTTTCGAATTCATCCGGTACAAACCGTCATACTCAGGACGCTCATTGATAGAAAGATTCATAGAATAACGGATTTTGGGGTTTCCCATCTTACCTTTTTTCGTAGTAATCACAATGACACCGTTTGCAGCTCTGACGCCATAAATGGCTGTAGCGGAAGCATCCTTCAATACATCTATACGATCGATATCTTCAGGGTTCAATGAAGATATCGCATTACCGATCAGATTGACATTATCCAGACTGTTCAGCTCTTCTGCAGAAATGGGTACAGGATCTTCCAAAATAAATCCATCCACCACCCATAACGGTTCCTGATTTCCTGAAATGGTCGAAGAACCGCGGATTCTTATCTTGGTTGCAGCACCTGGAGTAGAAGTGGAAGCCATGACATTCATACCCGGAATCTTTCCCTGCAGCATATTGTCCAGTCCCAAAGCGGCACCCTCTCTCACCACATCTCCGTCAATGGAGAAAACGGATGACGACAATTTGCGTTTTTCAATATTCTGGTAACCGGTGGTGACCACCACCTCATTCATCAGCTCTGCCACGCTTTCCATCACGACATACAGTTCATTTTTGTCCACAGAAACTTCTTTGGAACGCATTCCGACAAACGAAAAAATCAGGACTCGCTCGGAAGGATTCAGGTGTATCTCAAAACGACCCTCTATATCAGTGGCAACTCCGGATACCGTACCCTTCACCAGGACAGAAACTCCCGGTAAAGGATTTCCATCCTTGTCAACCACCCTCCCTTTGACAATACGTCGCTCATTCTCCTGTTTTTGCGGTATCTCCTTCTTGATTATCAGGATATAGTCCTTCACCTTCTTATATTGATAAGGCAATGGACCGAATATAGTTTGCAAAGTCTCGTCCAACCCCAGATTTTTCACCTGGACAGACACAATCTTGTTGACATCCACATCAGCCATATTGTACATAAAATGAATTCCTGTCTGTTCCTTGAACGATTTCAAAACTTCACGCAGTGTTTTCTCCTTCATATTGATCGATACTTTCTCTTGGGAAGAGGCCTGCACTTCCCAACTGAGCATAAACACAAAGAAGCAGCACAACTTAATATATAAGTGCACCGTGGATAAGTGTTTGGATTTTCTTTTCATAATGTTAGGATTTTAAATTAGTAGTATATCATATAGTTTGTAGCACACACATAGTCATTTCCTTTTCACCACCTTCACCAGCTTGCCTTCTAAAATAAATTGCAAATCGGACAATTCCTTCAAAAGATTCAATGCAAATCCCAAATCATGGTAACGGGTTACAGCTCCGGTATAAATAATTTCTTCCAATTCCGGATTCACAAAAACAAATTCCACATCATACCATCTTCCCAACTGCTCCGTAATTTCTTTCAATTTCATATTTTCAAATTCAAATACACCTTGTACCCAGGCTATGACAATCTGTGTATCAACATTTTTCACTTCCAAGCTGTTCGAGCTGCATATCGCCTGTTCTCCCGGCTTCAACAACTGCATCTCTTTATCGTTGGCCACTTTTACAGCCCCTTCCACCAAAGTAGTCTTAATATATTTTTCATTATAAGCGGATACATTAAATTGAGTACCGACAACCTCTATCTTGTTGTAATTGCTCTGTACAATAAAAGGATGCTTCTGGTCTTTTTTCACCTTGAAGAAAGCCTCTCCCTTCAAAGTCACCTTACGTTCTTTTCCTTTAAATGCCACCGGATAGGTCAGTTCGCTTTCCGCATTCAGATACACCTCTGAGCCGTCAGCCAGAATCAGGGAATACTCTCCGCCGCGGGGAACGACAATCTTGTTGTAAACCATCTCCTCACCTGCTGATTCCGCTGTTTCATACGTCAATGACGCCTCCTCCGCATAATTTATTTTTACCCCGTTCTTCTCGGTCAACACACCGCTGGCACCATTTCCCAATGCCACTTCGCTGCCATTGGACAAATGCAACACGGCCTTCCTGCTTCCCGGTGCAATCTGTGTTGTCACGTCACCCAGGTCTGTCGTTTTATCTTCAGCTAAATGATAAAATGCCAACCCGATACCCAACACACACACAACGACAGCAGCATAGCGCCACCAGAATTTTATACGAGGTGATTTCACTGGCGACACATGAGAAATCCTGTCTGAAATCCTATTCCAGGCAACAGTTTCGTTAACCGCCCTCCAGCAACCGATTTTGCGCCCATTCTTGTATAATTTCAGATAATCTTCAAATTTATAGCGATTAATATCCTTTTCAAGCCAAGAATTTAATTCTGTATACTCTTTATCAGATAATTCATGCTTACAATAGCGGTATATATAATCGACAAGCTTCTCTTCGTTCATAATTCTTCAATAAAATGTACCTTCTTTTATTACCAAAAGTACCGTTTATCAAAAATGGGTGAACGAAAACAAGAAAAATTTCAAGAAAAATTAAAAAGGAGTATTAAGACAAGCAAATCAAGTGAACCCCGCAGTTGTTTCAAGGCACGGGCAAAATGCGTTTTCACAGTATTGACAGAAATCCCTAAAAAATCTGCCACTTCCTTGTATTTCATATCATGCAATACGATTAACTCAAACACCTTGCGACATTGCTTTGGTAAATGGGAAAGCTCAGTATACAATTTTTGATATTCAGCAGTAAAATCTTCCTCCGTATTGATTGCATGATCCGTTAAACACTCCAATGACTGAAAGTTGTATTTAATTCTCTTTTTTAACTCACGCACACATGCATATTGTACCGAAGAAAATAAATAAGCTTTAAAAGAACCTTCGAAATGACGGCAACTGAATTGCTCCCAAAATTTCACAAAAACATCTTGCACAACATCTTCGGCCTCTTCAAAAGAATCTAAAAAATTCATCGCAAAAACACAAAGAGGTTTATAATAGGAATCAAAAAGACATTTCAAACCTTCATGATTCCCACTATTTATCAAATCCAAAATCTGATCCTCCCTGTATTTCATAAAATATCACCACTTATTACAATGAACCTTCGAGTCATCCCATTTATCCTTTGCCACATACGGCTTAGCAGGATAACCGACCGGAATAACACATAAAGTTTCTATATTTTCAGGCAGTCCTGTATATTTCCTCACCACATCCATCCGCTCTTGATAGGGATAAGCAGCAGTCCATACAGCTCCTAAACCAAGAGCTTCTGCAGCTAGCAAAATATTCTGTGCCACTGCAGAACAATCTACATACCAATACGAAGATTTCGTTACGTCACCACAAATAACAATAGCCAACGAAACATCCTTTAACATTTTGGCATAAGGCAAACCTTCAGCCATCGCATCCAATACAGCCCGGTCCTCCACAACCACAAACTCCCATGGACGGACATCTTTACCACTGGGAGCAGACATACCTGCCTTTAGCAACAATTCTACCTTTTCCTTTTCTACCGGCTGTGACAAATATTTCCTCACACTTTTACGCGAAAAAATAACATCAAGAGCATCTTTTCTATTCAACATACCTTCTTTATTTTCCAATTCACACATAAAATATAATTTTACTTTGACAATTTAACAATTTCACCCAAAGTCGGTATTTTCACCCGAACACCGCGTTTTTTGGCCTCCTCGGCAAACACGGAAGGCGGATCACTTAACGGTTCATCCGACAAATCAAATGTTCCATAGTGCATCGGTATCGTTACTTTTGCATGCATTTCCTCAGAAGCTGTCAATGAATCATAAGGCGAAATATGATTAGGTTGCATAAACCAACGCGGTTTATAGGCTCCGATCCCCAACAAAGCATAATCAGGATCTCCGAACAGTTCCGGTATCTCTACAAAATGATTCGAATATCCTGTATCACCACCATAATACAGCGACAAGCCGTCTCCCTGTAACATAAAAGCACCCCACAAACGCTGCCCTCCATCATTCAACGAACGTTTTCCCCAATGCTGTGCCGGAAGAAAAGTGATCTTCAACTGACCGTCATCCAATTGCTGATACCAGCCGGCCTCCACGGCCTCCATATCCGGACACCAGCCCTGAATCAATTCTCCCACTCCTAATCCGCAAAATACCTTCATCTGCGGATTTTTTTCAAACAGTTTCACAACACTCGGTTTGTCCAAATGGT
Source organism: Odoribacter sp. (assembly GCA_020024465.1). GTDB lineage: Bacteria > Bacteroidota > Bacteroidia > Bacteroidales > Marinifilaceae > Odoribacter. Next base: position 11,651 of record JAHHTT010000032.1, read on the forward strand.
CAAAATGATCATGGCTGACCAATAAATAATCTATATCCTTAAACACTGACGGATTTGCAGGAAATTTACTTTTCCGCTTGACAAAAGGAATGTTTCCAAAAACAGGATCAAACATAATCCGCCTGCCTGCCATCTGCATATAAAAAGAATTATGTCCCAACCATACCAAAAAATTACCTTTCAAATGTTCCAGACTATAAACCGGAATCACATACGGCTCCCAATTTTCAAGACGTTTTTCTTTTCTTTGTGGATTTGGAGAAAAACGCCACTTCATCACATTGCCCACACCATGTTTCACCCGATGCTGGCGATTTACAAACCGCCCTCTTACAACAGGATTTCCCCGCCAATAAGGCTTAATCACCTTTAACCTTTCATTCCTTCGAAAAGTGATACGTTCTCCCATAACATCAAAACTAATAGCTATTTTCTATCTCTTGAGCCTGCAGATAATAAGGCATCCGCTCTTGTAAATGTTTTTCAACAAATAGATAAATCTCATCACCATTCAATCGGCTGAGCAGCGGACGGCGAAATTTAGCTTTCACTAAACGACTGACAATAACATCAATATCCGTATTCAAAAAGATCGTTTTGCCTTGTCGGTTCATATATTCCATATTATCAAAAAAACAAGGGGTTCCTCCCCCTGTTGCCATTACAAAATCCTTATATAACTCACATACTTCGTGCAAATAAAGTCTTTCGAGTTTTCGAAAGATTTCCTCTCCGGCAATAGCAAAAATCTGCGGGATTGTCCTCATCTCACGTCGTTCGATATAATCGTCCAAATCAATAAAACAGACTCCCAGACTTTCTGCCATTAAACGCCCTCGCCGACTTTTTCCGCAAGCCATATATCCCACTAAAAAATATTTCATTCTTCTTTCTGACTAAAATTCAAAGTCATCTGCATTTTTCCGTCCACTTCTTCAGGATTGGTAATTTCAAGTTCCACCTCCTCAACTCCTTCCGTTGCCGGCTCCAAAGGTTCAATTTCCCGAATCTCCTTCACCTCAAATGTAGTTACACGCTTGCCTCGCGCCTTAAATGACTTCTCTGCAATAAAATCTTCTGCCACAATCACCTCTGCCGGACGTGCTTCGTAACGTCCTCCAAATATCACTTCAAAACGCGGGTGCTGTTCATCACTCAAACACACCAAATACGAATCCTTCGCATCACCGATAAAACTGTTCAATTTCGCAGACTCCTCAAAACGGAAACGCTTCAAATAAAAGTAATTCTGATCAGCATCAAAGAATACGGCTGCCCAAACCTTCTCAGGATCAAATTTCTCAAATATTCGATACCCTTCTTCATAGTGATTGCTCAAATCAAAATCAGAAGTATAATAAGTACCGGTTTCATTCACAATCAGAATACGTTCTCCCCCTTGAAATTCACCTAAGAATTTTCCCCGATTATCGGTATTCAATCGCAATACATCCTCATCCAACCAAATTTTCCTGCCTCCCAAAGTAGAAACACCCTTCTGCACCACACTGATTTTATGCACATCATTTTTCGAAAGAATATTTCCTTGTGAATCCCTTCCCTTTATCGCCAAATCAGCAAAATCATATTCAAAAACCAACTTCTTAAGGGTTGGCTTCGGTTTCAGACATACCTTGATAATTTCTGCCTCCCCATTAGAATTAGCCGAAAAATAAAGCACTCGCGAACCGGAAGTACCTTTTGTAAGATTATACTCCCGCTCCCTCGTCACTCCGGTCACATAAAACCGCTTCACATAGGTCACGCCATATTTTCCGTCTCGATAAGCTACATTGTAAATCGTTCGCTTATCATTTTTTTTAAACACATTGGCATACAACACATCCTTCCCTACAAAAATCTTATCGGCTACCTTCGTTACATAATAAGTACCATCCTTCTTAAAGATAATCACCTCATCAATATCCGAACATTCACAGATAAATTCATCTTTTTTCAAAGACGTACCGATAAATCCCTCTTCCCGGTTGATATACAACTTCTCATTGGCTATCACAACCTTCGCCGCCTCTATATTCTCAAAATTACGGATTTCCGTCTTACGCTCTTTCCCTTTGCCATACTTTTCCTTGATTCGCTCATAATAGGCAATGGAATAAGGAATAATATTCTCAATATTATTTTTCACCTCCGCTATCTCACCCTCCAAAGCCTGAATATACCGGTCTGCCTCCTCCGAGCTGAATTTCAGAATGCGTTTCATCTTGATTTCCAGCAAACGCTTCACATCATCATCTGTCACTTCCCGATACAATTTCGGCAAAAACGGCTGCAAACGCTTATATACATGAGCAATGACAACCTCCAAAGTCTCACCCTCCTCAAATTCCTTATCCTTATATATTCGTTCCTCAATAAAAATCCGCTCCAAAGACACAAAATGCAAATCCTCCAGCAACTCCTTCAATCGGATTTCCAATTCCAGTTTCAACAGAGCCACCGTATCATTTGCCGACTTTCTCAAAATATCCGACACCGGCATAAAACACGGTTTCTCATGATCAATCACACAGGAATTCGGAGAAATTGACAATTCACAATCCGTAAACGCATACAGGGCATCTATCGTCTTGTCTGATGATACCCCAGCAGCCAATTGTATCAGAATCTCTACATTTTGCGCTGTATTGTCATCGATTTTCTTGATTTTAATCTTACCCTTATCATTTGCCTTGATAATACTGTCAATCAGCGACTGGGTGGTACGTCCAAACGGAATTTCTGTAATACGCAACACCTTATTGGTACTGTCCTTTTCGATTTTGGCTCGTATTTTCACATTCCCCCCCCGCATACCGTCACAATATTTCGAAACATCAATCATCCCTCCCGTTGGAAAATCCGGATAAAGCACAAACTCTTCCTGCTGTAGATGAGCGATACAGGCATCTATCAATTCATTGAAATTATGCGGCAAAATCTTCGATGCCAGACCGACAGCAATACCTTCCACCCCCTGAGCCAACAACAAAGGAAATTTCACCGGCAGCGTCACTGGTTCGCGATTGCGTCCGTCATACGACTGCTTCCATTGAGTCGTTTTCGGATTAAACACCACTTCCAAAGCAAATTTCGACAGTCTTGCCTCAATATAACGGGGAGCAGCAGCTCCATCACCGGTCAGAATATTCCCCCAATTGCCCTGGCAATCCACCAACAAATCCTTTTGTCCCAATTGCACCAGGGCATCACCGATGGATGCATCCCCATGCGGATGATATTTCATCGTATTACCGATAATATTAGCCACCTTGTTATAACGCCCGTCATCCATTTCCCGCATTGAATGCAAAATACGTCTCTGCACCGGCTTCAGTCCGTCATCCACATACGGCACAGCCCGCTCCAAAATCACATACGATGCATAATCCAAAAACCATTTCTGATACATTCCGTCCAAATGCTGGATAGAACGGATACTGCCAACGTCCTCTAATATATCCTCACCCATAAATATCTATTTTAAATTACCGCAATTCATCTTTTTCGACATACAGATTCTCTATGATAAAATCCTGTCTTTCCGGTGTGTTTTTACCCATATAATAACTCAACACCTTACTGATGGAATCCCCTTTTGAGATACGGACCGGCTCCAGACGGATATCCTTGCCGATAAAATGCACAAACTCGGAAGGCGAAATCTCACCCAAACCTTTAAAGCGCGTAATCTCCGGTTTCGGTCCTAAACGGCGGATGGCATTTTCACGTTCCGCATCCGAATAGCAATAGCGCGTCTCTTTTTTGTTACGCACTCTGAACAAAGGAGTCTGCAAAATATAAACATGTCCTCTGCGCACCAGATCCGGGAAAAACTGCAAAAAGAAAGTCAGCAGCAACAAGCGGATATGCATCCCGTCCACATCGGCATCAGTAGCAATAATCACGTTATTATAACGCAACTCCTCCAAGCCGTTCTCTATGTTCAAAGCAGCCTGCAACAAATTAAACTCCTCGTTCTCATACACCACCTTTTTCGTTAATCCATACGAATTTAACGGCTTACCGCGCAAACTGAATACAGCCTGCGTATTCACATTGCGCGATTTGGTAATCGAACCGCTCGCCGAATCTCCCTCTGTAATAAAAATTGAAGACTCATTCTTCAACTCATGATTCGAATTAAAATGCACCCTGCAATCCCTCAATTTCTTATTATTCAAACTCACCTGCCTGGCTCGTTCTCGGGCAATCTTCTGCACACCCGCCATTGCTTTTCTCTCCCGCTCCGTCTCCACAATCTTCTTCAACAGCACCTCCGCAGTATCCGGATTCCGGTGTAGATAATTATCCAATTCCCGGGTCATAAAATCCATCACGAAATTGCGCACTGTCGGTCCGTCGGGTCCCATATCTTTCGATCCCAATTTCGTCTTGGTCTGCGACTCAAACACCGGCTCCTGCACCTTGATGCTGATAGCACCGATGATAGAAGTCCTGATATCCGAAACGTCAAAATCTTTCTTATAAAAATCTCGTATCGTCTTGCTCAATGCCTCCCGGAAAGCTGCCAGATGCGTCCCCCCCTGCGTTGTATGCTGTCCGTTGACAAACGAATAATACTCCTCACCATACTGCCGTCCATGCGTCATGGCAATCTCGATATCATCCCCTTTCAAATGGATAATCGGATAAAGTCCGTCACCATTCATATTTTCGGTCAACAAATCATACAGGCCGTGTTTCGAAAAATACTTATGATCATTGAACACAATTGTCAGACCGGTATTCAAAAAGACATAATTCTTCACCATTGCTTCCAGATAATCCGCAATGAAATGATAGTTCCCGAAAATCTCCTTGTCTGCGAGAAACACTACCTGCGTACCGTCAGGCTGATCTGTATCCTCTATTTCGCGTTCCTCTACAATCTTTGCCCGCGAATAACTGACATATTTCATTTTCCCGCCACGGAAAGACTGAATCTCGAACATCTCTGACAGAGCATTCACAGCCTTGATACCCACACCATTCAACCCTACTACCTTTTTAAAAGCTTCCGAGTCATACTTTGCTCCGGTATTCATTTTTGATGAAGCATCTACCAGCTTTCCCAATGGAATTCCACGCCCAAAATCACGCACCGTCACTTTCCGGTCTTCCACCGTAATCCGAATTTCAGTTCCGGTCCCCATAGCAAACTCATCTATCGAGTTGTCTACAACCTCTTTCACTAAAATATAAATACCGTCATCAGCGGCCGAACCATCCCCCAGCTTTCCGATATACATACCGGGCCGCAGACGGATATGTTCTTGCCAATCCAATGTTCTGATTGAATCTTCCGAATAAATTTCTGCCATAAATATAATGTCTAATTATCCCAGATAATTATGTCAATTATTGAGTTATCTTGCAAAAATAATGAAATTTTCTTTTTTCTACGAATCATTTTCATTTTTAATCCAATAATTCCAGACCTTTCATTTCATCCTTTATCCCGTTTTCTTCCACTTGCTGCCGAGAAGAGAAAATCAGTTCGTCCAGCACCTCTTCCGCCGTATACAGACGCTTTCCCTGCAGCCTATTATCCGGCCCGGTCAAAATCTTCCGATAGAACTGCAAAGTCATATCCGCTCTGTTTGTAAACATTCCGTCCGTACGATTCAGAGCCGGATTCTTGGTTTTCCGGCCGGTATATTCCGTCATCTGCTCCTCCGTATCAAAACTATACGGATGAATGCTCAAACCCGCCCGATGAATCAGCTCACCTTGCCAGGGAGCCAATAAATCCGGATAATCATTCGGTTTGCCGGCAATACTGGGTCCTATAATGACAGCGCCATGTCTGATTCCATAATTGATTTTCGCAATATACTCCTCCGGCGTATTTTCTTTCAAATCCGAAATCCCATCGCCCAGCCACAAAAGGAAACAAGTTGGAATCCGACGTACAAAAGCCTGTTCCAGTTTGGCCAGACTCTCTTCTGAAAAAGTCTGCAAAATCACTCTCCCCCCGGTATTGGCAATTCCCACACACCCCGGTTTCACCTCTATCTTTTTCAGATTCTTTACCTGCACATGATACCATCCCAAACGTTCCAGTTCCTTGGCAAGATCCCTCTCCATTCCGGGAAACAAATGCGGTTCCTTGGTTTCCGGATAAATACCGGGACGATTTCCGTTATCTGCCGGATCATCCTCATATTGTGTACATTTACGTCCTTGTACATCCAGACGGTAAATGCGTCTTCCCTCACCGTCACGGACAATGCGTTTTCCCTCTGCAATATTAACCACATCTTCCAGTGTCAGTATATCCTGCCCGGCAAACTCCGTTCTGGCCCGTTCCGGATTAGCTTTATTAAACCAGCTTCCGGCATCCAATCGACGTAATTCATCCAATGTAAAGGCCGACACCGGAGCATCTACCCGTTCCGGGAAGACTTCAGCCACATTGGTCGTACGCTTCAAATTCTCATCATGCAACGCTATCAACACACCATCTTTCGTCCGCTGCAAATCAAATTCCAAATAATCAGCCCCAATATTCCGGGCCCAGCGCATCGCCACCTCCGTCTCCTCCGGCGCCCAATAGGTCGTTCCTCGATGCGCTATCACGATATCACGCGGCACTTCCTTCAACACCTTTTCCAACTCTATCGGCAAATGCTCCAATGACTCCTCGCCATGAATCAAAGTCAAAAATAAAATTATAGACACCAGTTTCATTACATTGCATTTTTCAGTTTCCACAAAATTACGAAATTAATATCTCCGAACAAGCCACTGCCATAATTTCAGCATTCAAGACAATTTTTCCATCTCGGCAAAATAAGATGACATTTTTACATAACATACTCACTATAAAACAGATATAAATATTAAAATTGCTTAAAACATCATCCATAGCACACTTATTGAAATAAAGAAAAGTGAATCTGCAAAACAAAACAGATCAAAAACAAATATGTTAAACTAAATAATAGGAGGACTTAATTATGGTACCTGTAAGAAGAACACAAAATTGGTTACCGGATATCTTTAATGACTTCTTCGATAACAATTGGATGGAAAAAGCAAATGCAACTGCACCCGCAATCAACATTCGCGAAACCGAAAACAACTATGAAATAGAAATAGCAGCTCCGGGCATGACCAAAGAAGATTTTCAAATCAAAATCGAAAACAACAATCAACTGGTCGTTACCATGGAAAAGAAATCAGAACAGGAGGAACACAAAAACGAAGGTCGCTATTTAAGGCGTGAATTTTCCTACTCCAAATTCCAACAGGCAATGATACTGCCGGATGATGTAGAAAAAGAAAAAATACAAGCCAAAGTCGAACACGGAGTACTGACCATCGACATTCCCAAACAGGTCATTATCCCTGAAGAACAAAATGGTCGGACCATCGAAATCCAGTAAACCTATCTCCCTCCGGAAATTTCCGGAGGGATTTTTTTATCTCTTTAGCTTATTGGCGGAATTAAATGACAGAAATCAAGTATCTTTGCCCGATGAAATATAAAGAAAGAAGTATGAAAAGCTATCCATTAGGCAACTTTACCGTCAAAGAATACCCGGAACTGGCATCCACCAACATCCTGGCAGCCGAAATGCCCGCTTCTGAATGGACCGACCGCACCGTGGTACTCACCTGGCAACAGACTCAGGGACGCGGGCAAGCCGCCAATAAATGGGAAAGTGCCCCCCATCGCAATATTTCCATGACCGTATTGCTCAAACCCGCACACCTCGAAGCCTCCAGACAGTTTGCCGTTTCCATGGTCATTGCCCTCGGATGCTTCGATTTTATCAGCCGCTATACCGGCAACGTATCTATCAAATGGCCCAATGACATCTACGTCGGCGACAAAAAAATAGCCGGTATCCTGATAGAACACAAAATTACCGGCATGTACATCGGCCATTCCATCTGCGGAGTCGGGATCAACATCAATCAGGAATACTTCTACTCTGACGCTCCCAATCCGGTGTCACTGTTTCAACTCCTCGGACACACCCTTCCTTTGCAGCAAGCGCTTGAAGAGCTGCTCGCCTGCATAGACACCCGCTATGCGGACATCGGCAACTACACAACACTTGAGCGCGATTTTCTGCACCATCTCTATAGAGGCACAGGCATCCACCGGTGGGAAGATGCCCATGGACAGTTTCAAGCCTCCATCGCCGGCCTCGACGAATATGGTCAGCTTCGCCTCCTTGACAACGAGGGACACGAACGCCTTTATGCTTTCAAAGAAGTATCTTACCTGTAAGCTATTATAAAAACAACAGTAATGGAAAACAACGACCGGATCAAACCGATATACATCGAACAGATCTTTAAAAGCAAGAATCCACGCCTGGCACGCATGATTCCCGGATTTGTATATTCATTCTTAAAACGTCTCATCCATCAGGACGATATCAACGATTTCATCGAACGTTACGGAGACCGCAAAGGTCTTGATTTTGCCGACGGCATGATGGAATATTTGCAAATCACCTACGACATCATCGGTAAAGAAAACCTTCCTTCTCCTGACGGACGTTACATCTTTGTTTCCAACCACCCGCTGGGCGGCCCTGACGGAGTGATACTGATATCCTTCTTGGGCAAACACTATCCGAAATTAAAATTTCCGGTCAATGATATCCTGCTGAATCTGAAAAATCTGAACAACATTTTTCTCCCCATCAACAAACACGGCAGCCTCGCCAAAGAAGCAGTCTCCGCCATAGAAGATGCTTACGCCTCCGACAGTCAGATGATCATGTTTCCGGCAGGACTGGTAAGCCGAAAAATCCGGGGAATCATCAAAGACCTCGAATGGCAAAAAAGCTTTGTCGCCAAAGCCCGGCAACACCATCGCGACATCATACCCATCTTCATCTCCGGACGAAACAGCCACTTTTTCTACAACCTGGCCAATTTCCGTAAAAAAATACACCTCAAAGCCAACCTGGAAATGCTTTGCCTTCCGGATGAAACCTTCAGAAAGAAGGGACAGCACTTCACCATACACATCGGCCGTCCCATTCCCTGGCAAAGCCTTGACAAAAGTAAGAAACCGACAGAATGGGCTGCTACCATCAAAGAAGAGACCTATCGGCTTGCATCACAAAAATAAGCATATAAAAAAAGCTGTCCGCAATGCGGACAGCTTTTTATATATTCCGGAGAACTATCATTTACCATACTCCATGGCAGCCAGACGTTTATATCCGTTCAACTTCCATTTAGCATCATTTTCAGTCTCGACAAACAGACGTTCTGCATCAGCAGGAGCCGCCTTAATCAACGAATTGAAACGAACTTCACCCATCAGGAATTCACGGAATTTAGAATAATCGGGCTCTTTGGAATCCAGCTGGAACGGATTCTTGCCTTCAGACTCAAGCATTGGGTTGTAACGGTACAACTGCCAATATCCGCATTCAACAGCCTTTTTCTCTTCCTGCTGAGATTTGCCCATGCTGGCCTTCAAACCATGATTGATACACGGGGCATAAGCGATAATCAAAGAAGGTCCCGGATAAGCCTCTGCCTCTTTAAGGGCTTTCATATACTGGGCCTGATTGGCACCCATCGCCACTTGGGCAACATACACATACCCGTAAGACATAGCCATCATACCCAAATCTTTCTTTCTGATACGTTTACCACTGGCAGCAAACTTGGCAACAGCACCTGCGGGAGTAGACTTGGAAGACTGACCTCCGGTATTGGAATAAACCTCAGTATCCACCACCAGGATATTCACATCGTGTCCGCTGGCCAGCACATGGTCAACGCCGCCGTAACCGATATCATAAGCCCAACCGTCACCACCGAAGATCCACTGAGACTTCTTGGTGAAATAATTCTTCAGTGTCAGGATTTCCTTAGCCACCGGAGCCGATTCCTTCTCCAGAGCAGCCGACATGGCATCGCTTGCCGCCAAGGTCTTGTCTCCGTCAGCATAAGCCTCGATCCACGCATGGATAGCATTCTGAGTTTCTGCAGAGAAAACATTCATATTCTCCTCCAGTAATCTCCTGGCTCTTTCACGCAAACGGTTAGCACCTTCAGCCATACCGAAACCGAACTCAGCATTATCCTCGAACAGAGAATTCGCCCAAGCCGGTCCGCGTCCGCTTTCATAATTGGTACAATACGGAGTGGAAGGAGCAGAGCCTCCATAGATGGAAGAACAACCGGTAGCATTAGCCACCATCATACGTTCACCGAACAACTGAGAAATCAACTTGATATACGGAGTTTCACCACAGCCGGCACAAGCACCGGAGAACTCAAACAACGGCTGGACGAACTGGGAATTTTTCACATTATTCGGTTCAACCACTCTCTTATAACCCACATTGCGGTCCATATGATTCCAACGTTCGATTTCAGCTTCCTGAGATTCGAGCGGTTTCATAACCAAAGCCTTCGTCTTGGCAGGACAGACATCGGCACAATTACCGCAACCGGTACAGTCAAGCGGAGACACCTGTATTCTGAATTTATATCCGGCCAACTCCTTACCGATAGCCGGTTTGGCCTGAGTACCGGCAGGAGCGGCAGCCAATTCTTCATCACTCATCAGGAACGGACGGATGGCAGCGTGAGGACAAACATAAGCACACTGATTACATTGTATACAGTTTTCAACCTGCCATTCCGGAACATTCACGGCAATACCGCGTTTTTCATATTTGGCAGTTCCGTTGGGGAAAGTACCGTCCTCATATCCGTTAAATGCGCTGACAGGCAGACTGTCTCCTTTCTGAGCATTCATCACGTCCACAATATTACGGATAAAAGCCGGTCGGTTTTCATCATGTTTCACCTCATCATCCGGCAGATTTTTCCATTCGGCCGGAACAGTCACTTTCACCAGATTACCCTCTTTACCACCGGCATCCACAGCAGCATAGTTCATATTCACCACAGCCTCACCCTTCTTGCCGTATGACTTGTCGATAGCAGCCTTCATCTCTTTCACAGCCAATTCATAAGGAATCACATTGGTGATTTTGAAGAAAGCACTCTGCATGATTGTATTGGTACGGTTGCCCAGACCCAGTTCCTGACCGATTTTGGTACCGTTGATAATATAGAAATTGATTTCGTTTTCAGCCAGATAACGCTTCATGTGGTTAGGCAGATGTTTCTTCGTTTCCTCTTCATCCCAGATAGAGTTCAACAGGAACGAACCGCCTTTCTGCAGACCTTTCAACACATCATACATGTGGATATAAGCCGGCACGTGACAAGCCACAAAATCAGGCGTGGTAATCAAATAAGTAGAACGGATAGGGGCATCACCGAAACGCAAGTGTGATGCGGTAAAACCTCCTGACTTCTTAGAGTCATAGGCAAAATAAGCCTGACAATACTTATCTGTGGCTCCACCGATAATCTTGATAGAATTCTTGTTTGCCCCTACAGTACCGTCAGAACCCAAACCGTAGAACTTGGCTTCATAAGTACCTGCAGGAGTCATTTTCACATCCTCTTCAGCAGGCAGCGAGCGGAAAGTGACATCATCCACAATACCCAGCGTAAACTGGTTTTTCGGCTCATTCCGTTCCATATTCTTATAAACGGCGATAATCTGAGAAGGAGTCACATCCTTGGACCCCATACCATAACGTCCTCCGACGATCACCGGAGCATTCTCCTGACCGTAGAAAATATCTTTCACATCCAAATACAACGGATCGCCATTAGCGCCCGGTTCTTTAGTACGGTCTAACACCGTAATACGTTTCACCGTTGCCGGCACAGCCTCCATAAAATACTTGGCAGAGAACGGACGATACAGGTGAACGGCAATCATACCCACCTTCTTGCCGTTGGCATTCTCATAATCGATCACCTCACGGATTGTTTCAGTCACCGACCCCATAGCGATAATGATATTTTCAGCGTCAGCAGCACCGTAATAATCGAACGGACGGTAGTTACGTCCGGTAATTTTGCTGATTTCAGCCATATAATCGGCTACGATATCAGGAACAGCCTCCATGAATTTATTGGAAGCCTCACGTCCCTGGAAATAAATATCCGGATTCTGTGCGGTACCGCGTGTAACAGGAGCTTCAGAAGTCAGTGCACGGTTACGGAAAGCCTGCAGGGCATCCATATCCACCAACCCCTTTACATCTTCCATCTGCAACTCTTCTATTTTCTGGATTTCGTGAGAAGTACGGAAACCGTCAAAGAAATTCACGAACGGGATACGCGACTTAATGGCAGTCAGGTGAGAAACGGCAGACAGATCCATCACCTCCTGAACAGATCCGGAAGCCAGCATAGCGAAACCGGTCTGACGGGCAGAATAGATATCTGCATGGTCACCGAAAATATTCAAAGCATGGGCAGCCAGAGCACGTGCACTCACGTGAAATACGCAAGGCAACAGTTCACCGGCAATTTTATACATGTTAGGAATCATCAACAACAGACCTTGTGATGCCGTATAAGTAGTAGTCAAAGCACCGGCCTGCAAAGAACCGTGCACAGCACCGGCAGCACCGGCTTCCGACTGCATTTCCACCAGACGGACTGTTTCTCCGAACATATTCTTTCTTCCTTTAGCAGCCCATTCGTCCACGTATTCAGCCATCGGCGAAGACGGAGTGATCGGATAGATGCAAGACACCTCGCTGAACATATATGCAATATGAGCAGCAGCGGAATTACCATCACAAGTGATAAATTTTTTCTCTTTAGCCATCGTTTTCAAATTAAACTAATTCAATATTTATAATTATTCTCTCTATTATTTACAATCAATAGGTGAAACCCGCCAACCACAAAGGGATGACACAGCCCTTACCCCGCTCTATCATATCTTCCATCACGATGACAGACTCGTCCTGTTTTTTGCATTTCCCTTCCGGACATACTGCCACACGATAGATTTTATCGACAAGGAAATCAGCTTGCCCGATATAATTTATCTGCGACATTGGGCATACCTGACTCAGGAAAAAAGACTTGTTCAATATCACAGGATTCACCTTATCCAGGCACACGGCATTCAGGAGATTGGGATTATGTACATACAACTGTTTGGGTTTTTTGCCGCAATCGTCATCATTGCCCTCCTCATAGAGCAGAGTCAACAGACGGGCATTCTTCATATAAGTAAGATAATTCACGACAGTTGCCCGCGATACTCCTATTGCTGCGCTCAATTTGCTGACATTCACACTGCCGGACTTATCCACGGCAGCAACATAAAGCAATTGTTTCAATTTGACCAGATTGTTCAGTTCTATCTGATTGATATAAGGAATATCAAATTCAAGAGTCAGATTGATATTCTTCAACAAATAATCCATATGCGATTTCTGCTCCAAATAAATCGGATAGTAACCGTATTCCAAATAATTATGGAAATATGCTAATGGACGTACTTGTCTCAATATATTTTCAACGATTTGTTCGTGATTCTCCACAATATCCCGGAAAGAATAGACAGGAAATTCTTTCCCGGTTTCCAATTCCAGAAATTCCCGGAAAGAGAGACCGTTCAAATTATACATATCCACCACGCCATTCAAGTATGGATTCGATTTTATACGTACAATCGAAGAAGCCGTAAATACTATTTGCAAATCGGGGAAAGTGTCATAGCAAGCCCGTAATTCCTTATCCCAGTCCGGATACTTGTGCACCTGATCGAGCAACAGTACTTTTCCGCCCAATTTATAGAAATACTCCACAAAGTGAAAAAGTCCGTCATTCACGATGAACAGATTATTAATATTCACATACAGACATGACTTTTCATCCGGATAAAACTCTTTGCCATAATCCAACAGAAAATTCGTTTTTCCCACCCCCCGACTACCTTTTACAGCAATCAACCGGCTGTCCCGATTGATCTCGTCCATCAAACCGCGGCGGATGGAAAAAGTCCGTTCCTTCAACAAAGTAGTATATGTCTTGATTAAATTGTCCATATTCTCTCTTTTGCAATGCAAAGATACAACGATTATCAATAAATTGCAATCCCGACCTGTCAATTTTCACCAAAAACTGCTATTTATACATATTATAAATAAGCCGTTTCAAGTATTGGTTATCTACTATTACACCTTACAAAAAAAACTTCCTCCATTATCAGCGGGATAATGGAGGAAGTTTCATTCACATCCTGTATTATATATTATATAGGTATTCTCTACTTGTCATTCATGGAAATCAGGAATTCCTCGTTGGACTCCGTCTTTTCCAGACGGTCCTTTACAAACTGCATGGCCTCCACCGAATTCATATCGGTCAGATAATTGCGCAAAATCCAGATACGGTTAAGCACATAATCTTCCAGCAGCAAATCTTCGCGTCGAGTGCTCGAAGCCGTGATATCCACAGCCGGATAAATACGCTTGTTCGCCAGCTTGCGGTCGAGCTGCAACTCCATATTACCGGTACCTTTGAACTCTTCAAAAATCACATCATCCATCTTCGATCCAGTCTCTGTCAGAGCGGTTGCCAGAATTGTCAGCGAACCTCCGTTCTCAATATTACGTGCCGCACCGAAGAAACGCTTCGGTTTATGCAGCGCATTGGCATCCACACCACCGGACAGCACCTTGCCCGAAGCCGGCGACACCGTATTATACGCACGTGCCAGACGGGTAATCGAGTCAAGCAGAATCACCACATCGTGACCGCATTCCACCATTCTCTTCGCCTTTTCCAACACAATATTGGCCACTTTCACATGTCTCTCCGCCGGTTCGTCAAATGTAGAGGAAATCACTTCCGCCCTCACACTGCGCGCCATATCCGTCACCTCCTCCGGACGTTCGTCGATCAACAGGATAATCAGATACACTTCCGGATGATTCGCAGCAATCGCATTGGCAATCTCCTTCAGCAAAACCGTCTTACCGGTCTTCGGTTGCGCCACGATCAGACCGCGCTGTCCCTTGCCGATAGGCGCAAACATATCCACCACGCGGGTAGAAAGCGTTGCTTTTCCGTTACCGGTAATATTAAACTTCTCATCCGGGAACAGAGGAGTCAGGTGATCAAACGGAATCCGGTCACGCACGGCATCCGGCGACTTTCCGTTAATCTTCTCCACCTTAATCAGCGGGAAATACTTTTCACCTTCCTTCGGAGGCCGCACCGTTCCCTCCACCATGTCTCCGGTCTGAAGACCGAACAGCTTGATCTGGCTTTGGGATACATATATATCATCCGGAGAATTCAAATAATTATAGTCCGACGAACGCAAGAATCCATATCCGTCCGGCATAATCTCCAACACTCCGGAATTCAGAATAATACCTTCAAACTCATAATACTTATCCCGCTTGTCAAAACGCATCCGGTTACCATTCACATTGACACCGCCGTTCACACTGACATTTTCGTTTTCTTCCTTATCCACATTTCCGGCAGGTTCGGACGGATTCACCTCCTCCACCTGAAAATCATCGGCCACTCCTTCAAAGTTATCTCCCGGCAGATCAATATCCAAATCCTGTTCTAAAACATCCTGATGGACAAACTGACGTTTATCCTTCTTCTGCTTCTTGAACGCATCCCGACGTTCTTCGCGCTGAAACGGCTTCTGTCTGAACTCCTCGTTACGAGACGGCTTTTCACTGCGCGGCTGCTCCGTCACACCGTTTTCCGTCTTCACATTCCGG
>JAHHTT010000033.1 GCA_020024465.1 Odoribacter sp.
AACTCAAAAAGTGGTATTTGAAGACAAAAATGTGATGAATGTGGTGATGGAGGAAAATGTGCAAGAGATGGATGAAGTTGTGGTAACGGGTTATCAGGTGATAGATAAAAAGAAGTTGACAAGCGCTGTTTCGACTGTAAAGGTAAAAGATATTATGATACCCGGGGTAATGTCCATAGATCAGATGCTGCAAGGGCGTATACCGGATATGTTAATGACAACAAATTCTGGAGAAGTCGGTGTTGTTCCTAAGATTCGTATAAGGGGAACTTCAACATTGGTTGGTAATAGGGAGCCATTATGGGTTGTAGATGGAATTATAGTACAGGATCCGGTGCCGATATCTCCTGAAGAGTTGAATGACCCGGATTATATCAATCGAATAGGAAATGCGATAGCCGGATTGAATCCGCGTGATATAGACCGTATTGATGTATTAAAAGATGCTTCTGCGACAGCTATTTATGGTGTGAAAGCAGCAAATGGGGTTATCGTAATAACAACCAAAAAAGGACAAGTCGGCCGTCCGGTTGTAAGTTATGATTTCTCTGCATCGTATAGACGTCGTCCAAGATATACGGATCGGAATATCAATTTGATGAATTCAAAAGAGAGAGTCGAATTTTCGAAAGATCTGGTAGAAAAGCATCATATTTATTCACAGGACGTAAATATGATAGGTTATGAAGGGTTGGTGACCCAATTGTATGCGGGTAAAATTGATTATGACCAATTTACTGCAGGTGTATCCAGCTTGGAAACGATGAATACAGATTGGTTTGATTTGTTGACGGAAGATTCTTTTTCGCATCAGCATACTGTTAGTATTTCAGGTGGTAGTGATGATATCCGTTATTACTCATCAATTGGATATGCTATTGACAATGATGTGATAAAAGGTAACAACTATAAGCGCTATACAACAGCATTGAATGTGGATGCAAATGTGGCAAAGAATATAACAGCCAATATTAGTTTAAATGCCAATGTCGGGAAACGAAGATATTGTGAGGAAAGTGTAAATCCAATTGATTATGTGTATAATACGAGTCGTGTTCTTTCTGCATTAGATGAGCAGGGAAGATATGTTTATTATGATCGTTTGTATGGTTATCGGCAGTCATATAAATATAATATCTTAAATGAATTGGATAACAGTTATTCGAAACAAGATAATTCGTCGGTTGCATTAACGACGAATATACGTTATAAAGCTTTGAGTTGGTTGTCTTTACAATTAGTCTTCTCATATTCGACTTCTAATACTGAGCAAGAAAGTTATTTGGGAGAAAAGACTTGGTATGCGTCTTGTCTGCGTAAATCAGAATATGGAGTAATACCCGCCAAGGGCTCAGATGTCATAAATACGATGCCATATGGAGGTGAATTGAAAAAAGATTATACACGTAACAATTCCTATACCGGCCGTTTGCAAATAGATATTAATAAGTATTTTGGAGCAGATAGCCAACATAATATCACCGCTAATTTGGGTTATGAAATTAATTCAAGTAAGTATGTCGGTTTGAATCGAGTTGATAGAGGGTATTATGAAGATCGTGGCAAGCAATTTACGGCTATAGATCTAGATGATTATCCTCATTATAAGAAATGGCTGCAGGATAATCTGCCCGTACTTTCAGATAATTTGATAAATATGCTTTCGGGATATATTTCAATTTCTTATAGTTATAAAAACTATATTACATTGAATGTGAATACCCGTATGGATGGTTCAAATCAATTTGGAAGTAGAAGTAATGAAAAACTGCTTCCTGTGTGGTCTGCATCTGCCGCATATAATATATCGGATCATTTTGGTATTGATAATAATTGGATGAATAATTTGGCTTTACGGTTGTCATATGGTTATCAAGGAAATATGTTGAGTGGACAATCTCCTGAAATGATATTGCAAAAAAAACCGTTTGATACTCATTATAATGAATTAACATCTGAAGTCAGCGTTTATCCAAATCCGAATTTGCGATGGGAGCGTACAAGTTCTTTTAATATAGGATTAGATTTCAGTTTGTTCCAAAATGCAATTCAGGTAAATACATCCTATTATGCAAAGTATACAAAAGATGCTTTTATGGCTAAGAAAATTTCAAGCGTAAATGGAAATCGTGAATATATCGTTAATTCGGGAAAGATAAGCAATCAGGGCTTTAGTATTGATATGACAGTATCCCCTATTGTTACAAATAATTTCCGTTGGACTTTTTCGGCATCTTATTCTAAGGTGTTTAATAAGATGAAGACTTTACCCGGACAAGAAGAATATGAATTGGAAGATTTTTTGACTGGGAAGGCTCTAACAAAAGGACATGCTGTAGGAACTTTCTGGTCATATAAATTTATCGGTTTGCATCCTTATAATGGAGGACCTGTTTTTGACGATATGCAAGATCGTAAACAGGAGTTGGTCGGATTGAATAAATACGATACTTATACAATGGTGTTGACTCCATCCGGAGAAAGAGACCCTAAAATACAAGGTTCTATAACAAATACATTACGTTATAAGAATCTCCATCTGGGTTTTATTCTAAACTACAGTTTAGGTTCTAAAATGAGACTTTTTGGATTATATGATGATGGATTGAATTTTGACCCGGAAAAGAATGTAAACTATGAGATGGTCAATCGTTGGAGACATCCTGGTGATGAAAAGAAAACCAATATTCCTAATATAGTTAATGGTTCTGATCCCGAAAGTCTTGCATATATTCGCCATTGGTCTGGTAGAGAAAATGGTATAAAACAAATTGCAGAGAATTCTTGGACAATGTATGATAATTCTGATTACAGAGTAGTTAGTGGAAATTATTTGAAATGTACCAATTTGAGTATTGGGTATGATGTTCCCAGTGAAAAATTAGAAAAACTAGGAATTTCTATGCTTTCGGCAACGTTGTCAACAACTAATCTATTTAATATAAGTTCTAAAAGATTGAAAGGACAGACTCCGTTGCAGAGTGGTTTCTCTGATGTGCAGTTATCAGAACGTCCCACTTGGTCTTTGAGTTTAAGTGTTTCATTTTAAAAGATTTTCCTTATGATGAGAATATATATAATCAGTTTGGTCGGATTGTTTTTAACTTCTTGCTCTAATTTTCTGAAAGAGTATTCACAAGATAGGGCTTATGTAAGAAGTTATCAAGATTTGGATGAATTATTGGTAGGGGAAACTTATATGAAAACAGAGCCTTATTTCCCTTATCTTCATTTGATGGCAGATGATGCAAGAGAAAACAATATTCCCGTAGACTGGGATGATGTTATAGATTTCAATGAGTATTCTAAAAAGTATTTTGGCTATATCACTTGGCAAAATAGAGTGGGGTATTCTGTCGACAAGTTATCGGTTAAAAACGAGGATGAAGATTGGAATAAACTATATAAGCATATAAACTTGGCTAATATGGTGCTTTATTCTATTGACAAGCAGAAGGCGGGAAATGATGACGAAAGGGGAGATATAAGGAGAATCCGTGGCGAGGCATACTTCTTAAGAGCCGCTTATTATTTTATATTGGTGAATATGTACGGCCAACCGTATGTTCCCTCTGTCGCAACCACTGCTTTAGGTGTTCCGGTGAAAAAGACCGCTTTTATAGAAGATAAGGCATTCCCTCGTGAAACATTGAAGGTCGTTTATGATTTGATTGTAGAGGATTTGGAACATGCTGCAGAAAATCTTGATGGAATTCCTCGAAAATCAATTTACCGAGCAAATATTACTGCTGTTCGGTTATTGCAGAGTAGAGTCTGTCTTTATATGCAGGATTGGGAAAATGCTGCGAAATATGCTAGGATGGCATTGGAGTTGCAACCTGAACTGGTGGATTTGAACTCATTCGCTTCTTCAACAGAAGCCTTCGTCAGTTCTTCTTCTCCTGAGCTGGTGTTTTCTATGGGAGGGAATAGTATTCCGGATATGTTTAATGTCTTGTTTTCAGGTATCAGTGTGTCTGAAGATTTGAAGAAATGTTATGTGACAGGTGATTTACGGACGTCTTATTTTGTAATAAAGGATGGGGATAACGGCTATTGGGATTGTAATAAATATGTCCGCCTTGGAGAGGATTACGTGTCTGATGTATCTGATAATTTCATATTAAGGACAGCTGAAGCTTGTTTGAATTTGGCAGAAGCATATGCTTATATGG
Source organism: Odoribacter sp. (assembly GCA_020024465.1). Classification (GTDB taxonomy): domain Bacteria; phylum Bacteroidota; class Bacteroidia; order Bacteroidales; family Marinifilaceae; genus Odoribacter. Next base: position 4,176 of record JAHHTT010000033.1, read on the forward strand.
ATAAAGAATCGGAGGCTTGTAAAATGTTAGACCATTTGAGAGTGAATAGGTTTCAGAAGGATGCTTATAAGCCCACTACTGTCAAAGGAGATGATTTGATAGAAGAAATCCGGTCTGAAAGACGTCGTGAATTATGTTTTGAAGGGCATCGTTGGTTTGATTTGCGTCGGTATACCGTTTGTGAGAAGAAGCCGTTTGTTGGAAATATCCGTAATACATATACAGAGTATGATTACTATGATGTGAAATCTGTTTCGACTTATGAGTTGAAAGCAAATGATCCAGCCTGGACATTACAGATACCTTTTGAGGTGATTCAATTTGAAGAATTAGTGCCTAATGAAAGAAATGAGAGAACACCGATATTAACTGAATAATTAATAATGATATTATGACGTATATGCAAAAGTATATTATTTGCGGGATAATTTTATTGATGTTTTTTTCTTGTAAAAAAGAAGATGAATTGGAACCGAATCCTGCACTTCCGAATTTATTTGCACCATCTTTAGGCGCGAACGATAAGACATCACAGTTGCGAAATCAGTTTTATTCTGAGACAGGCTCCTATCTTTTGTTTACAGATACATTGAAGCATGATTTAATAGGGACTGATATATATAATGCTCCTTTGTATGATACAGAACTGCTTGATTTATCATATGGAATAAATAGTACTGTCCGTTGGGAATTTTCTTTTGTAACAATGAATAAGTATGAAAAGCAGAAGGAGGCTGTTGATTTGCTTAAAGAATTACTTTTTCCGGTATTCGAAAAACGATTTTTCCCTTATTCTTTTTTGCTTGTAGATACGCTTACTGCTTATACATGGTGGACAGAGGAGGGTAGTTCTGAAGGTTGGTGGGGAGATGGGAATGAATATGATTTTTATATGGGTGTCAGAGCTTGGGCGATATCTGTTTCAAAATTGAAAGAAGATGGCGAAGGTGTTATTCAAAGGATGTTAATGCAGTATATGAAAAAATCCTTGACGAATGATAGATTGAAAAAATTTTACGAATCGGGAGAGAATTATTACGGAAAATATTTTGAAGATATAGCTGATATTTTTGGTAGTGAAGAGGAATTTATTGGTGCAACAGGCATTCTTGCTTATGAATATGATGATTCTTACGGATATATAATGGTTGGTAATCAGCAGGAAGATCTGGATACCTATTTGTCTGAGATGTTAAGTAGTACGGAAAGTGAGTTTAAAACCAAATATAAAGATTCCGATACCGTTATTGAAAAATATGATATATTGAAAAGTGTATTGTTGGATGTTGGTTTTGATATGGATACTGTTTTTGGAAAATAATATGAAAGAGAAAATGAAAATAAGAATAAAATTATTAATGCTGCTTTTCTTGTGTGGAGGCTATGCATGTACAGATGATAACTCTGTATTACCAGTGGTAAAATCTGAGGGATCCGGAGTGTATACAGATTCGTTAGGTAGAGAATATTCTTGGGTCCGTTATGGGAATCTAGAGTGGATGACAAAGAATTTGGATATAAATATAGAAACAGAAGATGAAGGGAAAAATACCGGTTGTGAAGTAAGTAGAGAAGAAAGTAGAAATCCGATAGATAAAGAATTGGAGATTAAAAATAATTATGAAACATTTGGCAATCTGTATACTTATGAAGCTGCACTAAGTGTTGTTCCTGAAGGGTGGAGAATTCCTACGGATGAGGATTGGAAATCATTGGAGAAATATGTCGGAATGTCAGAGCATACTTTGAATCTTTTAGGTTGGAGAGGAGAAGACGTGGGTAATTTGTTGCAAAAGAAAGATAATTGTGAGATGAATCTTCGTTTAGGTGGTATGGGTGAATATGATGGTTATGGGAATTTTATACCTTATTTTTTATATATCTATGGTTTTTATTGGACGGCAACGACTGATGAGGTAAGAGATGATTTTAATTATTGTCGTCAAATTAGTTATATGTCTGGTAAAATAGCCCGCACTGCAATTGATAAAGGGAAAATGCTTTCTGTACGTTGTGTACGGGATGCAAAATAATCAATAATAAATAAGTCAGTATGAAAAAGAAATGGTTGTTGCTAATAGTTTCTCTATTAATATTTGGGTTGAGTTATGGACAGGAAGATGAGGATATCGATGCTTTACGTCCTCCTAAATTACTAGGCCGTAAGGCTCCTGAATATACGGTGGAAACGTGGATTAATCCTTTGACTGAAAGGGGGGATAAGAAGTTGGTTCTATTATATTTTTGGTCTCCTTCTAATCCAATGCCTGTGTATGTCAGTGTGCCTCGTTTTAATTTGTTTGCAAGTAAATTTGCAGAGAATTTGAGTATTATAGGTCTGTCGCCAGCGGAACCTGAGTATATTTCTGATATAGTGCCGGAACTAAAGTTTCCTTATGGATATGCGCCTCAGGCTGGAGAGGTATTTGGAATAAAAATTTTTGATTATTGTTATATTCTGGATCCGCAAGGAGTAGTTGTTCACGAAGGTTTTCCTTTGTTAGGGAAAGAAGTGATTACAGAGAAATTATTAAAAAAATTAATTCGGAAATATTGTAAGTGATAATGAAAAGATTATTTGTTATAGTGTTGTTTTTATGTTTGTGTTTGGGAGAGATTCAAGCAGTTGTTTGTCAAGACGGGAGAGAGCTTTTGCAACGTTCTTTAGTTGGACAGCAGCTTCCTAAGTTTTCTATCCAAAAGTGGGTAGGGAAAAAAACAAAGATGAAAGGGAAATTTGTATTGGTCGATTTTTGGCGTATAATGGGGTATCCAGCATTGCGTTATACCGTCCCTTATCAGAATGATTTGGCTCAAAAATACAAATCACATCTTCAAGTTGTAGGTTGTACATGCGATGATGCTGTATTTGTAAAATGGATGATTGACCCTAAAATTCAATATTATTCTGCAATTGTCTCTCCTTGGGTTTTTGAGGAGATATTTCAGATAGAAACTTGGTGGCCTGTAAGTTATTTGATAAATCCGGATGGCGTTGTTGTGTGGGAAGGATGTGTTTTGAAGGATATGGAGGATGGCAGGGTTACATTTGCTTTGACAGAAGATATGTTGAAAGATTTTTTTGAGGATTATTATAAAAAATAATTAGTATTGTTGAATTGATAATTGATTTATGATGAAAAGATTGTTGTTAATATTATTTGTGTCTTTATTTTTGTTTCCGGCATTTTCACAAGAAGAAGAGGGATTTAATTGGAATATGCCGATGTTAGGTAAGAAAGCACCTGATTTAAAAGTTAAGGATTGGATAACAGAAAAACCTGATATGAAAGGCAAGTTTATTGTCCTTGACTTTTGGGCCACATTTTGTGGACCATGTGTTAAATTTACTCCTCATATGAATGAGTTTGCAAATCGATTTAAAAAAGATGCTGTTTTTATTGCTGTCGCGACGGAGTCTGTTGCAAAAGTAGAACGAGGTATTTTAGAAATAAAGAAAAGGAAAAAGAAATTGAATGAGAAATATACTCCGATAAAATTCTATCAAGCAACAGATCCTGATTATGAGTTATTTAATCAGTTCCATGGAGAAGGAATACCAATGGTCATAATAATAGATAAGAATGGCATAGTTCGTTGGCAAGGGAATCCTCATGGTGATGGTGGAGAGAATATGCTGACCTCAGACGTGATTGAAAATATTATAGAGAAATATAGATAATGACTGTTGACATTAAGAATTTTGGGGAGGTTTGTCAAAATGTATTAAAATTGTTTTGGAGGTGATAAAAATTTTGGCTTCTAAAGCGCTTATATTGGAGGTAAAGGGCGTGAAGATGGATTTTATGTTGCAGGGATGAATGAACAAAAGAGAATTCTTTATTTTGTGCATTTTGATAGAGAAGAGGTTGTTGAAATATTGCAAGCAATTGAAAAAGGGACTGTGAGAGAATAGATTATTGATATAAATAAAGATTGCTATCCCAATGGAATGATTGAATAAATGACTGTTATTCAGTCATTCTTTTGTATAGGGTAGTACTTTTTTTAAGAATAGAGTGTTTGCAGTTTGTGACAGACGTAAAAATATTAGAGAATTGCGGAATGTTATAAGATTTTTGTTGTGTATTGGATTTCTTTTCTTGGGATTTTAAAACTTATTCTGTTTAGCATGGTTTTTGGTTGTAAAAGCGCTAAATGTGTAGTGAAAGTTAGATTGTCGAATTGAAATTATGACGATCTGAATATTCTTGAACCGATAGTGTGAAATATGTTTCGTATGGGTTGGTGAATTCGGACTAACTTTCTGAATCTCTTACTTTTTTGTCAAAAAAGTAACGGGAATATTTGGTTGGGAGAAAAATAGTATGTACATTTGCACTCCAATTTGGAGAAAAGTATAATTAAATTTTTAAAAGAGTACTTGTAATGCCTACTATTCAACAGTTAGTAAGAAAAGGAAGAGTAAAGATCGAGGATAAGAGCAAGGCGCCTGCTTTGGATTCTTGTCCACAAAGAAGAGGAGTGTGTGTACGTGTTTACACGACAACTCCGAAAAAACCGAACTCAGCAATGAGAAAGGTTGCCCGTGTTAGATTGACAAACGGAAAAGAAGTGAATGCTTATATTCCGGGAGAAGGACACAACCTACAGGAACACTCAATTGTGTTGATTCGTGGCGGACGTGTAAAAGACCTTCCGGGTGTACGTTATCACTTGGTTCGTGGAACTTTGGACGCTGCAGGAGTTGCAGGACGTTGTCAGGGTCGTTCTAAATATGGGGCTAAGAGACCGAAACCGGGTCAGGCTGCTGCAGCTCCGGCTAAAGGTAAGAAAAAGTAAAAAAATAGTGATTAACAGGAATTGTGTTTATGAAGCGTTCCCGAAATACAGTTGAGTAAATGGTTGTGAAACCGTTGAAGACCAAAAATAAGGGCAGCTTGAAGAACAAATTCGTAAACGAAAAGAGATGAGAAAAACTAAACCAAAGAAGAGAGTCCTGTTACCGGATCCGAAATTCAATGATGTGCTGGTGACGAGGTTTGTTAATGACCTGATGGTGGACGGTAAAAAGACTGTTGCGTTCAAAATCTTTTATGACGCACTGGATATCGTTGAAGAAAAAATAGCAAAAAAAGAAGAGAAAACTGCTCTGGAAATCTGGAAGCAGGCATTGGAAAATATTACTCCGCAAGTGGAGGTGAAAAGTCGCCGCGTTGGTGGTGCTACTTTCCAAGTGCCGACCGAAATTAATCCTGCACGTAAAAGAGCAATCTCTGTGAAAAATATGATTCTTTACTCCCGCAAGAGAAGCGGACACAGTATGGCTGAAAAACTTTCTGCTGAAATTATGGCTGCTTATAAAGAAGAGGGTGCTGCTTTCAAAAAGAAAGAAGATACCCATCGTATGGCTGAAGCTAATAGGGCATTTGCACATTTCAGATTTTAATATAGAAGGAGTAGAAACGACCAATGGCAAAAAGAGATTTACATTACACTAGAAACATCGGTATCATGGCTCACATTGATGCCGGTAAGACTACAACGACCGAGCGTATCCTTTATTTTACAGGTGTAAACCATAAAATTGGAGAAACTCATGATGGTTCCGCAACGATGGACTGGATGGTCCAGGAGCAGGAAAGAGGTATTACGATTACTTCTGCTGCAACAACTTGTTTTTGGAAGTATCAGGGTCATGACTACAAAATCAATATTATTGACACCCCGGGACACGTTGACTTCACTGTTGAGGTTGAACGTTCTTTGCGTGTATTGGATGGTGCTGTTGCATTGTTCTGTGCAGTCGGCGGAGTTGAGGCTCAATCTGAAACAGTGTGGCGGCAGGCTAATAAATACGGCGTGCCGAGAATTGCTTTCGTAAATAAGATGGACCGTTCCGGAGCCGATTTTTTTAAAGCTGTTCGTGAAATCAAAGAGAAATTAGGCGCAAATCCTGTTCCTTTGGTATTACCGATCGGTGCAGAGGAAACTTATCAGGGTATTGTTGACCTTGTTGAGATGAAGGCTTATGTTTGGGAAAATGGTGCAATGGAAGCTACTGTAAAAGAGATCCCAGAAAACATGTTGGCTGAAGCTCAAGAATGGAGAGAAAAATTAGTGGAAGCAGCTGCTGTTCAGGATGAAGCTTTGATGGAACGCTTTTTTGACGATCCGGATTCTATTACTGTTGAGGATTTGAAAGCAGTTATCCGTAAGGCTGTTATTGCTATGGATTTCTGTCCGGTAATGTGCGGTTCTTCTTTTAAGAATAAAGGAGTACAGAATTTGTTGGATGCTGTTATTGCGTATTTACCGAATCCTTTGGATATCCCGAATAGCAAGGGTACAGATCCTCGTACCGGAGAAGAGGTTCTTTTCCCGGTTGATCCGGAAGCTTCGCTGTCTGCTTTGGCATTTAAGATTGCTACCGACCCGTTTGTTGGACGTCTGTGCTATACTCGTATTTACTCCGGTAAAATCGAGGCTGGTTCGTATGTTTATGTTCCTCGTACAGATAAAAAAGAGCGTATTTCTCGTTTGTTCCAGATGCACTCAAACAAACAGCAGCCAAAAGAAGTATTGGAAGCTGGAGATATTTGCGCTTGCGTAGGTTTTAAGGATATTCGTACTGGAGATACATTGTGTTCTGAAGAGAAACCGATTGTATTGGAAAGCATGACTTTCCCGGATCCGGTGATTGGTATTGCAATTGAGCCGTTGACTCAAAAAGATACTGATAAATTGGGTATGGCATTGGCTAAATTGGCTGAGGAAGATCCGACATTCCGCGTTAAGACTGATGAGGATTCCGGTCAGACCGTTATCAGCGGTATGGGTGAGTTGCACTTGGATATTATTATTGACCGTCTGCGTCGTGAATTTAAAGTCGAGTGTAATCAAGGTGCTCCTCAGGTTTCTTATAAGGAAGCTATCACGACAGCTGTTGAACACCGCCATGTATTTAAGAAACAGTCTGGTGGTCGCGGTAAGTTTGCTGATATTATCTTCCGCATGGAGCCGGCTGACGAAGGTAAAGAAGGCTTGATATTTATAAATGAAGTGAAAGGTGGTAACATTCCGAAGGAATTTATTCCGTCAGTGGAAAAAGGCTTTAAGGAAGCTATGCAAAATGGTGTGTTGGCCGGCTATTCTTTGGAAGCTTTGAAGATTACTTTGATGGATGGTTCTTTCCATCCGGTAGACTCAGACGCTCTGTCTTTCGAAATGGCTGCTAAGATCGGTTATAAGGAGGCTGCTCAGAAAGCTAAACCGGTATTGTTGGAACCGATTATGAAGTTAGAAGTTGTTACTCCGGAAGATTTTATGGGGGATATCATTGCTGACTTGAACCGTCGTCGTGGTCAGGTTGAAAGTATGGACTCACGTATCGGTGCACGTGTTATCACGGCAAAAGTACCTTTGGCTGAACAGTTCGGTTATGTAACTGTATTGCGTACTTTATCTTCTGGACGTGCAAGTTCTTCAATGGAATTCTCTCACTATGCCGAGGTTCCAAAGAATATTGCCAAAGAAGTAGTGGAAAAAGCTAACGGACGTGTGGATTTAATCTAAAAATTAATGTCGGGAAGGTTTCTTCCTTCCCGACCGCTTAAATATAATAAACTAAAAACATGAGCCAAAAAATCAGAATTAAGTTAAAATCTTACGATCACAACTTGGTGGACAAGTCGGCAGAGAAGATTGTTAAGACAGTGAAGGCTACAGGTGCAGTGGTAAGCGGCCCGATTCCTCTTCCTACTCATAAAGGAGTGTTTACTGTTAACCGCTCTACTTTTGTGAACAAGAAGAGTCGTGAACAATTTTTGTTATGCACTTTCAAACGTCTGATTGATATCTACAGCTCTACAGCTGGAACAATCGATGCACTGATGAAGCTTGAATTACCGAGCGGTGTGGAAGTAGAGATTAAAGTGTAGTTAACGGCGAGACCCTATGTCGTTAAGATGAAGAATTAACCTATTAAAAAAGAAATGAAATTACCAGGTTTAATTGGAAAAAAAGTCGGAATGACTTCCGTTTTCAGTGTTGAGGGGAAAAGTATCCCATGCACTGTTATTGAATGTGGTCCATGTGTCGTAACTCAGGTGAAAACCTTAGAAAAAGATGGTTACGAAGCATTGCAGTTGGGTTTTGATGAAAAAAAGGAGAAAAACACAAGCAAACAGCTAAATGGACACTTTAAGAAAGCAGGCACAACTCCGAAACGTAAACTCGTTGAGTTTGCTGGATTTGCTGAAGAACACAAGTTGGGTGACGTTATTGATGTAGCAATACTGGAAGGTGTTACTTATATTGACGTTATCGGTACCTCTAAAGGAAAAGGTTATCAAGGCGTTGTTAAACGTCACGGATTCGGTGGAGTAGGTCAGACTACTCACGGTCAGCATAACCGTACCAGAAAACCCGGATCTATCGGAGCATGTTCTACTCCGGCACGCGTTTTCAAAGGTATGCGTATGGGAGGCCGTATGGGTGGTGACAGAGTTACTGTTGAGAACTTGGAAGTTTTGAAAGTAATTCCTGAAAATAATTTGTTGTTGGTGAAGGGGTCTGTTCCCGGATCTAAAGGTTCATACGTAATTATTCAGAAGTAATGGAGTTAAGTGTACTAAACATTGCCGGGCAAGAGACCGGCAGAAAGGTAGTGTTAAATGACGCTATCTTTGGAATTCAGCCGAATGAGCACGCTATCTATCTTGACGTAAAGCAGTTCCTGGCCAACAACCGTCAGGGTACTCATAAGTCAAAACAGAGAAACGAAATTTCCGGTAGTACTAAAAAGTTGAAAAAACAAAAAGGAACCGGTGGTGCTCGTGCAGGTAGTATTAAGAATCCTGAGTTCAGGGGAGGAGGTCGTGTATTTGGTCCTGTACCAAGAGACTACAGCTTCAAGCTGAACAAGAAATTGAAAAGATTGGCTCGTAAGTCAGCTTTGTCTGTAAAAGCAAGTGCAAATGCTGTAAAAGTTGTTGAGGACTTCACTTTCGAAGCTCCGAAAACTAAACAAATGGTTGCTGTGATTAACAATTTGAAGGTGAATAACGGTCGTCTGTTGTTGGTTTTGGGTAATGGAGTGAATGAAAACATACTGCTGTCTGCTCGCAATTTGCAGAATGTTGAAGTAATGAGAGTAAGCGACATTGCAACTTACAACGTGATGAAGGCTAAAAACCTTGTTTTGGTTGAAAGTTCAGTGGAGGGTCTTAACGAAATGTTCAATCTTAACTAATTAAAGAAGAGATGGAAATTATTATTAAGCCCGTTTTAACGGAAAAGATGACAACGCTTACCGATAAACAAAACAAAGTTGCGTTTGTGGTAGCAAAAGATGCGAACAAGATTGAGATAAAGAAAGCAGTTGAAGCAATGTACGGTGTGAACGTAATTGCTGTTAACACTCAGCGCTATCAGGGAACTGTGAAATCCCGTTATACAAAAGCTGGTGTTATCAGTGGACGCACCAATTCTTTCAAGAAAGCAATTGTGACTTTATCAGAAGGTGATAGTATTGATTTTTTTAGCAATATTTAAATAACATGGCTGTAAGAAAATTAAATCCTGTAACCCCTGGTCAGAGAGGTAAAGTAGTAAATACTTTTGAACAGGTGACTACAGATAGACCTGAGAAATCATTGTTGAGACCGAACAGCAAAACCGGAGGACGTAACAACTCTGGTAAGATGACAATGAGATATATAGGTGGTGGTCATAAACACAAATACAGAGTTATCGACTTTAAACGTGAAAAAGAAAATATTCCGGCTCGTGTAGCTACTATTGAATATGATCCGAATCGTACTGCACGTATTGCTTTGTTAGTGTATGCAGATGGTGAAAAACGTTATATCGTAGCTCCTATCGGTTTGACAGTAGGACAAACTATTGAAAGCGGTAAAGGAGTTGCTCCTGAAGTAGGAAATACGTTATATCTATCTGAAATCCCATTAGGTACAATTATTCATAACATTGAATTAAGACCTGGACAGGGGGCTGTGATGGCTCGTAGTGCTGGTTCTTATGCTCAGTTAGTTGCAAGAGAAGGCAAATATGCTTCTATCAAGTTACCTTCGGGAGAAGTTCGTATGGTACTCGTGACCTGTAAGGCGACTGTTGGTACTGTATCTAATCCGGACCACTCTTTGGAACGTTCCGGTAAAGCCGGACGCACTCGTTGGTTGGGTCGTCGTCCTCGTGTTCGTGGTGTTGTAATGAATCCGGTTGATCACCCGATGGGTGGTGGAGAAGGCCGTGCTTCAGGAGGTCATCCGAGATCACGCAAGGGCATGTTGGCGAAGGGTTATAAGACCAGAGCTCCGAAGAAAGCTTCTACGAAGTATATTGTTGAAAGAAGGAAAAAATAACTGATTAAATTTTGATGTTATGAGTCGTTCATTAAAAAAAGGCCCTTTTATTGATGTGAAGCTGGAGAAGAGAATCCTGGCGATGAATGAGACCAATAAGAAATCGGTTGTTAAAACCTGGGCTCGTTATTCTATGATTTCTCCGGATTTCGTAGGGCACACAGTAGCTGTACACAACGGTAATAAATTTATTCCTGTATATGTGACTGAAAATATGGTCGGTCATAAGTTGGGTGAGTTTGCACCGACGCGTACATTTAGAGGTCACGCTGATAAGAAAAAGAAATAATAGCGTGATTTAAGTTGAACAAATGAAGATTGTATAAAATGGGTGCAAGAAAAAGAATAAAAGCAAATCAGATGAAGGAAGCCAGAAAACAAAAGGCTTTCGCTGTGCTGCATGATTGTCCTTCATCACCTCAGAAGATGAGATTGGTGGCAGACCTTGTACGTGGAATGGACGTACAAAAGGCTTTGGATACACTGAAATTTTGTCCTAAGGAAGCTGCTCGTAAAGTTGAAAAACTGTTGCTTTCTGCAATTGCAAACTGGAGCGTTAAAAATGATGGTGCTCGCATTGATGATGCAGCTCTTTATATCAAAGAAATCTTTGTTGATGGTGCAGGAATTTTGAAAAGATTGCGTCCGGCACCACAAGGAAGAGCGCACAGAATTCGCAAGAGATCCAACCACGTTACAATTGTGTTGGGAAGTAAAACTGCCGTTGTTGAAAACACTGTAAAAGAGTAAAGCATGGGACAAAAATGTAATCCAATAAGCAATAGATTAGGTATCATCCGCGGATGGGATTCTAATTGGTTCGGTGGCAAGAATTACGGTGATAAATTGGTTGAAGACTATAAGATCAGAAAATATCTGAATGCACGTCTCGCTAAAGCCGGAATTGCTAAGATTGTTATCGAGCGCACACTTAAACTCATCACTATTACTATCAATACTGCTCGTCCAGGTATTATTATCGGTAAGGGAGGTCAGGAAGTTGATAAGTTGAAGGAAGAGTTGAAGAAAATCACAGATAAGGAAGTTCAGATAAATATCTTCGAGATCAAACGGCCCGAATTGGATGCTGTGATCGTTGGTAATAATATAGCTCGTCAGTTAGAAGGCCGTGTTGCATATCGTCGAGCTATTAAGATGGCTATCGCATCAACAATGAGAATGGGTGCTGAAGGAATTAAAATTTTGATTTCCGGGCGTTTGAATGGTGCTGAAATGGCTCGCGCTGAAATGTTCAAAGAAGGAAGAACGCCGTTGCATACATTTCGTGCAGATATCGATTATGCACAGGCAGAAGCATTGACCACTTATGGTCTGTTGGGTATTAAAGTTTGGATTTGTAAAGGTGAAGTTTATGGGAAACGTGAATTAGTGCCAAATTCATTACTCCAAACTCGTGACAATAACAACGGAAGCCGTCCGGCAGCCAAAGGTGAAGGCAAAAAAGGCGGTTTTAAGAAGAAAAGAAAGTAAGTAGTCTTTTAATCAATTAAAACAAGAGCTATGTTACAGCCGAAAAGGACTAAATTTAGAAGAAGTCAGAAAGGAAGAATGAAAGGTAATGCCCAAAGAGGTAATCAACTTGCATTCGGATCTTTTGGAATTAAGGCGTTGGAAGAAAAATGGATCGAAGGACGCCAAATAGAAGCAGCCCGTGTTGCAGTAACACGTTACATGCAGCGCCAGGGACAGATTTGGATTCGCATATTTCCAGATAAACCTATTACCAAGAAGCCTGCCGAAGTACGTATGGGTAAAGGTAAAGGTAATCCAGAGGGATTTGTTGCACCTGTTACTCCGGGAAGAATTCTTTTCGAAGCAGACGGTGTTCCGTATGCTGTCGCTAAAGAGGCTTTACGTCTTGCAGCACAGAAATTACCTATTACGACGAAGTTTGTGGTTAGACGTGACTATGTAGAAGAATAGTCTTCGACTATTAATTTTAAATTTAATTTGTCAGAGAGATGAAGAATTCAGAAATTATACAAATGACCACAGCAGAGCTTAGAGAAAAAGTAGATACTGAAAAAGTTGCTTTGAATAAGCTGACAATGAATCATACTATAACTCCGATGGAAAATCCGATGCAGATACGTGCTGCTCGTAAAACTATCGCTCGTATGATGACAGAATTGCGTAAGAGAGAATTAACTGAAAAGAAGTAAAGCAATGGAAAGAAATCTTAGAAAAGAACGCATCGGTGTTGTACTGAGCAATAAGATGGATAAAACTATCACCGTTGCTGTGCACTTTAAAGAAAAACACCCGATTTACGGAAAATTCGTAAAGAAGACTAAAAAGTTTACTGCTCATGATGAAAATAATGAGTGTAGCATTGGTGATACCGTAAGAATTATGGAAACCCGTCCTTTAAGCAAAATGAAGAGATGGAGATTAGTTGAAATCATTGAAAAAGTGAAGTAATCATGATACAACAGGAAACCAGATTATCAGTTGCAGATAACAGCGGTGCCAAAGAGGTGCTTTGTATCCGAGTATTGGGTGGTACCAAAAAAAGATATGCACGTGTTGGTGATAAAATCGTTGTTGCTGTGAAAAGTGCACTGCCGAATGGTGACATTAAACAGGGAACTGTGAGTAAGGCAGTTGTTGTGCGTACAACCAAGGAATACAGACGTCCTGATGGCTCTTATATTCGTTTTGATGACAATGCTTGTGTATTGTTGAATAATGCCGGTGAAATGAGAGGAACTCGTATTTTTGGACCTGTAGCCCGTGAAGTTCGTGAAGGTTATACGAAGATTGTTTCGTTGGCCCCTGAGGTACTTTAATTATTTACGATTTTGGATGGAAGATTTGTGGTTGAATACTTCGAGCCGGAATCTAAAGTCTAAAATCTAAAATTTTATAGGCGATGAATAGAAAATTTCATATTAAGAAAGGCGATTTAGTACAGGTAAATGCCGGAGAGGATAAAGGGAAGCAGGGTAAAGTGCTGGAAGTTTTTCCTGAGAAGGAAAGGGCTATTGTTGAGGGTATCAACATGGTAAGCAAACATACAAAACCCAACGCTAAACATCCTCAGGGTGGTATTATCAAGCAGGAAGCCTCAATCCACATTTCTAACTTGAATGTTGTTGATCCTTCTACAGGTAAGGCAACTCGTATCGGTCGTAAGGTTGACGAAAATGGAAAGTTAGTAAGATTTGCTAAAAAATCAGGTGAAATCCTGAAATAAGAGAAATCCTTTATTAGGATAGCAGATTGTGTAACCCCAAGGCTTAGTTTTAATACTTTGCCTTGGTGCTTGCATATTAGAAAATTAATTTGTAGCTTTGTCGCCACAAATAAAGGTGCTGTAATTTATTATAGCAAAACAAATAAAATCAGATGAAATACGTACCAAATCTTAAAACAAAGTATAACGAAGAAATTGTACCGACTTTGATGAAAGAGTTCGGATATAAGTCAGTTATGCAGGCTCCCCGTTTGGAGAAGATAGTAATCAATCAGGGAGTGGGTTCAGCTATTCAGGATAAGAAAATTCTGGAGTTTTCAATTAATGAGATTACAGCTATTACCGGCCAGAAGGCTATTGTCGGGAAATCGACAAAGGATGTGTCAAACTTTAAATTGCGTAAGGGAATGCCTATTGGCGTCAGAGTGACTTTACGTAAAGAGAGAATGTATGAATTCTTGGAAAGATTGATTTGTAGTGCTCTTCCGCGCATCCGTGACTTCAAGGGGATTAATAGTAAGTTGGACGGTAGAGGAAATTATACGTTAGGTCTTGATGAGCAGATTATATTCCCTGAAATTGTGTTGGATTCTGTACACAAAATTATGGGTATGAACATTACGTTTGTGACTTCGGCTAATACCGACGAAGAAGGTTTTGCTCTGCTCAGAGAGTTTGGATTACCATTTAAAAAGAATTAAAAACCAAGAGAAATGGCAAAAGAATCAATGAAAGCCCGTGAGGTGAAGCGTGCAAAATTGGTAGAAAAGTACGCTGCGAAGCGAGCAAAATTAAAAGAAGAAGGTGACTACGCTGCGCTAAGTCTCCTGCCTAGAAACTCAAACCCTATCCGTTTGCATAATCGTTGCAAATTAACAGGGCGTCCTAGAGGTTATATGAGACAGTTCGGTATCAGCCGTATCCAATTCCGTGAAATGGCTTCAGCCGGTTTGATTCCAGGAGTTAAAAAGGCTAGTTGGTAATTATTAAAAACGAAAAGAGATGACAGATCCAATAGCAGATTTTCTTACTCGCATTAGAAATGCTGTAAGTGTAGGTCATAAAGTAGTAGAGATTCCGGGTTCTAAAATGAAGCTCGAAATGACTAAAATCCTTAAAGAAAAAGGATATATATTGAATTATAAATTTGAACAAGAAGGAGCAAGAAGTAATATTAAGATCGCTCTTAAGTATCATCCAGAGACAAAAGTACCTGCAATCAAGTCATTGGTACGTGTATCTAAACCTGGTTTGCGTTGTTATTCCAGTGTAGAGGAGATGCCTAGAGTTTTGAATGGTTTGGGTATCGCTATTTTGTCTACTTCTATGGGGTTGATGACAGACAAAGAAGCTCGCCAGCGTAACGTGGGCGGTGAAGTATTGTGTTATGTGTATTAATTTAAAGTGAAGAAGAAATGTCACGTATAGGAAAATTACCAATTCATATACCACAAGGAGTCACTGTAGCAGTGAGTCCTGATAACACCGTCACGGTTAAAGGTCCTAAAGGACACCTTTCTCAAAAGGTAAGTTCTGATCTTACTGTTATTGTTGAAGAGAACTTGGTGCACGTACAACGTCACACTGAAGATAAGGAACATAAAGCACAGCATGGCTTGTATCGCGCTCTTATCCATAATATGGTTGTTGGTGTCTCAGAGGGTTACACCATCAAACAAGAATTGGTTGGTGTCGGTTTCCGTGCAAATGCAGATGGTCAGGTGCTTGAACTTGGTTTGGGATATTCTCATTCTATCTTCTTAGTATTGCCTGACGAAGTGAAGGTTTCAGCTGTAACTGAAAAACGTGCCAACCCGATTATTACACTTGAAAGCTGCGATAAACAGCTGATAGGTCAGGTAGCTGCAAAAATCCGTTCTTTCCGTAAACCGGAACCTTACAAGGGTAAGGGTATTCGTTTTGTGGGTGAAATCATTCGTCGGAAAGCAGGTAAGTCAGCTAAAGTTTAATCACTAAAGGATGTAAAAAGTTATGGCTTTAACTAAGGAAGAAAGAAGATTAAGAATAAAAAGGAGAATTCGGAAGATTGTCTCCGGTACAGCTGAACGTCCTCGTATGAGTGTTTTTCGTTCAAATACTCAGATTTCTGTGCAGCTGATTGACGATAAGGCAGGTAAAACTCTGCTTTCAGTATCGTCCTTATGCAAGGAAATTGCAGAAAAAAAAGGTAACAAAATAGAACAGGCCACATTAGTTGGTGCTGCAGTTGCAGAAAAAGCAAAAGCAGCAGGAATCGAAAATATAGTTTTCGATAGAAATGGTTATTTGTATCATGGTAGAGTAAAAGCTTTGGCTGACGCTGCCCGTAACGGAGGTCTTAATTTTTAATAAGTTAGCAGAATGGAACAGAAAGTAAATAATACTGACTTGGAATTGAAGGACAGATTGGTGGCTATCAATCGTGTGACCAAAGTTACGAAAGGTGGTCGTACATTCAGTTTTGCAGCTATCGTTGTAGTTGGAGATGAGAATGGTGTTGTTGGTTGGGGATTAGGTAAGGCTAATGAAGTTACTACCGCTATTTCTAAAGGCATTGAGGCTGCTAAAAAAAATCTAATCAAAGTTCCTGTACTAAAAGGAACTATTCCTCATGAACAGGCAGCCCGTTTCAGCGGTTCTGAAGTTTTCATGAAACCAGCATCTTCAGGTACCGGATTGGTTGCAGGAGGTGCTATGCGTGCTGTATTGGAAAGTGCAGGTATTCATGATGTTTTGGCTAAGAGTAAAGGTTCATCCAATCCTCACAATTTGGTAAAAGCTACAATTGCAGCATTGAAAGAAATGAGAGATGCTCGTACTGTTGCCCAGCATAGAGGTATTGTTATGGATAAAGTGTTTAACGGTTAATATTTGAGGGAATATGGCAAAGATTAAAATTACACTTGTTAAAAGTAAAATCGGTAGCAATAAAACTCAGGTAGGTACAATTCAAGCTTTGGGTTTGAAGAAAACCAATAGTAGTGTTGAACATGAGGCTACTCCACAGATTCTGGGTATGGTGGCTAAAATTAGTCACTTGGTTCGCGTGGAAGAAGTAAAATAATTGTCAAATATTTTAAGGACTAATATAAGATGAATTTAAGTAGCTTAAAACCGGCCTATGGATCTACTCATCATGAGAAGAGAATTGGTCGTGGGCAAGGTTCAGGTAAAGGTGGCACTTCTACAAGAGGGCATAAAGGGGCTAAATCAAGATCAGGTTATCATATGAAAATTGGTTTTGAAGGGGGTCAGATGCCTTTACAAAGACGTGTACCGAAGTTCGGCTTTAAAAATATTAATCGTGTTGCATACAAAGCTATTAATGTTAGTATGTTGCAAGATTTAGCAGAAAGAGACAACTTGACTATGATAGACCGTGATATTCTAATTGAAGCTGGTCTGCTTAGCAAGAATGAGTTGTTGAAAATTTTGGGTGATGGTGCTATTAGTGCTAAACTTGAAGTAAAAGCAAATGCATTCTCTAAAAGAGCAGTCGAAGCTATTCAGGCAGCTGGAGGTTCTGTAGTCGTGTTATAAAATAATGCTTATCGTTTATCTGTTTATTCGTCAATAGTGAATTTTGGCGAATATACGGGTAAACGATTAAGCAGTTAAATGAAAGAATATGAAGTTATTTGATACATTAAAGAACATTTGGAAAATAGAGGAATTAAAAACTAGGATTCTTACAACTCTTGGTTTAATTCTTGTTTACCGACTTGGAACAGAGATTGTATTGCCGGGGATTGATCCTGCAGGATTAAGTGCGTTGCAGGAGCAAACTGCAAGTAATGGTGTATTAGGTCTATTGGATATGTTTTCTGGAGGGGCCTTCTCGAATGCTTCTATATTTGCATTAGGTATTATGCCTTACATCTCTGCTTCAATTGTTGTGCAATTGTTAGGAATAGCTGTTCCTTATTTTCAGAGGATGCAACGTGAAGGTGAGAGCGGTCGTAGAAAAATCAACCAAATAACACGTTATCTTACTGTAATCATCTTGATTTTGCAGGGTTCTGCGTATCTTACCAACTTACATATGCAAATTCAACCGGAATTTTTCTTGATTAAGGGGGCTTTCTTTACAATTTATTCTGTTGTTATTTTGGCTGCAGGTTCGATGTTTGTGTTGTGGTTGGGTGAAAAAATTACTGATAAGGGGATCGGTAATGGTGTTTCTATTATCATAATGATTGGTATTATTGCACGTCTGCCATTTAGTTTTTTTGCCGAACTTACTTCACGAGTGAGCCAGCAAGGTGGTGGACTGGTAGCTTTTTTGGTTGAAATTGTTTTTCTGTTTTTTGTCTTCTGTGGAAGCATTATGTTGGTGCAAGGAACTCGTAAGGTGCCTGTACAATATGCTAAACGTATTGTTGGTAATAAGCAATATGGAGGAGTACGTCAGTATATTCCATTAAAAATTAATGCAGCTGGAGTGATGCCTATTATTTTTGCTCAAGCTATTATGTTGTTGCCTATTTCGTTTGTTAATTATGCTTCTGGTGGAGCAATGTCAGGTTTGGCAGCAGCATTTACTAATTTTACAGGTTTTTGGTATAATGCAACTTTCTTTATTTTGATTGTAGCATTTACTTATTTTTATACTGCTATTACTGTCAATCCGATGCAAATGTCTGAGGATATGAAGAAAAATGGTGGTTTCATTCCAGGAGTGAAACCAGGGCGTAAAACAATGGAATTCTTAGATACGATAATGTCTCGCATTACATTACCGGGTTCAATTTTCTTAGGAATCGTTGCTATTTTACCTGCATTCGCTACTATGTCTGGAGTTAATCAACAGTTTGCACAGTTTTATGGAGGTACTTCGTTATTGATTCTCGTTGGTGTTGTACTAGATACTCTCCAGCAGATTGAGTCGCATCTGTTGATGCGTCATTATGACGGTTTGATGAAGAATGGTCGAATTAAGGGTAAAACGCCAGGTGGACCTGCCGCTTACTGATAAAAGTATTGAATTGAAAATTGTAGATAATAAATAGATTATTTTCAATTTTCAATTTTTTCTTTTGGATTAGTTTTACTATTTTTGCGACATGATTTCGATTAAAACAGAAGAGGAGATTGAATTTTTGAGAGAGAGCAACCTTTTGGTTGGTAAAACGTTGGGTGAAATAGCTAAACATATTCGGCCGGGGATTTCTACTTTAGAGTTGGATCGGATTGCAGAAGAGTTTATCCGGGCGCATGATGCAGAACCTGGTTTTTTAGGATATGGTGGTTTCCCCAATAGTTTATGTATATCCGTCAATGATGTTGTTGTGCATGGTATACCTTCTGAAAAATGTATCTTAAAAGAAGGTGATGTTGTATCCATTGATTGTGGGACGTTGAAGAATGGGTATTATGGAGATAGCGCTTATACATTTGAAGTTGGAGAAGTGGATGCAGAAATTCATAGATTATTGAATACAACGAAAGCGAGTCTGTATAAAGGGATTGAAAAAGCAGTTGCTGGAATGCGTATTGGGGATATAGGTTATGCTATACAATCCTATTGTGAAGCTGCTGGTTTTTCGGTAGTTCGTGAGTTGGTCGGACATGGTGTTGGTAAAGATTTACACGAGGAACCTCAAGTGCCGAATTATGGAAGAGCTGGTCAAGGTATCAAGTTGAAAGAGGGGATGGTTATTGCCATAGAACCTATGATTAATTTAGGTGGACGGCAAGTTTATATTGAAAATGATGGTTGGACAATCAGGACTAAAGATAGGAAACCGTCTGCTCATTTTGAGCATACATTGGCGATTAGAAAACATGGCGTTGATATCTTGTCGTCATTTGATTATGTAGAAAAGGAGTTGGCTAGATAGTAATTCTAAAATATAATAAGTATGGCAAAACAGCCGTCAATTGAACAAGATGGAGTGATAACAGAAGCATTGTCAAATGCAATGTTTAGAGTAGAGTTAGAAAATGGGCATGTTATAACTGCTCACATTTCTGGAAAAATGAGAATGCACTATATAAAGATTTTACCAGGAGATAGAGTACGTGTGGATATGTCACCATATGATCTTACTAAAGGTAGAATCACTTTTAGATATAAAAATTGATATTGTAATGCTTTATGTCTAATCTTTCTGTTGTTAGGGAGTTTTGATGTAAGTTTTCAATATATATTGTGAATATTCAAAAATAAGAAACAATGAAGGTAAGAGCGTCAATCAAGAAGCGTAATGACGATTGCAAGATTGTAAGAAGAAAAGGCGTTTTGTACGTCATTAACAAAAAGAACCCTAAGTTTAAAATGCGTCAGGGGTAATCATTAATCTAGTTAAATTAAAAAGATTTATGGCAAGAATCGTAGGTGTAGATTTACCCTCAAATAAAAGAGGAGAAATAGCCTTGACCTATATCTATGGTATAGGTAGAAGTAGTGCACGTGCTATCCTTAGTGAAGCCGGCATCGATTATGACCTTAAGGTAAAAGATTGGAACGACGACCAGCTCGGGGCTGTACGTAAAATTATCGGATCAGAGTACAAAGTCGAAGGAGAGTTGAGATCAACAGTTCAGATGAACATTAAACGTTTGATGGATATTGGTTGTTACCGTGGTATTCGTCACCGTTTGGGGCTGCCTGTGAGAGGACAGAGTACAAAGAACAATGCCCGCACACGTAAGGGTAAGAAGAAAACTGTTGCTAACAAGAAAAAAGCAACTAAATAATTGAGTTGAATTATGGCAAAGAAGTCTACATCAAGTAACAAGAAGCGGCTGGTTAAAGTAGAAGCCGTGGGACAAGCACACGTTCATTCCTCATTTAACAACATCATTATCTCTTTGACCAACTCAACCGGTCAGGTTATTTCTTGGTCATCCGCCGGAAAAATGGGTTTCAGAGGATCTAAAAAGAACACCCCGTATGCAGCACAAATGGCTGCTGCCGATTGTTCTAAAGTTGCATTCGATTTAGGAATGCGTAAAGCAAAAGTATATGTTTCAGGTCCGGGTAACGGTCGTGAATCTGCAATTCGCGCTATTCATGCAAGCGGTATTGAAGTTGCAGAAATTATTGATGTTACTCCGCTACCACACAATGGTTGTCGTCCCCCGAAACGTAGAAGAGTATAAATGAATAACGTGAAATTGAATTTTATATTTTGATTAGCTGTCGGCTTTTTGAAATTTAAAATCTAAAATCTAAAATTAAAATGGCTAGATATACAGGACCTAAGTCTAAGATAGCAAGAAAGTTCGGTGAGCCGATTTATGGACCGGATAAAGCACTGGAGCGGAGAAATTATCCGTCAGGACAGCATGGTTTGGCTCGTCGTCGTAGAAAAATATCTGAATATGGTATTCAGTTGAAGGAAAAGCAAAAAGCAAAATATACTTATGGTTTATTGGAAAAGCAATTCCGTATTTTGTTTGAAAAAGCAGAGCGTGCAGGTGGTGTAACAGGTGAAGTTCTTTTGCAGTTGTTGGAATGTCGTTTAGATAACGTTGTTTATCGTTTAGGAATTGCGCCTACTCGTGCAGCAGCTCGTCAGTTGGTTTCTCACCGTCACATAACTTTGAACGGCGGTGTATGTAATATCCCCTCAGCAGCTGTTAAGGCAGGAGATATTGTTGCTGTTCGTGAAAAGTCCAAAGCTCTTGAAGTAATTGAAGAAAGTTTGCGAAGCAACCGTGTAACAAAGTATTCTTGGCTGGAATGGGATGTTGCTTCTATGAGTGGAAAACTTTTGAATATTCCTGAAAGAACAGACATTCCTGAGAATATCAAAGAGCAGTTAATCGTAGAATTGTATTCTAAGTAAAATAATTTAAATATTTATGGCAATATTAGCTTTCCAGAAACCGGACAAAGTAATCATGCTCGAATCTACAGACAAATTCGGTAAATTCGAATTTCGCCCGTTAGAGCCAGGTTACGGAATCACTATTGGTAACCCGTTGCGAAGAATCCTTTTGTCTTCATTGGAAGGCTTCGCGATTACCGGCATTAAAATACATGGTGTAGAACATGAGTTCGCAACCATTCCTGGAGTTATCGAAGATGTTACCGAAATTATCTTAAATCTGAAACAGGTTCGATTTAAGAGAAAAGTAGAGGAGGTAGAGGATGAGAAAGTGACGATTTTGATTGACGGACAGGAAGTTTTTAAAGCAGGGGAAATGAATAAATTTCTTTCTGGATTTGAAGTTTTGAATACAGAGTTAGAGATTTGTCATATGGATCCTAGTGTAAATTTCCAAATGGAAATTACAATTCAGAAAGGACGCGGTTATGTGCCTAGTATCGAGAATATGCCGGCTGATGCTGAAGCGGGATTTATCCCTATTGATGCCATTTATACTCCTATACGGAATGTAAAATATGAAATAGAGAACTATCGTGTAGAAGGTAAAACAGACTATGAAAAGTTATTGTTTGAAATCGAAACAGATGGTTCTATTGCACCTACCGATGCATTGAAGGAAGCTGCAAAAATCTTAATTCATCATTTTATGTTGTTCTCTGATGAGAAAATTTCTTTGGAATCTGAGGATAAATATGGTAATGAGGAATTTGATGAAGAAGTGTTACATATGCGTCAGTTATTGAAAACTAAGCTTGTAGATATGGATTTGTCTGTTCGTGCATTGAATTGTTTGAAAGCGGCAGAGGTAGAAACGTTGGGAGAGTTGTGTCGATTCAATAAAAATGATTTGCTTAAATTCCGCAACTTTGGTAAGAAATCTCTTACAGAGTTGGAGGCTTTGTTGGAAAATAATAACCTTGAGTTCGGTATGGATGTTGCAAAGTATAAATTAGATAAGGAATAACATCATGAACCATAAGAAGAAATTTAATCATTTGAGCCGCACCAGCGCACATAGAAAAGCGTTGTTGTCTAATATGGCAGCTTCTTTGATTCTGCATAAAAGAATCAATACGACAGTGGCTAAGGCTAAAGCACTCAAGATGTATGTTGAGCCGTTGATTACAAAAAGTAAGAATGACAATACTCATTCTCGTCGTGTTGTATTTAGCTATTTAGGACAGAAAGAAGCTGTTACTGAGCTATTTGGTGAAGTGGCACCGAAAATTGTAAATCGTCTTGGCGGTTATACTCGTATTTTACGTACAGGTAATCGTCTTGGGGATAATGCTGAAACATGTATTATTGAGTTGGTCGATTTTAATACAACTTATACAGAAGTTAAGCAGGAAACGAAGAAATCGACTACTCGTCGTCGTCGTTCTTCTAAAAAAGCTGTTGAAGAAACTGTAGAAGAAATTTCAAAGGCTGAATAATAAGTTAGCCCTATAGGGTGTGTCAAAATGTATAAAGTATGTTTTGATGCATTTCCTTTTTACATAACGAAGGTTCGTACTTTCACAAGTACGAACCTTCGTTATGCTCTAAAATTGTTGTAACTTTGCGTTTGCAATAATAACAAGCCTCAATTGCATAGGATGGATTAG
>JAHHTT010000034.1 GCA_020024465.1 Odoribacter sp.
AGGTTGTGGGTTCGACTCCCGCCGAGTTCACTCTGAAAAACAAGACCTTTAAATTTGACGGAATTTAAAGGTCTTCTTATTTTTATATTCTACCGTAAGATTCGCCTATTCCCATTTTTTCAACAAAAAACGCGGATTGATACGAAAATAAACACCAAAAGAAAAGCTAGTTGCATTACCTGGAGAGGTAATAACACCACCAGCATCAATCATTTTACCCGGCATGGATTGGAAAACATCGACCTTTGCCCCCAAAGCATACCGTTTACCGAACGTTCTGGAATACTCGACCGATGCAAACAGAGTCTGCGGTTTATCAAACAACGCTCCTTTATTCCGCGTAGAAGCAGCGCCGAAATAAGGAATTCCGAATAATGAAATAAAGTCCTTTGCATAGAAATATCCGGTTTTTATACGAAAATCCTTCAAATCGGCATAAGCAGCAGCATACAATCCGATACCTTTATCATACCCCCATAATTTCCCAGCCTGCTGATAATAACCGACTAAATCCGCCTCAATATTTAAACGTTTCAATACTCTGCAATTAATATTCCAGGTAGTTCCAATCCCGACAGTTCCATTCATCAATGTCTGAACAGAATTTGCCAATAAAGTATCCTGCTCTCCTCCACGGTGCTGAATAGTAGCCTGCACCGGACTATAAACATGCAGCGGGGCATCAGATGACGTAAAATCGACTTGTGAAGACAGACCGACAGTAAATGCCTCCTGATGCGTATCATTCTCGAATATATAACTTTGCCAATTTATCCATACATCCAAATGGCAGGCGCGAGTATCAAGCA
Organism: Odoribacter sp.; assembly: GCA_020024465.1. Classification (GTDB taxonomy): domain Bacteria; phylum Bacteroidota; class Bacteroidia; order Bacteroidales; family Marinifilaceae; genus Odoribacter. The sequence continues at coordinate 810 of JAHHTT010000034.1, forward strand.
AAAGCTGAAATCCCATCTCAGGATCAGCTGTCATATTCAGTTCGGGATGGTAAAGCGGAGCTATCAGACGATGGGTAGAACCGCCATAGATATTTCCTATCACCAAATTGACCTTCCCCAATTCGAATTGAGCTCTGAAAAACGGCAACAAATGCGAACCTTTCTGATATTGCTGACCTTTCCACACGGCGATATCATCATAAGCCATCGTGGGATATTTATAGGCTCCGCTGTATATCAATGCATGCAATCCCAATTCAAGCTTGATATTCTTCAACGGCTGATAGACCAACTTCGGCTGTAACCACAATCCCGGCAGAGAATACCCTTCCATCACTTCGCCCGCAAATTCATTGTCCTTGAAAAAACTGATATTATCCAACTCTACCAACAGACTTTTCAAATCATCAGGATTCAAGCCATAATCCGTTTTATAGACTTTTTCTTCCACCTGTGCATAAACAGCACAATTATCAAGCAGGCAAACTGCCATAAACAACGTCCAATAAATGTATTTATAAAACATATTGATCAGGATTAATACACAATCATTTTATCTGCTGTAAAAATACTGAATATTCAAATGATTCAAACAGATATTATAATTTTTCTGCTCAAGCATAAAAAAAGATAGACACCTTATAGAGATGTCTATCCAAAAGAGCGACAAACGGGGCTCGAACCCGCGACCTTCGGCTTGGGAAGCCAACGCTCTACCAACTGAGCTATTGTCGCATTTAAAAGATGGTGCAAATATAAACAACATATTTAAATACACAAACACCCCACGCAAAAAATAACATAAATATTCTGTTTGGGAAGTGAAGAATAATACCGACTCTACATATTGCGTATAATTTTTTCAATACAATGATCGAAGCCGAAGCACAAATGCTTTTTCCTATAGCAACCGGAAGTTTCGAAAAAATAATTATTTCTTACGACGAAGTTCGAAGTTCTTACCCAAATAAACTCTACGTACTTCCGGATCTGCTGCCAAATGCTCGGCAGTACCGGCTTGTAGAATACGTCCGTCATATAACAAATACGCCCGATCCGTGATAGAAAGGGTTTCCTGCACATTATGGTCGGTGATCAAGATACCAATATTTTTGTCTTTCAATTTTTTCACGATAGACTGGATATCTTCGACAGCAATAGGGTCTACTCCTGCAAATGGTTCATCCAAAAGGATAAATTTAGGCCGGATAGAAAGGGCTCGTGCAATTTCCGTACGACGACGTTCGCCACCGGAAAGCTGGATTCCTAAACTTTTACGGATGTGTTGCAGCCCGAATTCATCCAACATTTCTTCCAGACGTACTCTCTGCTCGTCCTTACTCATTGTTGTCATTTCAAGCACTGCCCTGATGTTATCTTCGACACTTAAACGCCGGAATACAGATGCTTCCTGTGCCAGATATCCAACACCTAACTGAGCCCTCCGGTAAACAGGCTCTTTCGTAATTTCGCGTTCATCCAAAAAAATACGTCCTCCATTAGGAGTTATCAAACCGACAATCATGTAAAAAGAGGTTGTCTTACCGGCACCGTTGGGACCTAACAATCCCACAATCTCACCTTGTTCAACATCTACAGATACGTCTTTTACTACGGTACGACTCTTATATTTTTTTATCAGATGTTCTGCTCTTAATTTCATGATTCATGATTTTTAGGAAACAAAGATAAGCTAGAAATTCAAATTCACCGAAATATTCACAGCAAAATTCTGAATATCTTGTCCGACCGCCTCTTTACGATGGGTCAAACGCCAAATAGCATCAATCCTGAAAAGTCTGAATATATTTTCAATACCGAGACCAACTTCAAAATATGGCTTTGAAACGGACCCTAATCCTGCCGGGAAACGCAAAACCGCTTCCGTATCTTCCAGATTGCCGTTGTTTTTATTGGCTAATGTTCCGATAAGTCCTTTAAAAACAAACACTTCACGCCATTTCAATTTCTTAAGTAGAGGTATTTTTCCCAAGAAGAAGCCCTTAAAATGATGTTCATAAAAAAACGAGAACCAGGCATCCGATGCAAATTCATAATAATTCATACATGAAAAGGCATAGGAATCATAAAAATAGGTTGCATTCCCCTCATGCAATTTCAAAAGCGGATAAGGGACCTTACCAAATATTTTTCCTCCGGTCAGGAAGAATTCTGAAGTTCCAATAGGTGAAATCTGCAAATCATAATCAACGGAAGCCACCAACCGATAAAATTCATAATCATTTTTAAAGATTCCTTTTATACCGGCAGCAAAGTCAAGACTCAGAATGGGATAATCAGAACCCAAAGAATATTTATCAAAAGGTTTGCGAACAATAATTTCATTCTTGGACAGGCGGGTATTCAAGTGCACAACCGTCGATGAAATTGTAGAGAATTTTGAGCCATCCGGGCTCTCAAACGGAACATCCTCGTTAGCAAATATTTCCCTGAACTGTATACCGACAGCATTACTACATCCCTGTTTCCATTCCTGTTCAAAGTTGATGTCCAACTGATTAACCATCGTCAAACGGTCGTCACTGCCACGGGAGAAAACCGAACTCAAAATATTACTCTCTGTAAGAGCATTCACGCCAGCCCCCAATTGCACCATGTCATGTTTGAAAACGACATTCAATTTAGAAGTCGGCAACTCCCGAAATGCGCACTCAATACCACCTCCGCCTTTCCATTTATGATCCTTCAATCCATATGCTCCATATCCGGAGAGACGAAACTTGCGGCTAAAATCCGTCGTTGTACGCGTCCCCAACTGAAAGCGGCATCCCTCCTGGTCATTAAAACTTACAAGCTTATAATATGGACCAAATTCCAGATATTCAGCATTATAATAGCCACCTAATGCCATTGAGACCATATCGTAAAAAGTCTGGTATAAAGGTACATTTTTCACCGAGTCGACCATACCATATATCGATTTCTCTTTAGCACTCAAGTCATATGGGCGAACAGACTCCCAATACTGTTCATCGTTTTTCAAGACTCCGCTATTAATCATAACATTATTGTCCATTCGTGCCACTTCCTTAGGAATTCCGGGATTCAAACGGACATTCGAGTAATCAACCTGCCGATGTCCCAAGAATGAAACCATTTTGGCCGAATCGGACATAAAAATTGAAAAATCGGCAAATATCTTATCCTGTTTCGGAAACCAGACTGAGTCATTAACCAAATAATTCTCATTATCCAAAACAAGATGCCTAATCCAATTGACATTAAGTCCCTTTACCATCTTTACATGTGCAGACTGCAGTGCCCAGGTTGTAGAATCGATATTGACTTCTCCATCCAATACCGGAGTAGAAAAAGCTTTGGGATGAAACCGAATCTTATAAGTCTTTCTGCCATCTATATTCATACTGTCAATCAAAAAGTATTTATAGAACATTCTTCCATGATCAGCCAACGGACTGGCAAAACGTACTTCAAAAATATCAATAAAATTATCGTACAGATTAATATTTACATGCAAATGCCCCGTAAATTGCGCTAAAGTATAATCTTCCTCAATACCCGATATTCTACTTGCTTTAACAATTTCACGTGATAGAGACGGGGATTTTCTAAAATAATAATCGGCAGAGGATTCAGAAATCATCACCGGTAAGTAAGCTTTTCCCGTGACGACCGAAGTATCCATATGATTGAAAATAAAACCGAAATTCTTTTGTAATTTCTTATTCTTAAAACCCGGATTGATATTTGTCAAATCGAGTTCCATTTTCGTATATGTCTGGCAATAGTATTCCGATAAAGCCGAACGGCTATTTCTCGATTTATTTCTAATAACATTACGCAAAATGGCATGCGCCGGATTTTCACCCGGAGTTACTTTTACTTCGTCCAAATCGAAAGCCTGCGGTTCCAGTGCAAAATCCACCGTATTAAACGCTCCGGGAGTAATTTTCACCTTTTGCGAAATATACCCCATCAAAGATGCCTCTACCTCAGAAACGCTTTCGCGTGTTTCCAATGAATACATTCCGTCAAAATCGGTAGCAATACCGACAACAGTACCTTTAAAGACAACACTTACTAAAGGTAACACTTCACCAGTTTTGGCATCAGTTACTTTTCCCCGCACCCGAGTGCTCTGTGCAAATGTAACATTAAAAACAAACAACAATAATATTATTCCCCAACCCTTCATCATCATTTTTTATAAATTAAATATGCTGATTTCATTAAAATCAGACAACACCTTCCCGAAGAATGTCATGGATATGCACCATACCTTTATAAACATTACTTTCGTTTATTACAATTAATTGGGTGATACTGTTCTGTTCCATTTTCTGAAATGCATTATATGCCAATTCGTCTTCAGAAATTGTTTTCGGATTGACAGACATAATATCCTTGGCTTTCAAAGGGTCCACATCTTGGTATTTCTCCAGCATACGTCTCAAGTCACCATCCGTGATAATTCCCAATAGCTGTCCATTGTCATTCGTCACCGCCACAGCCCCCAGGCGTCCGCCTGATATTTCCAGAATCACTTTACGTATTCCATCTTCCATCGACACATGCGGGCGATTCTCCGCATCATACACATCAGAAACTCTGGTATACAAACGCTTGCCTAATGAGCCACCGGGATGATACTTGGCGAAATCACGACTGGAAAAACTTCTACATTGAATCAGACAAATAGCCAAAGCATCCCCCATGACCAATTGGGCTGTAGTTGATGTAGTCGGAGCCAAATTATTAGGACAAGCTTCCCGCTCTACCTGTGCTTTCAAAACATAAGCAGCATTATGAGCGAGGAAAGAGTCTGTATTGGAAACAATTGCAACAATCTGATCGTTACCGATATTGCGAATCAAGGGTATCAAAACCTTAATTTCAGGTGTATTTCCACTTTTAGAGATGCAAATGACAACATCATCATGACATACCATTCCCAAATCGCCATGAATAGCATCGGCAGCATGCATAAAAACAGCAGGAGTGCCCGTTGAATTAAAAGTAGCCACGATTTTTTGTGCAATAATAGCACTTTTCCCTATTCCGGTAACAATCACTCTCCCCTTACTTTTATATATTAGATTGACTACTTTTTCAAAATCTTCGTCAATAAAGTTTGTAAGATTCTGTATAGCTAAAGCCTCGTCAGAAAAAACTTTTTTTGCAATATCCTTAATATCAATCATATGAAAATATTATAATACATTTTAGAGGTCTTCTGGTCTATAGGCAATATTTATGCCAAAAAAAAACAAATAAAGTATTGTCACAATAATTTTTTACTATAACTTTACTAAAGACAAAAGTATCATATTTTATCATTCTTCCGACAAGATAGTGAAGAGATTTATTGTGTCATATTTTTGTTCATTCGAATTAAGTTATAAATTTGCACACTTCAAAAAAAGTATGTGCAGAATAATATTATTAATACAATGGGATTGCAGATTGATTTACATGCAAAATTGAAAGAATATTTTGGCTTTGACAATTTCAAAGGAAACCAGGAAGCCATAATAAAAAACGTGCTGGCAGGGAACAACACATTTGTATTAATGCCTACCGGTGGAGGAAAGTCGTTATGCTACCAATTACCGGCTTTACTGTTGGAGGGGACTGCCATTATCATATCCCCCCTTATTGCATTAATGAAAAACCAAGTGGATGCAATGCGCTCTTTCTCTGAAGCAGAAGGTGTTGCTCATTTCCTGAATTCCTCTCTGACCAAAAATGAAATTCTCAGTGTCAAAGAAGATATCCTCAGCAAAAAAACAAAAATGCTTTATGTTGCTCCAGAATCATTAACGAAAGAAAGCAATGTTGAGTTTTTAAAGAAAATCAAGATATCCTTTTTTGCTGTTGACGAAGCCCACTGCATTTCAGAGTGGGGACATGATTTCCGTACAGAATATCGCAAAATCCGCCCTATTGTTGAAGAAATAGGCAAAGCTCCCATCATCGCTTTAACAGCAACAGCCACACCCAAAGTACAAAATGACATCCAAAAGAACTTGGATATGATGGATGCGCAAGTATTCAAATCATCATTCAACCGCACTAACCTTTATTATGAAGTGCGCCCCAAACAAGGAGATGTAACCAAAGATATCATCAAATTCATCAAGAACCATGAGGGAAAATCCGGAATCGTCTACTGTCTGAGCCGTAAAAAGGTTGAAGAATTGGCAGAAGTACTTTGTATCAACGGCATCAAGGCAGCACCCTACCATGCAGGTATGGACGCTACCACCCGGAGTAGCAACCAGGATAAATTCCTAATGGAAGAGGTAGATGTCATTGTTGCCACCATTGCGTTCGGGATGGGGATTGACAAACCGGACGTACGTTTTGTGATTCATTATGACATTCCCAAAAGTCTGGAAGGTTATTATCAGGAAACAGGACGTGCAGGAAGAGATGGAGGTGAAGGAATCTGCCTGACTTATTACAGCTACAAAGACATTCAAAAATTAGAAAAATTCATGCAAGGCAAGCCTATTGCAGAACAGGAAATCGGCAAACAATTACTAATGGAAACGGTAGCTTATGCAGAAACATCCCTCTGCCGACGCAAGGTATTGCTACACTATTTCGGAGAAAACTACGAGCAAGAAAACTGTGGTTGCTGTGACAATTGTTTATACCCTAAAAAAGAATTTGAAGGACAAGAGTATATCACAGATGTACTACAGCTTGTAGCTGATGTAAAAGAGAGATTCAAAATAGAACATCTTGTCAACATATTGATGGGTGAAGCTGATACTGCCATCAAATCATACAAACACGACGAATTGGAACTTTTCGGAGAAGGTGCAGACAAAAACAAGCAATTTTGGACGATGGTCTACCGAAGGGCATTAGTAGCCGGCTTCATTGAAAAAGACATAGAACAATACGGTGTCATCAAGCTGACAGATGAAGGACAAAAATATCTTAACAAACCTTATAGCTTCATGTTAATGGAAGATCATAATTTTGAAGATAATGATGATGAAGAAAAACTTCAAGAAAAAGGTGGAGTATCTGCACTTGACAGCACATTATTTGCCATCTTAAAAGACTTGCGCAAAAAGATAGCCAAGACAAATAACTTACCGCCATATGTCATTTTCCAAGATCCTTCATTGGAGGATATGTGTACTAACTATCCTATCACCATTGATGAATTAGCCAACATACAAGGAGTAGGAGCAGGGAAAGCGCAAAAATACGGCAAAGAATTTATTGAAGTCATCAAACAGTACGTTGAAGACAACGAGATTGAACGCGCCCAAGATATGGTTGTCAAAACCGTTGCCAACAAATCTAAATTTAAAGTATACATTATCCAAAACATTGACCGTAAAATCGATCTGGAAGATATAGCTTCGGCACTAAGTCTTTCTTTTGATGAACTAATCAAAGAAATGGAGGCCATTGTTTTTTCTGGAACAAAACTGAATATCGACTATTATTTGAATCAGATTTTAGACGAAGAACAACAGGAAGAGATCATGGACTATTTCATGGAAGCCTCTTCGGATAATATTTCTGAAGCATTTGATGAATTTGATGGTGATTATGCAGAAGAAGACCTGCGGTTAATGCGTCTTAAATTACATTCAAAGCATGGAAATTAACAAGAATGCGAGACTCGTTGCATTCTATTAAAAATCTATATTATAGTAAAAAAACGTCTCAGAAGGATTTCTGAGACGTTTTTCATTTTATTTATAAACTTCAGATCAACTAGATCTTATGGATAACCATACCGGAACGCAGTTTAGGTTCAAACCAAGTTGTTTTTGGAGGCATAATATTACCTGTATCGGCAATATTAATCAACTGCTCCATAGATACAGGATAAAGAGCGAAAGCAACTTTCATTTCACCACTATCAACACGTTTTTTCAATTCTCCCAACCCGCGGATACCTCCAACGAAATCGATACGTTTAGAAGTACGTAAATCCTGAATATCCAAAATATCAGCCAATACATGACTGGACAAAATGGTCACATCCAATACTCCGATAGGGTCTGCATCATTATATGATCCTTCTTTTGCTGTCAAACGATACCATTTCCCAGCCAAGTACATACTGAACTCATGCAATTTTGCAGGATGATAAATTTCTGTTCCCATATCCTCCACAACAAAGTGAGCATTCAATTTTTCCAACAACTGAATCTCCGTAAGACCATTCAAATCTTTCACTACACGATTGTAGTCAATAATTTTCAACTGATGATCCGGGAAATGTACAGCCATGAAGAAATTATATTCCTCAGTTCCATCATGATTAGGATTCTTTTCACGATATTCTGCACCGATACGGGCAGCAGCAGCAGTACGATGGTGACCGTCTGCAACATAAGTATAAGGAACTTTAGTTGCAAACAATTCTTCCAAACGTTTGTTCGTTTCAGGACAATTGATTGCCCAAAAATGGTGTCCAAAACCATCTTCTGCAACGAAATCATAATCAGCCTTCTGGTTTTTTACAATATCTTCAACAATAGCGTCGATTTCCGGCACGGCACGATAGGCAAAAAACACCGGCTCTAAATTGGCATTTACATAACGAGTCAGCACCATACGATCCTCTTCCTTGTCCGGACGAGTCAATTCATGCTTTTTTATAATTCCGTTCATGTAATCTTCACAAGCTGCACAACCAACAATTCCATACTGAGTACGCCCTTCCATTGTCTGCGCATAAATATAGAATTTAGGTTCTGCATCCTGTACTAACCAACCTTTTTCTTGGAACATTTTAAAATTTTCAACACTCTTGTTGTAAACAACCTCAGAATGAATATCTGTTCCTGCCGGGCAGTCAATTTCAGCACGAGTAACGTGCAGTAATGATTTTGGTTTACCAGCTGCCATTTGAGCAGCCTCTTCCGAGTTCATCACGTCATATGGCAAACAAGCCAATTCTTCACATACTTCCTGATTCGGAGTACGCAATCCTCTGAATGGTTTTACAATTGCCATATTATTTATTTACTTTAAATTTACAATCGCCATTTTCAAAGAAAGCAACAATTTGTCGGGCAGCAGCCAAACCAGCATTTACGTTAGCTTCTTCAGTCTGGGCTCCCATTTTCTTTGGAGTGAAGAAATAACGACCTTCAAACGGGGCAAATTCAGCAGCATTATCTGGAGCAATATCAGCAATATATTTGAAATCAGATCGTTCTGCCATTAATTTAACCAACTCAGCTTCGTTGATCACCTCTTTACGTGCTGTATTTACCAACACACCACCTTTCGGCATACGGCTCAACAATTCATAGTTGATGGATTTTTTTGTTTTTTCAGTTGCCGGAATGTGCAAAGAAATATAATCGCAAGTACTATACATTTCTTCTGCAGAATGCATTGGAATTGCACCGGCAGCCTTGATTTGCTCGTCAGTCATGAATGGATCGAAAGCATAAACTTCCATACCGAATCCCTTAGCAATACGGCCAACATTCTGACCAACATTACCATAAGCGTGCACTCCAATTTTGCGTCCTTTCAATTCGTGACCTGATTTTCCATTATAGAAATTACGTGCCATATAAACCATCATACCGAAAGCCAATTCGGCAACAGCATTCGAATTCTGTCCCGGAGTGTTCATCGCAACAACACCACTGTCAGTACAAGCCTGCAAGTCAATATTATCATATCCTGCACCAGCACGAACGATTACTTTCAGATTTTTGGCAGCCTCAATAACTTCTTTCGTTGCTTTATCAGAACGAATAATCATTGCATCAACATCAGCAACAGCATCAATTAATGCTTCCTGAGTTCCATATTTTTCCAATACCACCAACTCATATCCCTGAGATTCCACGATTTCACGGATGCCGTTCACTGCAACTGCAGCAAACGGTTTATCTGTAGCAATTAATACTTTCTTAGCCATGATTTGATTATTTTTTATGTTTTGCTTCAAATTCCTGCATAGCGGCAATCAAAGCTTTTACATCATCCATTGTACATGCATTGTAAGTAGAAGCACGGAAACCACCGACCAAACGGTGTCCCTTCACACCTACAATATTCTTAGATTTACAAAAATCCAAGAATTCTTTTTCAAGTTCTTCATATCCTTCTGCCAACAAGAACGGAATATTCATGCGAGAGCGGGAACCTTCTTCAACAACTGCACGGAATACCGTATTACGTTCGAATTCAGCATACAAAGCATCACATCTTTCAATAGCCATTCTTTCCATAGCCTCTACTCCACCCATTGATTTAATCCATTTCAATGTCTGGCCAACAGCAAAGATATTGATACATGGAGGAGTATTGAACATAGAACCGTTTTCTACATGAGTTGAATATTTCAACATTGTAGGAATTTTACGATCAGCAACCACTTTTTCCAAGAAATCATTGCGAATGATCACAAAAGTCGCACCCGCAGGTCCGAGATTTTTCTGGCAACCGCCATATATCATAGCATATTTTTTCACATCAATAGGACGGCTGCAAATATCTGAAGACATATCGGCAATCATAGGCACCGGGCTATCCAAGTCTTCGAAGATTTCAGTACCACGAATGGTATTGTTAGAAGTGATGTGCAAATAATCAACATCTGCCGGTATTGAAAAACCTTTCGGATAATATGTAAAGTTACGATCTTCAGAAGAAGCGATAACCTCTACTTCACCAAATAATTTAGCTTCAGCGATAGCTTTTTTAGACCATACGCCAGTATTAACATAAGCAGCTTTTTTGCCCAAAAAGTTAAACGGAATCATACAGAACTGCATGCTGGCACCACCTCCCAAGAAAATAACTGAATAGTTATCCGGGATATTCAAAACTTCTTTGAATAATGCAACGGTCTCATCGTATACAGCTTGAAAATCAGCCGAACGGTGAGATACTTCCAGAATTGACTGGCCACAACTACCCAATTCCATCACAGCTTTTGCAGTATTTTCCAGAGTCATATCCGGCAATTTGCAAGGTCCTGCATTAAAAATATGCTTTCTCATATCTATAATAATTAAAGGTTATAATTTATTTGATCTCTTTTTTCTAACGTTACAAAGATGCACATTAAACTTGAATTAATACCATTTCAAAAAGAAAATCTTCTCTTTCCATTACAATTTAAAACAATATTAACGTTTACAGTTATAAAATCATAATCACAGAACGGAAGCACCCCATTCTATGATATATTTCCCTTTAAAAAAACGGAGTTTTTACAATCTTAGCTCTCAATGCTTTATTTCTCACCCGAATAAAGATCTCAGAATCCAATTTATGGAATCCACTCTTTACATAACCCGTTCCGATAGATTTTCCAGTCAAAGGAGATACCGTCCCCGAACAAACGACACCGATTTCATTACCTTCTGCATCTTCTATCGGATATCCCTGACGAGCAATTCCCCGATCAAGAATTTCGAAAGGCTTCATATAACGGATCGGTTTATCAGTCTTTAATTTTTCATGGAATTCACGCATAATGAAATCATTGCCAGGAACAAATTTTGTAATCCATCCCAAGCCTGCTTCTATTGGAGAATGGTCATCGTCAATTTCATGTCCATATAAACAGAATCCTGCTTCCAATCGCAGAGTGTCACGAGCTCCTAGACCAATAGGAAGCACTCCAAACTCCTTACCGGCCTCGAATACTGCATTCCACAATTTTTCTGCATCGGAATTATATGCATACACTTCACAACCACCAGAACCCGTATATCCAGTTGTTGAAAAAATCACTCTATCAATTCCTGCAAAAGGAATCTCTTTGAATGTATAATATTCCATATCTACTACATTGACATCTGTCAATTTTTGCATCGCCTTTAATGCCAAAGGACCCTGAATAGCCAACTGGCAAATAGCATCAGAAGTATTCTCCATATCAATTCCCGATGTCATGCCTAATTCTTCTCCATGTTTAACGACCCAAGCCCAATCCTTGTCAATATTTGCAGCATTCACGACCAAAAGATATTTTTCTTCACTGAATCTATATACCAGCAAATCGTCAACAATACCGCCTTTTTCATTTGTAAAGCAACTATATTGCACTTTACCATCAGTCAAAGCAGCTACATCATTCGTTGTTAATTTTTGCACCAATTCGAATGCTTTCGGACCTTTGATCCAAAATTCACCCATATGCGATACATCAAATACCCCCATTTTAGAACGAACATTATTATGTTCTTCTTTAATGCCAGTACTATATTCTATCGGCATATTATAACCTGCAAATGGGGCCATACGCGCACCCAACGCTTCATGTAAATGAGTAAAAGGAGTTGTCTTCATATTTTATATAGTTAAATTGTTTCAGTTACTCTACTCGTATCAAACATTTCCAACAAACAAATTGCAAACGTTCGCATCGAAATTCATCACAAAGATATAATTTATATCCATTCCTTTATTTCTTTTCTAATTTTAAATTTTACACCGGAATAAATTTACTTTAGAATTCATCAGACTAATCAGACCGGTTATTACTCTTCTGATAAAAAGGGTACAAAGCATAAAAAAAGACCAAAACAACACATAATCAATATAGGAGAAATAACAATCTATATTACAACAAAAAAGCTAAAAAGCGAAGGTTCTGAAAAAGTATTGATATTCTACCAAGCTTTCTCATAATGGTACAAAATTTAGAAACTCCAGTTTTTTTATTCGAACTTGGCATTGGGGATTTATGATACTATATTAATGTTTTTTCAGAAGCTGAAAAATCTTTATTGCCTTTGAATGCTGTTTATATAAAAAAGAGACACTAAATTTCTTTTATTCAGTTTATGGATATCCTCTCGATTTCAGTCACAAATATGGTTACAACAACTTACTAGCACATGGTTTTATGCCATATATAAATGACATCCTGCTACACCACCATTATCCTGAGAATACTTGTCAAAAAGAATCTGATGTACAAAAAAGTCTATCATGTCATTTACCCAGCGAAGAATATCACCTGATGAGTAATTAAATTATTCAACTCTGTGATTAGACAGAGTTGAAAGGAAGCATATGCTTTGTTTTTTTTATATCTATAAAGATATAAAAAGATTGGTACATATCCTAATTATACCAATCTTTTAAAAAATCAGCATAGAAGGAACTTTTTCAGCACCCTCAAAAGCCTCTTTTTATCATTTGTCTATACTGTCTAGTCGCCCAAAGTAGCCACCATTACAGCCTTGATTGTATGCATACGGTTTTCAGCCTCATCAAAAACAATAGAGTTTTTAGACTCGAAAATCTCTTCAGTAACTTCAATGCCATCCAATCCGAATTGTTTGTTAACATCGCGACCGACCTGAGTCTCCAAATTGTGATATGCCGGTAGACAGTGCATAAATTTACAGTTTTTATTTCCTGTCAATTCCATTGTTTTTGCATTCACCTGATAGGGTTTCAACAAATTGATACGCTCAGCCCAAACTTCAGCCGGCTCACCCATTGATACCCATACATCTGTGTACAAGAAATCGCAATCTTTAACACCTGTAGCGATATCATCTGTAACAGTAACAGTTGCACCTGTTTCTTTAGCAATAGCCTGGCAAGTAGCAACCAATTCTGCATCCGGCTGCAATGCTTTAGGAGCAACGATACGCACATCCATGCCCATTTTTGCACCACCAACCATCAAAGAGTTGCCCATATTAAAACGAGCATCACCCAAATAAGCAAAAACCACTTTATTCAACGGTTTGTCAACATGTTCTGACATGGTTAAGAAATCCGCCAAAATCTGAGTCGGGTGGAATTCGTTAGTCAATCCATTCCAAACAGGAACACCTGCATATTTTGCCAACTCTTCAACAGTAGCCTGATCAAATCCGCGATATTCTATACCATCATACATACGTCCCAATACGCGAGCTGTATCAGCCATAGATTCTTTTACACCAATCTGAGATCCTGTCGGTCCGAGATAAGTAACATGAGCTCCTTGGTCATGAGCTGCCACTTCAAATGCACAACGGGTTCGTGTAGAGGTTTTCTCAAAAATCAAAGCGATATTTTTACCTTTCAGACGAGGCTGTTCTATTCCTGCATATTTTGCTTTTTTCAAATCTGCTGCCAGATTCAACAAATACTTAATTTCTTCTGGAGTATAATCCAATAATTTCAGAAAATTTCTGTTTCTTAAATTGAAAGCCATAATTCTTTATTTTTAATAGTTACGATATCCATTCTTTTTCTTTAAACTCAGCAAAGATAATGTTTTATTTCAACACACTATTCATAATGCATTGTAATTTTTGAACCATAACGACGATCCTCCAATTTCGTAGATTCTGTAATCACTGCTTTATCCCCCCCCTTTTCTACAAAAGCCATACAAGCACGAATTTTCGGAGCCATACTGCCTTCTGCAAATATTCCTTCTTCTAAATATCTCTTAGTATCCGCATAGTCAAGTATCTCAAGAATTTCTTCATTCGGCTGTTTATAATTCTTATATATATAAGGTACATCTGTCAAGATATACAGTTCATCTGCTTTCACAAGGCTACCTATCATTGCAGATGCCAAATCCTTATCAATCACCCCTTCCAACGGCTGTAACATTCCTTTTTCATCTTCATAGACAGGGATTCCGCCACCTCCTACTGTAATCACAATATTTCCTTCACGAGCCATTCGCTCTACTAATTCAGCATTTTTCACATTGATTGGAGCAGGAGATGGCACAACACGACGCCATCCGCCATTCGCCTTAATTTCTTCCTTAAAAATCCATCCATGCTCAGCAGCCAACTTATCTGCCTCTTCACGCGAATAAATTCGCCCTACCCGCTTAGTCGGATTCTTCAATGCCGGATCATGTTCATCCACGACAACCGGAGTTACAATGGACATCACATTTCTGTCTAATCCATGCTCTTTCATTACATTGCGTAAATTACGTTCAATCATATATGCTATCTGCCCCTGAGAATAAGCCACACACATATCCAATGTCATTGGAGGCAAATCGTACATTTTCACACCGGCATCATCACTCATCAAAATATTACCTACTTGCGGTCCATTTCCGTGAGTTATAATCAAATTATATCCTTCTTTAAGAAGATATACCAAATTTTCCATCGTGTCATGTACATTTTTATTTTGTTCTTCCACTGTACCTTTCTGATTCCCACGAAGAATGGCATTTCCCCCTAAAGCGACTACAGCTAACTTCTTTTTTTCCATTATATTTCTTTTAAATAATTCTTTATTAAAACACCCCTTTCTATTTATTACAAGGGAACACTACAAATTTAAAAAATAAAGATATTCAAAAAACAAGTGAAATAAGATTTTCTAATTTTACAATATGCTGAAAATCAATTATAAGTATAATTATTCAGTTTCTTTTTATAATTATGCAGCGTAAAATTCATCTTTTACTAATGTCAGCCCAAAAATAAATAACACTCATCACAGTCAAATTCTGCATTCAATATATCGCTTTGTCAATAATCTGAAACAAATCCGTATCAAATCTATACAAAATCCTATAAGGAGGTGATCATAAGCCAGCTTATAATTATAATGTTTTTCAAACTCTTTTAAGGCTTAACCAATCATTTCGTCATACATAATCATAGATAAAGTATTAAATCAACTAAAGTTTCTCAAAGACAGGACTAATCAAAAGATAAAATTCCTAACAATGAGAATAAAATATTAAAGAGACCTATTCAATACCATTCACAAATAAAATTTGTAACTTTGCACGACATGGAAAAAAGAGAAAACCATATCAAGTCCCAACATACTTTGTTCAGTAAGATACTGAACAAATACACGATTACATTTCTTATTTTCCTTGTATGGCTAGCTTTTTTCGATCACAACAATTTAGTTGAAAAATGGCAATTAAACAAAAAGATAGCGACATTAAAAAAAGAAAAATCATATTATCAAGAAAAAATTAAAGAAGATAACCGCAAAATCAAAGAATTGTTGAGCAGCAAAGAAAACCTAGAAAAATTTGCCAGAGAACAATATTTGATGAAAAAGGCAAACGAAGATATTTTTGTCATTATAAATGATTAACAACGTGGGAAGAATACTAGCCATTGACTATGGAAAAAAGAAAGTAGGAGTCGCAGTCAGTGATCCCTGCAAAATTATTGCGACCGGATTACAAACTGTTTCCTCTCATGAAATCTTTCAATTTTTGGAAAACTACACTACCCATGAGAGTGTCGACCTTTTTGTTGTCGGGCATCCCAAGCAAATGGACAATACAGACTCCGAAAGCATGACATACATCAAACCTTTTTTAAAGGCTCTCAAGCGGAAATTTCCAGACATACCCATTGTCATGTATGACGAACGATTCACATCAGTACTTGCACATAAAGCCTTGATTGAGGGTGGTGCAAAAAAGAAAACGAGACAGAATAAAGCACTGATAGATACAATGAGTGCCACAATTATTCTTACATCATATATGGAACAACAAAGAAATTTAAATCTATAAATAATTTAGATATGTTTTTACCAATTGTAGTATACGGTCATCCCATTCTTCGTAAAATATCAGAAGATATCACGATAGATTATCCGGATTTGGAAAAATTTATCAAGGATATGTTTTACACGATGGATGAAGCTGACGGCGTCGGATTAGCGGCTTCACAAGTGGGACGCAACATACGCTTGTTTACAGTGGACGGCAATGCATTCGCAGAGATGGATCCTACATGCGAAGGATTTCGGAAAGTATTTATCAATGCACATATCACAGAGCGTTGGGGCAATGAAATAACCCGTACAGAAGGCTGTCTGAGTGTACCGGGAATACATGAAGACGTGAAACGTTTTGACAACATCAAAATGAGCTATATGGATGAAAAAGGCGAGCAGTATGAAACAATCTTTTCAGGCATTAAGGCATGGATTATTCAACATGAATACGATCATTTGGAAGGCATTCTTTTCACAGATCATTTATCTGCATTGAAAAAAAGATTGTTAAAAAACAAACTGACAAATATCAGTTTAGGTAAATTTAATCCCACTTATCGAATAATTCTACCTAAATAAAAATATTTGCTGGTTTTTAACATGAATTTGTCCGTAGACATGCGGACATTTTTTATCATGTACAGACTCCGAATATCTTGTTTAGAATCCCCGTTTTTATACCTGCTTTTCTTTCTTATTGCCGGTATATTAAGTTGTCGATACTTCATTTTACCGACCGTTATTTTTGTAGCTATGCTCATTGTGACAGGAGCGATGTTCAAATGCTCAAAAACAGGAACGGATATTTGTTTATTCTTCGCATTTTTTTGTTTAGGAAATATAATCGCTCCTAAAACTTCTTCATTCAATTATCCTAACATTCCGATTCTTATAAAAACACGATGCGAAAAAGTTTTAACCGGCAATAATTATATCCTATCTGCCTTTGGACGTCAATTTTATCTGAGTAGTTATCATACAGATACCATTTATCAAGTTGGAGACTCTTTAATTTTCTATACACGGATATTTCCATTTCGAAACAATACAAATCCGCATGAATTCAATTATTCCCAATATATGCAACAACAATCGGTATACGACAGATTACAACCGACAAGCCATATACAAAAAACAGGCCATTCAACCAATCTTTATTCATTTTTTGAACAACAGCGTGCCCGTCTGTTAGAAAAAACAGCCATCCTATCTCAAGACACTACTTGTACTATGCTAATAAATGCACTTTGTCTGGGATATAAAAATGATTTAGCCCCCCAATTACGTAATCTATTCATCCAATCCGGAACAATCCACCTATTGGCAGTTTCCGGATTACACGTCGGAATTATTTATTTATTAATTATGTTTATTTTCAAACACCTGCAACTTTATGGTCCGAGAAACTCATTATTTACATTACCATTACTTTGGAGTTATGCTCTATTGACCGGACTATCTCCTTCTGTTGTTAGGGCCACACTGCTTTTATCCTTCATAAATATAAGCAAAGCTCTATCGCGTACTTATAATCCAGTCAACATTCTTGCTGCCTCAGCCTGCATGACATTAGTCGTACAGCCTGCTGCTCTATATTCACTAAGCTTCCTATTATCCTACAGTTCCTATTGTGGTATCTTGATTTTATTTCCTTATCTATATAGTCTCCCAGGCAAATTATATAAAATTCCTTCCCTCATCTATTCATACTGTTGTCTCGCAATAGCAGCTCAACTTCCGACCCTTCCTATCAGCGCCTATTTCTTTCATACAATCAACATCAACGGTTTTTTAGCCAACCTAATTACTGTCCCCTTAGCCTCCCTTTTACTATACAGCTCAGCCATTTGCCTTATTCTACCCACTAGTATCGTCCACTATTTTATGCCTATATGTGAATTACTATGCAATGCATTAACAACCTGTTTGCAATGGATAAGCCCCTATATCATCAATTTACACAATCTATATCCATCCGGATTCAGTATAATACTTCTATATGGAGCATTATTCTCCCTTATAGGCTACTTGCTTTTACACAAGAAAATACTTTTACATGCAACCACAACATTCCTATCACTACTATTACTATTTTTCATCAGCAACAACTACTATCTCTCCCACCAAAAAGAGATCGTCATTTTTCACTATCCCCGGCATTCTGCAATTCTTTTAAACCACAATGGTTTTTATCTTCCTCTCAAAACAACATCCGACACTTTAAACCATATGCATCCCTATATATTATATAACAAACTAAAGCCTTTGCTCATTTCATACGGAGCATTGAACAAAGAGATATTATGGCAACCACCTTATCTATACTATTACGGAGACACGATATTACTTCCTACCCCCAACACTCCAATACGACATTCCGGCAAAACCTTAATTGTCACTGAAAATCAAACTCCACAACAAACATTTGTTTTCTATCCCAATCTCCCATACCCCAAAAATATCATATTAGACGGTTCAAATACTTTTCATACAATTCGTCAATGGAATAGTTTTTGTGAAAAGCATAATCTCATTTGTCACAATACTTCGGAAGAAGGCGAAATACATCTTCACCGAAATTAAACATCATATCCGAGATAAATATTATTATTTTACTAAATTTGCACTTCAAACATTGAAATGAATAGAAATGAATATTGTTATAGCAGGAGCAGGTTCTGTCGGTACACACCTAGCAAAAATGCTTAGTAGACAAGAACACGATATTATGCTAATTGATACTGATCAGGAGAAACTGGAAGAATTAGAAAGTCAATTAGACATACTTTCTGTCGTTGCTTCATGTACCTCTATCGGAGCTTTAAAAGATGCCGAAGTAGGCAAGTGCGACTTATATATTGCTGTAAATTCTTTAGAAGAACTGAATATTAATTCTGCAATTCTTGCAAAAAAACTGGGTGCCAAACGAACCATAGCCCGAGTCAACAATAGTGAGTATCTGGAAACTGAAAATGCAGAATATTTGCGTTCTATCGGTATCGATTCATTAATCTATCCCGAGCGACTCGCAGCAGAAGAGATTGTCGCATCATTAAAATTAACTGGCACCCGCCAAATGCATGAATTTTCAGACGGGCGTTTACAATTGTTAGGTATCAAATTATGGGAAAATGCTCCTATTCTCAATCTCACATTGATTAAAATGGCTCAAATTTACGGAGCTGACCAGTTTCGAATAGTAGCTATCAAACGACATAATCATACCATCATCCCCCGCGGTAATGACGAATTACAATATGGTGATTTGATCTTTATTGTCACTCGCCCATCGTATATCGCCAAAGTATTCTCGCTTTGCGGAAAAGAACCATTTGAAATAAAAAACATCATCATTGTCGGAGCATCACGCATTGGAATTAAAGCTGCATCATTGCTTGAGAAAAACTATAATGTGAAAATCATTGAAAATGACCGAGAAAAATGTATTCAACTGGCGGATAAACTGAAATCGACACTGATAATCAATGGAGACGGGCGAGACTTAAATCTGTTACGAGAAGAAGGTATTCGTAATATTGATGCATTTATCAGCGTTACCGGTTCTTCGGAAACAAATATTTTATCTTGTCTATTAGCCAAGAAAATGGGAGTAAAAAAAAGTGTTGCTGAGGTTGAAAATATTGATTATATTGACTTAGCAGAAAATATCGGGATAGGAAGTCTTATCAACACTAAACTCATTGCCGCTTCACATATCTACCGCTACACCATGAACGTAGATGTCAAACACTTAAAATTCCTGACTTTTTCAGAAGCGGAAGTTTTTGAACTGGAAGCAAAACCAGGAGCCAAAATCACCAAACATCTGTTAAAAGATATAAATTTCCCCGACAATGCCACCGTGGGAGGTGTATTTAGAGGCAACGAAACAATCATCGCTAAAGGTGATGTACAGATTCAGGCCGGGGATAATGTCGTAATATTTGCACTTCAAAGTGCCATTAAAAAAGTTGTCAAATATTTCCAATAATACAATGCAATGATAAACTTTCGTTTTATCACAAATTTAATGGGCAAATTATTGTTGCTGGAAAGTGCATTCTTATTTCTATGCATCATCATGGCTGCAATTTATGGTGAGAATGATTTACTTGCCTTTGTCTATACAACAGCGATCACTCTTATTACCGGATGCTCTATTTGTATGTTTGTCAAGATAAAAGATCGCATCTTAGCCAAAAAAGACGGTTATTTTATGGTCACAATGGTCTGGATCGTCTTTTCTATTTTCGGCTGTCTACCATATATTCTCGGAGGTACATTAACATCATTTACAGATGCTTTTTTTGAAACAATGTCCGGTTTTACAACAACCGGTTCTTCCGTAATTCCCAATGTAGAAATAGTACCACATGCAACTCTTTTTTGGCGCTCGCTCACTCATTGGCTTGGAGGTTTAGGAATCATCATGCTTTTTATTGCCGTACTACCTAGTCTTGGTATAGAAAGCAGAGATTTATATATAGCAGAAACCACAGGACCAACCCACAGCAAAGCCTCCTTTACCTTTACCGGATCAGCAAGAAAGATGTGGGTATTGTATGTTATTCTTACCTTATTACAAAGTTTTCTACTGTATTTAGGAGGAATGGACATTTTTGACAGTGTATGCCATGCCATGTCAACAATGGCAACAGGAGGTTTCTCTACTAAATCCAACAGCATTGCCTATTGGGATTCAGCTTACATTCAATATGTCATCATTATATTCATGTTCATTGCCGGCATCAACTTTGGTTTGGTATTCACTTCAATCAAAGGGAATTGGTGTAAACTGATAAAAGACAATGAATTCCAACAATATCTACTTATCACAATTGTTGCCAGCATCATTATCGGTATCGGTCTATACGCCAACAACTGGGGAAGTTTTGAGAAAAGTTTCCGTGATGCAATATTTCAAGTAGTTACCATTTTAACCACAACTGGGTTTGCAACAGCTGATTACCTTTTATGGCCCCCATTACTTGGACTTATTCTTTTTCTACTTTTTTTCTCGGGAGCATCTGCCGGTTCTACAGCTGGAGGATTCAAAATAGTAAGAGTATATCTTCTGTTCAAGAATTCATTTACCGAATTAAAGCGTATCATTCACCCTAACGGTATAATAACAGTGAAATACAATGGCAAAAATGTACATCCCAACATCATTACAAGCATCATGGGGTATGCTATTTTATATATGATACTTTTTGCTATTGGTACCCTTGTAATGACTCTTTTCACAGAAGATATCATCACGGCCTGTAGCTCTGTTATCTCTTGTATGAGTAATGTCGGACCAGGATTTGGAAGTATCGGTCCTATGTTTACATTTGCTCATCTAAACGAATTTGCTAAATTATTCCTCTCTCTATTAATGCTGGTAGGTCGTTTAGAAATATTCACCGTCATGGTATTGTTCACAAAAGCATTTTGGAAACGTTGATAAAAAATATTTTCTTAAATACAAAAACGTAAAATTATTAAAAACATACAACTTTTTAGTCATTGTCCGTGATCAGAATTAACTTATAATTCTGCCCATAGGTTTTAAATACAGTTTTTTATTGGACACTGCTGAAAAAAATGTAAGGAATAAAGTTAGTTTTATTGTGGAGAATATTTTATTTTTGTTTCGTAATAGTAAATACAAAATATTTGAAATTATGAAGTTTTTTATAGACACCGCTAATCTGGCACAAATCCGGGAAGCGAATGAAATGGGAGTTTTGGATGGTGTAACAACCAACCCTTCGTTAATGGCTAAAGAGGGCATCAAAGGTTCTGAAAATTGCAAGAAACACTATGTTGAGATTTGTAACATCGTTTCTGGAGATGTTAGTGCAGAAGTGATTTCTACAAATTATGAAGGGATGATTAAAGAAGGAGAAGAATTAGCAAAACTGCATCCAAATATTGTTGTGAAAGTTCCTTGTATTGCAGATGGTATTAAAGCAATTAAATATTTTACAGACAAGGGAATTCGCACAAATTGTACATTAGTGTTTTCTCCTGGTCAGGCTTTGTTGGCTGCTAAAGCAGGTGCAACCTACGTTTCTCCGTTTGTAGGACGTTTAGATGATATCACAAGCGATGGCATAGAGTTAGTTAGTAAAATTGTAGACATGTATACATATTATGGATTCAAAACCCAAGTATTGGCAGCCTCTATTCGCACAACACAACATATTATTCAATGTATTGAAGCAGGTGCTGATGTTGCCACTTGCCCATTATCAGCAATTAAAGGATTATTAAATCATCCGTTAACTGATATAGGATTAGCTAAATTTTTGGAAGATTATAAGAAAGTTAATGATTAATTTTCCATATGTTACTCAAATTGTTTGAGGATAATCCTAATACACGGGATATCCTCAAAATTATTGATATCTTAAAGGATGGAGGAGTGATCATCTATCCGACAGATTCAATATATGCAATAGGATGTGATATCAATCACATGAAGGCAATACAACGAATTTGCCAATTGAAAGGGGTAAAACCAGAAAAGGCAAACTTCTCTATGATATGTCAGGATCTATCTAATATTGCTATGTATGCAAAAGTACCCAATGATGTCTTTAAAGTCATGAAACGTAATTTGCCAGGGCCTTTCACTTTTGTCCTACCAGCTACAAATAAACTTCCCAATGTGCTAATGAATAAACGAAAGACAATTGGTATTCGCATCCCGAATAATTTCATTGTTAAAGCCATTGTTGAAGAATTGGGAAATCCTTTATTGACAACTTCTGTTAAGTCTGACGATGATATCGTAGAATATATGACTGATCCTGAATTAATTCATGAAAAATACAAAAAATCGGTTGACTTAGTTGTTGATGGAGGGTATGGTAATAATGTAGCATCAACAATTATTGATTGCTCCAAGGGTAATATAGAAATTATACGTCAAGGAATAGGAGATTTAAAATAACTCCATGTTTAAAGCAAATTATGCAGCAAGGATACATTCATATATATACAGGCAATGGAAAAGGAAAAACTACAGCTGCTTTTGGTTTAGCCTTACGGGCTATTTGTGCAGGAAAAAATGTTTATATTGGTCAATTTGTGAAATCTATGCAATATAGTGAGATTCGTTTGGAGAATTTATTAAATAAAGTAGATATTTCTTTCGGTTCTCTATGTATAGAACAATTGGGACATGGCTGTTGTTTGGATGGAGTTATAGATAAGGAAGATATCTGGATGGCTCAAAGAGGTTGGGTACATTGTATGAAAATGCTTCAGTCCAAAAAATGGGATGTTATGATCTTTGATGAATTAACTATTGCATTATCATTAGAACGATTGGAAATAGACAAAGTAGTACAGGATTTACAAATACGTAACTCCAGTACTGAAATTATTATTACAGGACGCTATGCTCCTCAAAAATTAATTGATATTGCAGATATTGTGACTGATATGCGTGAAATCAAACATTACTATAGGAAAGGTATTTTATCGCGTAAAGGAATCGATTGCTAAAAATAACTGTTAATAAATATTATATAATATGGCATTAAAGTATCCAACTATATCATTTATAATGATTTAGATTCTATTTGAAAACCGAATCTAAATATAAGAGTCTTATATGGATACTGTTTCTCATTTACACAATATTTTGGATAGAGCATTCTATCGGCGGGATAATTTTACAATAAATTATCTCCAGATTTATGATTTAAAAAATGTTGTCAAAATATCTAATACAATCGGTTTCAAACCACTAAAGAAAAATTCGACAGCAATCACCATTACAATCAATCCCATCAAACGCATCATTACATTATTCCCTGTTTCTCCCAATAATTTAATAATACGGGAAGAACTTCTCAAAATACAATATACCAATGTAATAACCAAAATCACTGCAAAAACCATCATCAATTTCATCTCCCAACCGATAGCTCTATGCCACAAAACTATAGCATTAGTTATTGTACCTGGACCACACAGCATCGGAATTGCCAAAGGAGTCACGGAAATATCATTTACATAACTCTTTACTTCCGATTCTTTCACTTTCGTTTTCACTAATCTTGCCTGCAACATATCCATACCCATAATTAAGAATATAATACCTCCGACAATACGCAGACTATCTATCGAAATTCCAAAAAAACGAAATAGAAAATCTCCAGAAATAGCAAACATCATCATAATCAAAAATGAAACCAATGATGCTCGCAACGCTACTCTTTTACGTTCTACCTCATTCAATTCCATTGTCATTGTCATGAAAACAGGCATAGCTCCTAAAGGATTTGTCAAAGTAAAAAATGATGTAAAACATAGCAACCCAAAAGTTAACAATTCATTCATAATTACTGTTTTTTAACAAGTGCAAAGATAGTTATTCAAAAGACATTTCCAATATACAATATTACAATTCTCAACAAGAAATAATTTTTCTTCACGCAACCATTTTCTATTTTTCTCATCTTATAAACAAAAATATAAATAAATAGTAAGATGAAGAATAATAAAATATCTCGCAAAAATATTGACCGGATACATTTTATCTTGTTTGTCATTATTGTTATTTTATTTGCAAATCATGAAGCCAATCGCATACAGCAACAACATCCTGATTTAGCAAACACTATACATAAAACTAAAAAAGCTATCAGTGTAAGCACCTTTTTCCCTATACATTCCAATCACTAAAGAATCATCGGTATTCCAGCCAAACCTTATTTGCGCAAAGACATACATCATAACATACAAATATTATATAATATGACAAATTAAACTTATAAATTGACAAAGAACTCGTTTAATAACGAAATCACCTCTTGTAAACAAATAAACAGAAACAATATTAAAGTTCAGAATATTCTATAGCCTAATTGATAATTGGCATTTAGTAAGTCACTTCTTTAATGTAGAATCAGCCCTGATATTTCCCTTTTATTAAATACAGAGTTCATCTTGGCACTAATAAATAGATCCGGTTGCACATCAGCACTGATATAGCCTCTATCTCCTATTACCGTGCAGTTTGAGTAATCTATTTAACGTCTTTCAGATATGAATATCATGTACACTTGCTTTTGTCAAGTCAAAGGAGCGAATAACACCACTCAATTCGCACACGGCATATAACTTATAACCGTAGTAATAAACTCCTTGTGATGCACAATATCAAAACGATGGAGTTTTTTCTATTTCATTTTTGCCCATAGAACATCGCTTGGCACTGGCAGGGAGACAAATTTTTATCGGTTATGAATCTATACTGAAGTAGTCTTCATCATCATCAATGATTTTTGCTATCTTTTATCGAATGGCAGCACAAAAAAAAGCCGTGAACCTTCATCTGTCATTGTATTGCCGATAAAATATTAAATAAGGAATCTCAGATTTATATTCTTTCAGTTTAACAAACAAAAGGGATTCGCTGTCAATGCCAATGGGATTCAAAAACCATAAGCAACCTCTTCCAAGTCGGAAAATCTGCGAACGACACCACATCGAGGTTTATTCCTGTGTTTGTTGACCAAATTCCCTGTAAACTGTTTGCAGATGTCGAGAAATTTTGTGAAAATTGCATATAGGTTGTGCATATATAATTGATTGAAAACAATTAATATACTAATAATCAGTATTATGCATATTTTTAGTCATAAATCTTTTATAATTTTAATTCTGCCAACGGGTGAAAATAACAAAAGGTAGTAAATATTTGCGTGGCACAAATGAAACGCTGGCAGAACAGTTCAAAGAATCATCTTTGTGTACTCTTGTTAAAAAAGACAAGGACTTGCTGGTATGTATTCGCAAC
>JAHHTT010000035.1 GCA_020024465.1 Odoribacter sp.
ATGTCCTAAGTCCACTGCTAAATAAAGCAAGACTGTTTTGAGAAAAAAAGAAAAGCAGACAAAAGAACTGGAAAAACAAAGAGACAAATTTGACGAATCTAACAGGAAACTTAAAACTCCAGACAAACGCAATTCTTTTTCCCAAACAGATAAGGATGCCTCTTCCATGCACATGAAAGAAAACGCGATGAGAAATTCTCGGACCAAGTCCGAATACAACCTGTAGGTAACTGACCTCCCCAACAATTTATTCGAGTATAAACAAATAAAAATCGCTACATAGCATCTTCATATGAAAGATATGCTATATAGAAATATTTTTTTAAGAAGGGTGATTTGTATACAAGAGGAATATTTTCCTTTTCCTGTTAAATTATTCATTGTAATCCACAACGATCCGACTTTCACGCACTTTCTTACAATATTCACTCACAACCTGATGCAATGGATTGTTTTTATAGGAAATGAAAGCGTTTTTATCTTCAAAAGCAGAAACAAGAACAGCATCGTATGCTGATTCAGACTCATTAACATTTACCCCGACCTCCAAAGAAAGTATTTCAGGAATTTTCCCTACCAATTCCTCCAAACGCTCTTTCATCCAAAAAGCATTTTCTTTACGAGTCCGTCCTTCAGCCTCCGGCTTGAACTTCCACATGACAATATGTTTTAGCATAATTACAAAATTTATCTGATAGCAAATATACAAAAAAAACAGTCACTTAAAGTGACTGTTTTCTGAGGTCGGTAGCAGAGTCGAACTGCTTTAGACGGTTTTGCAGACCGTTGCCTAACCCTTCGGCCAACCGACCCTTCCGCTGAATTACGTCGCAAAGATATTATCTTTTTATCAACTTCCAAAATAATCTTGAAATTATTTTTCCATAGTCACACTTGTGCACTTAATTTGCCCGCCCAAAGGCGGATTCATCTTTGAAATTTTCACCTTAGCATAAGTCAATTGCGGGAAAGAAGTATATAAAGCATCCAACATTCTCTTCCCGACATGTTCCAACAAATGCGAACGCTTCATCATTTCCTTAGCGATTACTTCGTAAGCAGTCTGATAGCTCAAAGCATCTGTTATATTATCCGACACAGCAGGACAATCACAATCATAATGCAAGCAGGCATATACAATAAACTTATTACCGACCATTTGTTCTGCTTCAAAACAACCATGGTAAGCAAAAAATTCCATCCCTTCGATTTCTATAATTCCAGTCATAAAAGAAAACATTAAAAATTGACTGACACAAAGATAAAATAAAAAATGAAAGGATCAGTTTCCCGACCCTTAATCATTTACTAACTACTAACCTAAACCATACAAACTTATGAAAAACAATCTTTTTTAAAGACGGTGCAAAGGTAGTGACTTTTTTAATACATACAACAAACAAATGATTAATTAATGTTAATTATTTATCTACACATAACATCTATTCATTAACCACCTATATATCTGCATAATAAACCAAAAGTAGAAAAAAATATTCATATCATAGAATCGTTTTTTTCAAAAAAGTTTGGTAGATATAAAACAATCCTATACATTTGCATCCGCAATCACTAAGATAGCACGGGTTCTTAGCTCAGTTGGTTCAGAGCATCTGGTTTACACCCAGAGGGTCGGGGGTTCGAATCCCTCAGGACCCACAAAAAAGGAAGTCAATAATTGGCTTCCTTTTTTAATCATGTACCCAAACGTCATACATTCCACCTATCCTCATCCACTTCTCCGCAACTTTTCAAACATCTCATTACACCATAGCCCCCATTCTCATACAATATACCCTTTTTCTTCCTCTCAAATATTCTTCAAATATATATCAGAGCATATATTTGTCATAATTTATACTGAAGAAATATTAAGTAATATAAGAGCATCAAAATGTAAAATCCGAAGATGGTATTTCTATGCTATAGTTTTTCTGCCTGTTAACTAAAAATATTTATTTTATTACTAACTTTGTGATATGATACTGCAATACATTTATCACAGCGGATTCGTCATTAAAGGCATGAACTTTGCTTTACTGATAGACTATTATATGGACACACCACAACGATATGTCCATGAACATTTTTTACACTTCCCCGGTAAATTATATATTTTCGCTTCACACGCACATCCCGACCATTTCAATCCTGAAATTCTCGAATGGCAAAATGAACGCCCGGATATACAATACATTCTTTCACATGACATCCGTCACAAAATACAACACAGCATGACGGATATTGTTTTTTTAAAAAAAGGAGAAACATGGCAAGATGAAAAACTGACGGTACGAGCTTTCGGTTCTACAGATATAGGTGTTTCTTTTTTGATTGACACCGAAGGAGAACGTATTTTCCACGCAGGAGACCTTAATAACTGGCATTGGGAAGAAGAATCCACCCCGGCAGAAGTCCGTCAATCCGAGAATGACTGGCATCGAGAGCTCGATATTATTGCAAAAGCAACCGACTATATTGATCTTGCGATGTTTCCAATAGACCCTCGGCTAGGCAAAGACTACATGAGAGGAGCCAAAGAATTTGTAAAAAGAATCCATGTCCACCGGTTTGTTCCCATGCATTGCTGGGATCAATACGACAAAGCCAATGCCTTCCGTCCGTTCATCGAAGCGACCGGCGGTCAATTCATCAGCGTCTCAGAAAACGATAAGCCATATAAAACACAACAATAAACACAAAAGACATGAATATCAAAGCAAAATTCGATCATTTTAATTTTAATGTTTTAAACTTGGAGAGAAGTATTCAGTTCTATGAACAAGCCCTTGGTTTAAAGGAGATCAAACGTAAAACAGCTGCTGACGGCTCATTCATCCTAGTATACATGGGAGAGGAAGAGACGGGCTTTACTTTAGAGCTAACCTGGCTACGCGACCGGACAGAACCATACGATTTAGGCGAAGAGGAATTTCATCTCTGCATGAGAGTTTCCGGCGACTATGATAAAATACGGGAATACCATCGCGGAATGGGGTGTATCTGCTATGAAAACAGCGATATGGGGTTATATTTTATCAACGATCCCGACGGATATTGGATAGAAATTTTACCCTTAAAGGGGTAAAATCATCCGACACTCTTCACAAATATCCTTGATAAGCGCAAGCAGGGAGTTTCCATTTCCGGATATCTCACATCAATGTACCTTTTGTGGAACACCGATTCATCGTTCGGCAAAAAAGAAACTTGTCTTCTTTCAAAAGACTTTGGACCAAAGTCTCCAAGCCAATGGCATCCGAAATTCATAATGGTATTCTATATCGTATACAAATCACAAACCGTCACGGAATACTTCTTCATCAGCCTTACAAAAAACCTTACCGCTTCCGCCATTATCCAACAATCATAAAGCAGTAAAAATAGGGATAAAAAATGGAAAAATCATTACCTTTGTATAGTCTCAAACCAATCAAAGCAATCGAAATGAAGAAAAACACAACTCCATCCAAAAAGATCCTCATCATAGGAGCCACCTCTGGAATCGGACGGGCATTAGCCATAATGTACCTCGAAAAAAATCCCAGCAATCTGGTCGGCATTACAGGACGAAGGACAGAACGTCTCCAAGAGATATATGCTTCACACCCTGATCAAATCGTATTCCGTACCATGGATGTATGTGCAAAAGAATGCACACAAATCATGGATGACCTTTTAAACGAAATGGGAGGTGCCGACCTTATCATCTATTGTGCCGGAACGGGAAGACACAATGAAGGTCCTGAATTGCATCCGGAAACAGAGATGCCTGCCGTCTATACCAACGTGATCGGATTCACACAAATAATCATACATGCCTATAATTATTTCCGGCAACAAGGTGGGGGACATTTCGTCACAATTGCCTCTGTTGCAGGTGTACGCCCATTACGGC
The DNA here is from genome assembly GCA_020024465.1 of Odoribacter sp. Classification (GTDB taxonomy): domain Bacteria; phylum Bacteroidota; class Bacteroidia; order Bacteroidales; family Marinifilaceae; genus Odoribacter. Next base: position 3,899 of record JAHHTT010000035.1, read on the forward strand.
ATTCTCCGGCATACAGTGCTTCCAAGCGTTACAAAATACATTACACCTCAGCCTTGGCTGCCATGGCACACAAAAACAAAGAAAATATCCATTTTACAACAATCAAACCGGGATTCATAGACACAGACCTTTTACACCAGAAGTATCCCCTTACTATCAGTTTGGAAAAAGGCAGTCGACTCATATACAATGCTATTGAAAAGAAAAAGCGTTGTGCAATTCTTCCTGGCAGGTGGAGATGGATTGTTGGACTATGGAAACTGATTCCTTTTTGGGAAAAATTTTAAAACAATTCAATAGAAGCAGCAGGAACTGTATAATGACTTTCAAGGAAGCGTATATGGCTTAAATAAGCTTCATCTGTAAACATTTTGGCATTCTTTGGACAAACATGAATACAGGCATTGCACTTGATGCAAATCCCTGTCACCTGCGAAGGTCGTTCCGAATCGATAGCCCCCATCGGACAAACGGCTACACAAAGTCCACATTCATCACAAACATCTGTAGTCATAGGTTTTGCCTTCAAAAAACGGACAGGCACACCATCTTCACCAAGCGGTTGATAATATCCACCATAATCAGGAGCACCCTGTCCTTTGATATTCAATGGCAAAATCACTTCATGATTGAAATTCTTCACCCTTTCAGCAACCATCCCTGCAAAGCCGGTAGCCACCGACAAATCTTTGGCATCGGGACGTCCCGCAGCCAATGTGCATGCAAATGAATGCTGCCCGACAAAAGCAGCCCCTCCAACCGGAAGGAAGCCCTTGTTTGTCAACAAATCGTGCAACTCTACCAAGGCATTGCCATACGAACGGTTGCCAAACATCACCACCGGTAGCACCAAAGCATGGTCGGCATGCCACGATTCCAAATATTTCAACAGCAAATTCGGCAAACGTCCGGCGTATACTGGTAATCCTACCACCCATAACTCACCACTTCTCCCTGACATCGGTACAGTTCTTCCTTCAGGAAGCGTGAAATCACGCTCAACATATTCCGCCTCCAAGAGGGCAGCCAACGCATTGGCCAAACAAGAAACCAGCCGACGCGTTGTATGTGTCGGACTGAAATAAGCGGCATAAATTCTCTCAATTTCCATCCTTAAAAACTATCTGTTTCCTTTCATTGCTTTTTCTATACGTTGCGGGATATCGGTATTATCCAACTTACCGCTAAAGTTTCCAGCACCGGCACCAATTGCATAAACCGGCACATATCCTGCAGAATGTCCTCCACTGGTCCATCCCACCATCGCCATATCATTCAATATTTTGACCGCTTTTACAACAATCGGTTCACAGGATGCATACAGACTTTCCTCCATTTTCACCCTACCGCCCCGGAAAGTCTCTTTATAAACATCTTTCAATACCTTTTCCTGCTGTTCGCTTAACATGACAGAATTCCAGAAGCCAAGATTTCTTTTTAAAAGTTCCTGAATGTCTTTCCATGCCACTTTATTGTCTTTTTCTTTGCGCAACAACTTCACCTGTCCTGTAATATTCTCTATAGAAGCTTTCTGATACTGCAACACTGCAAGATTCAATTCATACCGTCCTCTACCCAATACGATTCCCCCTGTTTCATGATCGGCAGTTATCACAATCAAAGTCTCTTCAGAATGTTTTCTATAAAAATCAAGTGCTTTCTGAACCGCCTTTTCAAAATCCATCACTTCATGAAACATTGTAGCCGCATCATTGACATGGCAAGCAAAATCAATCTTTCCCCCTTCGACCATCAGAAAAAAGCCGTTGTCTGCCTCTTTTTCAAGAAAACGGATAGCATTTTCAGTAATTTGTTCCAAAGTCAGATCTCCGGACTTCCGGTCAATTGCATAGGGTAACGATTTTGCTTCACCGTTTTTCTGCATAAAAACCACTTTAGAAGCTGACACCGGTAATGCCAAGAATTCCTCCATACCTTTCGCAACAACGTATCCGGAATCTTTCAGCAAATCTGGAATAGCAACCTGCCCTTTTTTCCCATTCGGCTGCAGGAAACCGGAACCGGCATAAAAATCGAAACCGGTCTTAGGGAGATCTGCAGCTATCTCATAATACATCTTACGGCTTGGCTGGTGAGCATAAAAAACCGCCGGAGTTGCATGATCAATACTCACATTGGTCGTTATTCCTACCTTTTTCCCCATCTTTTTCGCCTTTACAGCAATACTATAAAGCGGTTCCTGCTTCAAACTGTCCATACCGATAGTCCCATTTTTTGTCTTTACTCCTGCAGCCAAAGCTGTTCCTGCAGCAGCCGAACAAGTGACAGAATTATATTTCGAATAAGTCGAAGCCATAGTCACTACCGGGAATCGAGTGAAATTCAAAGACTTTATTCCAATCCGTCCTTCCAGCTCCGCAAGAAACATTTCTGTGCCATTCACCTGATTCACTCCCATCCCGTCTCCGATAAAATAAAACACATATTTTGCAGGCTTATCTTTTTTTACCTGTTGACACTGAGGCAACAAGAATATTAAAATACCTACCGCAAACCATCCGGAAACAAATTTTCTCATAATATTTCAAATTAACGTTACAAAGATAAAAACTTTTATGTTTTTCCAGTCTTCATCCGATTAAATATAATATTGCGTTACAATTACTTAAAAACACAGTCAACGCCAACGTGTGCGTAATAATAACTTGACGATAAACTTTTTTATTCCGCCAAAAAACTTACCTTTGCATTGATTAAGCAAGAGATAACATATTAATCTATAAAAACAAAAGAAATGGTTTATTCACAGGAAGTGCAACACATGTGTGTTGTGAAGAAAGGTCCGAACCATGGACCGGCACCCATTCCAGAAGAAGGCAAATGGGTAAAGGCAAAAGAGATCAAAGACATTTCAGGACTGACCCACGGAATCGGTTGGTGTGCTCCGCAACAGGGAGCCTGCAAACTGACACTCAACATCAAAGATGGTATCATTGAAGAAGCACTGGTTGAAACCATCGGATGTTCAGGGATGACCCATTCGGCAGCAATGGCTGCAGAAATCTTGCCCGGCAAGACTATTCTGGAAGCATTAAATACAGACTTGGTGTGCGATGCCATCAACACCGCCATGCGCGAATTATTCCTGCAGATTGTTTACGGTCGTTCACAGAGCGCCTTCTCCGAAGGAGGTCTGGTCATTGGAGCCGGCCTGGAAGACTTGGGTAAAGGTCTCCGCAGTCAGGTGGGCACAATGTTTTCCACTAAAGAAAAAGGAGTACGCTATCTGGAATTGGCAGAAGGGTATGTTACCCGCCTGGCTCTTGACGAAGACGATGAAGTATGCGGATACGAGTTCGTACGTCTCGGAGTCATGATGGACCTCATCAAAAAGGGAACCGATGCCAACGAGGCTCTGAAGAAAGCCACTGCAAACTATGGACGTTTTGCCAATGCAGCTAAATATATTGACCCACGTCACCAATAAAAAAGGAGGAACATACTATGGCAAAAAGAGAAATAAAATTTGAAAGTCAGGATCGTCGTATCAATCAGATCAACGCAGTATTGAACTCCTATGGAATCGCTTCTATCGAAGAGGCAGAAGCTATTTGTGCAGAAAAAGGGATTGATCCTTATTTAGAGTGCGAACAGACACAGAACATTTGTTTTGAGAACGCAAAATGGGCTTACGTAGTAGGAGCAGCTATTGCAATCAGGAAAAACTGCGTACATGCAGCCGATGCAGCAGAGGCCATCGGAGAAGGCTTGCAGGCATTCTGTATCAAAGGATCAGTAGCTGACGACCGCAAAGTGGGTTTGGGACACGGAAATCTGGCAGCCCGTCTACTTCGTGAAGAGACACAGTGCTTTGCCTTTCTGGCAGGTCATGAATCGTTTGCAGCAGCAGAAGGAGCCATCAAAATTGCAGAAATGGCCAACAAAGTACGCAAGAATCCGTTGCGTGTCATCCTGAACGGATTAGGAAAAGACGCTGCCATGATTATTTCACGTATCAACGGCTTCACATACGTACAGACAGAATTCGATTATTTCACCGGCGACTTGAAAGTAGTGCGCACCAAAGCATACTCTGACGGACCACGAGCAAAAGTCAACTGCTACGGAGCAGACGATGTACGCGAAGGCGTAGCAATCATGTGGAAAGAAGGAGTGGATGTATCCATTACCGGAAACTCAACCAACCCTACACGTTTCCAGCATCCGGTGGCAGGGACATACAAAAAAGAACGAGTATTGGCGGGCAAACCTTACTTCTCAGTAGCATCAGGAGGTGGCACCGGGCGTACATTACATCCGGACAATATGGCTGCCGGTCCGGCCTCATACGGTATGACTGATACTTTGGGACGCATGCACTCTGACGCACAGTTTGCAGGTTCTTCATCAGTACCGGCACACGTTGAAATGATGGGCTTTCTGGGAATGGGCAACAACCCGATGGTAGGCGCAACGGTTGCTGTTGCCGTATCTGTGGCTCAGGCATTAGCCAAATAACATAGAATAGCATCTATAAAATAAAATCCCATGGATATTTATCTATGGGATTTTTCATATATAAATATTAATTTTGCGGGCAAAATTCCCAAACGGCATGAATACAAAAGTTACCGGCTATATCTTAGGTGCTGTTGCTGCAGCTACGTATGGTATGAACCCTCTATTTGCCCTGCCACTTTACAAAGCAGGCATGGATCCTGATTCAGTATTATTCCTCAGATACCTGTTGGCGATCCCCCTTCTCGGCATCATGCTCAAAAGCAGAGGACGCACGTTCCGCCTGCAGCGCAAAGAAATTTTCCCCTTAATCATCATGGGATTATTGATATCCCTTTCTTCGCTGACACTTTTCCAAAGCTACAACTATATGGAAGCCGGTATTGCTTCAACGCTTTTGTTTGTATACCCAATCATCGTAGCGCTCATCATGTCCGTATTCTTCAAGGAAAAGCTCACATTACAGACAATTCTATGCATCGGACTTGCCTTGGGAGGTATCGGCATACTCTATCAGAATGGAGAAGGAGACACACTAAACCTGACTGGAGTATTACTTGTCATGGTATCATCCTTATCCTATGCAATATATATAGTAGGAGTCAACCAATCGACATTAAAAGATGTCGCCACACTAAAACTGACTTTCTATGTATTATTATTCGGGCTCTGTCTTTTTTTAATAAGAGTTGACTTCGGATACAGCCTGCATATTGTCAACGAATGGTATATCTGGCTCAATTTACTGGCATTGGCGGCATTCCCGACGGCTATATCCTTTCTTTGTACAACCAGCGCCATACAATACATAGGTTCCACTTCGACAGCTATTCTCGGAGCTTTAGAACCGGTAACCGCTGTATTTTTCGGGGTACTGATATTCGGAGAATCATTGACCCTACGCATCGTTTGTGGAATTACCATGATAATTATTGCCGTCACCCTCATCATTGCAGGCAGTAACATTACCATCGCTCTCGTCCGGTTCAGGAAATTGTTCCCACGCATCCACAAAACAAAGAAACAAGTGAAACTTTAAAAACGCATCATTATTTTTCACTTATCTTCAAAAAGGTCAGAATATAGTCAACTGTTGCTTCTATGCCATAATATGAAGAATTCACGCAAAGATCATATGACACTGCAGCTCCCCAGATTTTATCCGTATAATAATTATAATACGAAGACCTTGATTTATCAGCTTTATTGATAAATTCCTCTGCTTCTTTTTCCTTCAACTTATCATTATATTCCAACACCCGCCGAATACGATCACTCATGTTCGCTGTAATAAAAATATTCAGACAGTCAGGATCGTCCCGCAAAATATAATCGGCACAACGCCCCACTAATACACAAGACCCCGCAGCAGCCACCTTGCGGATCACATCAGACTGAATCTGAAATAATGACTCATTTGAAAGGTAATCGTTATTCTGAAAAATTGCGCTATTCATAGAAAAACCCATAGCAAAAGCCTTTAACAATCCTCCGGAAGTTTTCTCGTCTGCTTTTTCAAAAAATTCTCCACAAATCCCACTTTCCTTAGAAGCCAAATTAATCAATTCCCGATCATAATAAGCTATTCCTAACCGTTCGGCCAATTTCCGACCTATCGTACGTCCACCGCTTCCTAATTGGCGACCGATAGTAATCACTGTTTTATTCTTTTTCATATCAGGATATTTATAACTGTTTTTTGCAAAACTACATAATCTTTTCAATTATGCAATCCCATGCAGCCTAAATTTCTTCAATTGCCACCACAACATAGAGCTTGATGTCACGACGGCCAAGCCATCGGCAACAGGAAAACTGAGCCACACTCCATCCGTTCCATAAAGCGAAGGCAAAATCAACAAGCAAGGCAATAAATATATCAATTGACGCGTCAGTGACAAAAAAATTGCCTTACCGGCCATCCCCACTGACTGGAAAAAACTGGTAGACACCATTTGCAGACCGACAAAAGGCAACAACAATAAAATCAATCGCATTCCGTGTTCCGCAACGTCTATTAACTCGGATTCTGTTGTAAATAAAGAAATAATGGTACGTGGAAACAACTGACATATCAAGAAGCCAAGCGAAGTAACCGACACTCCACACAAGATTGTATATTTTAAAACCCTGACAACACGTTCCACTTGTCGCGCTCCATAATTATAGCCGGCAATCGGCTGCATCCCCTGATTGAATCCCATAACAATCATAATGAACAGAAAAACTATCCGGTTTATTATACCATAAGCACCGATATACATATCGCCGCCATAATTTTTCAATCCATTATTCACTAACATCACAATCAGGCAGGAACATACATTCATCAAAAAAGGTGACAAGCCGATGCCCAACATTGAACCCACAATACTCATTTTCAACCGGAAAATCCCATGTTGGAAACGAATATAACTGTCTTTATGAAAAAAGTGACACATCACCCCAACTAAAGCCATAAACTGGGCACATATCGTTCCCAATGCAGCTCCCATAATGCCCATATCAAAAACAAAGATAAACAATGCATTGAAAATACCGTTGACTATTACTGCAAAAAGGGTTACCGCCATAGCTCGCTGAGGATACCCCGAAGCACGCATCACTTCGTTCAGTCCCATATAAATATGCGTAATCAGGTTTCCGTATAATATCACTTTCATATAATCACGGGCATATGGCAGAGTATCTGCACTTGCTCCAAAAAATATCAAAACCGGATCTAAAAAGACAAGACATATACTCATAAAGAACAGTCCTATCACAATATTCATTACAACGACATTACCCAATACAGCTTCTGCACTTTGTAAATCTTTCTGCCCCATTTTCACCGACACCAGCGTTGATGCTCCTACACCCACCAGAGCCCCGAAAGCAGCTGCCAGATTAATAAAAGGGAAAGTGACGGCCAAACCGGCTATTGCCAACGGACCGACACCATGACCGATGAAAATACTATCCATCATGTTGTACAGCGATGCCGCAGTCATTGCCACAATTGCAGGGAATGCATAGCACATCAACAATTTGCGAACATCTTCTGTTCCTAACGACAACGGATTCTGTAATGACATATCTGATATTTATTATTTATCCTCTATCAATTCCCGTAAAGCATCTATAGCCTTATCTTCTGGAATGGCAGACCTGACCATCTGCCGTCCTTTATAAAGATTCACTTTCCCATTACCTGCCCCTACATAGCCGTAATCCGCATCCCCCATCTCTCCGGGACCATTGACAACACAACCCATAATGGCTATTTTTATGTTGTCTAAATGGGTAAACGCTGCTTTTACTTTCGCTACAGCACCTTGCAAATCGTACAATGTACGTCCACACCCCGGACAACTGACAAATTCAGCTTTATAACGCCGCACTCCGGCAGACTGCAATATATTTTGAGCCAATTCAAGAGGGTAAGATACGCCCTCTATTTCCGGAGTATAAATCCACAAACCTGCCGGCAAACGATCCAGAAACAACCCTCCAATCTGAGCTGCAGCCTGCAAACTCAACAGATTACAATCCTCCCCTTTTAACACAAGACGCACCAGAGCCTGATTCTCTAATCCCCAACAGGCCATCCGGCGGAACACCCTTCGGTATCCATGGTAATCAGCCCCTAACGACAGCACCAAAATAGCCCGATGATCCTCCTTCAGTTTCAGCGCCAATGCTTCATTCAATTCTTCAACGCTCTTAACTTCAACATATACACACATCTCATCCGGCCATTCAGACTCCGCCAGATACTCTTCCACACAACACAAAGGCTCTGAGTTCCGATTATAGACATGAGCCATATCCAACAAATGGAGCGGAACCAATACTTTCGTTTCTGCAGGCAATTTTGTCAGCTCCGGTCCCAAGGTTTCTGTATATAACAGTTCGGGAGCTTTCAGATTTCCCTTCAAACGGATTCCCGAAACAGGCTCATCTGACTTATCAACAGAGAAATTAAGCTGACGGCTGATTCCCTCATCAAAAACTTCAACCCCTGACAAATCGGCCACCAATACCGGACGGGAGCAACAGCCTTTCAACCGGTCGTCGCTATTTTCAAATTCAGGATTACTACAAATATCTACCAGCGAAGCAGCCACAGGTATTTCGGCTTCAGGAGCTTCTGTCAAAGACACTCGAATGGTATCACCGATTCCTTCGTTCAACAAAGTACCGATTCCCACTGCTGAACGGATTCTTCCGTCTTCACCTTCTCCTGCCTCAGTAACACCCAAATGTAACGGATAAGACATTCCCTCCTTTTCCATTTCTCTCACCAATAAACGAACCGCATCAACCATCACTCTGCAATCACTGGACTTTAAAGAAATCACCACATTATCAAATTGAACTGACTTACATATCCGCAAATATTCCATAGTTGCTTCAACCATACCCGCTGGAGTATCACCATAACGACTCATGATGCGGTCTGACAAAGACCCGTGGTTTGTCCCGATACGCACAGCGGTTCCATGCCGACGGCATACAGTCAAGAATTCGGTAAACTTTCTTTTCAGCATCTCCAGCTCTTTGGCATATTCTTCCTCCGTATAGTCCAACTGTTTAAAAGTCGCCCGCCTATCGACAAAATTTCCAGGATTGATACGCACTTTCTCAACATATCCGGCAGCCACCAAAGCTGCAGCAGGAGTAAAATGTATATCGGCAGACAAAGGAGTATTATATCCTCTTTCACGCAATGCTTTATGAATATCACGCAAATTCTCTGCCTCCCGGACTCCCGGAGCAGTGATTCTCACCAGTTGTCCTCCCGCTTCAATGATACGGATTGCCTGCTCCACACAAGCTTCCGTATCCATTGTCGAGGTATTCAACATAGACTGTATCATAATCGGTTCATCCGATGACAATACGACATTCCCTATTCTTACTATATCCGTTTTTCTGCGCATATCTTTATTCATTTAAAAATCAACGGCCGGCATTCTCTGACAAAATTCGCTTGATATTCCGCATATTACGAGAATTTCTTACGTCTTTTCCTTCCTGTGTATACACAAAATCTATCTCTTCCCTGAAATATTCATAAACCTTATGCCGAACTACCTTTGCCGTCGAATTAACAGTCCCGTTCGCTTCACACAACGTTTCCGGCAATATGGCAACCACAGCCGGCAACCAACGTTCAGGAAACATTCCTTCAAATTCACCTCCTTTCCTGAAACGTAATAATTCACCATAAATTTTATCCAACATCAACTTATATCCCTCTACAGACTCCGGATTCAGATGCCGTTTCAGCACATACTCTCTTAATACGGCTTTATTGGGAACAATCAGACCGGCAGTATAAGAAGACTGGTTATTATAAAGCACACAATAATCTATAAAAGTCGACAATTCCATAATCGACTCTTCAATACCCTCCGGACTATACTTTTCTCCGTCACTTGCTATCAATAACGATTTAAACCTCCCTAACACATACAAAAGCCCCTCTTCATTCACATATCCCATATCTCCCGTATAAAGCCATCCACCACGCAAACTTTCCGCTGTTGAAACCGGATTTTTCCAATATCCTTTCATAACATTACCACCCCGTATAACAATCTCCCCCTTCTCCCCACGTGGCAACTCATTCCCGTTATCATCACATATTTTCAAATCCATCGGTTGTACGATCTGCCCCGAAGAGCCGAAGTGATGCAACTGAGGCCTGTTTGAACTAATCACCGGCGAAGCCTCGGAAAGACCATATCCTTGCAACATAGGGACTCCCAATGCACAGAAATAACGCTGCAATTCAATATCCAGCAAAGCACCTCCCCCAATAAAAAAACAAAGATTACCCCCGAACACTTCCCGGATTTTTCTAAATACAAGCACATCTGCCAATTTCACGAAAGGATACAGCACAACACGCATACCCTTCCCTTCGTGATTGCCCGTTCCATAATAACGGTATGCCACCTTCAGACCCTTATGATACAGCCATTGGACAAACTTCCCTTTCAACTGTATACCTGCCTCAATATTCTTTTTAAAATTCTTGGCCAAAGCCGGTACGCTCAACAACAAATGCGGCTTCACCTCCTTCATATTCAACGGAATGTTCCTCAAATATTCCATTGGAGAACGACCGAAATCAACCGAAGCCAATGACGCTCCGTTATACATAAAGGAATAAATACCCACTGTATGGGCAAAACTGTGATCCCACGGCAAAAACAGCAATACTCTAAAATATTCGGGCACCTGTATCAATGAATCAGACTGCAGGACATTGCTCACATAATTTCCATGAGTCAGCATAATACCCTTCGGCTCAGCCGTCGTCCCTGATGTATAGGAAATATTAGCCAAGTCATCCCTCCCGACGGAAGCCGCTCTCTTTTCCACTTCCCCGGGATTCTGTTCCAACCACTCCTTTCCACGGGATAACAACTCGTCGAAAGATACATATTTTCCCTCTGCCACACGTGAAGCTCTGATAACAAATATCTTCTCTACCATGGGCAATTCCTCTTCAATCTGACGGACCAGATTCACATAGTAATCGGAAACAATCAGAAAGCGGGCTCCGGAATGATTCACGCGAAAAGCCACCTCTCCCGGGGTCAATTTAATACTTAACGGTACATTGGTCCCTCCGGCATAAAGCAAGCCCAACTCTCCGTACACCCAGGCATTACACCCTTCGCTCAACAATGCCACACGGTCTCCCTTATCAAGACCGGATGCCATCATTCCGGCTGCCGTATACATCACCTGCTGTTTTACTTCCAGATAAGTGGCCGGCCGGTATTTCCCATTTCTTTTTTCCCACAAATACACATTCTCCGGAAACTTATTGCAACTCCGATCAAACAGATCCACTATCGTATTCAAATTTTTCTCTTTCATAGCAGGTGCAAAGATACAAATAAAAAAACATCTGCAATTTGAATGTTATGCAGATAAAACTTTACCTTTGTATCATCAAACAAAAATAAACGCTCAAATCTTAAACCATGAAAATAGCTATCGCATGTGACCATGCAGGTTACGAGTTCAAGGAAAAATTGGTGGAATATCTTCGCACCAAAGGACATGAAGTGAAAGATTTCGGAACTCATTCTGCCGAAAGCATGGATTATCCGGACACAGCCCACCCTATGGCGGAAGCTGTAGAAGCAGGAGAATTTGACAAAGGTATCGCCCTCTGCGGAAGCGGAAACGGCATCAACATGACCGTCAACAAACACCGGGGCATTCGTGGCGCCCTCTGCTGGACTGTTGAAATCGCATGGCTGGCCCGTCTGCACAACGATGCGAATGTGTGTTGTCTTCCGGCCCGATTCGTTTCTTACGAAGACGCTCAGGATATTGTGGAACGTTTTCTAAGCACAGAATTTGAAGGAGGACGTCACCAGCGCAGAATAGAAAAAATCCCGGTGAAATAAACCAAAAAAAAACTGGCAACCGGTAAAGTTGCCAGTTTTTTATTCCCGTCAGATTCTGCACATATCTCTTCTCTCCTTCTGCGCATCGGAAACAGCCAGTGTCGCCATATGTACAATATCTCTTACCTGGCATCCCATCTGAAGAATATGCACAGGCTTATTCATTCCCAATAGAATCGGTCCGATAATTTCATGGCTTCCCAACTCCTGCAGCATACTCAATCCGACACTGCCGGAACTCAGGTTCGGAAAAATAATCGTATTCACATCCCGGTCACCCAATATTGAAAACGGATATTCTCTTTGTCTCAATTCTTTATCAAAAGCCATTGAAGCATGCATTTCCCCATCCACTAAAATTTCCGGATACTTATTATGCAATTGCGTTATACATTCCTGAATCTGGGCCGGACTGCCCAAACGGTATTCTCCGAAATTCGAATAAGAAGTCAAGGCAATCACGGGGTCGACATCAAAACGTTTTACGGCATCATGTGTCAGCACAGTGACGTATTCCAGCGTTTCAGCAGAAGGATGGCTGTTCACCGTAGTGTCTGCCAAAAAATAAGTCCCGCGTTTTGTGGTAGCGATATGCATACCGGCAGCATATTTACAACACGGCTGCAAACCGACGACTTCCCTGGCTTTTTCAAATACCTCCTTGTAAGGCGAATTCACACCTGAAATAAAACCGTCGGCATCGCCGCATTCCAACATCATCAAACCGACATAATTAGGGTCCTGCATTTTCAAAACAGCCTTACTTCTGGAAACACCCGAGCGCTGCATCTTTTCATAATAATGCTCGGTATATCTTTCCATTGCAGAAGTCTCCACTGCCGGGTCAAAAATCGTCAGATTCCGGATGGACAATTTATTTCGTGCTATCTTATCTTGGATGACAGCCGTATCTCCCACTAAAATCGGATAGGCAATATGATCGGCTGTCAGCTCCTGCACCGCCTGCAACACCTGCAAATTCGCCCCTTCGGCAAACACCACCCGTTTCGGATTAGCTTTCGCCTTATGCGTCATCAAACGCATCAATCCATTATCATGACTTACACGCTTTTCCAGACTTTCCCGATAGGCATCCCAATCTTCAATCATCCTCCGGGCCACACCCGATTCAATCGCTGCTTTTGCGACAGCAGGTGCCACACAGCTAATCAAACGGTTATCCAATGCTTTCGGAATAATATAATTCCTGTCAAAAGAAATCGCCGGATCATGATATGCCATCTTCACGCTTTCAGGAACCGGCTGTTTTGTCAAATCCGCAATCGCACGGGCTGCAGCCAGTTTCATCTCCTCATTGATTCCGCTTGCCTGCACATCCAATGCTCCACGGAAAATATAGGGGAATCCCAATACATTATTTATCTGATTAGGGTAATCGGAACGTCCTGTTGCGAAAATAATATCCGGACGGGAATGCATGGCATGCTCATAACTGATTTCCGGATTCGGATTAGCCAAAGCAAAGACAATCGGGTCCTCCGCCATACTCTGCACCATCTCCTCGGTCAGAATATCAGCAACCGACAATCCCAGGAACACATCCGCCCCACGCAAGGCCTCTACCAGAGTACGGGCTTCTGTCTGCACGGCAAACTCCTGTTTTTCGACATTCAGATCCGCACGCCCTTCATAAATAACCCCCTTACTGTCACACATTAAAATATGCTCCCGTTTCACGCCGAGGCTTCTATAAAACCGGGCACATGAAATGGCCGCAGCCCCGGCACCGTTCACCACAACCCGCACCTCTCCGATATCCTTGCCGTTCAACTCCAAAGCATTCAGCAAACCTGCTCCTGAAATAATCGCAGTACCGTGCTGGTCATCATGCATCACCGGAATATCCAGCTCTTCCTTCAATCTCCGTTCAATTTCAAAACATTCAGGAGCCTTGATATCCTCCAGATTAATACCGCCGAAAGTCGGAGAAATCATCTTCACCGTACGCACAAATTCATCAACATTTTTTGTATTTACTTCAATATCAAATACATCTATATCGGCAAAAATCTTAAACAACAACCCTTTCCCTTCCATCACCGGTTTCCCGGCCAAAGCTCCGATATCTCCCAAGCCCAAAACAGCCGTTCCGTTCGAAATTACAGCCACTAAATTGCTTTTAGCTGTATAACGGTATGCGTCTGCCGGATTTTTTTCAATTTCCAAACATGGCTGTGCTACGCCGGGAGAATAGGCCAACGACAAATCATGCTGTGTACTGTAAGGTTTTGAAGGAATTACCTCAATTTTACCGGGACGTCCCGATTCATGATATTTTAAAGCTTCATTCTTATCCATATCCGTTCATTTAAATATTTCATAGATTCCTTTTTTCAAAGATAATACAAAAACTCTATTCCACATAGTTAAATAAAGGTTAAAGCATTGTCATCCACAAAAACTATCCGTAAATGGGAGTAAATTGCGATATTAAATAAAATAAATATACCTATGATAAAGCTTTATTGTCTGACAGGACTCATGCTCGCAGCAATTTCCTGTACAACAGAACCTAAGACCACCGTAACCATCCACATGGAAGGAGAAAGGATTTCCGACATCACAACCGTTTTAAACACCCGTGATTCCATCTACTCCATCCATCTCGACTCCACAAACTCCATCACAATTCCACTGGCATCAACCTCACAATCCGGTTATGCCAGTATCCAGTTAGGCCGTATGCACCTTCCTTTATACATCGAAACAGGGAAAAGCTTTGATGTAGATATCCGGATCAAAGGTCGCAAGGTAACTCCCGTCTTCACTGGAGATGGAGCCGCCAAAAACAATTATCTGAACAGTGAAGTGTTAAAAAAAGACCTTCCCCCATTTGAGTTTTCAGAATCCGAATTTTTAAAACAACTGAAAGAACTGGAAACAAAACAACTGGCCTATTTGGATTCCATGAATTTTGACACAGAATTCCGGCAGATAGAGAAAAAGAGAATACACTATTCACTCTATTCCGGCATCCCCACCTATATCACCTATCATCCGTTCTATGCAAAAACCGCAGGATATACACCTTCTGAACAGATTTATACAACGATGAAACAAGCCGTTGAGGAAGACCCCGGATTGATGTATATGCAAGAATACAGGGATGCGCTGACCGGTTATCTTGAAATCGCAGGCAGCCGAAATTCAAAAGGAGCATTATCAACTTTAAAAAATCGTTTATCCATCATTCAGAACGATTTCAAATCACCTGCCATCAAAGAATTTACAACCGACTATTTTGTCTGCAAATACATAGGAAAATTCGGCATCGACAATCTTTCGGAATTTTCATCCATCTACGAGTCAAATGTAACAGACCCGCAGAAAAAAGCCTCCTATAAAGCATTGTGTGACAAATGGGCCAAAATTGCCAAAGGCCAGCCTTCCTTTGCCTTTAAATTCAAGGACATCAACGGCAAAGAAGTCTGCCTCCAAGACCTTGCAGGCAAATACGTATATATAGACTGCTGGGCGACCTGGTGTGGCCCCTGTTGTGCAGAACTTCCTTATCTGCAAAAACTGGAACACCAATACAAAGATAGGAACATTCATTTTGTAAGCATCTCCTGCGACCGGGACAAAACCAACTGGGAAAAGATGGTAAAAAAAGAAAAGCTCGGAGGCATTCAATTGCATAATGGTGGAGACAATTCTTTTCTGGATTTTTATATGATTACCGGCATTCCCCGTTTCATTTTGCTTGACCGTGAAGGGAAAATCATCGACACCAATGCGACACGTCCGTCTAATCCGGAAACAGCAAAGACTTTTGATACATTAGAAGGCATCTGAATACATTAATTAACAGCATAGAAAAGACAAATTCGCCCGAGCCATCAAACAGCTCGGGCGAATTTGTCTTTTTATAAATACGATTTTCACTTCCCTTATCTATTTAAACCAACTGTTCACATCCTCATATTTCAATATATGCACGATTATTTTGCCATCGGCGGTAAAATGATGATATTTACAGGCAAATAACTGTTCCACAATTCCCATCATCTCCTCACAGGTCAAAGAAGTATTATAAGACATGGCCGCAGCTTTTGCCAAAGCCAATACGATACGTTCCTTCATTTTATCCCGGATACTGCCTTCCGTATTTTTGTAATGCTCTATCAATTCCAACAGCACCTCTTTGGCATGGCTATACGACAAATCAGGAGGAGTGGCCTGAATAGCATAGCAATTCTTTCCGAACACAGTCAGTTCAAATCCTAAAAACTCCAGATCTGGCAACAAATCGCCAATCAGAATAAAATCCGAAGCAGACAACTCCAGTACCTCGGGGAAGAGACACTTCTGTCCGGCTATACGGTGTGCTGCCAGTGTTTCCATATATTTATCAAACAATACCCGCTCATGCGCCCGTTTCTGGTCAATCAGCATCAATCCGCTCTGTACAGGAGTTACGATATAGCGTCCTTTCATCTGGAAATAACAATTTGTAGCAGGCACCACCGGAGACTGTTCTTCCATATCCGGGATTGTGGTCTGAACCGGTTCCTCAGCCTCTTTCAATCCGTCAAACAAAATATCCCAATTAGCAGGAGCCTTGTCATGTCGGTGCGCATTACCCCGGAAAGAAGCTTTTTCAAAATCAGAATCCGCCGGGCTCAAAGCGCCCGATCCATAGTTAAAAGGATTATAGCCCGGATTATAGGTGATTTTCGGAACGAAAGGCGTCTCATTGCCGGCTGCCGGCTCCACATAATCCAAACTTCCTTCCGTATCAAAATCCAGCGGCGGCATAATATTGAACTTTCCCAAAGCCTCTTTTATACATGCCATCAATATCTGAAAAAAATCCGATTCATTTTGAAACTTAATCTCTGTCTTCGTCGGGTGGATATTCACATCCACCATTGAAGGCTCTACAGTAAAATACAGAAAATAAGAAGGGATGCAGTCTGCCCCCAACAAGCCCGAATAAGCCTCCATCACCGCTTTGTGGAAAAACGGATGCTTCATGAACCGGTTATTCACAAAAAAATACTGTTCGCCATAAGTCTTGCGCGCCTGCTCCGGGCTGCATACAAAACCTTCTATTTTCACCAGGCTGGTGTCACATTTCACCGTTATCAGACGCGAATTAATCGTTTTCCCAAAAATATTCACAATCCTTTGCCGCAAACCCGATACCGGCAAATCATACAAGACCGTCCCGTTATTGCTCAAAGAGAAGGCGATTTCCGGATTCGTCAAAGCCACCCTCAAAAATTCATTCGTTACGTTCCGCAACTCTGTAGAATCCGACTTCAAAAATTTCCGTCTGGCGGGTATATTATAAAAAAGGTTCTTAACAGCTATATTGGTACCCTTTGCAGTACTCACCGCCTCCTGATTCTTCAACTCAGAAGCCGCAATGAAAACAGACGTCCCCAACTCCTCCTCCCCGCGGCGGGTTTTTAATTCCACCTCTGCCACAGACGCAATCGAAGGCAGAGCCTCTCCCCGGAACCCCAGCGTGCGTATACCGAACAAATCCTGAGCAGACGCGATTTTAGAAGTTGCATGACGTTCAAAAGCCATTCGGGCATCCATGGGCGACATCCCTTTCCCGTCATCAATCACCTGTATCACCGCCTTTCCCACATTTTTCAACACCACCTGTATATGTTTTGCCCCTGCATCAACGGCATTTTCCACCAGTTCTTTCACCACCGACGCCGGCCGCTGCACCACTTCACCGGCAGCAATCTGATTCGCCACAGAATCAGGCAACAAATGAATAATATCCATAAGCAAAAAAATATATTCCGACAACTACAAGCCAAACAGTTTCAATAATCCCTCCGGATTTTTCACAAATACATAAAATGCACCGAGAAACAATATCACCAGAATCATAAAAAGGCGTATTGTCCGTGCCGATCCGGCATTCGTCCGCATCGCCTTGCGTTTTTCATACTCGCCTCTGAATTGCCCCCTTACATTCGGGACATATACCTCCTCCCCGTCGTCATCCTTCAGACCAAGATCGGCTCTCGCCCGCTTCACCCGCTCCTCGCGAGCCTCCTTTTCAGGATCCCAATAGCGAGGTTTCATACTAAACCTCTTATATTCCGGTTGTTTAAATAAAAACATGGCACGTATTATATTATTTATTCGAACTAAAATGCTTTGCCACCCATTTCGGCACAATCAACACGCCGGCGATCAAATACGGGTAATAAGTTATCAGGCGCCAGAGAATCGCCATGGCTATAGCCAGACCTGCACCCGGCAGAAATTCACCCAAATACTCTTTGAAAACAAACTCAGCAAAACCGCTTCCCCCCGGAGTGGGACTCACCAGCATCATTATCCACATCACCAATTGACGCGCAAAAATCAGGAAATGCTCTCCCCAACCGTATTTTCCGGCCCAGAAAGCCATCAGCAGGGCGTTTACCACCCAATAGCGGGCTGTCCACGAAAAGAAAGTCGCCCCGAAAGTCTTCAACCAAAAGACAAACGGCTTGTGACGCAATTCATACGAATTTCTCACGATATCGGATCCCACCTCATTGGCACTGTGTCTCCATTTACGCAGAATACGCCAACGGAAACATTTCATCAGCAGGAATTTCAATCCTCTCGGATTTCTGAAAAGTCCGTAACTCAAAATGATCAAATAGACCAATTTGATGGAATATCCCCCCACGGCAAACCATACCAATCCCGTTGTCACCCCCCGGCTCACTCCCGGCATATCCCACAGTTCACTATGGCTGACACACAATAATATCACCGGAAACATCAGTATGAAATACAGTTCATCCAAAAACGACGTAGCCATCACCATTGCCGAACTCCGTCCCACTTTGATCCCCTCCTTATTCACAAACAGAATCGCCAGACTGGTACCTCCGATAGCCGAAGGAGTCACCGCTGAAGTAAATTCCCACAAGAAAACAATGCGTACGGCACTTATCCAGTTCAATCTTCCGTCCGACAGCACCCTGATTCTCACCACATATCCAAAATCCCTCACAAACATACACATGCCTGCCACCAACAGCCACCATACAGAATTCCAGGTAAACGCTATCTGTCGGAAAGCCTTCACATCGAATTCGTTATAAAGCATGTAAGATACTACAGCCAAACCGATAATGACCGGATAGACGATCTTATAGGGACTGATTTTCTTTGTCAGTTGTTTCTCGGATTCTGCCATTATGCAACACTCTTTAAAAAGAATAAAGTCCATAAAGTTAATGGAAAGTTTCCGTATGGGAAACACTCCAAACCATAAACTTTATGAACTTTACAAACTTTAAGAACATCAGGTGGAGAGTATCGGGGTCGAACCGACGACCTCTTGCATGCCATGCAAGCGCTCTAGCCAACTGAGCTAACCCCCCGTTTCTTTACGGCAAAGATACAAAAATCTATCAAATCGCCAAACACCGTCCGATAAAAATCTTGTTTTACTCATTATCAATAAGGAATAAATTGTATTCTCAGCAATGGTTCTCGCCTATCCCTCCAATACTGCTGCAAATATCACTGTGTTTTTTTCAGTTATGGAACGATGACCATTCAGGATTTCATTAACGACCGAATAGCCCATACCCATTTCTTGTGCAAGGAGTCTTTGTGAAATGCCCCTATATTCAATCTTTTCTTTCAACACTTCACCGGGATGTGTGGGAAATGCTGGCTTCAGATTATTGTTAATCATATCCGGATTAACCCCTGCTATCGTATCATGCCTATTTTGCGCTATTCTGCATGGTTTTTAATTCTTTATCAGTCATCTGCACATAGATTGAAACTCCATAGATGGTTACTCCATAAGCATCTTGAGCCAAAGGATGAACCATGCAGAAACTAGGTTGAGCACCGAGTGTCCATCCTGTTATCTGAATGTAATCATTCGAGCCAAGCAACAGAACAGTCCGTGATGTACCATTGTATTTATTATTGTAAGTATATGCTATCTCATTCTTCTTGATAGCGCCTCCTTCAGCGGCGGAACAATAGTAGGTTGTCAATTTTGTATCACTATCAAAATAGTAATGTACCGGAGCTATGCCAATCATGCTGTAATATTCATTAGGCAGTCTTTTGCCATTCTTGTCAATTTCCCAAGTGGCGTACTGCTTCCATCCATGACCAATGAACATTTTGTCAAAGTTCTCTTTGCCTATGCCGCCGCCATCACCGAAACAGTTTCCATTGTCATTGAATTCGTACTTGACTCCATGATTATCCAATACCGAAGCCCATTGTTGTTCCAATTTTTCATCGTCATCGTCATTGCATGATGTGACAGAGAATGATACAAATAGGACTAATACAAGTCCAATAAAAGATTTTAGATTTTTCATATCAATAATTATTTGCTGTTCTACTAATTAAATGTTCGTTTATCATATTTATTGCATGAGAACCGTGATTGTTTTGCTATTTTAACAGTTTCCAGTCGTTGTCATCTTCAAGCTCCTTCATCTGCAGAATAGCTATTTGATTGAACTTCAAAAATCAATCGTTTTGCAAAAGTTCCTGGTCAATAATCGGTAAGAGATATATAGTCCTGTTTATTCACATTCAGAACCGTTACTTCTGTATCTTGATACCGTTATCTTTGCCATCATTACGAATAGATTAAAATATTGGTTATAAATGTACGAAAAAATTACGAATATTATTTCAATTCCATACCCATATCTTCATATATGGATATACCGTTTGACTGTATTACGTAAAATCAGTAGAGAAGAGCCGG
>JAHHTT010000036.1 GCA_020024465.1 Odoribacter sp.
CACGTGATTTGTAATCTCGGGGTCGTTGGTTCGAATCCGACAAGAGGCTCAAAAGTGAGTATGGATGTGTAGATTGCTGTTATAGCTCAGGGGTAGAGCACTTCCTTGGTAAGGAAGAGGTCGTGAGTTCAAATCTCACTAACAGCTCAGATAGAATTGAGAATGGCGCTATCGTCTAGGGGTTAGGACGTGAGATTCTCATTCTCAAAACAGGGGTTCGATTCCCCTTAGCGCTACAGGTCGGAGGATTGATTTTTTTTCAGTCCTTTTTTTGTTTCCGCACTTCAATTGCATGTTTATTTGTGTTATTTTTGTCAGAAAATAACTAATCGTTTTTATGATGCAATCACATTATACAAATCCAATTACATTTATTGCTGAGAAAAATGGTATTGAAAGTCAAATTGTAAAGAATATTCTTGAATTATTGGATGATGGCGCGACAATACCATTTATAGCACGATACCGTAAAGAACGCATTGGTAATATGGATGAGGTAGGAGTTCAGAAGGTAAAGACGTTATATGATCAGTTTTTGGAGTTGGAGAAAAGAAAGAAAGCAGTGTCGGATAGCATTCGCAGGCAGGGAAAATTGTCTCCGATTCTTGAGCATCAAATACAGAAATGTACAGAATTGCGTATTTTGGAGGATCTTTATTTACCTTACAAGCCTAAAAAACAGACTCGAGCTTCTAAAGCTCGTTCCAAAGGTTTGGAGCCTTTGGCAGCTTTATTGATGAAGCAAGAGCAAGGAGATGTATTTGTAAAAGCTTTGCATTTTGTAAAGAATGAAGTTACAAATGAAGAAGAAGCATTGCAAGGAGCAAGGGATATTATAGCTGAATGGGTGAATGAAAGTGAAGGCGCACGCAATCATATCAGGAGAATGATTGAACAAAATGCTTATCTTTGTTCAAAAATAGTGAAAGGAAAAGAAAGTGAAGGTGATAAGTATGCCGATTATTTTGATTTTCGAGAGTCCTTAAAATGGTGTCCTTCTTATCGTATATTGGCTATACGGCGCGGTGAAAGTAAAGGAATACTGAAAGTTTCTTTGGAGATAGAAGAACAAAACGCTTTGAAAGGATTGGAACAGATTTTTATAAAAAAAGAAAATGAGAGTGCAAAGCAAGTGTTGATTTCGATTAAAGATTCTTATAAACGATTACTATTCCCTTCGATTGAAGCAGAATATTTAAGCCTATTCAAACAGAAGGCTGATGAAGAAGCAATTCGTGTATTTGCAGATAATTTAAAACAATTGTTGTTGGCACCTCCCTTGGGTAACAAGAGAGTATTGGGTATTGATCCTGGTTTTCGTACAGGGTGTAAGGTCGTTTGTTTGGATGAAACCGGACATTTACTTCATAATGAAACGATTTATCCTCATCCACCTCAAAAGGATATACAAAGAGCAGGCTTAAAGATTCAAAATCTGATAACATTATATAAGATTAAGGCAATAGCCATTGGCAATGGAACAGCCAGCCGTGAAACGGAATATTTTATCCGGCATCTTCATTTTGAATCTGATGTCGAAATATTTGTTGTAAATGAAAGCGGGGCATCCGTTTATTCTGCATCCAAGATTGCGCGTGAAGAATTTCCAGAATACGATATTACCGTGCGTGGAGCTGTGTCTATTGCCCGACGGTTGATGGATCCGCTGGCTGAATTGGTAAAGATTGATCCAAAATCTATTGGAGTTGGCCAATACCAGCATGATGTGGATCAGGGAAAATTAAAGGAAGCCTTAGATAGGGTAGTGGAGTCTTGTGTCAATCGTGTCGGTGTCAATGTAAATACAGCCGGTAAATACCTATTGATGCATATCTCCGGTTTGGGGGAGGTATTGGCGACGAATATTGAAAATTATATCCGTGAAAATGGTGCATTGAAAAATAGACAAGATTTGAAAAAGGTAAAACGTATGGGTGCGAAATCATTTGAGCAATGTGCCGGTTTTTTGCGGATTGAAGATTCGGATAATCCATTGGATAATTCTTCAGTGCATCCGGAATCATATTATGTAGTTGAAAAAATAGCTGACGATATGGGGGTCGGCGTGAAGGAGTTGATAGGTAATGAAGAGTTGTGTGATAAAATTGATTTAAATCGCTATGTCGACCATCAGACAGGGATTTTGACTTTGCAGGATATATTAAGAGAATTAAAAAAGCCGGAGCGAGATCCTCGTCCAAGGGCGATAGCGTTTCATTTTGAGCAGAGTGTGACAACGATAGATGATTTGAAGGAAGGAATGGTTATACCTGGCGTTGTGACAAACATTACGAATTTTGGAGCTTTTGTGGATGTGGGCGTGCATCAAAATGGTTTGGTGCATATTTCTGAAATTACCGATAAATATATATCTAATCCTGCAGAGATTCTTTATATGTATCAATCTGTGAAGGTAAAAGTTATTCAAGTGGACAAAGAGAGAAAAAGAATTGGCCTTTCCATTCGGCAAGCTGTTGTGGGATGAGATCTATAATTATGAGTGATTCTATTTGTGAATTTTGAAATGTTGAATGATATCTTAGTATAACATGGCAGAGAAAAAGGATTTATTTTATGTATTAGGCATGAGTTGTGCAGGATGTGCTGTCAATGTCCAAAGAGTTTTAGAAGAGCGGGAAGGGGTAAAGAATGCGCAGGTTAATTTTGCTGCTTCTACTGTGATGATAGAGTATGATGATACAATTGTTTCGCCTGAGGCTTTACAACAGACTGTACAAGAAGCGGGTTACGATTTGGTGATAGGAGGTGAGGATGCAGAGGAACAAGCTGTAAAATTACAAGAACAAGAATACTGCCAACAAAAGCGACGTACTGTAGGTGCTATATCTTTATCGTTACCGGTATTTATATTGGGAATGTTTTTTATGCATATGCCTTATGTTAATTGGATTATGCTGTTTTTTACTCTTCCGGTATTGTTGATTTTCGGTCGGATGTTTTATATCAATGCCTGGCGTCAATTGCAGCATGGACATGCAAATATGGATACTTTAGTAGCTGTTAGTACTGGAATCGCTTTTTTGTTCAGTCTTTTTAATACACTGTATCCGGAATATTGGATTTTACGAGGTTTGGAAGTGCATGTATATTATGAGGCATCATCTGTAATTATTGCTTTGATATTGTTGGGGCGTACCTTGGAGCATCGAGCAAAATCGAATACTTCAGCCGCTATCCGTAAATTAATCTGTTTGCAACCTAAGTCAGTTGTTCGAATTCTGGATGATGGAACCATGCAGGAAGTGCCATTGAAAGCCGTGCAAGAGTGGGATATTATATTGATAAAACCGGGAGATAAAATTCCGGTTGATGGTGTGGTTGTGGAAGGAAATTCGTTTGTGGACGAAAGTATGATTACAGGAGAACCAATACCGGCGGAAAAGACCGAAGGGGCAAAAGTGTTTGCGGGGACGATTAATCAGAAAGGTAGTTTTCGCTTCCGTGCTGAAAAAGTTGGTAATGAAACGGTGTTGGCCCAGATAATCCGCATGGTGCAGGAAGCACAGGGAAGTAAGGCTCCGGTACAAAAATTGGTTGATAAAATTGCTGCGATATTTGTACCAGCAGTAATAGGGATAGCTTTATTAACATTCGTGATATGGATGATTATAGGAGGAGAATATGCTTTTACACGAGCTCTACTTACCTCTGTAACGGTATTGGTGATAGCATGTCCGTGTGCATTGGGGCTGGCGACACCGACTGCTATTATGGTAGGTATTGGAAAAGGTGCCGAGAATAATATTTTAATTCGGGATGCTGAAAGTTTGGAACAATTGTGTAAAGTAAATGCCGTGGTGATTGATAAAACGGGAACTATTACAGAGGGACGGCCGGTTGTTGTAGATTTTTTTTGGAGTTCGAGGGCAGATGCTCGGCATTATATGCCAATTTTGTTTTATATGGAAAGTCAGTCTGAGCATCCTTTGGCAGAGGCTGTCGTTAATTATTTAAAAGAGAATGGAGTAACATCTTCAATACAAGGGGATTTTCAGAGTATCACAGGGCAGGGGATTGAAACACGAATTGACGGACAGATGTATTTGGTAGGAAATCTAAGGCTGTTAAATGCCCATCAGGTGGAACTTTCACAAGTAGAGTTGCAACATCTGGATACCTGGAGTAAAGAGGGATATACTGTGATTTGTTTTGCAGATAGTTGTAAGTTGTTGGCATTAATTGCTATTGCAGATAAAATTAAAGAGGGGTCCATTGCTGCTGTTCAGCAGTTGCAGGAGAAAGGAATACAAGTATATATGTTGACCGGAGATAATGCTTTAACGGCTGGAGTTGTTGCTGCGAAATTGGGTATAACCGATTTCCGTGCAGAAGTGATGCCTTCTGATAAGGCTGATTTTGTCAAGGAACTGCAAGCAGAAGGTGCTATTGTGGCTATGGTTGGGGATGGTATAAATGATTCGCAAGCATTGGCACAGGCAGATGTTAGTATTGCAATGGGAAAAGGAGCAGACATTGCGATAGATGTTGCAAAAATTACTCTGATAACTTCTGATTTAGGGATTTTGCCCAAGGCTTGGAAATTATCCCGCCAAACTGTAACAGCGATTCGAGAAAATCTGTTTTGGGCATTTATTTATAATACAGTAGGGATTCCATTGGCCGCAGGAGTTCTTTATGTTTCATGTGGTTTTTTGTTGAATCCGATGATTGCGGCAGCTGCTATGGCCTTCAGCTCTATTTCTGTGGTATCAAACAGTTTGCGAATTAAAGCAAAGAAATTATAGAATTAAATACAGATTATTATGAAAACCTTTAAAATTAAAACAAATCTCAAATGCGGCAATTGTGTCGCTAATGTGCAACATTCGTTAGATGCTGTATCCGAAATAAAATCTTGGTCTGTTGATTTAAAAAATCCTGATAGAGTGTTGACAATAGAGGCTGATGATGAACACGCTGTAGGCTTGGCTATGGATATCTTGGTAAAAGCTGGATATCATGCGGTAGTGTTGAATTAAAAAAACAGGAAGAGGCTTGTCTCTGAAACAAGCCTCTTCCTGTTTTTAGTTTTTATTTTTCTTGAATAAGTTTTGCAGCCCTTTTAATACATTTCCTTTTAATGTTTTCTCAACTTCTTTAGTTACAGATTTGATAGCTTTCGTTAAATCCGGTTTAATCTTCGGTTCTGTAAGGGTTCCGCCCACTTTTGCATCCAGATCGATTGTTTTTATATTGTCAGATCCTGGTATTGCTTTTAGCATGTTATTGATTTCGTTTCCCAAAAATTTACGGTCTATCGTCATGGAAAGAGTATAATCTAAATCACCTTCTACAGATTGTTTTCCATAGATAGTTACTGGATTTCCTGCAAAACGAGTCTTGAACGGTTCTACAATGATATTTCCATTTTCAAGATTGAAATTTATTTTTAGATGACTTATACTGAGTCGGCTGAGCTCTTCGTTTTTCAAAACACTGGCTAATTGGTTCATTGTTGGATTATTGTTGATTAAAATACCTTGTGATTCCAGGTAACCTTTACCGTTTGCAGTGTTCATGATTGGACTCATTTCTTTGTCTAATGTTGCGGCAAAGGTCGTGGATGCAGATACTTTGCCTTTGCAATTTATGGTTACTGGTACACTTTTGCGAATGAATGTAAATGCTTGGTATGCTTCATGAATGTCAAAATTCATGACTTTCAGATTGAAGTCAACAGTTGGTTTTTGCGGGTTTGTTGTGCAATATTTTCCTGTCATTATCATGGAACCGTTTAGCATATCCATGCTCAGATTATTTAAATTTGCTGTGGCATTGGAAATATTGACTCTGCCTTTTACATTTTTGATATTTAGTTTGTCAAAAATAATTGTATTAATGTTGGTTGATAGGCGTGTATCTATATTATGTGGCACTTCCAAAGCTCCTTGTGCAGCTGTCGGGCCATTGGTGTCAGTTACTGGAGTGCCGGTGATACTGTCAGAACTGTCATTTTTAATTTGTGCTATTATGAATTCATTTATGTTAAGTAAATTGGAATTTAGTGTAAAGTCTCCTTTTAATATTTCGTTTTTGAAGATATAGGGTAAATAATTGGAAATTTTCCCTTGTAGGGTAAAATCTGAAGAGTAAATTTTCCCTTTTAGATTATTGAGCTTTAAATAGGCGGGAGTAACAGTCAAATGACCTTCCGGAATAATGATACCTTCCGGAAATTGATTGTTTGTCAAGCGGATGTTTTGAAATGCAAGGTCTCCCTGAGCAGTAAATTTTTCATACTGTTCTTTTTCGATATATTCATATTTGCCTTTAAATGTTATATCTGTAGTTAACATACCTTCTATTGTTGTGTTTTGCAAAGGAATTGCTTGCTTTAAATTTGCAAAGTTTAGAGTTCCTTTGGCTCTTCCTTCCAATTGTGGGTTGTTGGGATTTTGGATGTTCAGAAACAAATTGAAAGGATTATTTGCAATTTCAAATGAGGCTTTATTCAAGGCAATTTGAGTTGAGTCAATGCTTCCTCCGGGATTGGTGATATGTAAGTCCAAATTAATCTTTTTAATAGATTCCGGTAATTGTGGATACTTTACGGATGCATCATTGATAACCAACAAGGCATCTAATTGTGGTATGTTATTTTCATAATAATCTCCATTTACAACGATGTTCAATTTAAAATCACCTGCTGTTTGCAGATTTTTCATTTTAGACAAAATATGTGGAGGTAGTAATGATAATAAACTTTCAAATTTTGTGTCAGGAGCATTTAGTTGCAGATTGACTCTATAGCGATTATCTATATCGGCAACTTTACCGATTAGATTTAATTGAAGTTCATTGAGTTGCAAATCGCTTTTAATAATCTCAAGAGTTTTGTTTTTTAAATTACTGGAAATTTCTGTTTGCCAGATGATATTGGTATTGTTTATCCAAACATTGTTTTGATGTCTGAATGAAATTCCTTTTAAAGCAAGTGATAATTTGGTTAACGTATTACTTGCTGAGAAATCTCCAGATAATTGCATATCTATTCTATTGATGCTGGCATAGGTTGAGTTGTGAAAATCATTGTATGTAACAAATAAATTACCGATAGCTATATTATTTAATTCCAATCTTTTTTCATTGTTGGGAGTTTCTGTTGATTTAGTTTCTTTTTCGGAAGTAGTCTCTATGTCAGGAAAAATGTCCCAGTTAGTATTCCCAGCAGGGTCTACTTTTGCATTCAAGCGCCCGTCCATAAGTAAAATATGGTTGACGATAATTCTGTCTCCTTTTATCAGGGATTTTAAATTCACTGAAGCTTCAAGTAAGGGAATATAGGCTAGAGTATCCTGTTCGGTATTTATATTCTGGCTGATGATAACATCTTCCAATGCAACATTCAGATTGGGAAAGCTTTTGAGCATATTTAGGCTTATGTTACCGATATGTAATTCGGCTTTCATGTTGGCGGTAGCTTGCTTTTCAATCAATTTTAGGATATCTCCTTTGAAGAATACAGGTATTGTCAGCAGAATTATGAAAACAAGCGCAATAAATGATAATGCTATAAGAATGATTTTTTTCATAATGTAATTGTTTTATTATGTACAAATATAATAATTATCGCTTTAATTTATTTGAAATATGGTTTTATTTTTTTCAGTTTATATTTTGTCAGAATGTTGTGTTTTTCCAAAATATTGTAAGATATATGTCCATATTTTCGTTTAGCATTGAAAATCATTTGTACATCTTCATATTTCAGATATGGATGGCGTAGAATCGCTTTGAAGCTCATGGTATCCATGTCTGCTTTTTGTATGAGTGCTGGATTTACAGAGAATAAATTGATATTTGAGTCAACATTAAAATATTTCATTTTCAATTCTTTGAGTTGTTCCACTGAATAAAATCCTCCCAAGCGGTTACGGTAGCGAATAATGCGTGAGGCATAGTAGGGGCCAATACCTCGGAGTGATATTAGTTGTATGCTGTCTGCGCTGTTAAGCTCGATATGTCTTTCTTGTTTTTGTGCTTTTGAAGATACTATCGGGGATAGATGCTGTGTGATAAGGAGTGTGCTGTCTTTGGTGATTTCAATGGGTTGTGTTATGAAAAAGAAATCTGCTGCCTCCGGTAATACTTGGCGGGGAATAAAAAGAATTCCTGCAATTAATAAAAGGATGATAAATGCACCTTTTCTTTCAGATGTGTTGAATATCATATTTTAGTTTTTAATTAATTACTCTATAAAATTAGAGTAAATTCTTTGAAGATACAAGTTTATTGTTGTGGATGGAGAAAAAATAGTAGAAAAATATGTGTTTTTTTTGTATATATAAAAATAACCGCTATCTTTGCACCCGCAATTGAGAAATAGTTGCGGTACGATTCAGTAGCTCAGCCGGTAGAGCACAACACTTTTAATGTTGGGGTCCTGGGTTCGAATCCCAGCTGGATCACGGAAATGCTGATAGAAAATGTATAGTGAATGCACAACTCCTATAATACCTTGATATTATAGGAGTTTTTCTTTGTATAATGTCTGAGACCTTTTCGTGATCTCTCCAGCCTCTAAGATTTCAGGTCACGGAATGTCCCAAATTAGCGGTTCGTTGTCTTGATTTGTTCCTGCTGCAAATGCTTTACTTTTAGCTTATTAACATTATCATGCATTTTTTATGGTAATATAAACGGCGATAATAATCGTCTAACTTCACTTGGAACACCGTACCGAGGAAGTTTATCATCTCTTTTATTTCCACGTTGCCATTATTAATGTCACCCGAAGAAATAAGGGAATAACCCAATTCTATAAAAAAACCTTTTGTGTGAAGCGAAAAGGATATTTCAGACACTTTTGCAGGTTATCTTCTACTTGGGTATTGGTTTTTACTTTTATTGATTTTTCATTCAGATAGATACGCAACATTTCATTGGCTATGATTTTAGCTATTTTATGATCATGGCGGTTGAGAAATTCGGGCCTTTATCAAATTGTACGCTATCTCTACATAAACGTAAATCAGACTTTGAAGTACCATTGAAAGAGAACTTTCGATAATATCATAACCGTAGAGGTCGGTTTTCGTTAATTTTAATCTCTATTTGTGCTAAAATATCATCAATAGACTCTTTCATTTATAAATTTACCAGCTTAATAAATTTAGTTTCTGTACATACACTTAAATCCGTTGTTACAAATTTTCCATTACAAAAAAGAGAAAAGATAGTAGCTGGTGTCGGAGAGTTTTGTGCTTGCTCTCTTGTTTCCAATTTAATCACTTTCAAAGGAATATTTTTTTCTTGGGCAAGAACACGCAACATACCATCTACATAATAATCCGTATATGGACAACGATTGGAATAATAAACCACTATTCCCTGTTTGTCGGGGCATTCTCCACTTTTCACGCAATCATTAAAATATGGAATTGTGCTATTCTCATGAAAACTCATTACCAACAATGAAAATCCATTTGGAAGTTTTTCTATTTCTTTAAAGCCATGTTGCAGTAACCATTTCGTATCACTCATAAAATGATTCTTTTTTGTACCTGCAACAGTAACCAATCCATGCTTTTGTTGCTTTTTTGCATCTTCAATTACAGATTGAAGCAAATTATATCCATGTCCTTGATCTTTATACTGTCCTGAAACCCAAAAACAATTAATCATTAAATAATTGGGAGCAGTAACCGGAAGCCATGCATACTCGGCAGGAACATATTCTATAAAGACTTTGGCTCGTGCATCAAGCCGTCTGAAAACATAGCCATTTGCAAATTCCTTTGTTAGCCATTCTTTTTTTAACCCATAACCTGTTGCGCATTTTTTGTCAGAGAATGCACAACAGATATGCTCTTTGTCTATATTTTCTTCTGTTAGAGAGATGTATTTAGATAAACTATTTTCCATGATTTTGTTTATTTTATCGGTGTATATATTTTTGTGATATTCTCTTTTGAATAATTGGTGTATTCCTCAAAAGACATCTCATAGCGGAATGAATATTCTTGACTTGCATTAATGATGTTATACCAGTCCTGCAAATCAGTATAGTAACCCTGTAATGTATGGACCGCATATTTACCTTGGGATAGCCGGATTATACCAAATTCGCAAGTAGATACAATTTCCTTTTGTGCCGATGTGCAGGCATAGAAACGACATTGAGCAGGTTTTGTTACATTAGGGTCATCAAAACTTAACCCGATATTCAGAGCAGAACTCATCATGCGAAGCAATTGCCGTTGAGACATATTTACTATGTCGGCTATTATATTCAATTGCAATGGCTGATGCGAATTAAAATTTATGTGATCAATTACTTGATTGACTTTCTGTTTGTATATATTTTCAGAGCCACTTTTCATCTATAGCTATATAATTTGCAAATATATAGAGTTTATACAAATGTCTAATTGTCCAATCTAGCCAATTTTATAAGTCTTAGGTTATGATTTTAGTGTAAGGTGCAAATATATATATCTATATATAGCTTATACCTTGGACTAATCTTAGAGTATTTATTTCCAGATGTTTGCATAATTCCAAATAATGTATACATGGAGTTTTTAAGGACTAAAGCATGAGAGATCCAAAGCTGGAAATTTCTAAAAGTACTGATATGGAGGAAGAAATTCCGTTGGATTATGAACCCAGAGGGATTACTCAAACAAAAAGCACCTTAATAGGTGCTTTCTGTGAGCGGAAAACGGGACTCAAACCCGCGACCCCCAGCTTGGAAGGCTAGTGCTCTATCGACTGAGCTATTTCCGCAATTTATTGTGTGGGCAGTGATGGATTCGAACCACCGAAGGCTACGCCAGCTGAGTTACAGTCAGCCCCATTTGGCCACTCTGGTAACTGCCCTTTTATGTACTTAATTCTCCTCTCCTTTTGCGCTTGCAAAGGTATGATTTTTCCTGATAGTAACAAAATAAAATAGTCGTTTTTATAAAAATATTTTAGTTGCCATTGTAAATCAATTCGATAATCTCTGGGGTGCTATCAGAGTTATTATACCGAATGATTATTTGATACACCATCTAAAATAATGGAATATTGCGATTCGTTTTTATGTTTGGCTATACCATATCCTTTATGTGCAGCATATTTGTCATTGTTGTATGCAACAGAATTCATTTTTCATTTTATTATTTGTTTTTTCCATTAATCAAGGAACAGCAATACAAAAAAGGTTGTGTTTTACCATGTGAATGAAATAAAAGTCGGTCAATGTTTTAGCAGGGCTATGCACGGTTAATAAATGTATTTTAATATAGTTTCTTGCGTAAAGAGAAGATGAATTCTAAACCTCCGTTTTTTCTGTTTTTTGCAGAGATTTGTCCTTTATGAAAGAGTATCGCATTTTTTACAATAGATAATCCCAGACCGGAACCTCCGTTTTTTCTGCTTCGTCCGGGATTGACTCGATAGAAACGGTCAAAAATACGTGTAAGATGCTCTTCTTTTATTCCGTATCCTGTGTCATAGTACGAAAAGTAGTAATATTCATTGTCTTCCGTATAGGTTTCTATATGAATAGTCACATTATCACCGGCATAGCTGATGGTATTGTCAATGAGATTGCGGAATATAGAATAGAGCAATGTGTGGTTGCCTTCTATTTCTATTTTTGATGGTACGCAGTTTTCTAAAGAAATTCCTGCATTTTTCAAAGAAACCTCTAAATCGGTAGTCACTTCATTGATTGTGTCATGGATGTTGATATCTTCTTTGGTGAATAGTTCTGATGCTTCTTCTGTTTTAGTGATGAGTGCTACATCACGAATTAGATCGGAAAGACGCAATACTTGTGTGTAAGCTCGTTCTAAAAAGAATTTTTGTTTTTCAGAAGTCAGATTATTTTGCTCTAAAATGGTTTCGATATAACCTCTTATGCTGCTGACAGGTGTTTTCAATTCATGCGCAATGTTATTGGTCATCTCTTGTTTCAGTAAACGGTTTTTTTCAGACAAAGAGATGTTATTGAGCAATACTTCATAGCTGTTATCATTGAATATCAGTAGTTTTACTGCAAAGTGTTTACCATTTTTACTGATTTTTCCTTGCCAGATAGGAATGCTATTGCCTTGTGGATTGACGGGTGTATTATTTTTGAGAAATATTTTTAGTTCCTTGAATTCACTAAGAGAAAATAATGAATCGACATCAAAAATTGCTTCGTCGCTAATGGTGTTCAAATATTGGATGAAATGTGTATTGGCATAAATCTTTTTATTATCTGCGGTGAAAATACAGATCCCTTCATCTGAATGATGGAAATGACGTATGATTTTTTCTTTTTCCATTTTCAGTTGATTTTTACTTTCATCCAACATTTTGTAGTTGGCTATGATTTTATTGCCTATTTCTCCCAATTCTGTTTCCGGAAATTTTATTTGATTGTAATCAGGGGTTTGATTTTCAGCAGATTGAATAAAATCATTCAGAGCAGAGACTGCTTTTCCGAATCTGTCGGCAAGGTACAGTAAAGAAATAAGCGCAGAGAAGAAAAGTAATAGGATGAAATATGTAAATATATCATCCGCTTTTAAAATGTTTTGCACACTATTGTCATATGGCATGGCAACGCGGACAAAATAGGGAGAAAAAAAGTGGGCATAATAAAAATAATTCACTCCGGTGGTTGCAGATTGGCGGATATTTGAGCCTTTGCCATTGTTGAGTGATTTGACAATTTCCGGTCTATCTAGGTGATTCCCTACTTCATGTATACTATTTACATCGTTGTCAAACAATACATTCCCATTCCGGTCAATAATTGTGACGCGCAATTCTTTGGGTAATAGAGGGAGTATATTATAGA
Source organism: Odoribacter sp. (assembly GCA_020024465.1). Lineage (GTDB taxonomy): Bacteria > Bacteroidota > Bacteroidia > Bacteroidales > Marinifilaceae > Odoribacter. The sequence goes on from JAHHTT010000036.1 coordinate 12,803, forward strand.
GGGAATCTATGTGTCCATTATCCAAAAGTTGGTGATTTTGAATATATTCTGAAATAACTTTTGAATAGGCTTCCATACCTGTTTTAAAACTGTCTGCTTTGTACGTTTTTTCTCTATTTTGTTGTACAGCGACAATAATGATGGTAAAAATTGAAAATACCAGCAGAAAATAGAGAAATATCTTTTTTTTATAAGTTATATGCATAATGAAATAGTTTTATTTTTCCAAACAATAACCATATCCTGAACGATTGGCAATGTGCTTGCCGAAGTCTCCTAATTTTTTGCGTAGACGAGTAATATGTACATCTACAGTACGTTCAAGCACATACCCGTCTTCTTGCCATACTTTGCAGAGAATGTCCTCTCGCGAGAAAATGCGGTTAGGTGCTTTGGCTAACATGGTAAGAATTTCGAATTCTTTTTTGGTCAGGAGGATCTGGCTTTCTTTTAAAGATACATTTTTGCCATTAAGATCAATAGTGAGATCTCCGATTTCTATGATATTTTTTTGTTCTGGGATTTCTTGGTTTCCGGCACGCTTGAGGACAGCTTTAACCCGGGCTGTTACTTCTTTGATAGAAAACGGTTTGGAGATATAGTCGTCACCTCCAATACTGAAACCTGTCAACATATCATTTTCTGTGTCTTTTGCCGTAAGAAAGATAATCGGAATATTACGATGGAGTTCTTTTCTGACTTTTTCGGCCATTTTGAAGCCTGACATGCCTTCCATCATGACATCCAATAGAATCAATTCATGATCATCCCGTAGAAGTTTTAAAGCTTCCTCTGCCGAATTGGCAATATCCACTGTAAAACCTTCACTTTCTAAATTGAATTGGAGGATTTCGCATAAATCCTCTTCATCGTCTACTACCAAGATTTTATTTTTATCCATGGATTTGAGTTTTAATCAGTCTGTTTAGAACATTTGTTTAATTTATTATCCTTCACTCCCGGCCTGCAGTATTTCATCTTTATTTGGATTGTCCCAATGTTTGATATTTTTACCTTCAATCAAATAAATAGCCGCTTCTGCTATATTTGTAGCATTGTCGCCGATGCGCTCCATGTTGTATGATATTCCATTCACAGAAAGAATGTCTGTCATATTCTGTGCTGTCAGTACCCTTCCGGAGAATTGCGAATGTAGCTGATTGCAGATATCATGGTGTTGTTGGTCTACTTGATTGTCCATTTCGATAGTTTCTCTTGCCAGTTGTATATCAGTACATGTGAAAGCAAATATAGCATTTTGTGTCATATTTCCAGTCAAAGCGAACATTTTTAAAAATTTCGCTTTATAAATCTGCCAGATTTCGCTTTTCAAATCGGAGGTTTGTATGAATTGTGCGATGTTAAGCATTAAATCTCCAATCCGTTCCAAATAGGCTGTCATATCATAATAGGAGATAATCATTCTCAGATTAGTGGCCCGGGGATTGTAAAGTACAATGGTATTAATTACTTCATTTCGAATCTTTACTTCCAGACTATCAATAATGTGTTCGTCATTATTGATTTCTGTATATAATGCATCATCATTATTGTTTTCAAGTAATTGTTTTATGTTTTCTTGTTGTCGGAAAATGATTTTGGCCAGTACTTGAAAGTCTGCGGTTATTCTGCTGAGCATTTTTTCTTGTAGTCCACTCATAATGTATTGTTTTTTTTACGATTAATCTTTGTGTTATCCGAATTGTCCGGTCAAATATTCTTCGGTACGTTTGTCTTTTGGTGTCGTAAACATGATTTGTGTCCGGTCGTATTCTATCAATTCTCCTAAATACATAAACATAGAGTAGTCAGAGATACGGGCGGCTTGAGACATGTTATGGGTAACAATGACAATCGTAAATTCTTTTTTTAATTCAAGTAATAGTTCTTCAATCCGATTTGTAGCTATGGGATCGAGAGCTGATGTTGGTTCATCCATCAATAGTACTTCAGGCTTGAGAGCCAGGGCTCGGGCGATGCATAAGCGTTGCTGCTGTCCTCCGGAAAGGAAAGTCCCTTTTTTATAGAGAGAGTCTTTGACTTCATTCCAGAGACCGACGTTGGTTAAGCAGGTTTCAACAATTTCGTCCTTTTCTTTTTTTGATAAACGAATCCCATTTAACTTGTATCCTGCAATGACATTATCATAAATACTCATTGTCGGAAATGGATTGGGGCGTTGAAACACCATCCCTGCTATTCGTCTGACTTCCATTGGATTCATCTTTAAAATATTTCGATTGTCCAATAGAATTTCTCCTGTGATTTGAATATCCGGATACAATTCATGCATGCGGTTAATGGCTCTAAGTAAAGTGCTTTTCCCGCAGCCTGAAGGTCCCATGATGGCCGTGATATTGTTCTTTTCGATTTTTGCATTTACTCCGTTGACAGCGTTTTTCCCCGGAGTGTAAGAGATGCATACATCTTTAAGTTGTAGTATTGGATTTTCTATCATAATTCAAATGGTAAAGTCTGTCATTTATATTTTCCATTATCCGATTCGCCATTTTCTGGCAATATTCTTGGCAATGATGTTTAAGACTAAAATCAGCATTAATAAAAATAGCGATGAACTCCATATCATGTCTATCAGATTCGGGTCGTTATAGAATTCCCAGATAAGCAATGGAACTGCACTCGTCGGATGGATGACATCCCAATTAATAACAGTGCTCCCTAAGGCTGTGAGCATTAGGGGGGCTGTTTCGCCCATTACTCGCGAAATGGCCAATAATATACCAGTAAAGAGTCCGCCAAATGCAGAAGGGACAAGGACTTTTAATACGACACTGGTGTAGGAGGCACCAAGGGCAAGGCCGGCTTCTTTTAGGCTGCTCGGCAGCATTTTCAGCGTCTCTTCGGTTGAGCGTATGATTAAAGGGAGCATCATAATGGCTAAAGCAACACTACCTGCCAGTGCAGAGTAACTGCCTAATGGCTTTACGACCCATGCATAGGCGATGATTCCAATGACGATGGAGGGAGTGCCTTGCAGTAGATCTGTCAGAAAACGGGCTATATGAGAAAAGGTTGCTTTAGGCTTTTCTGCCAGATAGATACCGCCCATAATACCTACTGGTATCGCAATGAAGGCTGCGATAGCCACCATTAGCATGGTGCCGGCAATACCATTGGCGATACCTCCGGGAATGAGTTCTCCGGTGCTTTTGGCCAACATGGCATCTAAGGTACTGGGGGCAGTTTCTGAAAAGAAACTGAGGTTGATTTGTCTATACCCTTTTTTGACGACCTCCCAAATGATTACTACTAAGGGAATGGCTGTCATTGAAGATAATATGCAAATTGACCAAAAGAAGATTCTGTCTTTTAATATTCTATAATTCATACTTTAGCTCAGTTTTTTCATGATTATTTTGCCGGTAAAGTTTATGACTGCTGTGATCAGAAATAACAATAAACCGATGGCAATCAAAGAACTTAATTTTAAACTGTCGGCTTCGCCGAATTGATTGGCAATGACACTTGCCATTGTGTTGCCTGTTGCTGTCAGGGAATCAGGCAGATTATTGGTATTGCCTATCAGCATGGTGACAGCCATGGTTTCTCCCAAGGCACGTCCTAAAGCTAATATGTAACTGGCGAATATTCCAGACCCCGATACAGGAAAGATGATTCTGCGAACGACATCAGACCGGGTGCTTCCTAAGCTATAGGCGCCTTCTTTCAGTTCTTTAGGAACCATAGAGATAAATTCAGAGCTTAGTGAAGCGGCATAAGGGGTAATCATTATTGCCAAAACAATAGAGGAGGTTAAAATTCCGAATCCCTGTTCCGATAGATTCATATCGATTAAAATGGGACGCAAAGTATAGAATCCCCATAATCCATAAACGATGGAGGGGATTCCTGCCAAAAGATCGATCACGGAGCCAATAAAGGAGGCTGCGCGAGTTCCGCGGAAATATTCGCCTGTGAAGAGGGCTACTGGCAAAGAAAACGGAAGACAGATAAGTAAGGCCAGAAAGGATGTCATGACGGTTCCGACGATGAACGATAAGGCTCCATAATCTTCATTACCTGCTGTCGGATTCCATTCGGGAGAACTGATAAACCTGAAGAAGCCAAAGGTTTCAAAAGCCGGTATCGCACCGTTGACAAGTGAATATACCATCCCTCCGCATATCAATAATACGAGCAGCGAACAGAGAAACAATAGCCGTTTGAAGATAAAATCACGCATGACAATAGATGCTTAAAGCGATATAATATAGTCTTATTTTAAAATAGGTTGTCCTTTATAAGTGACGCTTTTCAATAAGTTTTTGGCATTTGTTACAGCAGATGCTGGTAGTGGGGAGTAGTGAACATGAGTTGTCAGTTCCTGAGCCTGCGGGTTTGTCATCCAGTTCAATAATTGGATGGTTGCCTCGGCTTGCTTTTCTGTCCGTTCTCCATATGCTTGCTCTTTGTAGAGAATAATCCAGGTAAAACAGCTGATTGGATAGGCGTCTGCTGCTTCGGGATTGGTTACCATCGTCCGGGTGTCTGTAGGGATTTCGTTGGCTGCAGCAGAGATGCTTTCTGTTGACGGAGTGATAAAATTGCCGCTGCGGTTTTGTAGTTTTGCTGTCGGAATCTTTAAGGCGAAGGCATACTCAGAACCGATATAGCCGATGGCTCCCGGTGTCTGACTGATTGTGCCGGCAACACCAGGATTTCCTTTTGCGGCTAAACCTGCTGGCCATTTTAATGATTTTCCGCAGCCGACTTTGTCACTCCATTCGGTGCTTACTTTTGTCAGGTAGTCACTGAATACAAATGTTGTACCGCTGCCATCGGAACGATATACAGGATTAACGGCTTTGTCTGGAAGGGTAACTCCTTCGTTCTCTGCTTGCAGACGACTGTCATTCCAGCGGGTGATTTTGCCTAAGAAAATATCTGCAACAATGTCAGGAGTCAGTTTTAATTCTTTTACTTCCGGTAGATTGTATGCTAAAACGACTGCGCCCATACAAGTTGGTATATGTACCACTTCTGCCGGCATTTCGGCCAATTCTGCATCGCTCAGGTAAGCATCGCTTCCACCAAAATCTACAATTTTGTCTTTTAGACTGCGGATACCTCCACCGCTGCCGATACCTCCGTAAGTAATAGATACTCCAGTAGAATCTTTGTAGTTCTTAAATGCCAGGTTATAATAGGGAAGAGGAAATGTAGCTCCTGCTGCTGTGAGAGTGATGTCACTTGCTCCTTGGGCGTTTTTCTTTTTTGAGTTTCCACAGGCTGCGAGGCTGATTGCCAATACTAAAATCAATAATTTGTTCATCTTTATTTGCATTATAATTTCACGTTGCAATATTACAGACCTCTTGTTATTTGGTTGTTACAGAAATATTACGAAAATGTTACATCTGAAATCCGTGTGTTACAGCGTGAAAAATGATTACATTTGCCTCTTTGAATAAAAAGTGATTACTATGGACAACAAGAAGCGGGAAAAACTGTTTATGAGAGAATTTTTTCGAAAAACCGGCAAGGCGATTTACGATTATAATCTGATCGAACCGGGAGATCGGATATTGATAGGCGTATCCGGAGGAAAAGACTCGTTGGCTTTATTGGAAGTATTGGCTCTCCGGGCACGAGATCCTAAACAGAATTATTCTGTGGTAGCGGCTCATATTGCAGTGGAGAATGTGGCTTATGAAGTTGATGCCGAATATATCGCTGCTTTTTGTGACAGACTGGGCGTACCGTTGGTATTGCGGACGATTTGTGCCACGGTGAGAGAAAATTCTGGTAAGCCTGCTTGTTTCGTCTGTTCATGGAATCGGCGCAAAATGCTTTTTGAGATTGCAAAGGAACAGAAATGCAATAAACTGGCTCTTGGACATCATCGGGATGATGCAATCGAAAGTTTGCTGATGAGTATGATGTTTAATGGGACGATTGCCAGTATGCCGCCTCGGTTGGCAATGTTTGACAATACCTTCACCTTGATACGTCCGTTGATTTATATCACTAACAATGAGACGGTACAATATGCGGCATTCCGAAATTTCAAGCAACAAAAAAAGGCTTGCCCTTACGAGCAAGCCACAAATCGTCATTCAATAGCATCGATTATCGATGAAATGGAGGCTTTGTCGCCTCATGTTCGCGGCAATTTGTTTGCAGCTATGAAAAATATTCAAGAGGAATATTTACCATAAAGTTTAGATTGCTGCTAAAGCACTTTCGTAGTCCGGTTCTGTGGTGATTTCCGGTACCAATTGTGAATAGATTACCTTGCCATTTTCGTCCAATACAACAACGGCGCGAGCAAATAAGCCGGCCAAAGGTCCCTCTGCCAATGCCACACCGTATGCTTCGCCAAAGGTTGTGTCGCGGAATGCTGATAATGCAATTACATTTTCAATGCCTTCTGTTGTACAAAAACGGGCATGGGCAAAAGGGAGGTCTTTGGAGATTGCCAATACTACCGTATTGTTCAATTTTGCTGCCATTTCATTGAATTTTCTTACAGAAGTAGCACATACTGCCGTATCTAAGCTCGGAAAAATGTTTAATACGACTTTTTTACCCTTCAAGTCATTCAAAGATAATTCGCTTAAGTCGCTTTTTACTAAAGTGAAATCGGGAGCTTCTGTACTTGCTTTGGGAAATACACCATTGACTCTAAAGGCATTCCCTGCTAAAGTTACTGTTGTCATAATAATTTGCTTTATAGGTGGTTATTTAATTACTTGTAATTTATCACCTGCTTTTTCGATAATGGTGCGCAGATACCATTCCGGTAAAGCCGGTTGCTCAACTTTCGGATTCTTTTCTCCCGGTACGGCTGTTTTTATATTGCCGTCCATAAAACGGCAGAATAAGTAGCCATAGAAATCTCTCCACTCTGCCGTCAGACGGTCTCCTGTATTGCAGGAAAAATCAGTCAGGAATTCAACTGTACCTTTTTGATTTTTTGCATACATATCTGCCGCCCCGGCATCTATTAATTTTACATGTTCTACATATTGGGTTTCCAATGCTTTTTGTTTGGCTCGAATTTCAGGATGGATCGCATTATAACGGGTATATGCAAGATTTGTTACCTGATTGAATACCCAGAATGCCGCTTCATTGGTAAATTCCATCATGCTGCCGTTACCTTTGGCGAATGAATATGGAACACGGGTCGCACAGCTATACATTGGAAAATATACAGTACTTGCAGCATCATCAACTCCAAACCAGATGATTCCACCTACTGCGTTGGGTAACCAATTCCGGCATTGCGCCACAAAAGTGAAACCTGTTTGCTGGGTTGCTGTAGCTCGTTCGTGTACATATTCCTTTCCATCTACTGTATAACCCATTGGACGCCAACGGTAAGGGCATTCGTATGGACCAGCTCCGGGATCTTTACTCATGTCCAATTCTGTACCTTCCAAATGATCGCGCATAAAGTCCATCACTTCCAGTACATCCAGTTTGTGACTCGGTTTTACCCACAACGGCATGCGATTGGTGGCGTATCCTTTTGCATCACGTTCGATTTTTCCTTTGGCATAATCCCAATATTGGGCCATATCCGGATTTACTGCATTGAAGAATGCCCATACACGGATTTCGCATGCACGGGCACCGCTAAAATCTACAGGAGCATAGGTGTCCGAAAAGCTGAAATCAGTGTTTTTGCCATTTTGAGGGTAAAAACCCTTTTGTTTTGCAAAAGCAATTACATCTTTTGAATATACGGTAGTCACTTCTTTGTCATAAATTTTTTTCATTTTATCTGAAGAAATTGACGTCTTGCCGCTCATCGGAAAGGTGGTGATGCGAGCCTGATTGGCATGTGCACACACATATCCGTCCGGAACCATACGGGCTACCCATACGGCTCCTTTTTCTCCTTCTCCTTTACCAATCATTTCGAGTACCCATACTTCGTTGGGATCTATGATGGAAAATGATTCTCCGGAGCTGGCATATCCGTATTGTGCTACTAAATCGGTCATCACTACGATTGCTTCGCGAGCTGTTTTTGCACGCTGGAGTGTGGTGTAAATCAAACTGCCATAGTCCAAGATTGCTCCTGACTGTGTTTCCAGTTCCGGACGTCCTCCAAAGGTGGTTTCACCGATAGCCAATTGGTGTTCGTTCATGTTGCCAACGACATTATAGGTCTGTGTTGCTTGTGCAATTTTTCCCATATATTTGCCGGTATCCCATTCGTAGATGTCCATCATTGTGCCGGCAGGCCAATTCCCGGCAGGCCAGTGATACAGTTCTCCATACAATACGTGCGAGTCAGCCGAATAAGTAACCATCGTAGAGCCGTCTTTTGTGGCTCCTCTTGTCAGAAGGAAATTGGTACATGCTGTTACTTCTGACACACCGGCGATAATCAGTATCGCTAAGATCAAATAGATTTTATGCATAATTTATTAAGTTGGTTTATAAGAATTTTCTTTTATCTTGTTTGTCCATTTTTTAGCGTATTCGATCGTATGATTTTAATAAGGTGATATCTTTTATGATACCCCTTATTGCAAGCCAGGTCAAAACAATGCCTACAACCGGAAATATGAATCCTATATTTACGTTCCATACGGCATGGATGTCATTGGCGACATGGCGTATTTGTAACCATATCAAAATGAGCATACCGAGCATGAATACAATATTTATAAAACATAGACGCAATTGTAGCAGCAGGCTGGGTCTTACACTTTTCTCTTTTGGCCTGCGGGCAAAAATAGTCACGATGGCCAATATGATTATCAGAATGTTTAGTATTAGCGAAGTCCAGTTGGTTGCCATACAATGCTCCGGTTGATTGCCAATCATTTTGACCGAGCTGGAATAAAATTCATATACACCTTGTCCGGGGACAACAATAGTGGCTGCCGGCATAAAAAACATCAGACCGGCAATAACGGCCGTACACAGTAGAAAAATAGTTTGAATTCTTTGTACCATTTTTATGTTGTATTATTCTGTTACATGGGATTCTTAGACAAGCGGTCCAATACATAGTTGACAAGTTGTTTCATGTGCCCGTGATAATCTGATGAAGCATCGCCTGTCATTCTATTGGCAATAATCAGACATATCGTGGCTGCATGATGACCTAACAGATTGGCGAGGCCTGTAATGGCTGCGCTTTCCATTTCATAGTTGGTTACCTTATATTCTTCGTGGCGGAATGCTGTGATTCGGTCGTTGATACCGGGCATGGCTAAAGGAAGCCGGAGAACACGTCCCTGCGGACCATAGAAACCGACAGCCGTCAATGTTACTCCTTTGAAAGTATGTTTGTCATCGTGTAGGCGGGCCACTAATTCCGGTGCAGAAGTTACGACATAAGGGCGTGCAGCTTGTGGAGTCCAGTGACAGTGTTCAATAAAGGCATTTTCAAAGTCTTCATCGCATATGCTTTCATTGTTTGCATAAAAACGGAGGACACCGTCACAACCGATGCTCTTTTCCGAAATGACAAAAGAATCTACCGGTATATCTGCCTGAACGGATCCTGATGTTCCGATGCGCACTAGATTTAGTTTACGGTGTTCAGGACGTATTTCTTTTGTTTTTAAGTCAATATTTGCAAGAGCATCAAGCTCATTAACGACAATATCAATGTTGTCGGGACCTATACCAGTTGATACGACAGAAATGCGATGGCCTTTATAACGTCCTGTAATGGTGCAAAATTCGCGGTTGCTTTTCTTCAGTTCAATTGTGTCAAAATGTGATGCAATCATTTCAACCCGTCCTGGGTCGCCGACAAGAATGATGTCGTTTGCCAAATCTTCCGGATGCAGATGAAGGTGAAAAATACTTCCATCCGAATTTGTTATTAATTCTGATGATTTTATTGTTGCCATGTTTTTATTGTTTTCATCTTTTATATTTGCAGTCAAATGTACGGAAAATATGCCAATTTTGCAATTTCATTTGCAAACATTCTGTGGCGGCTGCCTGCAAGCTTTAGGAAGTCATACATCGGGCGAGGGCTATGACCTTTTTCTTCCTGTTTAAGTCTCATATATTCTTGGCTTAAACATTTGATAAATATATGTCAAAGATAACAAATCGATATCTTTGTGATATCTTTGATATATCTTTATGATATCTTTGATATATCTTTGATAGGGAGGGAGGAGGGCTCGGAGCAAGGGAAATGTGACTTGGAATGTTAAATTCGTGTATAGGTGTTTGTTTTTTGATTTATTTTTTATAATATTATCTGTACAAATTAAAGATAATATTATGAGAAAGATGATTGTTTTTTTTTAAGTTAATGCTGTTTGGCATGGCTTGGTTGGTATTGTTTTACAGTTGTCATGTTGAAGATGATGTTGTAGAACCGGTGTATACAAAAGCAGTTGCGGTGAATGATTTTGTGTTGGATACTGTTTATTTGGAGATAAAAGGGGATTTGAATGACCCGGAAATTATTTGGGGGCACAAGGATATTTATATTTCTGCTTATACGCGTTTAGCGCGCCATTTGACTTTTGAAAATAACCGTATTATTTTCTGGTTTAACTCCGGATGGTTGGGGTGGTTGGACTTTATATGGAAGGGGTGATAGTGGTTTGGGAAGAGTTTGGCAATATTATGTATCTTTCCCGGAACCTTTAGCACCATATCATCCACGTAATGAGATTGTTGGGTTTAAAACGCAAGAATCTTATATGGATTTTAAAGAAACTCTATTTAATCGAGATCAGATGCCTCTTGTGACTGTATCGAATCGTCTTTTTTTTAGGCTTTAAAGGATTTTAATCAATGAGTTATGAAAGTTAGTCAACTGATTATTTGTTTCTGGGCTGTAATTGCTATGGCATCTTGTAACAATTCGGATAAGCGTGCAGCCGGTTGGAGAGATTTTTATAAAGATTCTGTGTTTATTCAGATACCCGGGAAAAATGTGCATGAAATATTAGAATTGCGTGTATCTATACCTTTGGGAGATGGGAATCGGCGTTTGATGAGGACCCGATATATGAGTGGTGATACTCTATGTCTGGGTGTGCCATGCGGTGCAGATGTGAGAGTGTCTGAAAACATTTATGAATATATGACTTGGATAACACGGGATGACAATGAAAAATTGAAAACCGGCACGGATCATGAAATAAGACTGTGTCTTCCGGATAGTTCTTATATTGTTGTTAGAAAAGAACATCCGGAACATTGTTGGCTTCAAAAGATTAACGGTCCTGTTATAGGTGTGGGTGAGGCTCCGAAGCGTTAGGGGTGATTCGATGGTGTCGGAAATAGATGAAATTACCAAAAAGTCACGGTTCTTGAATTTAACTTCTGAGTAATGGGTAGGTATCCCCCTACCCATATTGCAGAGTATGGGTGAGATTTAATACATCTGTAAATCAGTGTTTTATATTCAGATTAAAAAATCATTTTTTCTTTGTTTTTGATAGAGGAACTGTAGTGCTTTTGTAAAATTCATAGACAACTCTCTTAAAATTTCAGCAACACCTTTCTGTTTGTCTGCCACTTTCTTCCTTCTGTTTTTCCATATAGCAATAATATTTAGTACGATTCGTTGAATAGTGTCGAGATTTCTCGCAGCCTGCTCAGTTTTTCGTTTTATTTTATCTTGCAGTAAATTTCTATCAAGAGACCAATGCAAGCTTTCAATCCAATGCAGCTTTGTTATTTTATTGAACAGTTCGGCAGAGCCTTTCATATTTGAAAGATACAGCCGTTGTTCGGAAGCAAA
>JAHHTT010000037.1 GCA_020024465.1 Odoribacter sp.
TCAAAGTTATCTCAAAGTTATCTCAAAGTTATCTCAAAGATATCACAAAGATATCACAAAGATATCCAAAGCATATCTTTGATATAAGAATAACCTGTCTTTGAGCTGAAAATAAAAAGGAGAAGAACAAAAGAAAAGACAAAAAAAATAAGGAGATCCGCCGACCTCCTTATATTTATCAGAATAATCAGTATCCCTTAAAACAAATCGCTCAAACGATAACCCAATGAGAGCTGGAATACGTGATTTTTACTATTTACACCGACATCGTCCTTATCCCACATATTACTCAATCCAATGTTATAACGGGCAGACAAAATCAATCCTTCATAAGTATATGACAATCCGATGGGGAAACTGACATCAAATGTATTTTCGTCTCCTATTTTTGTTTTATTCGTCGTGTCATTATGTTTAGTTTTGGCTTTTGAATTCAAGGCAAAACCAAATTGCGGTCCAAGATCTACACTCAATCCTTCCAATACGTAAAATTTGAACAATACGGGTATATTCAAATAATTTACACGTAATTTATACTTTACTCCATCATGCTTATCTCTTGCGCCCTGACGTGAATACATCAATTCCGGAGACAAACCGATAAAATCACTCAAATTCCATTCTGCAAATGCTCCGATATGAAAACTTGATTTATTCTTCAAATCAAAATTCGAGATGTTAGTCACATTTAATCCGACCTTGGCCCCCCAAGTAAAATCTCCGGCACTAAACTGTGCCTTCGCTGCGCATACCATTAAAAGCGCTACAGTCATCAAAACTACTTTTTTCATTTCTTTGGTTTTTAATCGTTAAATTATTACTAATATTATAAGTATCACAACTTTACCTTGGCAACCACTTTTTTTATTAATCCATGACCAATACAAGGCGCATGTCCATCTTCAGCAAAAAAGATACCGAAATCACCCGGTTTAAGCGTAAAATAAAAAAAAGTGATATCGTTATAAAAAGTGATATCATTTTTTTCATCATAACCACCGCCACACCTTTCAGTCAAAAGCTCTCTCGCCTGCCAGCCAAACGTTTCACTTCCACTCACCGGTATCTGAATATCGATATATTTATCATGGGTCTCTATCTTTGCCTCCTCAGGCTCACGCCCTTGTACATCACTGACACTAATCCAGACATTATCTCCGTCAATGTCTATTCTTCCTGCCGGTATCCGGCTTAAATCATGCGATTTTATATAATCAAACACTTTTTTAAAGAAAGGATGCAAAGCTTCAGCTCTTTCCGTATTTTCCAAAGACCCGATAAACATCTTATTCAAATTTATTGTTAGCAAACAACAAAAGTACAAATATTCACACAAAAAACACTATCTTTGCAGCAAGAAAGTAATTTATTAATACACTCATATGCATAAAGCAGGATTTGTCAACATTGTAGGCAACCCAAATGTCGGGAAGTCAACATTGATGAACCGGTTGGTCGGTGAAAAGATTTCAATCATCACCTCAAAATCGCAGACAACACGGCATCGGATAAAAGGTATCGTCAATACAGACGAGTATCAAATTGTATTTTCTGATACGCCGGGTGTTGTTAAACCCAGTTATAAGATGCAGGAATATATGCTGGAATTTTCAAAATCGGCTTTAATCGATGCCGATATCATTCTCTATGTCACAGACGTTGTGGAGAATGTTGAAAAAAACATGAATTTTGTTGAAAAAGTAAGCAAATCAAAAGTTCCTGTATTATTAGTGCTAAACAAGATCGATTTAACCAATCAGGAAAAATTAGAAGCGTTATATGACAAATGGAAGGAGCTGATTCCCCGAGCAGAGATTTTTCCAATGTCGGCAAAAGAAAATTTCAATACTGACAATCTATTCAAAAGAATCGTTGAATTACTGCCGGAAGGCGAAGCCTATTTCCCAAAAGATGATTTGACAGATTTGCCGGCAAGATTTTTTGTCAATGAAATCATCCGTGAAAAAATTTTGAAAAACTACGACAAGGAGATTCCCTATTCCGTAGAAGTAGAAGTAGAAGAATTCAAAGAAGAAGACAAACGCATCCATATTATGGCAGTCATTTATGTCGAGCGTTCTTCTCAAAAAGGGATTATCATCGGCAATCAAGGAGAAGCACTGAAAAAAGTAGGCACAGAAGCACGTCTGGACATAGAAACCTTCTTTGGCAAAAAAGTCTACCTGAATCTGTATGTAAAGGTGCTGAAAGACTGGCGCAATAAAGACAGCGAATTGAAAAATTTTGGTTACGCAAATAAATAGCATAAATTTTATACGATGAGTAATATTATAGCGATAGTAGGAAGGCCGAATGTAGGAAAATCTACACTCTTCAACCGTTTGATTGGTACACGTAAAGCTATCGTGAACGAAGAAAGCGGTGTAACACGCGACCGGAATTACGGCAAATCCTCATGGAACGGTAAAGAATTCTCAGTGATTGACACTGGAGGATATGTCTGTAACAGTGACGATATTTTTGAAGAAGAGATAAACAAACAGGTAATGCTGGCGATGGATGAAGCAGATGTCATCGTCTTCATGGTGGATGCAGAAATAGGCATCACCGACCTTGACCAGAATTTTGCACAATTACTGCGCAATATAGACAAGCCGGTCTATCTGACAGCCAACAAGGTGGACAACAGCACACGTCTTTACGAAGCTCAGGAGTTCTACCGTTTAGGCTTAAAGAGCGATTTATTCTGCATTTCTTCCATTACCGGATCCGGCACGGGAGAACTGCTGGACGAAATCGTCAAACATTTCAAAGAAGACAACATGGAAGATACCGACCATTTGCCCCGCATCACCATTGTCGGACGTCCGAATGTCGGCAAATCTTCTACTATCAACGCATTAATCGGGAAAGAACGTAATATTGTAACGGATATTGCAGGAACCACCCGGGATTCCCTGCATACCCATTATACACAATTCGGCCACGATTTCATCCTTGTGGATACTGCCGGAGTACGTAAAAAAGCCAAAGTCAATGAAGATGTAGAATTCTACTCAGTCATGCGTTCCATCCGTGCAATAGAGGAATCGGATGTATGTATGTTGCTGCTTGATGCCACCCGTGGCATGGAAGCCCAGGATTTAAACATTTTCCATTTGATCGAGCGCAACAAAAAAGGAGTGGTTATCGTAGTAAACAAGTGGGATTTAATTGAAAAAGACAACAAAACCCTGATTGAATACGAGAAGGATTTACGCAACAGAATTGCCCCTTTCAAGGATGTGGAAATCATTTTTGCATCAGCACTTACCAAACAACGTCTGTTAAAAGCACTGGAAGCTGCTCTACGGGCATATGAAAACCGCCAACAGAAACTGAAGACTTCGGAATTCAACCGCATCATGCTGGAGGCTATTGAAAATTATCCGCCACCAAGCATGAAAGGCAAATATGTGCGAATCAAATATGCGACCCAATTGCCTACCCTTTCCCCGTCGTTTGCCTTCTACTGCAACCTGCCCCAATATGTAAAAGAGCCTTACAAACGGTTTTTGGAAAACAAAATCCGTGAAAACTGGACTTTCACTGGAGTTCCCATCCAGATTTTCATGAGAAAAAAATAAAATCAAAATATAGCCGGGCAATAGTCCGGCTATATTTTCATCGTCACCATTATGTTTTCTAAAATATTTCTTGTATTTTAACATATTACCTTTTACTTTTTCCCTTTAAATATTAACTTTGCGTGTGTTTTTTACGAAATTGTATGGCAGATACAGAAAAAATACAGCATGAAGGAGTTATAAAAAGCATTTCAGAACAAACTGTGGAAGTGATGATCGTCAGTCTTGCGGCATGTTCAGGATGTCATGCTCAAGGAGCATGCGGGATGTCTGATGCAAAACAGAAAGTCATCATAGCCGAACGGCCTGAAGGCTCTTTTTCCGTAGGAGAAAAAGTGATAGTGACCGCCAGCCTTCACAACGCGTTTTATTCAGTCCTACTGGCTTACATTTTTCCATCTATTTTAATCATTGCAGCTATTTTTTTTATAGAGAAATCCGAATACAGCGAACTTACAGCAGCGATATCGAGTCTGTTTTTGCTAATGCTGTATTTTTTTGCGTTATATCTATTGAAAAACAAATTCAATAAAAAGATAAAATTTACAGTTGAAAAAACTGGCAACTATTAAATATTAAATAATGAGTACTATTGTTATTACCATCATTTCATTGAGTGCCCTCGGTATTGTATCAGCCGTGATACTTTATTTTGTCGCACAAAAATTTAAAGTGGAGGAAGATCCGCGCATTGATATTGTGGAAGGTTTGTTGCCGGGTGCAAATTGTGGCGGCTGCGGTTATCCGGGATGTCGGGGATTGGCCGAAGCTGCTGTAAAATCAGACTCGCTGGACGGCATCATGTGCCCTGTTGGCGGCGCTGCAACAATGAGCAAAATTGCAGAAGCCCTGGGTCGGGAAGTCAGTACGCAGGCTCCCAAAATCGCAGTAGTCAAATGCAACGGCAATTGTGAGAACCGTCCCCGGACAAGCCAATATGACGGAGCACGGACCTGTGCTATTGAGCACTCGCTCTATGTCGGCGAAACAGCCTGTAGTTACGGCTGTTTAGGTTGCGGAGATTGTGTCGCCGCTTGTTCCTTTGATGCCATACACATGGATTCCCTTACTTCTCTTCCGACAGTTGACAACGAAAAATGTGTTGCCTGTGGCGCTTGTGTCAAAGCTTGTCCCCGCAATATCATTGAATTGCGCAATAAAGGAGTGAAAGACCGCCGCGTCTTTGTGTGTTGTGTGAACAAAGACAAGGGGGCTATTGCCCGCAAAGCTTGTAAAGCGGCCTGTATCGGTTGTGGGAAATGTGCAAAGGAATGTCCTTTCGGAGCTATCACAATAGAAAACAATCTGGCATATATTGATTTCAACAAATGCCGTCTTTGCCGTAAATGTGTAGGAGTATGTCCTACCGGTGCCATCCATGAAGTAAATTTTCCTCCACGGAAAGTAGAAACAGATGCCATTAAAGCAAATCCGGCGGTAAAACCGACTGCCAACGAAAATAACAAAAATGAATAATTTTAAATACCTTACGCTGTGTTAAAGACATTCAGAATCGGTGGCGTTCACCCACCTGAAAATAAATTATCGGCAAGCGAACCTATCCAGACACTGCCTATTCCAGAGCAGGTAATCATTCCGCTTAGCCAACACATCGGAGCCCCGGCAACCCCTGTAGTTCAAAAAGGAGATACCGTTAAAGCCGGTCAGTTGATTGCCACAGCAAGCGGCTTTGTATCTGCCAACATCCATAGTTCTGTGTCAGGAACCGTCATTGCAATCGACAACATCAAAGATGCTGCCGGTTTTTCCAAGCCTGCCATTACCATCAAAGTGGAAGGAGATGAATGGCTACCGGAAATAAATCGTAGTGACAAAACAGAATCAATCCCAGACCTGTCTAAAGAAGATATAATAAAAGCTATTGCTGCAGCCGGAATTGTCGGTATGGGCGGAGCAACCTTTCCCACACAAGTAAAGCTGACACCCCCTCCGGGAAGCAAAGCTGAATTTCTCATCATCAACGGCGTCGAATGTGAACCTTATTTAACTTCCGACCATCGCGTCATGCTTGAAAAAGGCGAGCAGGTGCTTATTGGCGTGCAGCTTTTGATGAAAGCTATCGGAGTTACGAAAGCTATTATTGGTATCGAAAACAACAAAAAAGACGCCATCGAACATCTGCAAGGTCTGGCAACCAAAACCAAGGGAGTGGAAATCTGTCCGCTAAAAGTGAAATACCCCCAAGGAGGAGAGAAACAACTGATACAAGCCACAACCGGACGTGCAGTACCATCCGGCGCGCTCCCTATTGCGGTAGGTGCTGTCGTACAAAATATAGGAACGGCTCTGGCCGTTTATGAAGCCGTTATCAAACACAAACCTTTAGTGGAACGCATCGTAACGATAACCGGTAAATCTGTTGTACATCCGGGCAACTATCTGTGTCGCATCGGTACCCCTATCTCAAAATTAATCGAAGCAGCAGGCGGCATACCGGAAGATACGGCCAAGGTTATCGGCGGAGGCCCGATGATGGGACGTACCATGGTAAATATTGACTCGCCAATCCTAAAAGGCACCAGCGGTATTCTTCTTATCAATGACAAGGAAGCCCAGCGTAAACCCATACGAAACTGTATCCGTTGCGGCAAATGCGTATCAGCGTGCCCCATGGGTCTGGAACCTTATCTTTTAGCAAAATTAACCATGCTCAATCTATTGGAACGTCTGGAAGCAGAAAAAGTCATGGATTGCATTGAATGCGGATCATGCAGTTTCACTTGTCCGTCCTCCCGTCCTTTGCTTGATTACATCAGATTGGGGAAAGGACGTACCGGTACCATGATTCGAAACAGAAAGAAATAAATTTGAAAACAGAGATTTAATTAAGCGTATGAATAAATTATTAATATCACCCTCTCCTCATGTACACAGTGGCGATACCATTGAAAAGAACATGTATGGAGTACTCATAGCACTGATTCCGGCTTTTATCTGTTCGGTGTTGTTTTTCGGGATGGGCGCCATCATCGTAACGTTAACGTCGGTATCGGCATGTCTTCTTTTTGAATATCTGATCCAAAAATTTATTCTAAAAGGTCAACCGACAATTTGGGACGGTTCTGCAATCATAACCGGTATATTACTGGCATTCAATGTTCCTGCCAATCTTCCCGTATGGATTATTCTCATCGGAGCATTTGTTGCTATTGGCATCGGAAAAATGAGTTTCGGAGGTTTGGGTTGCAATATCTTTAATCCGGCTCTGGTCGGACGTGTATTCTTATTAATTTCATTTCCGGTACAAATGAACAGTTGGCCCATTGCACAAGGTTTCGAAACAAGATATATCGATGCCCAAACAGGCGCTACTCCTTTGGCATTATTAAAAGAAGCCGTTAAAGCAGGCACCCCGATAAATGATGTCATGAATGCAGAAGGGTTTGTAACCTACAAGGATATGCTATTGGGCAACATGGGCGGCAGTTTGGGAGAAGTGGCTGCACTCGCATTGCTCATCGGCTTTGCCTTTATGCTTTTCCGCCGAATCATCACATGGCATATTCCCATCGCAATTTTTGCAACAGTTGCAATATTCGGAGGGCTCCTACATATATATGATCCGACACAATTTGCAAACCCGTTATTCCATATCCTGACAGGAGGAATGATGCTTGGTGCGATTTTCATGGCAACAGACTATGTAACCTCGCCGATGAGTTCCAAAGGAATGATTATTTATGGTATAGGAATCGGCATCCTTACCTCTGTCATTCGTATATTCGGAGCCTATCCGGAGGGAATGTCGTTTGCCATTTTAATCATGAACGCTTTTACACCCCTGATTAACAGGTATTGCAAACCGACCAGATTTGCATAGACTATTACTTTCATTCCTAAATCTTAAGATTATGGCAAAGAAACTAGAATCAAACTTTATCAATATGGTTGCGGTGCTATTCAGCATCAGCCTGATTTCCTCAGCAGGCGTAGGATATGTATATACATTGACCAAAGGTCCGATAGAAAAGGCAGCCGAAGAGAAACAGCAGGCAGCAATCAGCAATGTATTACCGGGAGAATTCGACAATAACCCGGCAGCAGAGAAATGGACCAAAGACATTGACGGCGGCATTTTGGAATTCTACCCAGCCAAACGCAATGGAGAATCTATCGGCACAGCCGTAAAAACATTCTCCAACAATGGCTTTAACGGCTATATTGAAATCATGGTCGGGTTCAATCCTGACGGTAGTATTAACGATTACTCTGCCTTGGTAAACAAAGAGACTCCGGGTTTGGGCAGCAAAATGAACTTTTGGTTCCGCGAAAATAATCCAGGCAGTGTCAAAGGTAAAAATCCAGGCACAACAGGTTTGAAAGTCAGTAAGGACGGAGGAGATGTGGATGCCATCACAGCAGCAACGATTTCTTCCCGGGCTTTTCTTGATGCCCTCAACCGTGCAGCATCAGCTCTTAACGGGACTGATGCAACCTCCGGAGCGACACAACAAAACAATAAACAGTAAAACATTGCAACATGAGTAATATTAAAATACTTACAAACGGTCTTTTCCGCGAAAATCCGACATTCGGACTTCTACTCGGAATGTGCCCCACATTGGGAGTGACAACCTCAGCATTCAATGGCATGGGAATGGGTTTGGCCACCACCTTTGTACTGGTAATGTCCAATCTTGTGATATCTTTAGTTGCCAACTTCATTCCAGATAAAGTACGTATTCCCGCATTTATTGTCATCATCGCAACCTTTGTCACCGTTGTAGATTTTTCTATGCAGGCATACGTGCAATCTCTCTATGAATCTCTTGGCCTATTTATCCCCTTAATAGTAGTGAATTGTATCGTATTGGGACGGGCCGAAGCTTTTGCCTCCAAAAATGGCGTAATAGCTTCTATCTTTGATGGATTAGGTATGGGATTGGGATTTACCATAAGTCTAACTTTATTAGGAGTCATCCGAGAATTGTTAGGCAGTGGAAAAATCTTTGATATCACCATCATGAGCGACCAATACGGGATGTTAGCTTTTGTCTTGGCACCAGGAGGTTTTCTGGCATTAGGATTTTTGATTGCAGCAGTCAACCGTCTGAGAAAAACAAATTAATTTTTAAAGGAAAAGAAAGATGGAATATATACTGATATTTATAGCAGCCGTATTTGTCAATAACGTCGTGCTGGCACAATTTTTAGGGATATGCCCATTTTTAGGGGTATCAAAAAAAGTTTCTACGGCAATCGGCATGACCGGAGCTTTGACATTTGTTATGATTCTCGCAACTTTAGTGACGTTTATCATACAAAAAAGCATTCTTAACCCATTTGGAATTGGTTTTATGCAAACTATCACGTTCATCCTTGTGATAGCCGCTTTGGTACAAATGGTTGAAATCATTTTAAAAAAAGTAAGCCCGGCACTTTATCAGGCTTTAGGAGTATTTCTTCCTTTGATTACTACCAACTGTGCCGTTTTAGGAGTCGCCATCATGGTAATCCAAAAAGATTTCAATCTACTGGAGTCATTAGTGTTTGCAGCATCTACAGCCATTGGATTCGGCTTGGCTCTGACGATCTTTGCCGGCATCCGCGAACATTTGGAACTAGTAGATATTCCCAAGGGCATGAAAGGATCACCGATAGCTCTTGTGGCTGCCGGTTTATTAGCAATGGCATTTATGGGCTTCTCAGGAATTGTATAAGCACCATTTATATCATATTGACGCCTACCCAACTTTACAATAATCAGGTAGGCGTTTTTTTTATATTATTCCACAGACTCATCATTATATTTTTCTATCACTGATTAATTTCATATTTTTGCATCTTCAATATAAATGACATTCATTGAAATAGAGAAAATGCAATTACCATTAAAACACCCTATATTTGAAGTGTTGGCAAAAATAGCCGATGAAAAGGGAATTGAAGCTTATGTAATCGGCGGATATGTTCGGGATTTACTACTACACCGTCCTTCAAAGGATATCGATGTTGTTGTACATGGAAGCGGCATAGAATTAGCAGAGGAAACAGCTCACCACTTAGGGGGATTACACGTATCGGTATTTAAAAATTTCGGCACTGCCATGTTTCGCTATAAAGGAATGGAAATTGAATTTGTTGGAGCCCGAAAAGAATCTTATAGAGCCAATTCACGTAAACCAATTGTTGAAAAAGGGTCTATTGATGACGACCAAAAAAGACGTGATTTTACGATCAATGCATTAGCCATATCTCTAAATAAAGATGACTATGGCAAATTAATTGATCCATTTGGAGGAATAGAACATTTAGAAGAGCGACTCATCAAAACGCCATTGGAACCCAGAGTGACTTTTTCGGATGATCCATTACGCATGATGCGTGCCATACGTTTTGCATCACAATTAAACTTTCAAATTGAAGAAAATACTTTCAACGCAATCAAAGAATACCACCACCGCCTCCGCATTATCTCGATGGAGCGTATTATGGACGAATTTAATAAAATCATGTTGTCCCCCGAACCTTCCCGTGGCATTCTATTATTGGACGAAGCGAAATTATTGGAGATTTTCTTTCCAGAGCTAGTGGCTCTTAAAGGTGTAGAGAATGTAAATGGTGTAAAACATAAGGATAATTTTTATCATACACTCACAGTTCTGGATACTCTATCACTATACACAAAAGATTTATGGCTTCGCTGGGCAGCATTATTGCACGATATAGGAAAACCGGTCACCAAGAAATTCGTCAAAGGACAAGGTTGGACTTTCTATGGCCACAATCATGTAGGAGAACGTATGGTTGCAAAAATATTCAACAAATTAAAATTACCTCAAAACGAGAAAATGAAATATGTACAGAAATTGGTAAATTTGCACATGCGTCCTATAGTATTAAGTGAAGATATTGTTACGGATTCTGCCGTACGGCGACTTCTTTTTGACGCAGGTGATGATATTGATGATCTCATGACTTTGGCAGAAGCAGACATCACTTCGAAAAATGAAGAGAAAGTAAAACGATTTTTGAAAAACTTTAAGATTGTACGCCGCAAACTAAAGGAAGTGGAAGAAAAAGATTCAATCCGTAATTTCCAGCCTCCCATCAGTGGTGAAGAAATTATTGAAACCTTTCATTTATCTCCATGCAAAGCAGTCGGAGATATTAAAAGTGCCATAAAAGAAGCAATATTAGATGGCATTATTGGGAATAACTACGAAGAAGCAAAAGAGTATATGTTCAAAATTGCCAAAGAAATCATCAAATAATACAACGCTCTTTTTTAGGAACAACAACTTTTAATGCACCCTGCAACACTTTCAAGTGAAGCGGGGAGTTCATTATATAAGCATCACCATCTATATGAATACGATTTATATTTCCCTCAATGATAGCTTCTTTACACTGTATTTCTTTAAAATAAGACACTTTATAAAGTTTGGCGCTCACAAAAAACAACAAAAACCATATAATCTCAAAGAAAGCAGGACGCTTTAAAATACAAATATCCATCATTCCATCACGCACTGATGCATGAGGAGCTATATACGCATTATTACCATATTGAGATGTATTCGCAAAAGAAAGAATAAAGCAACTAACTTTCATTGCCTTACCATCACTGATTATTTTATATTTCTTTTCCGGATAACGGAACCATAGTTTCAATGCAGCATAAATATACGAAAATATTCCCCGCAATTTCTGATTATTAAATTCATGCGCCACCTCAGCATCAAATCCCACACCACTGACATTCAATGAATATTTGTCATTTATCTGCAATACATCTATATTCACATATTGTTCTGTCAATACCTGTTTCAAAGCCTTGGACATAAAAATAGAATAGCCTAAATGACGGGCAAATCCATTCCCACTACCTAAGGAAACAACTGAAAAAGCTATATCACTACCACACAAAGCCCCTCCCACTTCATTGACAGTCCCATCACCGCCAACTGCAACGATATGAGTATATTTACCTGTAATCCGTGCATCTTCCACCATTTTACGAGCATGACCAGAATATTCTGTAAATGCAACGTCGTACATGACCTGCTCGTATTCCGACAATTTTTTGATACGTTCAGGCACTTCTTTCCCTAACCCCAAACCGGAAACCGGATTAATGATGAATAATATTCTATGAGAATCTATCATCGACCTATTCCATAATAAACATAACCAAATTCCAACATCTGCTCAGGACTGTATATGTTGCGCCCGTCAAAAATCACTTTTCCTTTCAATGCACGTTCAATATAGGTAAATTTGGGAACTTTAAACTCCTGCCATTCTGTTATAACAATCATGGCATCAGCTCCTTCCAATGCTTCATACATCGTAGTGGCATAAGTTATACGATTTCCTATTCTACGGCGACACTCCTCCATGGCAACCGGATCATAAGCTGAAATTGTCGCTCCTGCCTCCAATAATTGTTCTATCAGCACCAAAGAAGGAGCTTCACGCATATCATCAGTTGCAGGTTTAAAAGAAAGACCCCACAATCCGAAATGCTTTCCTTTTAAATCACCGCTGTAATGTTTCCATATTTTTCGAAACAACAGATTTTTCTGCCTATTATTTACTTCTTCCACTGCTTTTAACACCCCCATGGTATAACCATAATCATCCCCCGTCTTAATTAATGCCTTAACATCCTTAGGAAAACAAGATCCACCGTATCCACATCCTGCATTCAAAAACTTGGTCCCGATACGAGAATCACTTCCTATTCCCTGTTTCACAGCATCTACATTTGCCCCCACCAACTCACATAAATTAGCTATATCATTCATAAAAGATATACGTGTAGCCAACATAGAATTAGCAGCATACTTAGTCATCTCTGCAGAAGGTATATCCATGAAAAAAATAGGCGTATTATTCAACACAAAGGCATGATAAAGACGCTCCATCACTTTCTCGGCACGCTCTGACTCTACCCCGACAATCACTCTATCAGGATACATAAAATCGTTAATGGCGTCTCCCTCTTTCAAAAACTCAGGATTAGAAGCTACATCAAAAGAAATTTCGATCTCCCGACGTTCGAGCTCAGCCCGAATAACAGCCTTCACCCGCTGATTCGTTCCAACAGGAACCGTTGATTTTGTAACTACAACGATATAATCATCAATCAATTCTCCAATTTCTTTTGCAACTCCCAATACATAGCGCAAATCTGCACTTCCATCTTCTCCCGGAGGCGTACCTACAGCTATAAAAACAGCATCTGCATCCATTAATGCCTCTTTCAAAGAAGTAGTAAAAAACAAACGTCCAGAAGCCCGGTTCTTTGCCACCAATTCAGACAATCCAGGTTCGTAAATAGGAATTTTCCCCTCATTCAACTTTCCAATTTTCAAAGTATCTACATCTACGCAAGTAACCGTAACTCCTGTTTCTGCCAAACAAGTACCCGATACTAAACCGACATAACCTGTTCCTACTACAGCTATTCTCATATTTTCTATTTTAGGCAATTCATATTGTCTGCAAAGTTACGTTATTTGTTCAAATTATTCCTACATTTGTTATTGACAATATAAAAAATCCGGAATATGAAACAAAAATATTTCATTATAATTGCATTAAGCCTTATTATTACGCAACTTGGATGCAATTCCAAAGAACAAACAGACTTCAGTCTATACATAACCGGCTACACCAGTGGGATTATTACTTCCCATACTCCTATTCAAATCCATATGAGTTCTCCTATCGACAAACATTTTCAACCAGGTTGCATTCTTCCCTCAGATATATTGAAATTTTCACCCGTAATTAAAGGAAAAACCATTTTAAAAAACAATCATTCCATTGAATTTATTCCTACTGAACCTTTTATAAACGGCAAGACCTATAAAGCAATATTTCAACTGGATAAATTGTGCAAAGTAGAAAAAGACTATCAAACATTCACCTTCCAATTTAATGTCATCCCTCTCTCGACCCTGTTTGAAGCCGGACAACTGACAATGTCTCCGGATAATGACAACGCATTGGAATATCACGGGACATTACATTGTTCAGACGATATTGTACCGAGCCAAGTAGAGCAGATGCTAACAGCAACTTATGCAAATCAAAAAGTAAAGCCTTATTGGAATCATATCGGCAACCATCATCATTTCCGCATCAATAATCTGGAAAAAGGAGTTGAACAAAAAACTCTTCACCTCGCATTTAGCAAAGAGGTAAACAATGGCACAGACCAACAAATAGTTATACCGGGACTTCACGAATTCAGTGTACTCAACATTGAATCATCTGACACACATCCCGCCGTCATCTGTATATATATGTCAGAAAACATAGATCCTCAACAAGATTTGAACGGATTAGTCTCTTTACGTGGCACCATACTCAATAATTTTAAAATTGATGGTAATACGATACGGGCTTATTTGCCTGCATCCGTATCAAAAACACAAGTCGAGTTAAATCTGTTTCCGGGTATTCGCAGCAGCAATGGAAACACTTTAAAAAACGAATATTCCACCTCTATAAACCTCCGTACAACAAAGCCTGCAGTAGAACTTATAGGCAAGGGAGTGATTGTACCCGGTAAAAACAAAATAGTAGTACCATTTTCTGCCGTCGGATTAAAAGCCATTGATGTTGAAATCATTCAAGTGCCCAACCAAAACATGAACTATTTTCTTCAGGAGAATGACTATACCGGTTCTTTTGAGCTGATTCGCACAGCACGCCCCATATTATTACAAACAATTGACTTGCAGAAAAATCATCCCAACGTACAACTTGACAAATGGAATGATTTCACAATAGATCTTTCTCAATTAGTCAAACTTGAAAAGGGAAATATTTATCGCATTATTCTAAAATTTAAGAAATCATACACCATTTTAGATTGTGCCGATGAGGAACCGGATTCCGACTATGGGACAACTGATTGGGACAACAAAAGCGGATATGCCTACTACAATGAATACAGCTATCCCACCGGATATATTTGGGCAGAAAAAGACAATCCCTGCAATGTATCTTATTATAATTATGAGCGATTTGCAACCCGCAATATCATCAATACATCATTAGGCATCATGACCAAATTAGGTGCAGACAACCGTTATCATATCTGCATCACGGATTTAATTTCTGCACAACCGGTAAATAATTGTCTGTTAAGTCTATATAATTATCAAAACCAGAAAATAGATTCAACAGAAACCGATCATGATGGTTTTGCCACCTTACAACCCCATGACAAAGCATTCGTTATTCTGGCTCAAAAAGGCAACGATCGAGCATGGCTAAAATTAGCAGATGGCAATGCCCTTTCATTAAGTAATTTCAATGTCAGCGGACAACATGTACAAATGGGAGTAAAGGGTTTTATATATGGAGAACGTGGAGTATGGCGTCCTGGAGATGATATTTATCTATCTTTAATTCTGGAGGATAAAATGAATGTATTGCCTGAAGGACATCCCATTGTTGCCCAGTTAACCGACCCCAATGGCCACATCGTCCAAACCCTAAAAAGCAATGTTAAAAAAAATAACATTCATTCCTTTACTTTCAAGACTGATATAAAAGCACAAACTGGTTATTGGAATGCTCTATTCCGTATCGGTGGTCTGACTTTCCGCAAAACAGTCAGAATAGAAACCATCAAGCCTAACCGTTTAGCAATACATATGGAATTTGACAATGAAAAAATTATCGGTAAAGGCAGTCAAAACTCCAAAGTCAAGGTTACCACCCGTTGGCTTAACGGAGCGCAAACCTCAAAGCAAAAAGCCATATCAGAAGTAAGGTTATATAACAATAATATCGGATTCGACAACTATCCGGACTATACGTTCTCGGATCGCTCTAGGCATTTTGAACCAACCACCGCCGCTCTTTTTGAAGGCAGCACAAATGCTGAAGGTAATTTCGAATTCAATACTCATAAAATCAAAGTAGAAAATGCACCTGGATTGCTGAATGCCATTTTTACTACTCGTGTGTTTGAAAATAGTGGAGAGTTCAGCACCAGTTCACAAAATATTCTATATTCTCCTTATAATCAATATGTCGGAATAAAACTACCTGCAACCAAAGATGGAGATAATTGGTATTCAACAAAATCTCCACTTCATATACAAGGCGTAAGTGTATCCCCGACAGGTACACCCACCACTAATTCCCCTATACAAATTGAAGTCTACAAACTTAATTGGCGTTGGTGGTGGGATGCTGCAGACGAATATCTTAGTTCATACATTAATCGGGAATACAGCAAAAATATTATCAATACTACGATTTATGCTATCAATGGAAAATTTTCCACAGACTTAAATATTACAGAATATGGCAGATACTTCATACGAGCAACAGCTCCCTCCGGACATACTACCGGGGTAATTGCTTATATGGGTAGTTGGGCAAACAATATTAACGAAGAAACGGCAACAATGCTACGTCTCAGTACTGATAAAAACAATTATAAAGTCGGCGAAACCATCAAAGTACAAATTCCATCCACAGCCGGTGCCGTAGCCGTTGTCAGCCTTGAAAATGGGAAAACAGTCAGCAATATATGCCGTATACCCTTAACTTCCGACAAGGCAACGACTTTTGAAATCAAAGCAACTAGCGATATGTGTCCCAACACTTATATAGCAGTATCTCTAATACAACCACACAATAACCGCGACAATGACCGTCCCATCCGCATGTATGGAGTTGTCAATGTTAACATTGATGATCCATCCTTACGTTTAAATCCAGAAATCAAAATTGACAAAGAACTTCAGCCGGATCAAAACTTCACAATAGAAGTAAAAGAAAAAACAAATAAAGAAATGAACTACACAATCGCAATTGTTGATGAAGGTCTGTTATCCCTTACAGCATTTCGAACACCGGAACCATTCTCCACATTTTATGCCCGGGAAGCTTTAGGTGTAAAAACATGGGATTTTTACGATTTTATTTACGGAGCCTATGGGGCCCGTCTTGATAAAGCCTTTGCTGTCGGTGGAGATGAAACTCTTAAAGAAATTCAAGTTGAAAAGACTAACCGCTTCAAGCCAGTAGTCATCTTTGCAGGTCCCTTTTCATTAAAGGCTGGAGCTGTCGGCAAACATATCTTCAAAATGCCCCAATACATCGGCAAAGTACGCACAATGGTCATTGCCGCCAGCAATGGAAAGTATGGTTCTACTGCTATTAACAGCCACGTAAACAAACCATTAATGGCAAGCATATCATTACCACGCTTACTTACTCCTGGAGATATAATCGATATTCCTGTAACTATCTTTGCTCTACAAGACCATATACGTGATGTCAAAGTCCACATGACGAATGATGATAAAATTACTCTTATAAACGGCAATACCCATACAATTAAATTTGATAAAAAAGGTGAGCAGGTAATTTATTTCAAAGCAAAAATCAATAAAAATATAGGAACGTCGACTTTCCAGGTAACAGCTAAATCAACTGACGAAGAAGCCGTTGTAACAGAAAATGTTGAAATACGAATTCCGAATCCTAAAATCACACAAATAGAGGAAAAAGAAATCAAAATAGGCGAAAACATATCTTTCGAACAGAAAATCACAGGCTATACCTCAACTTCTGTCTTAGAAATATCAACCATTCCTGCTCTAAATATAGAACAGCGTATTAACTATTTATTAGAATATCCTCACGGATGTATTGAACAGATAACTTCTAAAGCATTCCCACAATTATCTCTTCCGATACTACTTCCACTATCTGCGGAACAACTGCTGCAAGCAGAAACTAATGTCCGTAAGGTGATCAACAGCCTATCCAATTATCAAACTAATGATGGTGGCTTTGCCTATTGGCAGGGAGATAAGCTAGTGTCTGAATGGGCAACAACTTATACGGTACAATTTTTAATTTCAGCTGTTCAGGCTGGATATACTATTCCGAAACAACTTTTGCAAAAAGCAATCAGTTATCTAAAATGGCTCAGCAACATCTGGCATGGCACAGAACCGTGGGAGCAACAAGAACAAGCATATCGTCTATACGTTTTGGCCTTAGCCGGTCAAGCAGATTTAGCAGCCATGAACCGTCTGAAAGAATCCCAATTACAACAAACTACCAGTACTTGGCTATTAGCATCTGCATACGCACTTTGCAGACAAAAAGAAATTGCCGATAATATGATACGCAATCTTTCACAAGAAATTCCACCATATAGAGAAACAGGCAGGACATATGGATCCGCAACTCGCGACAATGCCTTGATTCTACAATCTATGATTACCTTAGACAGACGCCAAGATGCTTACCGCATGCTTGAAAAGATATCCAAAACTCTCGGTTCCAATACTTGGTGCAATACACAAGAAACAGCCTTTGCATTACATGCGGCAGCACTATTTGTCAAAAAATATCAAAAACAACAAAAAGGCGTGCAAGCAACTATCATCACAAAACAAGGTAAAAAAGAAATTCGTACGGAGAAAACCGTTTGGCAATTACCACTTACTCTCCAAAATGAACAAATCAATACAACGATTCACAATGACGGAGAAGGAATCCTATTTGCCCGTTGCATAACAACCTCAACGTCCTTAAACCCCATAACAAAAAAAATAGCTTCCGGTCTCTCCATGCAAGCCAATTATTACAATAATAAAGGCGAACTTATCAATAACGATATAATTAAACAAGGAGAAGATCTTACGATAGAAATAGTCATAAAAAACACAGGCCTGATCGGAACCTATCAAGAATTAGCACTAAACTATCTTGTTCCTTCCGGCTTTGAAATCATCAATGAACGTCTCACAAGCAATATATCTATGCCCGGAGCAGACTATTTTGATATTCGAGACGATCGTTTTTATGTCTATTTCAATCTGCAACAAGGTGAAACAAAGACCTTCTGCTTTCGTTGCAATGCAGCCTTCCGCGGTGAATATATGCTTCCAGCAATACAATGTTCTGCCATGTATGACAATAATATTCAAGCTGTTGTTCCCGGAGGAAAGATTATTATAAAATAGAATTCGGGATGTGTATTTAACACATCCCGAATTCTAAAAACATAAAAATAAGTATTAATTCATTCTCATTGCCCGCATTATTCGTCCACCACTTTTCTCCTGACCTTCCTTAGCATATTTTTCCTCTTCCATCTTAGATTTTTCAGCTCCCAATGTATCACCAATCGAAATCTGTAAACGAGCCTTAGAATTCATCAAATCAGCTTTTGTAAAATAATCATCAGCAACAGCACATTCCTTATCAATCCACAAAATACCTTCTTCAACCAATGACTTATCTTCACATCGAACCAAAGCTTCGATATTATGTTGGAAATAGAATTTTGCAGCACCTCCACGAAACATATTATAGCTCAATACTTCTTTCATTTTATCAAGTAATCCTCGAAAATCTCCCCTTCGTATATAAGCTGCCGTATAAAGGTTGGCCAAAGCTGCTGGCGCTCCGACAAAATCAATGTTTTGCAAATATGCCAATAATTCCTCATTACGCT
Organism: Odoribacter sp.; assembly: GCA_020024465.1. GTDB lineage: Bacteria > Bacteroidota > Bacteroidia > Bacteroidales > Marinifilaceae > Odoribacter. The sequence continues at coordinate 19,063 of JAHHTT010000037.1, forward strand.
TTTCATCAAAAGCCGTTTCCATTTCCGAGTGCCAAGCTATTAAAATGCCAACGGCTCTATTAATACATTGCTCTAACTTATAATCTACAACATCTTTCCCTGCAATAGCAGAAAATTTTTCACGCTCAGCCATCACGAACTTCATTGGAGCAGACAAAGGATCATGCACATATTTTGCTATCAAATCCCAATTCTCTTTCGTTGCCAATTTCTCAACAGACAAAGAATTCAAATACTCTGCAGCAACGTCTCCTACCTCTTTCTGCATATAAGCAGAAGCTAACGTTAGCAGATAATTAGCTAAAAACTCTGCACTTCTCTCTCCTGCAGCATAACGTTTCATCATTCCTGCCAAATTATTTTCAGAGTCCTTTGCCTGCTTTCCGCCAGCAATCAGCCAATCTGCTTTTCCTGCACCAACCATACGATGTACCACCTCTAGAGTCTCAGGGTCAACAAATACTAAAGTGGGAAATGCCTGTACTTGAAATTGCTTCTTCAACAAAATTCCATCAGCATCCTTTTCCATATCAAATTTTGCATTTACAAAATTATCATTGAAAAAATCAGCTACGATATCCTGGGTAAATACTTTAGTAGCTAACATTTTACATGGGCCACACCAAGAAGTATAACAATCAACAAAAATCAATTTCTTTTCCTTCTTCGCTTTTTTTACAATCTTCTTCCACTCCTTAATCTGCTCAAAATTTATAGTCCGATTTTGCGCTTCAGTGCCAAATATGACCATAACACTCAGAGCTATCAACAAAACAATTCTTTTCATATTAATTCAATTAATCAAAAAACAAACAAAATCACATTCCCATCATCGGCATAGCAATACTCTTCTTTCCCTTTTCACTTAACATCTCCTCCAATTTATCGTTCAATGCTTTGCCACGTAGATTCTTTGCCACAATTTTACCCTCTTTATCTAACACTAAAATGTAGGGAATTCCAGAAAATTGATATAATTTCATAACATCTTTACCGGATTTTGCAGCTTGAACTTGCTCCCAAGGCATATTTTCTTCTTTCATCGCTTTTCTCCATGCTGCTCCATCCTTATCAATAGAAACACTGAAAAACTCTACGCCTTTATCATGGAATGCCTTATAAGCCTCTTTTAAATGAGGGATTTCCTGACGACAAGGACCACACCACGAAGCCCAAAAATCCAATACTAAAATCTTTCCCTTGAAATTCTGAGGTCCCAAGTTCTTCTTTCCATCCGAAGTCGGATATGAAAATTCAGGTGCTACATTACCTTCAGCCAAACGTTCACGCTGTGCCTGAGCCTCAGCCCTATCAGCCTTAAATTTCAATAATGGAGCATAATTTGGATTTTTAGCTTCCAATTTTGCCAAAACTTTTTCTACTAATTCTATATTCTCATCTCCATTCAATCTGGTCAATACCGCCAACACACTATTACGGTCTGCGTAATGCTCTGCCAAATATTTTATCCTTGCCGATGATTCTTCTCCCAACATATCATAAAACTTACCAGAAACTTGTTGTTTTTCCTGATCGTCAATACCAGGAATACGATATACTCCCTGAGCCACAGCTATCATTAATTGGTAACCACGATAACCATCCCAATTCATTAAATTCATCAATTCATTATTCGGCCCTCCATTAATATACACATAAGGAGGATTCTTTATAACGATCTTAGCAGTATCCTTACCTCGGAAATTTATTTCCAAATCCTCATCTTCAGCCCAAAACTGCACACTTTGCCATTTCTGACAATCCAATGTATAGACTCCCGGATGTTCCACTTTCATTTTAAATTCATACGTTCCATCCGATTTCACTTCACATGAATCCAAAACGGTCTTGTCAAAACCATTTCGTTCAATAATTTCCATCTTAAAACGATTCTCCGGGAACTGCACTTTCCCTTTAATTGTAATTATTTTCTGTGCAGATATCGAACCTGCACTTAATAATAGGCAACCACCTAATACCAAATTGAATAATTTTTTCATACTGATTATATAAATTATTAAATAGTTTATCTACTCTTTTCTATCCAAGGCCCCTTTAAAGCAGATGCTAATTCTTCAAAGAACTTTCTGTAAGACATCATTCCAACATTTCCTTCTGCTTCTTTTTTGGCAGAGGCAGCAACAGCATCAATAAACCATTGAGCAGCCTGCTTTCTATATAAATCATCCTTACACTGCTGATCCATACGTAATCCCCAATTAAATAACAACATATCACTAACACGTCCAGCCTTTAACTGTTCATTACCCAATGAGATATAAGTTTTCCAATCTCCTATTTTTTCAGCATTAGCCATCTTTGCATTGGCTATGATATCTTCTTGTTCTTGAACATCTGTTTTCTTCAAGCGTTTCACATACTTTTTAAATCCTTTTTCATCAAATACATTACTTCCATCCACCTCTTGAACAAACCCATATGCACCCTGGGCCCATACACTGGCAATTTTTCTTTTCACATCCTCTAATCCAATACACTCATAAAACTCTTCCCGGTGATTATAAACATAGACAAATACATCTGCATCTACATCATTGACATATTTAGCAAACAAATTCCAATATTCACGTTCTTTTAATTTAGACAAATCCAAAGTAGCAAAAAAATCCAAACATACCTTCTCCACTTCATCAGATTGATAAGCAGCTTCCAAGGCTTCCATATAAGCTATCACAAATTCAGGATTACGTTCCCCCGCCTTATATTCATCAGACAACATTACCAAACCTTTTCCTTCCAAGGCATCTTTCCCTGCTTTTATCAATCCGCTAGCATCCAATCCTCCAACAATACAATGTTGCACTTCACCACTAGTATTCATAAAATACAAAGTCGGATAAGCTTTCACACCATATTTTTGCCCCAAAATCTTTCCTTCTCCTTTTTCCATATCAAACTTTACATTTACAAAATTGTCATTAAAGAATTCAGCGACATCGGAATCTGTAAATATATCTTTTGCCAACATTTTGCAAGGTCCACACCAAGAAGTATAACAATCCATAAAAATCATCTTATTTTCTTTCTTAGCCTTCGCTAAAGACTCTTGCCAAGTTCCTTTTTCAAAAGCGATACCAACAGCCTTTTTTAAAGCCTCCTCTCCATAACCAATAAATTCTTTTTCCTCTGTATAACCACTAGCCATATATATCATTTTACCCTTATCATTAACAAAAATAAAAGACGGATAACCAGTCGTTTTAAATTTATTGGCCAAAGTTTTCTCTTTTCCAAAATCTATTTTCACATTAATAAAATGTTCATTATAAAAATCAGCAACAGTATTTAAAGTAAATACATTTTTCATCATTAATACACATGGCTGACAATAAGCTGTATAAGCATCTATAAACACCATCTTTTGTTCTTTTGCAGCTTTCTCAACGGCTTCTTCAAAGGTCAAATCTTCAAAAATAATAGACCGACTATTATTACGCTTTATTTCGGCACTCTTCAATGCTTTCTCTCCCTCATGTGCCAAATTCATCGGATCTTTCACCAATAGATAAGGGCTTACGGTTCCTAAAATATCTCCATTTGGCATAAAAAATCCATATGTCGGATACATGTTCATCACTAATTTAGGCGCAAAAGCCTTACCTGCTTCTGACCCCATATCAATACGAATCGCCACAACATTCTTTTTCAAAAAATCCATAACCTCTTTCATTTTGAATATTGCATGCTCCTCCTGTATTTTTGCCTGTTTCATTTTCTCATTTATCGGCTTCATCATTGCATCCACCATAACAATCTTTCCTTCTTTCTCCGCCAAAGCCGCAGCCTCTTTCCAAGTCATATCTTTGAAAATTCCATTCTGTGCCATTGTTGGCAGCGCTAACACTGCCAACAAAAACATT
>JAHHTT010000038.1 GCA_020024465.1 Odoribacter sp.
CCGGGGACACAAGGATTTTCAGTCCTTTGCTCTACCAACTGAGCTATGGCACCAGCATTTGTTTTGCGAGTGCAAATGTAGAGTTTTTTTTATAGAAAACAAAATTGCAGGTGACTTTTTTTAAATTTCAGCATGTCTTTTTTGTGTCCTTAATTTTAAACACAAGTAAATCATGAGTATGATAATTGCTATAGAGGCAATTGGTACAGCAGGTTGGCAAATAATCCAGACAGGAATGGCAATGACTAAAATACTCATATAGATTTTAAGATAGATGGAGATAAAATGTGGTATATGCTTTCTTAAGATAAAAATGAGCATCAAAAGATTTAGTGGATTTGCCCATAGAATATTCCAATTGGGGGCTGTGATAGGGTGAGCGGTGAAACCACCCAGAAAGACTATTAAGGTACCGACTATTGCTGTGAAAAGAAACATTATTAGAGAGACCGTATTGAGTAAGAAAATATTTTTAGTTTTCCAAATCAGGACAATAATTATGAAGACACTTATGCTAAATATGAAAATTGGGGTGGAGTACCAAGGTGCTGTAAACTCTTGCTGGGAAGCTTTATAGAGAATTTCAATATCATCGGCTAAGCGTTGTTTTTGAAGAGTTGCTGTTTTTAATCCGTGCATAAGATAGTCCGGCAGGAACATGTATTGGAACGTGGTTGCTTCTCGATTTCCTCTTTGTCCAAGAATGGTGTGAATACCCCATTGTACCCAAGGGAAAATATAAAGATATTCATCTAAAAGATTCCAGAAGTTCTTGTGTTGTTCAGAGATATTCCAGGTAATTTCTGTCGGCAGACTTTTTTGTAGGATATCCCGGCTACGGGTCGTGCAGTTGTCAAAGAGAAAATTATAAAGGTATGAACGGTTTTCCGGAAGATAGTTTTCCTGTAATAAATCAAACAGTTGTTGTTTTTGCAATGAATCCAAAAGTAAACGTTGTGAATAGACGGAACGATTTTCCATTTGATATGAATGAATAAAATGAGAAAAGAGGGTATGTGTCAGTTGATAAGGTAATAATCCCTGTGCATATTTCAAGTAGAAATGAGGGGTTTGAAAATCAAATGTTCCATAGTTGAAAACTTGGTCAAAGTTAGCTTTGGGATCGTGTACGCGTATTGCCGTATGACCGAAAAGAGAATATAGTTCGGCTCCAGGGGAACACGTTATAATACTGATTTCAGCTTTATTGGATAATGTAAACGCTTTTCCTGGTAAAACAGAGAAAAGGGTAATAACGAAAAGAATGATGATTTGTTTCATAATTCTGGCTTTGTATCAATATTAGCAGGATATTCGATATCACAAAGGAAAAGAGCATGTCCTGGAACCGATGTGCCGGCACTACACCTATTTTTAGATTCAATAATTTGGCGTAATTCCTTTTCAGTAATTTTTCCCTGTCCTATTTCCAACATGGTGCCGACAATGGCACGCACCATATTACGTAAAAAGCGATTGGCTTTGATTGTAAAGATTAGTTGTTTGCCTGTGTCTTCCCAATAGGCTTGCATGATGATGCAATTGTTGGTTTTTACATCAGTATGCAGTTTTGAAAAACTGGTAAAATCAGTATAGTCGAATAAAATCCGGCAAGCTTTGTTCATGAGCTGAATATCAGGCAGAGGATATACATTCCATGCGAAGGCATAGGAGAACGGATCTTTTTCTTTATTTATATAATATTTGTATGTTCGTGAAATTGCAGAGAAGCGAGCATGCATTTCATTGAAAACAGGATAGATACGCGAAATTGCAATATTTTTTCCTGTCAGCCGATTGAGTTTATATACTAATTGTTCTAAATGGAGGATGGGTATTTCCGTGTCGAAGTGTGCAACATAAAAAGATGCATGAACTTGAGTATCCGTGCGTCCGGCTCCGACAACACAGATGTTTTGGCGGAGCAGTATCGATAATGTTTTGTTCAGTTCTTCTTGTATTGTCGGAACTCCCGGTTGAATTTGCCAACCGTGATAATTACTTCCGTTGTATGCTAATTCGATAAAATATCTTGTCATTGACTCATGCTTTTCATTGTGCGAAGATAGAAATTAATGATGAATTGGAAAAGTGTTCTGATTTTTTGTTAGAATTTGTTATTTTGCTATATATTTGCAGTATATAAGGTTTTATTGGAAAACAGGACTTTTATCATTAAATTATTGGAGGTTATACTAAGATGAATATTCAAGAAAATATTAAAGATATAGTGACATCTCTTCCTGATAAGGTGCGTTTGGTGGCTGTTTCTAAAACAAAGCCGGTTGAATATATCGAAGAAGCATATGCCGGTGGTCAGAGGGTGTTTGGAGAGAATCGACCACAGGAAATGGTAGCGAAATATAGCGTGTTGCCCAAAGATATTGAATGGCATATGATTGGTCAGTTGCAGGTGAAAAATGTGAAGTATATAGCTCCGTTTGTTTCATTGATTCATTCTGTGGACAGTTTGAAGTTGTTGCAGAAAATTGAACGTGAAGCAATTAAGAATGAACGAATTATTGCCTGCTTACTTGAGTTTCGTATTGCGGAAGAAGAAACAAAATCCGGTATGACAGAGGAAGAGGCGGTTCTATTATTGGATAGTGAAGAATATAGAAAAATGTCTCATGTTCGTATTGTAGGAGTAATGGGAATTGCAACCAATTCGAATGATAACGAAAAAATACGTTTGGAATTCCGTCACCTGCATGATATTTTTGTACGTTTGCGAGATAAATATTTTTATGGCAATAATGATTTTTGCGAATTATCAATGGGAATGTCCGGTGATTATAAATTAGCAGTGAAGGAAGGAAGTACACTTGTACGTATCGGTAGTTCAATTTTCGGAGAAAGGGTATATAATAAATAATGAATCGACATATAAACTTTATATAGTATGGCAAATTTAAAAACTAAATTTATTGGATTAGAACTGCAAAGTCCGATTATTGCAAGTAGTTGCGGTTTGACTGCCGACTTGGGAAAACTAGAAGAAATGGCTGCTAATGGTATTGGAGCAGTAATTTTAAAGTCTATTTTTGAAGAACAGATAAATAGAGAAGTATCCCGTAGTTTGGATGATGAAGGATATCCGGAAGCTACAGATTATATACAACACTATGTACGGGCCAATACTATTCAGCAGTATATAGATTTTGTTAGAAAAGCAAAAGAAAGACTCAATATTCCAGTTATAGGTAGCATTAGTTGTTTGGGTGATGGAGAGTGGATAAATTTTGCTTCTGAATTGGAAAAAGCAGGGGTGGATGCATTGGAATTAAATGCCTTTATCTTGCCTACCAATGAATTTGTTGAAAGTGTAGATGTAGAGGCATTATATTATGCCATCATACAGCATGTAAAGTCGGTAGTGAATATACCGATAATCATTAAAATCAGTCCATATTTTACAAATTTGCCGGCATTTATCAGCAAGTTGAAAGCGCATGGAGCTAATGCAGTGACTATATTCAATCGTTTTTATGAGCCTGATATTGATATTGAAAAACTGACGATGGGTTCGGCTTCTGTTTTTAGTAGGGAGTCTGAATTAAGGACAACATTGAGATGGACTGGAATTTTGTGTGGAAAAGATAAAAAACTTGAACTTTGTACTTCAACAGGGGTGCATTCAGGGGAAGCTGCTATCAAAGTGTTATTAGCTGGGGCTGGGGCTGTCCAGGTATGTTCCGTGCTGTATGAGAAAGGATTGGAGGTTATAGGTACGCTGAATGAGACAATAAGTAATTGGATGGACAGAAAAGGTTTTAAATCCGTAGATGAGTTTAGGGGTATGATGACATATGCGGATGTCAATCATGCAGAACGTTATGAAAGAGCGCAATTTATGAAATATTTTAGTAATAAAAAATAAATATGAAGTACATTTTATTGTTTGTAGCCTTGTGCTGTTTTGCTTGCACAGGAGGTAAGTATGTCGGAGTGCCGGAAGAATATCATCTGTTGTTGGATAAGGCTTTTGAAAAAGCTGGGGCTAATGTGGTTGAATTGAAAAGAGCTTTGAAAGAAGCTCCTGAAAATCAAAAAAAAGGGATGGCTTTTTTGATTGCATATATGCCTGAAAGAGATTTGCAGAGTTTGAAAGCTGATTTCTTGTTGGAAAATGCAGTTTATGCGTATCAGGCTCGAGAGCAGTTTCCATGGGCAAAAACTATTCCAGACAGTATTTTTTTGAATGAAGTATTACCATATGTGAGTTTAAATGAAAAACGGGAATCTTGGAGAAAAGAATTTTACGAACGTTTCAGTAAATATGTAGCACATTGTACTAATATTTTTGAGGCAATAGATGCTGTGAACAGAAATATTCGGGATGAAGTTGTCGTGGATTATAATACGAAGCGTGAAAAACCTGATCAGGCTCCATTTGAATCCATGCGTCAACATATGGCATCGTGTACCGGTTTGTCTATTTTGCTAACTGATGCTTTCCGTGCTGTTGGAATTCCTTCGCGTGTGGCAGGAACTCCTAATTGGCATGATGAACGCGGGAATCATAATTGGACTGAAGTATGGGCAAACGGCAAATGGTATTTTACTGAGTATTATTTTCCTGGTCAGTTAGATAATGCCTGGTTTTTTGCAGATGCCGGTCAGGCAGTAAAGAATAATCCGGAAAAAGCAATTTATGCATCATCATTTAAACCTACAGGAATTTCATTTCCGTTAGTTTGGGATGAAAATATTCGTTATGTTTATGCAGAAAATGTAACAGATCGATATACGGATTTGTATAAGACATATTATTCTGCCATAGCTAAGGATGATGAATACGTTGCTCTACGTGTGATGGCTTTTAAGGATAAAAAGCATGACAGACAGTCAGGAGACCGTGTGGCAACTAATTTGGACGTGTTTTATGGTAAGTTGCAAATGGGGGGTGGGCGTACGGCTGGTCCAACTCAAGACATGAATGATGTATTAACTTTTATGTTGAAGAAGAATCAAACCTATACGATTAATTATGTTTCATCCAATGGGATGAAGAGTATGGAAGTAGAATTAAAAGATAAAACAAAGGAATTAAAACTTTATATGGAATAGTTTAAGTTGTTGGTTTATATAATTATATATTATTGGGGACCTATTAAAGGTCCCGTTTTTTTTAAAATCTTTTTGTGCGATAGTGTATTCGTGATGAAAATGTTATCTTTGCATATTGATTCACGTGAAATAAAATTTAAATATAAACATGGCTATAGTTTTCTATCAGAAAGACACAACGGTGTATGCCGTACATTATCAAACGTCTGAGAATTCTCTTGATGTAAATAAATTGGAATGGTTGTTCAGTGGAGCGCGTAAGGTGCAGGCAAAAGAACTGGATGGAACTTTTATCGGTCCTCGTCGAGAAATGATAACTCCGTGGAGTACTAATGCTGTTGAGATTACTCAAAATATGGGCATTGATGGTATTTTGCGAATAGAGGAATTTATTAAAACTGATAATGAAAAAAACAGTTTCGATCCGATGCTGCAAGCTTCTTATGAGAAACTTGACCAATATATTTTTACGATAGAGAAAGTGCCGGAACCGATAGTTTATATTAAAGATATTCAAGAATATAACAAGCAAGAAGGATTGGCTTTAAATTCTGATGAAATTGCTTATCTTGAGGGATTAGCCAAAAAATTAGGACGTAGTTTGACAGATTCAGAAGTATTTGGATTTTCTCAGGTGAATTCAGAACATTGTCGTCACAAGATTTTCAATGGAACATTTGTGATTGATGGAAAAGAAAAAGAAACTTCATTGTTCAAACTGATTAAGAAAACATCGCAAGAAAATCCTAATAGAATTGTGTCTGCTTATAAAGATAATTGTGCATTTATTGAGGGTCCGAAAGTGATTCAATTTGCTCCGCATACACACGATAAACCTGATTATTTTGAAACAAAAGATATTGATACCGTCATTTCTTTAAAAGCAGAAACACACAATTTTCCAACAACCGTTGAGCCGTTTAATGGCGCTGCAACCGGGAGCGGAGGTGAAATTCGAGATCGTATAGCAGGAGGGCAGGCTGCATTGCCATTAGCTGGTACTGCTGTTTATATGACTTCTTATCCACGTTTGGACCTATCTCGAGCATGGGAGCAAAAAATTAATCCGCGCAAATGGTTGTATCAAACTCCAGAAGATATTCTTATTAAAGCTTCGAATGGAGCATCGGATTTTGGAAATAAATTTGGCCAGCCGTTGATTTGTGGCTCATTGTTGACTTTTGAACATGAAGAGGATGGAAATACCTATGGCTATGATAAAGTGATTATGCAGGCTGGAGGTATTGGTTTTGGTAATCGTATACAAGCTTTAAAGAAAACTCCAGAAATTGGTGAGAAAGTTGTATTGCTGGGAGGAGACAATTATCGTATTGGAATGGGAGGTGGTGCAGTGTCGTCTGTAAATACCGGTGTTTATGCTGGAGCGATAGAATTGAATGCTGTGCAACGTTCAAATCCTGAGATGCAGAAGCGTGTTTGTAATGCTATTCGTGCAATGGCCGAAAGTGACGAGAATCCGATTGTCTCTATCCATGATCATGGTGCTGGTGGTCATTTGAATTGTCTTTCTGAATTAGTGGAAGAGACAGGAGGTTTTATTCATATGGAGGAATTACCGGTCGGTGACCCTACTTTGTCAGCAAAAGAGATTGTAGGCAATGAGTCTCAGGAACGTATGGGATTGGTCATGAAAGAAAAAGATATTGCAATGTTGCAACGCATAGCAGAGCGGGAACGAGCTCCGATGTATGTAATAGGAGAAACGACCGGTGACCATCGTTTTACGTTTGAAAATGCTAAAACACATGAAAAGCCAATCGATTTGGAATTAAAAGATATGTTTGGCAATCCTCCTAAGACAATTATGGAGGATAAGACAGTGAAAGAAAAATATAGTGATCTGGAATATTCAGTTGATAAATTGGAAGAATATTTGGAACAAGTGTTACAGATTGAAGCTGTCGCTTGTAAAGATTGGTTGACAAACAAGGTGGATCGATCTATTTCTGGTAAGGTGGTTCGTCAGCAGTGTGTCGGTCCTTTGCATTTGCCTTTGAGCGATGTTGCTGCAATGGCTTTGGATTATAATGGTCATTGTGGTATAGCAACATCTATTGGACATGCACCGATAGCTGCGATGGCTAATGCTTCTGCCGGTTCCCGTTTAGCTATTGCAGAGGCCTTGACTAACTTGGTTTGGGCCCCTATTGAGAAAGGATTGAAAGGAGTATCTCTTTCTGCTAACTGGATGTGGCCTTGTCGTAATGAAGGTGAAGATGCGCGTTTGTATCAAGCTGTACAGGCAGCCAGTGATTTTGCTATTGAATTAGGAGTAAATATACCAACTGGTAAGGATTCACTTTCAATGACACAGAAATATAATGATAAAAAAGTATATGCTCCAGGTACAGTGATTATATCGACTGTGGGAGAGGTGAGTGATTTTCGGAAAATTGCTGTTCCCGTTTTAAAGAATGACCTTAATACAGAAATTGTATATATTGATTTTTCATTTGATAAGTTGAGGTTAGGTGGTTCCAGTTTTGCTCAGATTTTAAATAAAGTAGGCAAAGATGTGCCAGATGTTAAAGATAGTGCTTATTTTGTCGAAGCATTTGCTGCTGTACAAAGATTAATAGCAGAAGGAATGGTGCTTGCAGGACATGATATTTCTGCAGGAGGGATGATAACCTCCTTGTTGGAAATGTGTTTTGCGGATAATCGTACTGGAATGGATATTGATTTTTCATTTTTGGCAGAAAAAGATATTATCAAGATTTTGTTTGCAGAAAACCCTGGAGTACTAATCCAGATTAAGAATGAAAATGTCAAGAATGTTTCTGCCATTTTAGATAAAGCAGGAGTAGCGTATGGTTTTTTGGGTAAACCTGGCAAGGCCGGTGAGTTGAAAATCAAGAAAGATGGTGCTTCTTGGGCTTTGGATATAGCTTCATTACGTGATATGTGGTTTAAAACATCCTATTTGCTAGAGCGTCGTCAAAGTGGAGAAAAGAAAGCTTTGGAGAGGTATAAAAATTATAAGCACATTGAATTGAAATATAAATTCCCTAAAGGATTTACAGGGAAGTTGTCTGATTTTTCATTGGATTTAAACCGTAAATCTAAATCAGGAATCCGTGCTGCTGTTATACGTGAGAAAGGTTGCCAGTGTGAACGAGAATCCGCATGGGCTCTCTATTTAGCAGGTTTTGATGTGAAGGATGTGCATATGACCGATTTGGTTAATGGACGTGAGACATTGGAGGATGTGAATATGATTGTTTTTGTGGGTGGTTTTTCTAATTCAGATGTGTTAGGCTCTGCTAAAGGATGGGCTGGTGCATTTAAGTTTAATGAAAAGGCACGTGTTGCATTGGAAAATTTCTATAAACGTGAAGATACGTTGAGTTTGGGTATTTGTAATGGTTGTCAATTGATGGTAGAGTTGGGATTGATTTATCCAGAACATACTGAAATGCCGAAAATGTTGCACAATGATTCCCATAAATTAGAATCTGGATTTGTAAATGTGACCATACAAAATACCAATTCGATATTGTTAAAATCACTGGTTGGTTCACGTTTAGGTGTTTGGATAGCTCATGGTGAAGGTAAATTTCAGTTGCCTTATGCTGAGAGTGAATATTCAATAGCTATAAAATATAGTAACGATGGATATCCGGGAAATCCGAATGGTTCTGCTTATGCGACTGCAGGTATTGTAAGTAAAGATGGTCGCCATTTGGCAATGATGCCTCATTTAGAACGTTCACTTTATCCATGGAATTGGGCATATTATGCAGAAGAACGTCAAGGAGATGACGTGAGTCCGTGGATTGAAGCATTTATCAATGCCCGTAAGTGGATAGAAGAAAAAGTAAAATAAAACAGCCCCAAGGCTTGCCTATGATAATGAGGTTGCCTGAAGGCAGCCTCATTTTTAATAAAATAGAATATGGAACTACTAAAAAAACGCATCCTTGAGGATGGCAAATGTTTTCCTGGTGGCATATTGAAAGTTGATAGTTTTATTAATCACCAAATAGATCCTGTATTAATGAAATCGATAGCTGTAGAATTTGTCAAAAGATTTTCAGGTAATCGATTTAATAAGGTGATGACTATTGAAGCAAGTGGAATTGCTCCAGCAATTATGGTAGGATATTTGATGGAGTTACCAGTTGTTTTTGCAAAGAAAAAACAACCCAAAACGATGGAGAACATGATATCTACCACTATTCACTCTTTTACAAAAGATCGAGAATACCAAGTCTGCATCAGTAAAGATTTTTTGACCCAAGAAGATAGAATTCTTTTTATAGATGATTTCTTAGCTAATGGGAATGCAGCAAATGGTATGATTGATTTGATTGATCAGGCAGGAGCTGAATTGGTCGGTATGGGGTTCATTATAGAAAAAGCTTTTCAGAAGGGAGGAGATTTATTGCGTAGTCGTTATGTACATGTTGAATCATTAGCAATTATTGATAGTTTGGATGGCTGTAAAATTCAAATTAGAGAATAGTCATGATAAAAGAAGGAATTATTAATAGAGCGATTGAATTTAGACGTCATTTTCATCGTTTTCCTGAAATTTCAACACAAGAAGTTTCAACACAAGCTTATATTATCAATATATTGAATGAATCTAATATTGGTTATAAGACCTACGGAACAGGAATTATTGCAGTTATTGGACAAGGAGAGTCGTGTGTTGCAATTCGTGCGGATATGGATGCTTTGCAGGTACATGAAGAAACAGGATTATCTTATGCTTCAGAGAATGAAGGAAAAATGCATGCTTGCGGTCATGATATGCATATGGCGATGGTATTAGGTGCTTTGCTTGTTTTAAAAGAAGTGGAAGATTCCTTGGGGGGAACTATTAAAATACTTTTTCAACCGAGTGAAGAAAAACGTCCTGGAGGAGCTCGTTTGTTATTGCCACATTTATTGGAAGCACCAGTGCCTCAGGCAATTTTTGGGCAGCATGTATGTCCCGAATTACCAGTCGGGAAAATAGGGATTCGTTCCGGAGCTTTTTTTGCCTCTTCTGATAATATTATTTTTACTGTAGAAGGTAAAGGTACACATGCTGCTATGCCTCAGTTGGGTTCTGACCCAATATTGGCAGCAATAACCTTGATTCAGTTTTATCAAACGATTATAACGAAATTCCGTAATCCTTTTGAACCGGCAGTTTTATCTATCACCTCTATTCATGGTGGTACAGCAAATAATGTAATTCCTGATAAAGTAGAGGTAAAAGGTACTGTACGTACGCATAATGATGTATTGCGTCATCATATTTTTAATTTGATTAACGAAAAATCTCCTGCAATATGTGATTTGTATGGATGCCGTTTTGTTCCGGATATGCCTTGGGATGGACTCCCTCCTTTGGTGAATACTGCAAAATTGACAGAATTGGTTAGAAAATCAGCGAATGGAGTAGCTGACGTTGTAGAATTGTCTCCTCTTACATTAGGAGAAGATTTCGCTATTTATTTAGAAAAATTACCTGGAGCATTTTGGACATTAGGTGTTTGTCCTCCGGAACAAGCTGTTATGCCTCCTCTTCACAGTCCCCAAATGGCTCCTGATGAAAGAGCTATTTCGGTTGGAATTGGAATGTTGGTATCTGTATGTGAAAATTTTTTGCAGACAAGGCATTAATTTTAAATATCTTTAAGTCGTATAATATTATGGTTGTAAATATCTGTGTGGTCTATTGTGTTTTATATATTTATGGATATTTATAAAAACATGATAATTTATGTATAAAATATTATAAACATATGAATTTTCTTTGAAATACATACGATAAATGCCGAACAGATGATTGATAAGATCAAAAGCAGACAGAATCTGAAAAAGTCTCCACACTTCCTGACGGAAAAATTTTATGGAAACAAAATACAGAGAAATCGTAATAAAAATGATTTTGGCCGTCAGCTTTGTATACCATTTTTATTTTGAAAGACATTTACTGAATATCCCTAATTAAATTGTTGTGAACTAAAGTATCTAATCATTTACAAAGGTTTTACAACTTTTTTAAAGGAACAAATTTTAGTAGTTCCATAAAAGTATGTATTTTTGCAGGAAATGCATGAACAAATTTAATTATTTGAGTGAAGTAAAATGGTACTTAGCTTATTATCGGACAATTGGAGACTTTTGTTAGCAATGCTATTGTCGTTGATTATTGGTTGGAATCTGAGAGTCCCAATTTTTAAATTGGCTATATTGAAGAATTTTGTGGTAAAGCCAAATAAACGTTCTTCACATATTGGTAATATTCCCAATATTGGAGGTATTATTGTGTGGTTGTCTTTTCTTATTTCTTTCATGCTTTTTGCACGTTTTGATGAAACACAGGAATTTCAGTATATGTTATTGGGAGTTTTCTTGATATTTGTTACTGGCATTTATGATGATTTAATCCAGATTTCTCCGCGTAAAAAATTGAAGGGAGAGATTTTAGGAGTACTTGTTTTAGTTGTAGGAGGAGGTTTTTATTTTAGTGAAATGTACGGTTTTTTGGGATTTGAACAAATAAGTCCTTGGTTTGGAATTCCATTAACTTTTATTGGGTTGATAGGTTTGATAAACGCAATTAATTTAATTGATGGCATTGACGGACTTTGTTCAGGAGTCGTTTTGATGGATTGTTTGGCTTTTGGGAGTTTTTTTTATCTAGTAGGTTATGTGGAGTATGCTTTGTTATGTTGCATACTTTTGGGAGCAATAGTTCCCTTTTTTTTTATTAATCTTTTTGGTAAGCGTTCAAAAATGTTTATGGGAGATTCTGGTGCTTTGATGATGGGATTCTTATTGGGATTTATGGCGATAAAATTTTGTAAGATGCCGGAAGAAAACTTACTTCAATTTCATTTGAAAGCAGTGCCGGCAGTTGTATTCAGTATTGTGGCAATTCCAGTGTTGGATACTTTGCGTTTATTTATTTCCCGTTGGATGCGTGGAAATTCTCCTTTTGCTCCTGATAAACGGCATTTACATCATAAATTATTGATAATATTTAATGGAATGCATAAGAAAGCAACATTTACAATTTTGAGTTTGAACTTATTATTCATTTTATTAGGGTGGTGGGGAAGAAGTTGGTCGAATGAATTTTTGATATTGTTTGACATTGTATTGTTCTCATTGATTTTTTATATTATAGACTTAATAGCCAAGAGAAAATTGGCCAATTAGAATAGAAATTTATTAGTAATGAAAGGAATAGTATTGGCCGGCGGATTTGGGACACGGTTATATCCAATTACAAAAGGAGTGTCTAAACAATTATTGCCTATTTATGATAAACCGATGATTTACTATCCATTGTCAGTATTGATGTTGGCTGGTATACGGGAAATATTGATTATTTCGACATCTCTGGATTTGCCTTCTTTTCAGCGTCTGTTGGGAGACGGTTCAAATTATGGTATTCAGTTGTCTTATGCAGAGCAACCAAGTCCGGATGGTTTGGCTCAGGCTTTTATTATTGGTAGAGATTTTATTGGTGACGATGATGTTTGTTTGGTGTTAGGTGATAATATTTTTTATGGGCAAAGTTTTTCACAAATGTTGCGAAATGCAGTGCGGACAGTAGAACAGAGACATAAGGCTACTGTATTCGGATATTGGGTGAAAGACCCGGAACGTTATGGGGTCGCAGGATTTGATGAGTCCGGTAATGTATTGAGCATAGAGGAAAAGCCTGAAAAACCTCAATCGAATTATGCAATTGTCGGGCTTTATTTTTATCCGAACAAGGTAGTGGATATTGCAAAAAATATAAAGCCATCTTTTCGTGGAGAATTAGAAATAACAACGGTGAACAAATACTTTTTACAGGAACAGTCGTTGGAAGTCCAATTATTGGGACGCGGTTTTGCCTGGTTGGATACTGGTACGCACGATTCATTGGCTGAAGCATCGACCTTTGTTGAAGTAATTGAAAAGCGGCAGGGATTGAAAGTTGCATGTCTTGAGGAAATAGCTTATCGGCAGGGTTGGATAAATTCAGAAACTTTGATTCAATTGGCAGAACCGATGAAAAAAAATCAATACGGTCAATATTTATTAAGACTTATTGAGTATTAAGTATTACGAAATTAACATGTTAAAGTTTGTCAATGAAAATCATAAAAACAGAGATAAAAGGGGTTGTAATTATAGAACCGGAAGTGTTTGGAGATGAAAGAGGATATTTTTTTGAAAGTTTTTCTCAGCGGTGTTTTGATGATGTGTTAGGGAAAACGGTGTTTGTTCAAGATAATGAATCAAAATCATCGTATGGAGTCGTGAGAGGTCTGCATTACCAATTGCCACCATATACGCAAGCCAAATTGGTACGTGTGGTAAAGGGATGTGTGTTGGACGTGGCTGTCGATTTGCGTAAAGATTCTCCGACATTTGGTAAATATGTCGCTATAGAGCTTTCAGAGGAGAATAAACGTCAGTTGTTTATTCCTCAAGGTTTTGCACATGGATTTGCTGTTTTGAGTCTTGAATCCATTTTTCAATATAAATGTGACAATTATTATGCTCCTGATTATGAGGGAGGTATTCTGTTTGACGATCCTGTATTGGGTATTGATTGGCGAATCCCACGCAATAAAATGATACTTTCCTCTAAGGATTGCAGGCTTGAGTCTTTTTCTAAATGTTTTATTTTTTAAGAATTGTAGATTATGGCAAATATATTAGTAACAGGAGCTAATGGTCAGTTAGGTTCTGAAATCAGGAAAAATGGTTTTTCTATATTGGATGATGTGTTTTATACGGATATGGAAGAATTGGATATTACCAACTATACGGCTGTCGAAAAGTTTGTTCAATTGCATGAAATTGATACAATTATCAATTGTGCAGCATATACAGCAGTAGACAGGGCAGAAGAAGAGCCGGAGAAAGCTGCAAAAATCAATGTTTTAGCTGTTGCTAATCTGGCGAACATTGCTGCCAAAGAAGATTGTCTGTTGATACATATTTCTACTGATTATGTATTCGATGGTATTGCAAATAAGCCTTATACAGAAAAAGACAAACCGACCCCTATCAGTGTCTATGGTAAAACGAAATTGGCTGGAGAACAGGAAATCTTGAAATCAGATTGTCTGTATATCATTATCCGTACCGCATGGCTTTATTCTTCGTTTGGGCATAATTTTGTAAAAACGATTCTTCGTCTGGCTGATGAAAAGGAGGAGATTAGTGTAATCAACGACCAGATGGGATCGCCTACTTATGCAGCAGATCTGGCGAATGTAATAGCAACTATTATGGAAAATGACGAGCGGGTAGAGTACAAAGGAATTTATCATTTTAGTAATGAAGGTATTTGTTCATGGTATGATTTTGCAACAGAAATCGTCTCCCTCAGTGGTAAAACATGTCGTGTAAATCCGATAACAACGGCAGAATATCCTTCGCATACTCCGCGTCCGGCGTGGTCTGTACTTGATAAAACCAAAATCCGACAGATTTTCGGAGTGGATATCCCTGAGTGGAAATTTTCTCTCAGACGAATGTTGGAATCTTACAATAAATGATTGATATGAAAAATATATTGATTACAGGAGGAGCTGGATTTATTGGTTCTCACCTTGTAAGACTGATGGTGAAGAAATATCCGGATTATCAGATTATTAATCTGGATGCTCTGACATATGCCGGTAATCTTGCTAACCTGAAAGAGATAGAACAATACCCTAACTATAAGTTTGAGAAAGCGGATATCTGTGATTTTCCTACGATACAATCTTTGTTCGAGAAATATCAGGTGGACGGAGTGATTCATCTGGCTGCGGAGAGTCATGTAGACCGTTCTATCAAAGACCCTTTTTCATTTGCCCGCACCAATGTGATGGGTACGTTGAACATGTTGCAGGCTGCCAAGTTGGCATGGAAGGGCAATTACATCGGCAAAGTGTTTTATCATGTGTCTACAGATGAGGTATATGGAGCCCTGCAATCTGGGAT
The DNA here is from genome assembly GCA_020024465.1 of Odoribacter sp. Taxonomy (GTDB): domain Bacteria; phylum Bacteroidota; class Bacteroidia; order Bacteroidales; family Marinifilaceae; genus Odoribacter. The sequence continues at coordinate 15,028 of JAHHTT010000038.1, forward strand.
GGAATTGTTCACCGAGCAGACAAAGTACGACCCGCATTCGCCATATTCTGCCTCCAAGGCTTCATCGGACCATTTTGTAAGGGCTTATCATGATACATATGGTTTGCCTGTAAAGATATCCAATTGTTCAAACAATTACGGATCATACCAGTTCCCTGAAAAACTGATACCGTTATTTATCAACAATATCCGTCACAATAAACCGCTTCCTGTTTATGGGAAGGGCGAAAATGTGCGCGACTGGCTTTATGTGGACGATCATGCGCGTGCCATCGATCTGATTTTCCATCAAGGGAAAATAGGGGATACCTACAATATCGGTGGTTTCAACGAATGGAAAAACATCGATCTGATAAAATTGCTTATTAAAGTGACCGATCGCCTGCTGGGACGTCCGGAGGGAACTTCCGATCATCTGCTAACCTTTGTCGCTGACCGAGCCGGACATGATTTGCGCTATGCTATCGATTCTACAAAATTGAAAAACGAACTGGGATGGATGCCTTCATTGCAGTTTCAGGAGGGAATAGAGAAAACCGTCAAATGGTATCTGGATAATCAGACATGGTTGGATGAAGTGACCAGCGGTGAATATCAGTGTTATTACGAGAAGATGTACGGAAAGATGTAAATAAAAAGCTATCTTTGCAGAGATTTTAATTAAATTATTGACATGATTACAGTTTCGGATTTAGAAATTCAATTTGGAAAGAGGACTTTGTTTCAAGATGTAAACTTGAAGTTTACACCGGGAAATTGCTATGGTGTAATTGGTGCCAATGGTGCCGGAAAATCTACATTTTTAAGAATATTGAGTGGTGATTTGGAACCGACTCGTGGCACCGTGATATTCGGTCCCGGGGAGCGTTTATCGGTATTGAAACAAGATCACTTTGCATACGATGAGTGTACAGTGCTTGATACTGTATTACAAGGCCACCTGAAACTGTGGGAAGTGATGCAGGAGAAAAATGCCATCTACATGAAGGAGAACTTCACGGACGAAGACGGTATCCGTGCTGCCGAACTCGAAGAGCAGTTTGCCGGGATGGACGGCTGGAATGCCGAGAGTGATGCTGCCAATCTGTTGAGCGGGTTGGGCATTAAGGAAGACCTGCATTATTCTTTGATGAAAGACCTCAGCGGTAAGCAGAAAGTGCGTGTCCTGCTGGCTCAGGCATTGTTTGGAAAACCAGACAACTTGTTGTTGGATGAGCCGACCAACGACCTTGACCTTGATACTGTGATGTGGCTTGAGAATTATTTGGCAAATTATGAAAATACAGTGCTCGTGGTATCTCACGACCGTCACTTCCTCGATTCGGTATGTACCCACTCTGTAGATATCGACTATGGCAAGATTCAGCTGTTTGCCGGAAACTATAGCTTCTGGTACGAATCCAGCCAATTGGCATTACGTCAGATGCAGGCAAAGAACAAGAAAGCCGAGGAAAAACGCAAGGAGTTGCAGGAGTTTATTTCTCGTTTCAGTGCCAATGTTGCAAAATCAAAGCAGACTACCAGTCGTAAGAAGATGTTGGAGAAACTGAACATTGAGGAAATCATGCCTTCTACACGTAAATATCCGGGTATTATCTTCACTCCGGAACGTGAGGTAGGCAACAAGATATTGGAAGTGCGCAATCTGAGCAAGAGTATCGACGGACAGTGTCTGTTCAAAGATGTGGAATTTTCTGTTGAGAAAGACGATAAAATCGTATTCCTGTCCCGCGATCCGCGTGCGATGACTGCTCTTCTTGAAATTATTACAGGTAATGAAAAACCGGATACCGGCGATTTCACTTGGGGTGTGACTATTACTACCGCCTATTTGCCATTGGACAACTCGGCTTTCTTCGACACCGACATGAAGTTGATCGACTGGCTGGGACAATATTCTACAGATACTAGTGAGACTTTTTTGCGTGGATTTCTGGGTAAAATGCTTTTTTCCGGAGAAGATATTTATAAGAATGTGAAAGTGTTGTCCGGAGGAGAGAAGATGCGCTGTATGATTGCCCGAATGATGCTGAACAATGCCAATGTACTGATTTTGGATTCGCCTGCCAATCATTTGGATTTGGAATCTATTCAGGCATTCAATAATACTTTGGTTTCTTTTAAGGGTATTGTACTTATGAATTCTCACGACCATGAATTTATTCAGACAGTTTGCAACCGTGTGATAGAGCTTACTCCTAATGGAATGGTTGATAAACGTATGGATTTTGATGATTATATTACCAGCGAGTCGATTAAAGAACAGTTGGCAACCATGTATAGTCAGGAATTTTAATTAACCAAATAACTTGATATGAGAGTAAATAGTTTATTATTTAGTCTTTGTGTTTTATTGGCAAGTTGTCAGTCGGTACCGAAGACAAATGAGTATGTTGTAATTGCAGGGAACAGTGTCGTTGCTGATTCTGTATGGAACAAAGTTGCACAAACTTTGAAAGATAAGCATCAGGCAGCATTTCTGATTTATCAGACTAAACCGGAAGAGGTGTTGCCTCAGTTGCAGCAGATTCGTCCGCGTTATGTTGCAATTGTGGAAAAACCGGAAAATCTTGGACGCGATTATGTCATTGCCCTCAACCAGATGAGCCGTAAAGTAGACAGCGATATTTATGCTGATTTTCTTTGGGGTATCATTACCGGTTATGATGCGGCTGCTGCCATGAAAATGGTGAATAATAGTACAGAACCTTTGGTATTGAAAGATGCTATTGCTTCTATTACGGAATTAAGTAGCGGGAAATGGTTTGATCGTTTTGGATGGATTGACGATCGCAAGATGGGATTGTGGGGAGAGAAAGCATCTAAAGACGATACGATTGTTTCTTATCAGTTGCCTATGAAAAAGATGAAATTGCGCTACACAATGTCGCATGGTAATTATAAAGATGTAGAGCGCATGATGGTAGATCCGAGAGATGCTATGCAGACATTCTATGATTTGTACGAAAAATACAACCCGGACTTGGTGGTAACTGCTGCGCATGCGACAGAACGCAATTTGGAAATGCCGTTCTCTTTAGGGAATATCAAACCAAAGAACGGTGTACTTTATATGGATTTTCCTGACGGACCGAAAGATTTAAAAGAAAGTGGCAAGCGCAGAGTATATCTTCCTATCGGTAATTGTCTGATTGCAAATATGAACAATACTAGGGACTGCATGGCTGCCGCTTGGATGAATAGTGCAAATGCAGCAACAATGGTAGGTTATGTAGTTACCACTTGGCACGGCCGTAACGGTTGGGGAGGCTTGAAATATCTGGTAACCAATCCGGGACGCTACTCTGTGGCAGAAGCTTTCTTTATGAACCAGCAGGATTTTGTTCACCAGTTGAATGAATGGAGTCCTAAATTCATGACCATGCAGTATCCGTATGATTCGCAGAATGAATTTGCCGAAGCTCCACAGCTGATTATGGATTCGATCGGTATCCAGCCGACTAAAGACCAGGTAGGATTCTTCCACGATCGCGACGTACTGGCTTATTACGGTGACCCGAAATGGAATGTTCGCTTGCAGGAGATTCCGGAAGAGACAGACTTTACCGTGGCTTCTGAGGTGAAAGGTAAAAAATGTATCATCACTATCACCACAAAAGAGAATTTCAGTCTTGAACGCATGAAAGGTGACAAATTCAAACAAGAACACGTATTGGACCTGCCGTTCAGTTATTTTTTCCCGCAGCGTCTGAACAATCCACGTCTGGCTGCCGGACAGAACTGGAATGTGGCATTGGACGAGAACTTCCTGTTGGTTTACAATGCCGATTTCGAACCGGGTAAAACCTATACGGTAGAATTGGATATCGACTAATCTACTCTATATTATACCTGAAAACGCAGTCTGTCATTTGCCGGACTGCGTTTTTTTTATATCATTGACAATGTTTTCAGGCAGTATCCCTTGCCATAGGACGAGCGGATTTCAACAGTGTCTGCACCTTCCAGCATCTTGCGGAGGTCCGAAATATAGTTGCGCAGGCTGATGGTCTTTCCGCTGTTATACACATTCCATATCCGTTTGCAGAGAGTCTGTTTGGATACATAATGGTTCTGGTTCTGGCATAATACTGTCAGCAGTTCGCCGGGGACCGTCGTGAGCTGTATGGGCTGTTCATTGATGAAAAGCGTGGCGTTTCCCGCATTATACCGGCAATTCTCACTGAGATAATAGATTTCCTGAGTGTCCGGCAGTTTTTCTGTCAGAGGCAGATTCCGGCTCTGTTTCCAAGCCATTTTCAGCCGCAGCGCCACCTCTTCGATAAGAGCGTCCTTGCGGATAAAGTCGGCAGTACCGTTTTTCAGAGAGGCGATGCAATATTCCGTATACGAGCTTAAAATCAGCACAGGAATGTTCGGGTTCATGCGGTGTATCAGTGAAAACACTTCCAATCCGTTTTTGCCCGGCATGCGGTAGTCGAGTAGCACAATGTCCGGATTCGTTTCCTGAAAGGCCATCCATGCCTCGTCACCGTCGTAAACGGTGTTTACCTCAAAACCGTATTCTTCCAGTTCTTCGGCGGTTTCCCGGGCCGTGTCCGGGTTATCCTCGGCATAAAGCAGTCGCAGTTTGTTTTGCATGGTATCGTTTTTTTTATGAATTATTGTTTTCGTCGGAATGTTGCCATCTGGTCGAGCAGTAGATTTACCTTGTTCAGCATATTGGAGTAGTGTTCGAGCAGTTGTTGCAGTATTCTCTTTTTTATTTCAATATCGGGAAGCTCTGGTACATGAAGTTCCTGTTCGAGTTTCTCCGTCTGGGTCAGTTCCTGTTTCAGATTCTTGATAAAGCGGACCGTTTTCTCCTGTTGGAAAAGGACAAAAGCTTTGGTACGCATGTCGTATTGGTAAAGTATATATGCCATCCAGCATAGCAGCAAGATGGAGGCAAAGGCAAAGAATAGTTGCCAGGCATAGTGTGTGAAGAATCGGCTCCACGGTGTGTAAAGATTCATTTGCAATCGGTCGCCGTTGACATATCCCAGAGGTATATTGAACGTGTGGGGATGAAACAACAGGGTTGACGACCATTGTAGCCGTTCCAGAACCTTGCCGGTGGAGTCGGTACGGACCAGCTCTATCGGGATTGGGGTAGGGGAAAGTTCCAGATAGTGTTTGTAAACGGAATAAAGACTCCATGCCGTGTCTCGTAAATCGTATGCCATGCGGACAAAATCCCGGGTGCTGACCGTAGTTGTCGGAAGCGTCCTGCTCTTCAAATTCCGGAATACGGTCACTGTTCCCTGCGGGTGGTCATATCTGAAAAAGGTGGTGTCTTTTCTCCAGTGGATGGACTGTTGGGTAGAGTTGGCAACGGCATCGTGAATCCGCTCTTTCACGATGTTGAATAAATATTGCTCATAACTGTTATATAGCCGTAACACGCCTAATGCGCCAAACAGTACTACCAGTCCGATAAATGCTATATAAAGATAAGAGGGAATATGGGATATGCCGGCACGTTTTTGCGGAGAGAGCGTGAGAATACATTCCTTGCCGCCTTCCTGTCGGTTGCGGATAGTAAACGAACCGCCGTACCTGCGTATGTTCCGGTTGATATAGGGAAGTCCCATACCGTGGCTTTCCGTGAAATCTTCCGTTGCCGAAACATTGCCATCTCCCTGGTCGAGGATCGAAATCGCCGTCTGTCCCTGTGGTGTCGTATAGCAGGCTACTTGAATCGTTTTGCCTTGTCCGGCATGTTTGATGGCATTGCTGAGCAGATTGTTCACCATGTGTTCGATATGAAACTCCGATCCTTCAAAATTTGTGTCAGTCCGTTTGAAATCCAGCGAAATGGAGATGTCATTCCCGGCGGAATGGTGCGTAATGGCACGTTGCAGCATCTCTTTCAGGTTGAACTCCCGATAATCTTCCGCCTCCGGCATTGTGTCGTAATCAAAAAGAAAACGGTTGATTTCGTTCTGCATTTCCCGGGACAGGTGTAATAATGTCTCTGCTTTTTGTCGGAACTTTTCCAGCGGGTGTGAAGCCGTATTTTTCAGCAGATGGTTGGCGATATTGCGGTTGGTGCAAAGGGGGCTTTTGAGGTCGTGTATGAAAATCGTCTGTTTTTCCAGCAACAGCCGGTTGCGGTAGTCTGTCCGGTTTTTATAGATAATCAGAAAACAGAAAAGCAGCGACCAACGAAGCAGGATAATGGTCAGGTAGTATAAAAAGCCTTGTCTCTTTTTGAATAGGCTGAAAGGCATTTCGCACCATACGGAAATGGAATCTGTATAGGCGGTTCCGATTCTATCAATAGTAAGTGTAGCCGCTCCTGAAGGAATGGGGCAATCTGCCGGGTAGGAATCGATAATCTGTCCTGCTGCGTTCTTCCTGACAATTGTGGCTGGCAATTCCGCATAAGAGGTCAGTTTTCTGATTTGTGCGGCGAGGCTGTCGGTGGACCAACGGTCGCGGAAAAAATCATAGCGCATTCGGAGATAGGCTGTGCCGTATTGTTGTTTTTGTGGATTGACAACATATAAATTTTCTCCCACCATATATTTAATCTTGATGTAAGAGGGTGTCTGTGAAAGTAGATAGGAGGTTTTTATATCCTGCGACAGCAAATACTCCTTGATCCCGGTCCGGACCGCCTTCTCCATCTCCTGTTTGAAATTTTTGGCTTCCAGACGGTAGATATTTACATTTCGGATTATCACTGTTGCCATGAACAGCATAATCATTAATGTGACAATAATTCCTTTGTGTGGAGCCGTATTTTTCATGCAGACAATAATAGCTGTTAATATCTTAACAATCAATTTTTCATCCATTTTTTATGGATGAAAAAATTATTATCATTTTGCTAACATTTGCTATTGTAGAATTGTAAAATTATTTATTGGTGGAGATATTTGGGAATCTGCTTTGCCCTGACAACTCCCTTTGCCCTCTTTCTTTCCTCCCATTTAAATATATGACAAACATATATCAAAGATAACACAAATATAAGACAAAGATAACCGTCTGTTATCTTTGATATGATTTTGACATGAGTTTATATTGAATATAAGTGAGAGGGATTAAGGCAAAATTGCTAACATTTTGCTAACATTCGCTATTGTTGAGGGGAGGAGGATGCTGTACATTTGTCATAGAG
>JAHHTT010000039.1 GCA_020024465.1 Odoribacter sp.
GAAAATTCCATTCTGTGCCATTGTTGGCAGCGCTAACACTGCCAACAAAAACATTAAACTAAATGTAACAAATATCTCTTTTTTCATAATATCATTCCTTTATTATCATATCCACAATTTTACCAAATCCTTGGAATTCCTGCGTTTTTATAATAGTTCCATTCAATTCATTAAAGGTAATCTTATATACCATTCCTTTATTACCATCATAAGTTGCAACAAATAAGATTCGCCCCGTATACTCCTCATTATTAGAATGCGTATACAATTTCATTGCAACCACCTCACTGCTACCTGCAGGAAGAATTGCCTTGGGACTACCACCAAAAGACCAAGCATACACCTGATTATCGACAGAATAAAACATTACATCCCCGCGATTACCGAAAACAAACAACTTAGCTTTATCTATATTCTCCAAATTTCCCAAATCATACTTCGCTAAAGTAAGAGGATTCTCAGCCTTACGGAAATCTGCCGTATACAGCCATGGATGATTATTATTCAATTCATCCTTAAATAAAGCACATGTCGTACCGTCACGTCCCTGTCCCATTGCAACCAAATTCAATTTTAATGCTCCGCTTTCATTCATATTCAATGGATTAAACGTCCCTCCAACGACACTTGGTCTACCAGCACTTGTACTATTATTGGCAATTGTTCTAAAACCACCATTCCCTGCAGGGTCATATAACACAGCACAATTTGTATTACCGCTACTTGACGGAATTGCCGCTATAAACGGAGCAAATTTATTCGCAACTCCAAATACTTTAAGAGGCATTGAGAACTTCTCTGTCTGTCCCATCATCATCCATCGGATAATATAAAGCTCATTATTATTCATCAAAAATTCCATCTTACCATAAGCCGGATTCTCATAATAATGACACATGGGAGCATATATTGATGGTGAAGTAAAAAACATTTCTGCATAATCTTTTGTCTCCATCTCATATGTTTTTGCATTTAATTTCACAACCCCATCTTCCTTCCATACAAAAATATGATCATAATTATTATCCATATTTCTCCATGACAAAAATTTACATCCGTCCAATTTTTCTCCTCCATTAGATCCGGAAAAACAATTATATATAACACCTGTTTGTTCTGTTGACAAATTCGGAATTATATCTCCGTCACGAATCACATGCAAATCTCCTTCACCATCCTTTTCATCGTAAACAATCCAACCGGTTATAGTATTAATACTAAATTCAAATTTATAATCCGTAACAGCCTTAGTTTCCTTATGAGTTATTCGTAGTACAAGATAATAATCACCAGGAACCACATCAATTATCCATGACAGATTCTGCTCTTTTCCTATTACTTTCTTCGGTTCATATTTGTCATTCTCATCTGCCTTAGGAGCTTGTGAAAAAATACTCCACTCAAAATCAAACTCCTCTGCTTTTGCCTCCATATTAAATTTAATATCGGGAGTCAATGTCAGTTCTGTATAACCATCTCGACTAATTTTACCACCATTTGCAGTCACTTCTGGAATATCAATAACGGCATCTTTTAGATCGTTGTAATCATAGTTGCCTTTATCATCAAAACAGGCTGTAAATAAAAATACCAACACCCAAGGCATATATGATATATTAAAGTTCTTTTTCATAAACATATTCATTTAAATCATTTAAACATCAGGAATTTTTCACTATGTCGTTGGAGAAAACCACATATCACTGCCATCATCATCCTTCACTCGCTTGCCTGTTTCTGTTGCGATTCTATCCAATTCGCCATTCAATTCATTCTGCATAGCAATAATCGGATTATAATCCCAACCGGACCATTGTTTTAAGTCTATTGTTCCTATATAATTATACACAAATTCATATTTCGCTTTAGTACATTTTCCCCACATATACGGAATTGCACCTACATCCCCAGTACTCGAATACCAATTTATGGGAAAATCTCCGGAAAATACCAGTTTTATCTTTCCATATACTCCAGCAACAAAATCAGCCGAAGGCTCTACCATAATATCTGCTACCAAGCCTCCTTCAATATCTTTCAAACCTTTCTTAAAAACTTTCACAGGCAATATTGTCGATACCTCTCCGGCAGGAATTGTCACGCTTTGAGCTACCTCAAAATTCGTATCCAACTTACCGGTAGTACGGCTTCCTATCCCCAAGTTCACCACCCGATCTCTGTCCTGCGTCACTGTCTGTATCTGAACTTCCACTTCAAAGACATACTCTTGCAAAGAGGGTGCTGCGCTCAAAAAAGAAAACTCTGCACTATCTTTACGCTGTATCAACAGATTCACAGCATCGGGACCATGATAGGTCTCGATTTCGTCTTCTTGACAAGCCACAAAAATAGCCTGCATTGCCAATAATAACAAACCTGATTTCAATATATTCTTCATATTCACTAATTTTTTAAATTAATTTCGCTGTCCAAGGTCTATCTCATCATCTGGCATTGGTAGTTTATAAACAGCATTTGCAACATCTATTCTACTCGTACCCATTCGCTTATGATAATAGAACAATTGTCCTTCTCCTAAAAATTCCCGTTGGTATTCCTTCAATATTTCATTCTGAATTGCTATGGGATCTGTATTGGTCAATTCTTCCACCAAACCACGATGTCTGCGTACTTCATTCAACATATCCAAAGCACCTTGTGGTTCAATTGTCTTTAAATATTCAGCTGCAATATAAAACATCTCTGAAATCCGCAACACCGGCATACGGTTTCTTTTCGGACGTATAATCTCTCCACCTACAACCTGATTATCCATTTGCCAGAATTTTGACATCACATTCTCTGCACCATTATCACTTTCAAAAAACAGTCCCCTATAATCACCTGTCACATACAAACAATCCGCAGCAGTCTTAGGAGCAATCCGGCTCTTCAATGGACTAAGCGTTTCTTTAAAATACCCTTTAATATTCTCTATCAATTTTGTTGTATTCAAGGCAAACAAATGTTCTGAAGAGAATGTTCTATCCCTCAACGCCGTATTAGTCGCATTCACATCACTTTTATTCACCCACGGACAAATATCTGCATTCTTTTGGGCTTCTATCACAATTCTTGCTGCATCATACGCCTCCTTCATTTTACCTGCGTAAGTATAAACTCTTGCTTTTAATCCTTGTACTGCATAATAATTCAAATGAAAATTACGATTTACCAAATATCCATTATCTATACCAGATACATCTTGACCTGTATAAATAGGATCTTTTTCCAACAATTCCAAAGCATCATTAAGATCTTCTATTAATAAACGAATCACTACCTTAGTGGAAAATTGCGGAGTGATAGCCGGTTTGGATGATTTTACATAAGGAATGGATAACACCGAATCTGTAAAATTATAATCTGCAAACAAACGTAATAAATCAAAATGGATAAATGCACGCAAAGCAATAGCTTCTCCTTTTATTATTTCATAATTATTTCCAGTCAATACATCTTTTTTCAAATCTGCATATTCAATCAAAGTATTTACATTAGCAACAGTTTTATACATCTTTGTCCACACAGCCTCTACAATCGGTTTCGTAACCACCTCTTCATAACGATAATAAAGAAAATTATTATATGCAGACTGACTGACCCCCACAGGACCTTGATCTCGTGCCCATTCCTGACCTAAGACTCCGATCATACCAAACGTCAGTTCCTTACCATACAAATCAGGTTCGCACAAAGCTATATAAGCTCCTGCCAATGCGGATTTGAATCCCTCCTCCGTACTAAACAGACTTTCAGCCTCTTCCTCTGTTTTCGGCTTAACATCCAGCCAATCAGAACAAGAAGGACATACAAATGATATCAATACACACCACACAACAACTTTCAATATATATAATTCTTTCTTCATATTCCTAACTTTTATTATTTCCTTTAAAATGTTGCCTGTACTGAAAATGAAAAAGTTCTCGCATAAGGATACACTGTCCCTCTTTCTGTTTTCACCGTAGAAGCCCTGAATAATTCATTTGCATAGAATTGCACTTTCAATCGCTCAAGCACTCCTCCTTTCATAAACTTCCAGTTGCGAAAATCATATCCGACATTTAATGATGTCATTGACAATTCATTCAAATCCTGCACAAAACGAGAAGTAGGACGTGTAAAAGGCTGACCACTATCAAAAGCTTTATATTTTGCAGCTATGCCCGATGTTGTCCAACGATCTGTATACATCCGTCTATCAACATTATATTGAATATCGGCATTTTCTATTTTATCGACCAATGTTTGATTATAGTATTGCCCTCCCAATTTATAGGCAAAAGAAGTATTGACAGAGAATCCTTTATATTCAAAATTAAATCCGAATGTTCCAGAAACTTTAGGTAGTGCATCTCCAACAACAACCTGATCCTTGGGATTCCATGCATACACCATCTTACCGTCAGAAGAAAGAAATACCTCATTACCATTCATCGGATCAATACCCAAAGAACGAACTGCCCAAATAGCATCCATAGATTGTCCTTCAGCATAACGAACCGAAGGTTTGGTCACGCTTTTATTCTTTTCATGATCTGGATTTGCCTGATTCCCATTTTCTTTCTCCTCATCACGTTTATTGTTCATCACTGATAAAGCATCAGAAATTTTTGTGATTTTATTTTTATTATGCATTGCAGAAGCATACACACTGAAATAAAGTTCTCGTTTAGTATCCTTTATTGCACGGTAATTGATTTTTGCTTCCAAACCCTTGTTTTTTGTTTCACCTAAATTTTCTGTATAACTATCAAATCCTACCGATGGCGGCAAAGATACCGGAGTTAATAAATTTTTTGTATTCTTGACATAATAATCAAAAGTAATATCAAATGCATTCAAAAAAGATATCTCTATTCCCAAATTATTATCCTGCGTTTTTTGCCACTGCAAATCAGGATTAGCCAGACTTAGCAGATAAGAACCGATAATATTATCATAACTGTCATTATAATATTTATACGTAGCAACAGCTTGGTACGAATCAAAATTTTGCGAACCGGAGTAACCTGTTGATGCTCTTAAGCGAAGTTTATCAAAAAAAGCAATATCCTCCATGAATTTTTCGTTATGAATGTTCCAGCCGATACCTGCCGACCAAAAATGTCCCCAACGTTTATCGTTACCAAACAATGACGAAGCATTAGCACGGTAAGTGGCGTCTAACAGATAACGGTCATCAAAAGAATAGTTAGCAGAAAGCAATATACTCGTTTCTCGAGACATAGCTTCATCACCGTAAGGACTGCCGGATACATATTGTTTGGCATGAGTAATATAATCCATTTTATTATTAGCAAAACCTTCTGCCTGAAAATATACAATCTCGCTCTTTTTCTGTCCCAGACTCCATTGAGCATTGGCAAAAATCAAATGTTTGCCGAACATTTTAGAATAGTTCAAAGAAAAATCTGTATTGATATCCGAATTTTTACCATTACCCATCGTATACTTGCCACGGGTAAAATACTCTTCACTATCCGGAGTGATATCACGGAAAGAAGTATGGTCCCGAGGCAAAAAAACTTCATTACCATTTTTCTGACTAATAATTCCTAAACGACCTTTGACTTTCATCCCTTCAAAAGCATCCCATTCTACATAAAGATTATTAGTCACATCCGTATAATTCATTGAATTTTTCGTATTTAATCCTGCATTTATTAATGGATTATAAATCAAATGGCTACCTCCTGAATTCGCGATACTATAATTGCCTAACACATCACGGATTGTACCATCTTCATTGTATGGACGCCAATATGGATTCAATCGTGCATATTCTGAAAAAGATCCATATGGAGATTCTTCTGATTTATTAAATGTTACAGACAATTGGTTTTTAAATAAAAATTTCCCAAAACGATATTGGAAATTAAAACCGCCAGTAACCACCTCTCGAGCAGAACCTTTCATAACTCCTGCCACTTTATTGTAAGAAAAATCTATACTATAACGAACTGCGTCATCACCACCCTCAAAAGTCAGAGAATGCTTATGTCCCACTCCTACACGCAAGGGCTTACTCAGCCAATAAGTATCTACTCCTCGCACTATTTCATTCAAATATAAATTATATTTCTCATCCTTCAATTGTTGCTCTACCGGATTATTTGTAACAGATGTATAAACTCCTGCCCTCCGTTCTATTTCCAATTTCTCCGCCGCATTAGCTAAATTATAGCTTGTCAGATCCGGCGTTTGTATATTCAAATTACCAGTATAAGATACTCTCAAGCGTCCTGTTTCCGGAGCAATTGTTTCAATAACAACAACTCCATTTGCACCCTTAGAACCATATAATGCTTTTGCTGTGGCATCCTTTAACAAGGTTACTGAAGCCACACGATTCATATCCATATCCATCACTTTTTCTATCGTTTGCTCAAAACCATCTACAATAAACAAAGGCTGATTTGGATTTGTTTGATATTTATCCTTCATATCAGAAAAATTAGAGGCTCCACGCATCTGTATCTCAGGTACTCTATTCGGATCTGAACCAAATTCATTACTTTCTAACACCTGAAACGACGGATCTATATTTTTCAATGACTGCAAAATATTTTGGTTTCCCACCTTTTGCAATTCTTCTTTCTTGATCGTAGTTACAGCTCCTGTATAACTATCCGCCTTTCTGGTAAAAATTCCGGTCACTACAACTTCCTCCATTTCAGCATTGGCAGCAACCATCAATACTTCCACATACTCTTTTTTACCGACAGCAATCTCTACATTTTCATAACCGATGAATGACACCTCCAACGCCTCAACATGACTGGCAACAGTAAGTTCAAATTTACCATTAATATCGCTCGCTGTTCCGATGGTAGTACCTTTAATCTTGATTGTAGCTCCAGGCAAAGGTACCCCTGTTCTTTTGTCCATCACTTTTCCAGTAATTACCCTCTGCACAGGTTGTAATTCATGCACTTCATTTATCCTTTTTATAACAATGTGATTGTTTACAAAACTATAGCCCAAACCTGTACCTTTCAGACAAAAATCCAAAATCCTACTTACTTCCTCATCTTTAAAATCCACCATCACATTTCCAATCTTTTCAATTTCATTAGAATTATAGACAAATGCCAAATCGGTCATTTTTTCTATTTCGATAAAAAGCTGCTTAACACTAATACTTCCCAATTTCAAACTCACCCGAGTCTGTTGAGAAAAGCCATTTGCCTGTATTTGAATGCAGAATAGCATCAAAATCAAAGATATCTTGGTCCCAAGCCAAAATCGACCTTTAAATTTTCCTTTCATAATTCTTAGTTTAGTTAGTTAATAATTAAGTTATTATTTTAATACAGTAACCGTCTTTCCGTGCACAGCAAAATCAACCTGCCCTGTCGTCTTTAATATTTCAAAAATATCCTCTACACTATCAAATTTTCTGATTTTTGCAGTCAACCGTAATGTTTGCAATTCTTCATTCTGATAGAAATAATTAAAGTCATACCAACGGGATAACTCCTGTAAAATATGATCAAGCGTCATATCTCTATAAACAAAAAATCCATCTTTCCAAGCTGTATAGAGAATCGTCTCCACCTCTCTAACATTCATTCCATTAGCATCAATTGTAGCTTGCTGTCCCGGTTTCAAGCGACACTCCTCTCCATCATATCCGACCAATACACTTCCTTCAATCAAAGTCGTGGCAATTATTCCACTTTCATAATTCTTTATATTAAATTCCGTTCCTAAAACAATTATCTGGGTCTTATCAGAACAAACAATAAATTTTTGTCCATTACGCTTTGCTACATCAAAATAAGCCTCTCCTTTTAAATAAACCTTACGTTCTTGCCCTTTGAAATGCACAGGATATTTCAACTCCGATTCAGCATTCAGCCACACTTTTGTGCCATCTGACAAAACAACAGAATATTCGCCTCCACGTGGAGTGACCAAACGATTGTATTCTTCAATATCATGACTTTGAACATCATCACTATATACCAATGTATTGCCTTCTTTTTTCAACATGGTACGCCCACAAAAAAGAGAATCTTGCCGTCCCTCACTCAACTCTATCTGACGATTTTCTCCTATAAAAAGAACAGCTTTCTTACTGCCAGGTTTTATCTGCCTGACTGCAATTTGAAAATCTGAATGATCAAATGAATCATCTACCCAATACCATACCCCCCCTGTAATGAAAAGAGCAATTACCGCAACCACTTCCAGCCAATGTATCATCAAACGCTTACGACGTATGGCAATATTTTTAACCCAATGGGCCTCTATCTGCTTCCAGCCTTTATCCGCATCATAACGCATCTCCTTGCCTGTCTGCCGCCATATACTACAAAAATCTTCATACAATGCCACGTTTTCAACAGACTCCTCCAGCCAAGCATGCAAAATAATCAATTCGCTATCTGTAGCGCTTCCTTCCAAAGAAGCAATAATTATGTGTTGTATTTCATCTGTCATAGCATTTTAAGCATATCTTATTATATTCGTTTTAATATAAGACAAACGACTACGACAAACTACTTACAATCTTTTCTAAAAAAAATCAATTCAAATATTTCACATGATTCTCTGCCATTCCTCCCTCAACAGCCCCAAAGCGATAAATCAACTTATACGATTCCATAAAAAAAACAATAGAATATCTGCATTGCGAAGATGGGCAAGTTCTGAACGCAAATATTTCATCGCACGATAAAGTTGTGTTTCCACTGTGCGGACAGATATATTCAAGGCAAGAGCTATATCTGCACTTTTCTTACCGGCAAAGCGACTGAGCAAAAAAATCTCCCGGCATTGACCGGGCAGAGCATTGATGGCGCGGTTTATCTCTTCCGACAGATATCCCTGTTCTTCTCTGTCAAAAAAATGCTCAATATTATTTTCCTCTTTAACAGCATATTTGTTGACAAACTCAATAAAACCAAGTTTTACTTTTTCATGTCTAAGTATATTCAAAGCTGCGTTATAGACAGCCCGATAAAGATAAGCATTCAACGAATCATGAATCTCCAGCTTCTTACGTTTTTCCCAAAGCTCACAAAAAATCCCCTGAACCAAATCCTCAACAACCGCCCTGTCATGCAACAGAGATTCTGCATAAATACACAAACGGGTATAATTATTTCGAAAAATCTGCTCAAAAGATTCTCTGCTATCCCATACCATTGATTCTCTGATTTGCTTCATTTGCCTTATTCCGCGATTCTATAAAAGGAATAAAATTAAAAAATAAAACGATACTAAACAAGAATAAAATTATGCAAATTCAAGATTTTACCCTTCAATACTCAAGATAATGTCTTGATAAATAAGGTTATTCCATCAAAAACCATCTGCAAACCGATAGTGGCAACAATCAATCCAATGATACGAATCAACGGATTCATAAAATTATATTTGATTAAGAAATTACCGATTTTTCGTGCTTCCAGCATAAAAGCCAGATTCACAAGCAAGGCCAGTAAAATAGCAATAACCGTAATAAAACGCCCATATTGAACAGGGAAAGTTACTGCCGCAGTAATTGTAGCCGGTCCCGCAATCATGGGAATAGCTATCGGCACAGTCGTCAGATCTGCTATCTTGATATGCTCGTCCACTTTCATAAAAAAGCCTTTCAATAAACCGGAAAGTCCGTTATACATCAATACTACACCACAAGTAATTTGAAAAGAATAAAGTTCCACCCGAAAAACATAACTGAAAGTCACTTGCCCCAAATAGAGAAAAAATATCAGAATCAACATTGCGGTAAAAGTCGCTTTCAATGAAATATATCTCAGTTCGGCAAGAGAAAAGCGATCTTGCAATGATGATACAATCAATACTTTTTGTATAGGATTTACCAATGCAAGTATAGCGACAAAACAACTCAATATCATATTAAACCTCATAATCTCCCCATCCTAATTTTTAATAACGGTTTGGCTTTCATTTTCAAAAGCCAAACCGTTCTGTTCTTCATTTCTAATATCCAAAAATCTGTTCCGTTGTCACATGTGTTACAGGACCATAAGCAGAAAGTTGCGACATATCTATAGCTTTTTCATTTCCTAATACACAGTAGGTATAGGTACGCCCTTTTATCCACTTCTGCTGAAAATCCTTCACATTTGCCAACGTCAGCTTTTGAATTTCATCAAACAACACTTTGCGACGATCAATATCCAATCCCAAATCCCTGGCTTCCAGATAACTGTTGAAAATATCGGCACCGATAATCCGGTCTGTTTTCAACCGAGCCAACAAAGCCTCTTTTGCCAAATTAAAGGCAGATTCTGATTCGGGCATATTATTAATAATTTCATCAAAAACATTCAGAGCATCTCCCATTTTATCATTTTGTGTTGCAATAAATGTTTTATATATATACGGCTGATCCAAACGTTGCGGTTCACTCATACTAGCTCCGGCAGTGTAAGCCAAACTGCGGGATTCACGCATTTCCTGAAACACAATGGAATTCATTCCTCCACCAAAATATTCATTATAAAGAGTCAGCACCGGATAAACTGACATATCAAATTTTTCTCCACGATTTGAAATTGCAGCCATATAAACTTGTGCAGCATCATATGGAGCAATAATCACACGTTTTTGTGGCGTTTCTTGAAAAGTAAACTTATTTCTCCTATCGATCTTAGATAATCTTATCGGTACTCTATGATATTTGTTAATTTCTTCAATCAGATATTCTTTCGTAGCAGGACCATAATACATGACTGAATGTTCCAAAGAGTTCAATTCGCGCAAACATGACAATAATGTCTCCGACTTTAATCCCTTTAATTCTGCTTCTGACAAAACATTTGTTGCAGGAGATTTCGGTCCATACAATCCATATTGCAACAGCATTGAAAAATTAGCCTGTTGATTCAATTTTCGATCCTCCCGAATTTTTAACAAATCGGCTTTCATAAACTCCAAAACCTGTGGATTCTCCTGAGCATCAAGAAAAAGCGACTCTACTAAATCCATTGCTTTCCCCATGTTTTCTGCCAATCCACTAATCGTAATAAACGTACGTTCAGAAGCCGGTCTCACTGAAAAATCACAGGCCAATTCATAGAATTGTTGTTTCACTTGTATGGGGGACAATGTAGAAGTCCCCAAATAATCCAAATACTGCACAGCGGTGCTTAAATTACGATCATCATTATTCCCTTTTTCAATCACATACGTCAATACAAACAAATCATTAGTTGTATTTTTCTTATACAATACAGGAATATTCGATTTTGCTACACCTTTCTCAATATCTCTTGAAAAATCCACAAATACCGGTTCTATCGGTTTTACAACAGAACCTTGTATTTCTTTCAAAAAATCACTGGCAACGTCACGGTTCATAACAATAGGTGTGATGGCAGGCTTACTGATTGTCTTCGTATTGTCATCCTTACCCTTCCGTTTATAAATAAGCGCATAATTATCTTTGAAATACATATTTGCAAAATTGACCAATTCCTGTTTCGTCACTTTACTCAAACGCTCAATGGCACTCACCTCATCAGCCCAATCCGAATCATTTATAAATGACTGTACAAACCAATCAGCTCTATCTTCATTACTTTCCAAACGTTCTTGAATATCTTTCTTCAAATTATTAATAGTAGCTGACAGCAACGCTTCATCGAACTCTCCTTTTTTCAATTTCTCCACCTCAGCCAACAATAAATCACGCACCTCCTCCAACGACTGCCCTGCCTTAGGATTTCCCTGCATCAAATACATAGAATAATCGGCAAATAATATAGGATAGGAAGCAGCATTCAACATTTTCTGATTCTGATTTATATCCAAATCAATCAAACCGGCCTGACCGTTATATAAAATAGAACTCAATAAATTCAACATTTCGGCCTCTTTACTGGCAGCTCCCGGAAATCTCCATCCCAATACAAGAAATTCCGCCTCAGCACCGACAACTTCTCTTTCAATCGGAGTCTCAATCGGTTTTTCTGCTTCAAACTTCAATTCTGGCAAATTAGGATTAGGCTTCATATCTCCGAAATAACGATTGATTGTTTCAATCATCATTTCCGGATCAAAATCCCCCGATAGACAAATAGCCATATTGTTAGGTACATACCATTCCTTAAAAAAGTTCTTGATATTCGTAATCGAAGGATTCTTCAAATTCTCCTGAGTACCCAGAACGGTCTGTGTGCCATAAGGATGGTGAGGAAAAAGAGCAGCCATCATCTGCTCGAAGACCTTTCTGTCATCTTTTGTCAACGACATATTCTTTTCTTCATACACCGTTTCCAATTCAGTATGAAAACCGCGAATCACAGAATGCTTGAATCTATCAGCCTGAATTTTAACCCAATTCTCAATCTGATTAGACGGAATATCTTCCACATACACAGTCATATCATTCGCTGTATATGCATTCGTTCCAACAGCTCCAATAGCTGCCATCAATTTATCATATTCATTGGGAATTGCCACTTTCGATGCCTCGTAAGAAACACTGTCGATTTTATGATAGATAGCACTCCGTTCCGCTTCATCGGTCGTCTTACGATAAACTTCAAACAAGGCTTCAATTTCATCCAACATCGGTTTCTCTTTTGCATAATTCTGAGTACCGAAGCTCTCTGTTCCTTTAAACATCAAATGCTCAAAATAATGAGCCAAACCGGTCGTTTCCGCCGGATCATTCTTACCTCCTGCACGCACGGCAATAAATGTTTGTATACGTGGTTGTTCCTTATTTACAGTCATGTAAACTTTCAAACCATTTTCAAGCGTATAAATACGCGCATTCATAGGATCATTGGGAACTGTTTCATACTTGAATCCAGAACCATTTCCACATGCCGCCATCACTATCAACAACAACGGCAACCATAAAAACTGGAGATTTTTTTTCATTATGATAACTTTAAAATTAAATCTATTATCTTTTTTTCTTTTTCTGAACAGACCAACCGAATTTTCCGACCTTCCGCCCTAAACCAAAATATTCTCCATGAGCATACACCAATGGTTTGGCTCGCTCTAATTCAAACTTTTCAGTTTCCGGGTTTAAATAACGCTCATCCGCCTGCACGTTGACAACCTCAGCAACAAACATATCATGCGAACCCAAATGTACAATTTCCTTGACACGGCATTCTATAGAAATCGGGGACTCTTCAATAATCGGGGCTTTCACCACTGCAGCCTGTCCCGGAGTAAGTTTCATTTCCTCAAACTTACGGTAATCTCTTCCGGAACGAACTCCACACCAATCCGTCGCAAAAGCCAATTCCTCTGTAGTCAAATTAATAACGAACTCCATATTTTTTTTGATAATATCATATGAATGACGCTCCGGACGAACCGAAATATAACACATCGCCGGATCGGTACAAATTGTCCCTGTCCATGCTACCGTCAAAAGATTGTACTCATCCGGACTGCTTCCACAGCTTACCAATACTGCAGGCAACGGATATATCATCGTGCCCGGCTTCCAATTATACTTCATTTTCATTTCCTTTTAAATGTTATCTTCACCACCTCCATTTACCCGCAATCTGCAAAAATACTAAAACCTTACGTCCTCTCAAACTCTCTAAAATAATTTCTCACATTCTAAACTTCGATAACTGTCACAACCTGTACCATTTTTGAATACAGTGCCATTGAGCAACGATAAAAATAAAGAAATTATTTTTTCCTACGTAAAAAACCGAAATATTTCCGTAATAATTCTTTCAAAGTATCAAATGTTTCCTGATAAGAAATCCCTACTCCCTGAATCATCTCAGTATTATTATAAAGAATTTTTTCATTCGTATGAGAATATGCTTTCATTTTCAACGTTCCTTGTCTGTTAAGCTTCACCTCTACATCAAAATCACCGGCAATATTTGTCTTGCGGTCATTGGCAGCTCCATTACGCGTATTCCCTACATCCATATTCCCATTGGCTGAAATGGTAACACGGTCATTCAACAATTGAGTAGACAATGCCAACTCTATTCCATCCGAACTGATTTCTCTATTCGGATCACCCACATGATAAGCGACTCCTATATCCACATTATTACTGATTTGTGACAGCCAATTGGATAATTGATTAGACATCATTTCAGTCACAGTGGTCACACCTGCTGTCTGTGCTTGCGCTCCATAATCTCCGGTATTATCATTCCGATAAAACCGATTCAACACCAACAAGGAAAACATCTGTTTATTCACTTCATCCTGACTGGAAAACAAACTTTGTATATAACTCTTACTCTGCGACTCCAAAGACGGGAAATTTATATCAAATTTTACGGAAGGATTACGCAGATCATCGCTCAGATTCAAAATACATTCAACCGGAACCTTCCTGCCTCTCTCTGACACAAAATCTTCACCTCCTGAATTCTCGGAAGCCCCAACATCCACAGGCAACAATTCATTGATTGTTGTTTTCAAATTATACACAGCACTGATATCCAGTACAGCATCATAAGGAGAACCATTCCACGTAACAGTTCCGCCAGGAGTAAGCACAAAACGCTTATTAACCAAATTACTTAAAGTAAAAAGATAGTCTCCTTGAGTGATTCCATATTCTCCAAACATACTCAAGCTACCGTCTTTATCAAATGCCAATTTGATATTTCCATTTCCCGAAGCCTTTAAAATATCACCTACGGCAGGGTCAAATATCACTTGAACCTCCAAATTCTCATTCAACTCTAAATTAGCATTCAAACTAATATCTGCCGACTGTGCCGACAACTGTTCATTTTTCACTACGGGACTACCAACCTGTACAAAATGAAGAAAATTATTCGATTGCTCGGTAATCGCAGAAGTTAAAGGAACATTCAATTGAGACTTAGGCTCTGTACGTGCACTGATCGTCATATTCATCATCCCGTTTTCATTATCAATTGCCGCCATGCCACTTAAATTTACCTGTCCGTAAAACATCTCCCCTTCAGCGGATTTTGTGTCCAACATCCGTATATTATCAAACAAAACTTTTACATTATACCTATCTTTCCAAAAACGATAATCACCATTTACCAACATACGGTGTCCACCCGCATCATATACTGCCAAATCCATAAAATTCAGACGATCCCCCATCACCCAGACCGTATCATTAACATAAAATTGCGTATTCAACACATCTACCTTTCCCCCAACCGAGTCCAAAATAATCATTCCTGAAATATCCGGCTGTTTTATAGTCCCTTTCAATGAAAGATTGCCGGATAATCCTCCTTTGACCTCAGATACCATATCTGCGGCATACGAACCGAAACGATCTAATTGTATCTTTTTTATATGCATATCGATATCTATAGAATCTGTATCAGGATTATATGCTCCATCCACAGCCAAAGCGACTTCATCTTTCATCATATTTTCAGCGCCTATCATCAAATTACGGTTATCTGCATCCCAATAAGAATGAAATTGTAATGATCCCAAGGTATCTCTACCGATGCCCCAATCATTGATTTTAAAATCAGACAGCAACAGGCAATCGTGATAATAATCCTGCAATGTCAACGAACCGGTTGTCACTCCAAACAATTTCATATTCTCCTCCAAAGCCACTCTTGCCAAATATCCCAAATTAAAATTCTCCAATTGAACGGTTAAGACTTCCTCTGGATTTTCCGAAATTTTGCCAACGACCGTAAAGGATTCTTTACCATGACGGACAGAAAAATTCCTTATCTCCACCTCTTTCCCTTTCATAAAGACAGACGAAGGCTCAACATACCAGACACTGTCATCCATAACAATCATTCCCCGTTGAAGTAATATTTTGGTAGAGAATTCGTCCAGATATTCCGGCTGAAATACGACAGAAGCCGCCAGCGAACCACTATAAGTCTTTTCTTCCCAATTACACCAACTCAAACGGTTATCCAAATGATTGTCCACCATTATCAGATCATTTCGCACATTACACAACTGATAATTGTCTCCATATACAAATCTATCAGCATCCATTCTCATAAACAGACGCTTCGGATCGCCTACCATCGTTACATCAGGCTTCATCATGCCAATTGCTTTATAACCGATTGAATCAGCCTGAAAATGCAAATCCATCCGATTATTTTCCGTACTGAAATTAGAAACAATTCTTGCTCCTGAAGCTATCCGATAATCCGGAGCCAAAACCCTTAACACCCGATTAACATCCTTTATATCCAACTCATAACTAAAATCAAACTGTTCCAAATATTTACGTCCTTGCAATTGATGGTGTTTCGGACCAAGAGAATAAGCCGGTAAATATTTTTTTACAAATTCCGTTACAAACAACATCGGATTCACTGCTCTATAATTACCTTTTATTGTCAGATCCATCACGTCCGAAGAAATTGTAGAAACATTGAATTTCCCATTTCTACTGTCTTCAAAATAAATATGCTCAATTTCAAATCCATCATTTTCAGTTTCATACCCAACATTCGACAGAAGCAGATTCATAAAGCCATTTTCTCCTCCTCCCGTATATATCAAATCAAACTCCGACGTAACACTTTCCCTCCCCTCCTTTATCCCCCAACCCAAATAATCAAGATTATCAATTTTCAATTTACCCTTCAAACTGGCAAACTGCAATGAATCGTTCATTTCATAAGACCCTGCCATTCCACCACTCATATTCTTATCCTCCAACGAAACCATCACATCCAATTGCTCATCTTCCCAAGCCATTGCCAAACCGATATCTTTGACATACCCCTTATTAACCCGTAACCAAGGTAAGCTTGATTTTACATTAAAAGACAATCCTTCATTCATCCACTTACCATGATATTCTCCCTGGAATGAACCCTTTCCCAACAAGGATAAATCGGCAAAGGTCCCAAAATCCACGCGTTCAAATTGAAAATCTCCCCGAATATCAGCACAATCCTCCACATTTTCTCCACACATTCCATAAATCAGATTCATTTTACCGGACAAAGCGGGAGTAACACTTTGCGCATGCACAATAAAATCCGACAACAAACCATCAAACCGAATATTACTAAAATCAATATAAGGGACATTATACAAAAATGAAGGTATCGGAATATTCATCTCAAACCAAGGCAAATAAACAGTCGACAAATCCTTCGGTGCAAAATGAACTTTTTGCAATTCTATATTAAAAACAGTATTCCATACATCCGGTAATCCGACTGACTTAAAACGTCCTTGAAACAGACTATGTTCCCCCAACTCAAAATACAAGTCTCTCCCTTCTAACTGCTCTATTGTATTGGACACGATACCACTGAATTTCACCGTATTATCAATACCTCTCAACATCTCGTTAAAATAAGCCAAGTCAATAAAACTGACAGATGAAGGCCCCACCTCATAATATTGTTGCATCCGTGTTGTAAAATACTTCCAATCATGCTGATTCGGAGTCCAATGATATTCCAATTTCACCAGGTCCACATCGCTTCTCTCCATCCCTATGTGACAATCTGTAATCAGCAAATCAGAAGAACCGGCTCTCACTTTACCTCCCATATCCCTGATACGCAAACCCGATTTTTCTACAAGATTCAAGTCTGATACGGTCATGCGTATCGGACTCTCCATAAAATAAAGTTCCGTAATATCCACATTCAAATCCCGACAATCCACATCCGTCCAATTCACTCCATATTCTACAGATTCATAAATCTCCTCCCGATAAGTAAAACGTGAATTTCTAAAACTTATCTTCCGCAAACTGAACCACCAGGTATCCTGCACCTTTTTACCTCCCTTATCCTCTTGCTTGGCTCTGCTTCCTTTAGACAAAGAATCAAGCAATATCTCCATGTTGGTATCATTCGTACTATCCTGCACCCATAAATTAAACACCGCTCCGTCAAGAACCACCTCCCGTACATTAAACATCCGATTCACAAAACTAAAAGAATCAGTCTTCACCCTTAAATCCTTGCAGTACAATAATGTATCATTTTTAAAATCACGCACCAAAACATCATTCAAAATCAATGAACTGACAGGGCGGAAATCCACCCCTCCCACTTCTACCCGCACTCCGGTCACGCTCTCTATTCTATCGGTAATATATTTCACTAAAATTGTCTGGACAGACGGAGATAACAACAGGGCGTAAGTCACACCCAGCAATAATAGAAATCCTCCTACCCAATAGAATAATATCTGAAGAATCTTTTTTATATACCTTGTTATTTTCAGTTTGCAGACAAAAATATTAATATTGCAGCATATTTGAAAAGAAATCAGCTAATTTACTTTTACATTTTGAATTAAAGTCATGATTGTAATTTTAGGCATAGAATCCTCCTGCGATGACACTTCTGCAGCCGTTTTACGTGACGGTGTAGTACTTTCCAATGTTATCGCCAGCCAGAAAGTGCACGAAGCATACGGCGGTGTTGTTCCAGAATTAGCTTCACGGGCACATCAACAGAACATCATCCCTGTCGTTCACGAAGCAATTCGTCAGGCAGGTATTGAGATAAAAGACATCAATGCCATAGCATTCACCCGTGGTCCTGGACTATTAGGTTCATTACTGGTAGGGACCTCCTTCGCCAAAGGTTTTGCCATTGCCAACAAACTTCCCATGATTGAAGTCAATCATCTGCAAGCCCATATATTGGCCAATTTCATAAAAGAGCCCGGAAAGGAAAGTCGCCATCCCTCATTCCCATTTCTGACTCTATTGGTATCAGGAGGGAACTCCCAACTTATTATTGTACACGATTATCTTGATATGGAAATGATCGGTCAAACCATCGATGATGCAGCCGGAGAAGCCTTTGATAAATGTGCCAAAGTCATGGGACTTCCTTATCCCGGCGGCCCCGTCATTGACCGACTGGCCAAAGATGGCAATCCGGAACGGTTCTCTTTCAACAAACCACAAATATCGGGATTAGATTACAGTTTTAGCGGTTTAAAAACTTCATTTCTTTATTTTCTGCGAGATGAATTAAAGAAAAACCCTGACTTTATCCAGGAAAATCTCAATGACCTTTGCGCATCATTGCAAAAAACCGTTATTGATATTCTCATGGACAAATTAAAAAAAGCCGCCAAACAAACCGGAATCAAACAAATAGCCATTGGCGGAGGAGTATCAGCCAACTCTGCCCTGCAAAAAGCCGTGCACGAAGAAGCAGCCCGTTGCGGATGGGAGGTATATATCCCACGTCTCGGATACTCTGTCGACAATGCCGGTATGGTTGCTGTAACCGGCTACTATAAATACCTGTCCGGACAATTTATCGGCTTAGATACAGTTCCATTTGCCCGCACAACTTTAGACTAAAGCAAACATTATAACATTATGTAATAACACTACAAACCACCTATCATGAAAATTCTTGTCACTTATAATCTGCCACGCCTCCCTTTCGAGAACCTTCCTAAGGATTGGGAGATAACTTTTCCATCAAACGAACAGATGTCCAGAGAGGAAATCTTACGTTTACTACCAGAACATGACGTATTATTATCCATATTTCACAGTCATAATTCAGTTGACAAGGAAATCATCGATGCTGGAGCCAATCTGAAATTAATCAGCAACTATGGAGTTGGCTATAATAACATAGATGTAGAATACGCCCGCAAAAAAGGGATTGCTGTAACCAATACCCCCCGCTCTGTCAACAATCCGACGGCAGAACTTGCCATGGCCTTAATGCTAAACGCAGCGCGTCGGGTATCCGAATGCAACCTCCGTATCCGCAAAGAGAAAGAATCCATGTGGGGGACCATGAAAAATCTGGGCTTTAGTCTTGAAGGCAAAACACTTGGTATCATAGGCATGGGCAATATCGGTCGCAACGTTGCCCGTAAAGCTGAAGCTTTCGGAATGAAAGTCATTTACTATAATCGACATACAGAAGTGATCGGTTATCAACGTACAGACTTAAATACCTTATTGCAAACATCTGATTTCATCTCTCTTCACACTCCTCTTACTACAGAAACACGCCACCTTATTAATGTCCATGAATTCAGTTTGATGAAGCCGACAGCCATACTGATAAACACAGCCCGCGGTGCAGTTATCAATGAAAAAGCCCTTGTAGAAGCTTTAAAAAGTCATGTTATTGCCGGAGCGGCACTTGATGTATTCGAAGACGAACCTCATATCACTGAAGCCCTCTACGATTTTGACAATGTCATACTGACCCCACACATCGGCACCGGCACCATTGACACTCGCATCGCCATGGCAGAAGAAGCCCTCGCCAACATCCGTAACTTCTTCACCGGCACCCCGACAAATGTGGTAAATTAATTTTTACCGCAAAAAATTTGCAGTGTAAAGAAAAAGCTCTATATTTGCACTCGCAAAAAGGAACAAAGAAGAGTTTCTTTGGGCATGGGCAGTTACCAGAGTGGCCAAATGGGGCTGACTGTAACTCAGCTGGCGTAGCCTTCGGTGGTTCGAATCCATCACTGCCCACACAATAAATTGCGGAAATAGCTCAGTCGATAGAGCACTAGCCTTCCAAGCTGGGGGTCGCGGGTTTGAGTCCCGTTTTCCGCTCTCGTTTTAAAGCACTTACGAATGTAGGTGCTTTTTTTGTTTTATACGGTTGGGTTTTCAACAGTAATTGTCAACCGGGGTGCCAACCCAAAATTTGACTTAGAAATAGAGCCGTGGCTGACCACCTATTTCGCCTACAACAGAAACATGATCGAAACTGACATAGACAAAAGCTTCAGAAGTATTTACAAAACGCTGAGAGATTACAAGAAAACCACAGGTTGGCAAGATAACAAGAAGGACAAGCTTACATGGGAGTTAAACAATTTACCAAATATATACTTCGACTTTACTTAAAGAACTCGTTTCCGTGTTCGATCTTTTTTCCCTTTCTGTAACCAAGAAAAGACATTCCACGCTCTTTGTATGCTTGCCATATTACACCACAAGCACGAGAAACTGAACGTAACCAAAGATTTTCCTGCATGACCATTGACGAGTTGAAATGCTAAAGTTACTAAAAAGCAGGCTAAGTTACTTCCCAACA
>JAHHTT010000004.1 GCA_020024465.1 Odoribacter sp.
ACGACCTACGGATTAACAGTCCGCCGCTCTAACCAACTGAGCTACTAAGGAATTTTGCTTTTGAGTTTTTTTGCTCCTCAGGTAGGACTTGAACCTACGACCTACGGATTAACAGTCCGCCGCTCTAACCAACTGAGCTACTAAGGAATTTCTCTCAAAAGCGATGCAAAGATAGGTGCTTTTTTTATATTTGCAAAATATTGGGCAAAAAAATATCTGGTAATATAATTTTCCTTCAAAAATATATTTGGAAGATTTTGGAAATATGCTCGATATACAGCAATTTTGCTGAAAATTAAATTGCATGACTATGGATTATTTTAAAGAAGTGAATCTAGCAATCACCATTTGTGACAAGAATGGTAAAATTATAGAGATGAATGATAAGTCTCGCAAGACTTTTTTGAAACCTGGACGCGAAGATTTGATTGGTAAGAATGTTTTGGATTGTCATCCAGAACCTGCGCGTTCTATGTTGGCGGATATGTTAGAGAATCCACGAACAAATGCTTATACTATAGAGAAAGAAGGGATAAAAAAATTGATATATCAGACACCTTGGTATGATAATGGTGTATTTATGGGATTTATGGAACTTTCAATGGAAATTCCTTTTGTAATGAAGCATGCTGTTAGGACTCCAAAGAAATAATTTTAATTTTGCGTTTGATATTTTTTCATCTAAGTATTTGGGATTATGAGAGTATTATTATTGGGAGGGGGAGGTCGAGAGCATGCATTGGCATGGAAAATTGCACAAAGTTCAAAATTGGAAAAATTATATATTGCACCAGGTAATGCAGGTACAGCAGTATTAGCTGAAAATGTAAGCATTGCTGTTACGGACTTTAAGGCAATAGCTGATTTTATTGTTGAGAAGGAAATTCAATTATTGATTGTCGGACCTGAAGATCCGTTGGTAGAGGGAATTCGTGATTTCTTGCAGGCAGATAATCGTTTGAGCGGCTTGATGATTGTCGGACCTGGTAAAGATGGTGCGATATTGGAAGGTAGTAAGGATTTTGCTAAACAATTTATGAAACGTCATGGAATCCCGACAGCTGGATATATGACAGTTACTTCCCATAATATAGCAGAAGGACAACAATTCCTTGCGACTTTAAATCCGCCTTATGTACTTAAAGCTGATGGTTTGGCAGCAGGGAAAGGTGTATTGATCATTGATGATTTGAAAGAAGCGCAGAAGGAATTGAAAGAAATGTTAGGTGGAAAGTTTGGAAAAGCAAGTTGCCGTGTTGTAATTGAGGAATTTTTACATGGAATTGAGATTTCTGTGTTTGCTATAACAGATGGTAAAGATTATAGAATATTAGGTTCGGCTAAAGATTATAAGCGAATTGGAGAAGGAGATACAGGGTTGAATACCGGGGGAATGGGCGCTGTCTCTCCTGTGCCTTTTGCAAATTCAGAATTTAACAGAAAAGTAGAAGAATTGATTGTGCGTCCTACTGTAGAAGGTTTGCAGAAAGATGGTATTGATTATCGTGGTTTTATTTTCTTTGGTTTGATGAATGATGGGGGAAATCCTGCCGTCATTGAGTATAACGTGCGTATGGGAGATCCTGAAACGGAAGTTGTAATACCGCGTTTGAAAACAGATATTCTTGAATTGTTGGTAGCCACAGCTACAGGCCGTCTTGCTGAAGCTGAGTTTGCATTGGATGAGCGCTATTGCACGACCGTTATGTTGGTTGCTGGAGGATATCCTGGTTGTTACGAGAAAGGTAATATTATTATAGGACTGAAGGATGTGGAAGATAGTATTGTTTTTCATGCCGGTACAAAATTGGAAGATGGTCAGGTTTTGACTAATGGAGGGCGTGTAATGGCTGTTAGTTCTTATGGGCATACATTGGAGGGAGCGCTTCAGCAATCTTATAAGAATGTAGAGCATATTAAATTCAAG
Organism: Odoribacter sp.; assembly: GCA_020024465.1. GTDB lineage: Bacteria > Bacteroidota > Bacteroidia > Bacteroidales > Marinifilaceae > Odoribacter. Next base: position 1,928 of record JAHHTT010000004.1, read on the forward strand.
AGTATGAATTTTCGTCGCGATATAGGGCAGGATTTGCTGAAATGGGTTCGTTAATGTTTTTCATTGTGTATAGATGAATAGATTTTTGAAATCCAAGAGCTTATATATGCTTTTCATATTGCCGTTCATTGTAGCGGCAATTAATTTATTGGATAAATGGCTTCTGGAACATCAGATAGTGAATGTTCCGATACATGGTTGTATAAATATTGCTTTTATCGATTTGCTTGATGATACATGGCAATCAGTTATTAGTGGAATTGTGATATTGGGTATTGCTTATATGCTATTTTTGATTAGCAATATTTTTAAATTACTGTATCAGCGTACAACTTTGCCTTCTTTGCTTTATGTTTTGTTGACTTCTGGTACGATGGTGAGTATAGGATTCAATTATCTGTTGTTTGCTGTTTTTATCATAGGACTTGCTATCACTCGTTTGCAGTCAGCTATTAACAATACAAAAAACAATGCATCTCTTTTTGATTTTGGAGCTTTGATGATGTTGGCTGTTGCCATTTATCCTAAATTTGTTTTTTTATTGTTATGGGCATTGTGTGCCGTGCTTTTTTTAGGTCGTTCGACGATCAAGGATGTGATGGCTTTAGTGGTAGGTTTTTGTGTACCTGCTTTGTTTGTTTCTTTTTATTATTATTGGACCGATTCATTGGTCTTACTGTCACAACGTTTTATGAACCATCTTGTTACTGGTCATTATATTCATGATTTGCCTATCGTCGAGATACTACGTTTGAGTCTATTGTTTATATTGCTGATAATAGCCGTATCACATTTTTTTTCTAAGTATTCTGCAATGATTGTCTATCAGCGTAGAGGAATGCTTTCTTTGGTTTCCATGTTGTTGTTTTTAATTGTTACCTTATTAGTATTACCGGGTAATTATTATGATTTTATGTATATGTTGGCATTTCCACTGGTTTTTATTTATTCGCATTTTTTTATTGTTCAACGAGTGAAAATAGTTAATGATTTCATGTTTATCTTGTTGATTTGTGCTTGTTTTCTTAGTTACTTTATCTGATAAAGGTTAGTAATTCACCGCGGCTATTGTTTGAAGGGAATTTTCCTTGATCATAAACTACGATTCCATTTACTAATGTTGTACGTACTTGATAATGGAAGGTTTGACCTTCTAAGGGAGACCAACCGCATTGATAGAATATGTTTTTTTTACTGACGGTCCAAGTGTTTTTTTGTACAATGCAAATATCTGCTTTGTAGCCTTCTCGTAGGAATCCACGCCCTTCGATGCAGAATAATCTTGCAGGTGCATGGCACATCCTTTCAATGACTTTTTCACGTGTAATTTCTCCGCGTTCGGCTAGTTCTAGCATGATGGCGAGGGAGTGTTGTACTAGTGGACCACCACTGGCTGCCTGTGTGTATAAACCATTTTTGTCTTCAATAGTGTGAGGAGCATGGTCGGTTGCAATGATATCTAATATTCCTTCATTCAAACCCTTAAGTAGTGCACGGCGGTCATTTTCTGTTTTTATTGCTGGATTCCACCGCACTAAGTTTCCTTTTTCACGATAGGCTTTATCATTAAACCACAAATGATGTACACATACTTCTCCTGTGATCATTTTTTCTTCTGTCAATCCTCTGTCAAGCAGAGAGAGTTCTTCTGCGGTACTTAAATGAAGTATATGCAATCTACTCCCATATTTCTTAGCTAATGAGGTTGCTAATGATGAACTTTTTAAACATGCTTCTCTACTTCGAATGAGAGGATGGCAAAAGGCGGGAATATTATCTCCATATTTTTTTTTATAGAAGGCAAGATTATTGTTGATGATAGGAGTATCTTCACAATGTGTGGCAATTAGTATCGGTGCTTCTGCAAAAAGTCGTTCTAATGCTGGGAGTTCGTCAATGAGTAAGTTTCCCGTTGAAGCACCCATAAACGCTTTTATGCCACAGGTTGTATGAGGATTCACTTGTTTGATTTCCTTGATGTTACTGCTGGTAGCTCCCAAGTAAAACGAAAAGTTTATCAGTGATGTACGGGCCGCAATTTCTTGTTTTTCGAGTAGCAGATCATTGGTTATTGTTGGTGGTTTTACATTGGGCATGTCCATGAAAGAAGTTATGCCTCCGGCTGCGGCAGCTTTACTGCCTTCTGCAATATTACCTTTATGTGTCATTCCTGGCTCTCGAAAATGTACTTGATCATCAATAATTCCCGGAAGTACATAACAATTTTCGGCATGAATGATTTCGCAATCATCTGTTTTTGCTTCAGGAATAATGGATAGTATTCGATCGTTTTCGATTATAATGTCTGCTTTATATTGCTTACCTTCATTGATAAGCACTCCCCCTTTGATGACTTTTTTCATATCAATGTTTAATTGCGTTTCTTGATTTTGCCGAACATTGCACGGATTTTCATGGTAATAACTCCTAGAATAGCTTCTTTGATGATGCCTTTATTCATTTTAGAAGTTCCTAATGTGCGATCAGTAAAGATGATAGGCACTTCTTTAAGAGCAAAACCTAATGTTGTTGCAGTAAATTTCATTTCGATTTGGAAAGCATATCCTTTGAAACGGATATTATCCAAGTCAATCGTTTCTAAAACTTTGCTAGTGTAACAGACAAAACCGGCAGTCGAGTCATGTACTTTCATGCCGGTAATCATTTTTACATATTTTGATGCAAAATAGGATAATAATACTCGGCTCATGGGCCAATTGACTACATTTACACCGGTTACATATCTTGAACCAACAGATAAATCAGCTCCGTCTACACAAGCATTGTATAGAAGAATCAGGTCGTGAGGATTGTGTGAAAAATCGGCATCCATTTCAAAAATGTATTTGTAGTTATGTTCTAATGCCCATTTAAATCCTGTAATATAGGCAGTCCCTAAGCCCAATTTACCTTTTCGTTCTACCATGTAAAGATGTTCGAAGTCTTGTTGTAATTTCTTGACGATGGCGCCAGTTCCGTCCGGAGAATTATCTTCTATAATCAGAATATGGAATTCCGGTTTTAAGGAAAAAACACAACGAATAATATTTTCGATATTTTCTTTTTCGTTGTAAGTGGGGATGATGACTAATCTGTTGTTCACGGTTTTAAATGATTAGAGACATTCTACAATTCGTTCCAGTCGGTTCCTGCGGGAGCCTTTGATAAAGATAAATGATTCCGTTATCGGGTTTGTTCGGAGTGTTTTTATTAAAGATTCTGTATCAGGAAACCAAGTGATAAAATTACGTTTCTCATTACAATGTTCAAAATTATTTCCTATGAGAAAAATTTTTTCAAAATTACCTCTCAAAGCTAAATCTATTAAAGTTTCATGAGCCTTTAGACTTGATGCTCCTAATTCGCGCATTTCTCCAAGAATGAGTACTTTATGTTCACCCGGCATTTCGCGAAAGTTATTTATTGATGCCTGCATACTGCTTGGATTTGCATTGTAGGCATCTAAAATAATGGTATTATGTTCACTTTTGATTAGTTGTGAACGCAAGTTCGATGGATGATAGGCTTCGATAGCTTCTTGTATTTTTAATGGGTCAACCCCGAAATGAAAACCTATTGCAGATGCAGCCATAGCATTGTCAAAGTTGTAATCTCCGACTAAATGAGTTTTGATGTAGAGTTGTCCTTTAGGGGTAATGATTGTGTAAACAAGGTAGGGTACAGATTGTTTTATTTCTCCTTTCAAAAGGTTGCCTTGGTTTCCATAGGTACTGCGGTTGAATCCTTCGCTTAATTGCATAAGAAGATTGTCAGAAGCGCTGACAAAAACCTTGCCTTTTTTTGCGAAAACATGTTCGTAAAGTGCTTTTTTGGTAGCTATGATGTTTTCATAGCTGCCAAATCCTTCAAGATGTGCATAACCAATATTAGTAATAAGCCCAAAATCAGGCTCGGCAATGGTGCATAAGTCTTGAATCTCCCCAGGGTGATTGGCTCCCATTTCTACGATGCCAAATTCTGTTGTTTCATCCATGTTGAGTAAGGTTAAGGGTACACCGATATGATTGTTGAAGTTGCCTTGAGTGGCAGATGTTTTATATTTTTTTGACAATACGGCGTGACAGAGTTCTTTGGTTGTTGTTTTGCCATTAGTCCCTGTAATTCCTAAAATAGGTAAACCAAGCCGTTTTCGATGGTAATGTGCCAATTCTTGCAGACATTTCAATGTATTTTTGACTAGAATGCATTTTTCTTCCTTATATTGGGGATTGTCGATAATGGCTGCTGTTGCTCCATTTTTTATCGCTGTTGAAGCATATTCATTACCATTGAAATTTTCCCCTTTCAAGGCAATGAAAATATCTCCAGACTTAACTTTTCGCGAATCGGTTTCTATATGGTGACCGTGGACGAATTGTTCGTATATTTCTGTAATAGTCTCTGTCATATCGTGTTGATGAAACATCTTTTTGTTTGTGATAGAATTTTCAATACAAATTTAGAGGATTTTCTTGAAAAAGTACTTTCTTATTGAAGGATATTATTGGGAAAAAGTTTTTATTTTTGAATTTTGAAAGTACCATAATATACAAATGTTATACCATGAGAATTAAAACAGGAATCGGAATAGATGTTCATCGCCTTGAAAAGGGGATGAACCTGTGGTTGGGAGGTATTAAAATTGAACATACCAAGGGATGTGTTGCACATTCTGATGGTGATGTATTGATCCATGCAATCTGTGATGCTTTATTGGGAGCTGCAGGATTGGGGGATATCGGATTACATTTTCCTGACTCTTGTCCGGCATATAAGGGGATAGATAGTAAACTATTGTTGCAAAAAACGAAAGAAATAATAGAAAATAAAGGATTTGCAATTAGTAATATTGACTCCGTGGTTTGTTTGCAGTGTCCTAAGATTCGTCCCTATATAGATGAAATGCGTCAATGTCTGGCTGGAATCTTGGAGATAAATATTGAAGATATGTCTGTTAAAGCTACTACGACAGAGTATTTGGGTTTTGAAGGACGCGAGGAAGGTGTATCTGCGTATGCGACAGCCTTGATTTATAAATTGTAAGTATGGATTAAATAAAAAGTGGCTGTTGAAATAGCAGCCACTTTTATAATTAGTACATATAGTCCCAAACAGGTAGCTGTTCCGTTTTACCATTTAATGCTTTAATCGCTTTTTCGTTTAAGTATACTTTGCGGATCACAATACGGAACATGTATTCATCGAACCATTTGTCTGTGAAAGTCAGATAACCATTGTGTCCATTGTTAGCGCCCCAGCTGTTTTCGAATTCCCATTTTACAGGCTTGTCATTTACATCTGTATCGCAGCCTATTAATGTCATTGCATGAGCAGAGCCGCTTTGACGGGTGAGGATACGTGCTTTTTTATCCATGTACAGTTTAACTCCTAACAATGATTCATAGTCATACATTTCTGGATCCAGAATTCCTTCTTCACGATTGAATTGTTTGCCTACATCACATGATGCGTACATAGGTTCATTGTTTTTGATAGAAGCCAATGCAGCAGCCTTGATGTCTTCATTCGGTAAATTCAGATAAATCCAATTGATACCCTCTTGTGTATTACGATAGTTTTGTATTTCATATATTTTATAATATTCGCGAGTAGGGTCATTCATAATCATGATATAATTCTCTGGAGTGTAGTCGGCAGGTGTGATTTCATTGTAGAATTGTTTTGGGGTATAATTGGTTAATTCTTTGATTTCACCATTTTTCGTCATATATCTCCACGTAAATTGATGGGGCGGTTCCCCTAAACACAATGCGAGTATACGGTACACGTCTTTGAGTACGTTTTTCTTTTCCGTGCGTAATTCTTTCGTCTTTTTGCCTCCGGTAGCCATTTCGCGTAGTGTGTAACCCCCAAGGCGCAATTTTTCATTAACCAGACTTAGTAATTGTGCTGTGTTGTTTGAATGAGCTGTTTCCGGCATTACTTCTTGTGGTATGACACCGTATTTTTGGGCTGCATTGTAATAAAGATTCCATACTCCTCCGTCACCAACAGGATTTTTGAAATATTCCACTACAGTACGGTCATCCATTGGCTTGTCTGTAGTAGCGATGATGTTTTCTAGAAACAAGTTGCTCTTTTCAAAAATATCCCAAAAATAAAGGTAGTTATGTGAAAAATCAAATGCATTGAGATTGTATTTTTTCATAATCTGGGGACGTAATACATTCATGGAGGTAAACATCCAACAGCGGCCTGAGCTTAATTGGTTTGTGATTCCTTTGACGTCTGCTCGATATTTGAAGTAGTGATCGATTTTCCCTTGCAGATCGCGATTTAAGGCATTTTGGCGGATATTTTTATCCACAGTTAGAATGTTTTGGATAGCTTTGGTGGAAGCATCCTTTTTGAAACTTGCTTGAATCTCTTGCAAATCTTTGTCTGTAATGCTTTGGGCAAATGCTCCGGAGCATGCAAGTAGTAGGCTTGTTGCAATTAATGTTTTTTTCATTCAAATTAATTTATTATTATAGATATTTATAAATGTATCACTTCGTCATATGCAGCAGCAGCAGCTTCCATGACAGCTTCGCTCATTGTCGGATGAGGATGTATGGTTTTGATGAGGTCGTGTGCAGTCAGACCTTTTTGACGGGCCACAACTAATTCGGTAATCATTTCAGTGACATTTGCACCTACCATATGTGCGCCTAAGATAGTATTATTTTGTGCATCGAAAATCAGTTTGATAAATCCGTCGTTGACTCCGGCTGTACTTGCCTTTCCTGAAGCTGTAAATGGGAATTTGCCGATTTTTAATTCATATCCGGCTTCTTTTGCTTTAGCTTCGGATAGTCCGACAGAAGCAACTTCTGGAGTTGTATACGTGCAGCCAGGAATATTGTCATAGCGGATGGGCGCCGGTGTCATTCCAGCTATTTTTTCTACACAACAAATTGCTTCTGCTGAGGCTACGTGTGCTAGTGCTGGGCCATGTACAATATCTCCGATAGCATATATTCCTTCTATGTTGGTACGGTAGTAATCGTCTACTTTTATTTTGCCGTGCTCCATTTCAATTCCCAATTCTTCAAGTCCTATATTCTCAATATTGGGAGCAATACCAACAGCAGACAATACTATTTCAGCCTCATGAATTTCTATGTCTCCTTTTTTGTTACGAATGTTAACTTTTAATAACTCGCCAGTTGTATCAATACTTTCAACAGTGGATTTTATCATGACATTGATTCCGGCTTTTTTGAATGAACGTCCTATTTGTTTGGATACTTCTTCGTCTTCTATCGGCAGGATGTTTGGCATGAATTCTACTAGAGTTACTTGGGCTCCCATTGTGTTGTAGAACCAAGCCAATTCTGAACCGATAGCTCCGGAGCCTATCACTAATAATGAAGCCGGACAATGATTTAAAGTCAAGGCTTCACGATAGCCGATGATACGTTTCCCGTCTTGTGGAATAGCGGGTAGAACACGTGAACGGGCTCCCGTTGCTAAAATAATATGTTTGGCTGAATATAGAGTCTTTTCTCCTTGTGTGTTGGTTACTTCTACTTGTTTGTCTGGTGTTAGTTTCCCTGTTCCTGCAATGACACTGATGTTGTTTTTTTTAAAGAGGTATTGGATTCCTTTGCTCATTTTGTCTGCTACATCCCGACTTCGAGCAATGATGGCTGCAAAATCCGGTTCTGCATTTTCTATCTTAATACCGAATGTCCCTGCATGACGGGCATAATCAAGTATTTGTGCTGATTTTAAAAGTGATTTTGTAGGAATACATCCCCAATTTAGGCAAATTCCTCCTTGTTCTGCTCGTTCTATTACCGCTACATTAAACCCTAATTGGGCTCCACGGATGGCTGCTACATATCCTCCGGGGCCACTGCCGATAACAATAAAATCGTAATTCATATTTTTGTTGGTATTTGTTATTGCTGTTTGTATTGTTTTTAACGCTCCTTAGCGCGAGAGCAAAAATAAAAATAACTGCCCATTTTTCAAATGTTTTCAGGAAAAGAGTTCTTTTCTTTATGGTGTAGAGTAGTTGGTGCTTGAAGTTGTGTTGTGTGTGGGGGATGTATGCGGGTCCATCCCCAGCTTAACATAAAGAGTAGCAGAAAGCAGACTACAATAGTTGCCCCTGTCGGAATTTGAAAGGAGGCTGAAACGAAAAGGCCTGCAACGGATCCTGCCATGCTGATGCAGGAAGAGGCAACAAGTTGTTGGGGAAAGTTTTTGTAGTATATTCCGGCAATTGACTGAGGAATAGTTAAATAAGATATGACTAATATGATTCCGGCTAATTTAAGACAAATGACAATGCAAAATGCAATGATGCTGGTAATTGTAGTGTTAAGTATATTTACGTGTATGTGGTGAGTATTGCTGTATTCTTTGTCAAAAGCGATGTAAAATAGGCTACGATAGGAATAGGCAAAAAATAGGATAACAGTAAGGCAGAGGATACCGGTAAGGGCAATTTGGCCGGAGGTCACGGTCAAAATGTTGCCGAAAAGGTAAGAAATAAGATTAGGTGCATATCCGGGAGTTAAATAGATGAAGAGGATGCCGATAGCCATTCCTGCTGACCAAAAGATTCCGATGAGTGAATCTTCTCGGAATCTTTTATTTTCCCCTAAAAATAGAATCCCTAAAGCAGCTAATTGAGCAAAAATAGTTGCTCCAATCATAGGTGAAAATCCTAAATAATAGGAAAGTCCTAAGCCGCCAAAAGAGGCGTGGGTGATGCCTCCACTGATAAATACCATACGTTTTGCTACGATGTAGGTGCCTACAAGTCCACAGCTGATACTGATAAGTATTGTGCTGATAAGTGCATTTTGAAAGAAATCATATTTTAGTAATTCAAACATAGTTTTTTTGTTTGCTGTTATTAATGGTTTGACAATACTCGATGTGGAACGTGTCCATGTGTGATGAGTTCAATAGGACAGTTGTAAGATTGGAGTTGTTCCGATGTTATTAAATTGGAGTTATGATAATATAATTCTCGGTTTACGCAGGCTATGGTTTTTACATATGAGCAGATCGTTCCTAAGTCGTGGGATACCATTATTATGCTCATGCTTTTATTTAGCTCTTGGAGAATGGGATAAAATTCTTTTTCGAAATGACTGTCAACATATGTTGTTGGTTCATCTAAAATTAATACTTTGGGAGAAGAAATAATAGCTCGACAAAGCAGTACACGTTGTATTTGTCCGCCGGAGAGATTCCCTATAGGCGTTTTTTTGTAAGCAGACATAGCGTATTTATCCAATAAGAAGTGAGCTTTTTCTTGGTCTTTTTTTGTATATGAACGGAAAAGTCCTTTGTTTGACATGAGTCCTGACATTACGACTTCTGTTACACTAATTGGAAAGCGTTGATCGAAATTGTTCGTCTGTGGTAAATAGCCGAAAAGATTCTGCATGGAAGTATGATAGATGATCTCGCCTGCTGATGGTTTAATTAAGCCTAAGATTACTTTTAATAGAGTGGTTTTACCTCCGCCATTGGGGCCGATAATACCTATGAAATCTCCTTCATTGACACAAAGGTTTATATGTTGTATCACCGTTTGGTAATCATATCCAGCGGATATTTTTTTCAATTCGAGTATGGGTTTCATAATTTTTCTTGTAAAACTTTTACGAGTTTGCTGATTTCCATTGTCCAATTTTCTGCCAAGGGGTCAAAAGGGATTACTTCTCCTTTAATTTCTGTAGCAACAGATAAGGCATTATTTTTATCAAACTGATTTTGAATGAATATAATGCGGATATTCTTTTCTTTTGCTAAGTCAATGATGTGCTTTAAATGAATAGGATTGGGTTCCTTCCCTTCATTTTCTATTGCAATTTGCAGTAAACCATAATCTGCAGCAAAGTAGGTCAAGGCGGGATGATAGATAAGAAACATGCTACCGCGTTTTTTGTTTAAATTGTCATCGGCATTTTTTTTTACAGCTTCTATTTCCTGATAAAGTAATTTATATCCTTTTTCAAAATTCTCTTTTTGTGCTGGATATTGTTTTGTTAATGCCTCAAATATCTGTTGTGCCATTTGGATTGCATAACGGGGTGATAACCATATATGAGGATCCACACCCATTTGTTTGTGGTTGCTGTGATTCAAATGTTTGCAACTGCCACTGTGTAGTTGTATGTTTTTAGAATGATTTATGATACGGATATCCTTTCGTTTGTTTAGAATGGGATAAAGATGAGTCACTTCAAAGGGCAGGTAGCCGATAGTGAAGCAGATATCGCTATCATATAATTTTTTCAATTGTTCAGTGCTGAGATCACAGGTTTCAGGGCTCATTCCTGGTGGAATCATGACATTTATTTGTAGATAGTCACCTGCTATTTTTTCGACAAAATATTTTTGTGGTAGGATGCTTACACTGACTATCTGCTTGTTGCTATTTTTTTCTTTGCATGCCTGTAGGCTTAATATGAGGCACAATAAACAGGTTATTGTGTATTGTTGTTTGATGTTCATAACTTTTTTGTTAGGGAGTTTGTCCTTCTATTTAGAGCGAGTAAATATAATACGAATCAGCGAAAAATGATAATATTCATGAAGTAAAAAAGAGGATAATAAACAAAAGACCTGGAATTTTCCAGGTCTTTTGTTTATGAAGTTCGTATTTAACTTTTATTTTATCTGTTCTAATAAACTTTTCACGGCTGCTTCAATCTGAAGGTCACGACCTTCAATTATGCTTGCCGGATCATTGGCAACCTTAATATCCGGTTCAAGTTGCATGTTTTCCAAAATACGTCCTTGATTGTCTTTCATGCCTACTTGTGGGATACCGAATACGATGCCATTCATCATGGTTTCCCACCATACAGCTGTCATGGTACCCGGTACTGGCATACCGATTAATTTACCTAATCCTAATTCTTTATATGCCCAAGGGAACCCGTGTGCATTGCTATAGTTGCCTTCACAAACTAGAACGGCTGATGGTTTTGTCCACTGTGCAAACGGATCGATACCGATGAATTGTCCGCGAGGTACGAATTCTGCAAATTTTTTGCCGCCTAACAGATGAAGTAAGTCTTCGTGAAGCCATCCTCCTCCGTTGAAACGGGTATCAATGATGACAGCCTTCCGGTTACGATAGCGACCCAATAAGTCTGAATATGTTTTTCTGAAACTTGGACTATCCATGGATTCGACATGAATATAGCCGATTTGTCCGTTTGATAGTTTGTCTACCATTTCTTGACGTTGTTTTATCCAGCGTTGGTAGAGTAAGTTGTGTAATAACTGAGCGTTGATAGGCTTGATATATTCGTTCCATTCTTTTTTGCTCTGTGGATCGTAAATGGTAATCATCGTACGTTTTCCGGCTTTGCCTTCCAATAATGGGTAATAATCTTCGCCTTTTTTGATTGTCTGATTGTCTATTTTACGGATAATCATGCCGGCTTTCACTTTGTTACCGGTGATATCGAGAGGACCTCGTGCAATCACTTCACTGATTTTGAGCCCATCTTTGTCATATGTTGTATCATAGAATGCACCAAGGTTTGCTGTCGTTGCACGTTTGGGGCGTGCTCCGTATCTGGCTCCCGTGTGTGATGCGTTTAATTCGCCCAGCATTTCTCCCAACAATTCTGCAAAATCATAATTATTGTTTATATGCGGTAGGAAACGTTCGTAGGCTTTTTTGTAAAATGGCCAATCGACACCTTCAAAGCTGGCATCGTAGAATTTATCGTTTACTTGTTGCCATACATGATTGAACAGACTTGCACGTTCTTCTGCCGGCTTCCATTCAAAATCAGCTTTATAGTTCAGCGGTTTTAATTGTCCGTTGCCTTGGTTTACCGTGAATACCTGACCATTCGACAATAAGTAGAGGGTTTTCCCGTCTTGGGAAAGTTCGAGAGCTCCTCCACGACCGATTTTAGATAAAATACGGGTACTGTGATTTTCAAAATTATGTACCCATAAATCATATCCGCCTTCAAATGCAGCTAAATAGTATAGTTTGCTTCCGTCGTGAGTCAGTACTGCATCGCCTAATTTGGATGAATTGATTGTCATGCGGACCATTCGTTCTTCCAGATTTTCAAGATTAAGTTTCAACTCTGGAATGGAATTCACATTATTTTTATGTCCCTTGACGGAATTATTAGCCGGAACTGAGTTTCCTTTTTTGTCGTCTTTTTTATTCTCTTTGGTATTGTCTTTCTTTCCTTCTTTTTTCTTGGCTTTGCTTGCTTCTGCCGCTTTTTCTGCTGCTTCTTTTTGAGCTTGTTGAGCTTTGAGTTCCTTGTCTAATGCTCGCTCTTCTTTACTCATCTTGAAATAGTTGAAAGCGTCTTCATCCAAAAACAGACCATAAATGTCTCCTTGGGAGCCCCAGCTTCCGTGGCTACGCAATCCTTGACGGTCTGTATACCAGATTATAGCTTTTCCTCCCATCATCCATTTGGGATTAGCATCGTTATAGCCGCTGTTGGTAAGATTATGGATTTCTCCTTTACCATCCGCTTTTACCAAAGCAATATCAGGATGCTGCCAGCCGCCTTCTTCAAAATATTGTGCTAAAATCCAACGTCCGTCAGGAGACCATTCAAACGACTGGTCTCCGTCTATATAGGAGTAGTTGTATTTCGCTGGTAGTACGATTCTTACTTTTTGATTTTTCAGATTCTTCACTCTGATTTCTGTCCTGTTGGCTAAATAGGCAATTTCTTTTCCGTCGGGTGAGAACGCCGGTTGGAAACATGCCTCTTTACCTTTCGTAAGTTGTGTTTCTTCGATTTCACGGGCATAGGTGAAAGATTTATCTTCATTGTATTTTATTTTGGACATGTAAATGTTCCATTGGCCGTCTCGTTCAGAAGCATAAGTCAAAAAACGTCCGTCCTGTGAAAAGTTGATATCGCGTTCGCGAGCTGCTGTATTTGTGATTCGGCGGGTTGTTCCGAATTCTGCATTGGCAACAAATACATCTCCGCGAATGACAAAAGCAAATTCTTTGCCATTCGGAGCAATAGCTACTTCGCTGGCTCCATTGTTCCAACTCATTTTATTCACTGCTGGAATTTGATTGTCCATCACCACATTAATAGCAACCTTCTTAGGTTGTTGTTTCGGGTTCATAGTATAAATTTCTCCATCATAGAAGAAACACAGAACATCATTATTTGAACGGCTTAAAAAACGGACCGGATGTTTTGTGAATTTTGTGACTTGTTTGATGTCTCGGGTGTTATCTAATGCCATACGGCATACGTTGAAACTGCCAAAACGTTCACTAAGGAAATAGATGGTGTTGCCGTCTGCTGCCAATACCGGATTACGGTCTTCCACTTGTTTGTCTGTCAGATTTTTGTATTCTTTAGTAGTAAAATCATAACTCCAAATGTCACGACAGACAGATGAGGTGTGATGTTTTCGCCATTCGTCTTCATATCCTTTTATGTCATGATAAAGAATTTTGTTACCGTCTTTTGTGTAACAGATATCAAATGCACTGAATGTTAACATTAATTCCGGACGTCCTCCTTCAACAGACACTGAATATACTTGAGCTGTAGAAGATGGGAATTGACCGAAATCTTTATCGGGTAAAATGGATGCGTTGAAAACTATACGTTTGCCGTCTGGCGTAAAAGTCGTTGGAACCGCTCTTCCCGAAAAAGTTGTTAGACGGGTTGGTGTTCCGCCAGTTACCGGTACAATGTAAAGATCCATACCTCCATCACGGCCTGAAGTGAAGGCGATGGTTTTGCTGTCTGGAGACCATATCGGATGATAATCGTATGCCGAATGAGTAGTGAGTTGTGTTGCACGTCCTCCTTGGGCATCAACTAAGAAAATATCTCCTTTATAGCAGAATGCGATGGTCTTTCCGTCCGGTGAAATGGAGGGATAGCGCATCCAAAGAGGATTCTCCTGGGCTGATAAGCTGGTGAAAATCAGCAAACTGACCCATGCTAAAAATAATTTAATTAGGTTCATGTTATTACATTTAGTTTGTGAAATTTCGTGCAATAAAGATACTCATTTTATAGTAATGTGTCGAAATATGACGGAAGTTTAACTAAAAATTGAGAAAAAAGAAAACGCCTTTTCAAAAAAACAGAAAAGGCGTTTTTGGATATTGTGACCGTTATGGTGCTATTTTTTGTATTTTCCTAAATTGTCAGGATTGAAATTGTTGATGAAATTGGCATGAGCAGCCACTTTTGATTCTCCGTAGGGGATAAAAATTTCTGCAGACCTCAAATATTTCTCACATCTTTGTGCATCCGACAATAATAGATAACCGATAATGGTGTACCCTGCAATCTCCACCAGACGACGTGCCTGAAAATCAGTGTATTCACTGTTGCCTATTGCGTTTACGGTAGTTGTTACTGCCTCTAATTGTGCAGTCATGGCTTTCAGTTTGTCACGTAGATACTCGTGCTCCGGTGCGATAACTGATTTCTCGTACACTTCACGGATGTGTTTTGCATATTGTCCGGTAGTGATGCCTCGGATTGCGGCTACGACCTGTAATTGTGATGTACCTTCGTAAATGTTAGTGATACGTGCATCACGGACATAACGCTGGATAGGATAGTCTTTCATGAATCCGGAACCTCCGTGAATCTGTAATGCATCGTATGTGATTTCATTGGCATATTCACTGGCGAATAATTTTTGGAGCGGAGTGTAGATATCTGCCAGTTTCTGGTATTCTTTCATTTCATTGCGCTCCTCTTTATCCAAAGTTCTTTCTTTGGAAATGTGGTAATATGTTTTGTACATATCTACAAAACGAGCTGTTTCGTATAATATGGAACGGATTCCGTGCAATTTGGCTTCCATGTGAGCGAGCATTTCATATACGGCGGGAAACTCAATGATGGCTTTGCCAAACTGCTTGCGCTCCTGTGCATATTTTAAGCCTTCGCGATAAGCTGCTTCTGCAATACCTACAGACTGTCCTCCGATTCCCAGACGGGCGGCGTTCATCAGTGCCATTACATATTTGATCAGTCCCATCTTGCGTTCGCCAACCAATTCTGCCGGAGCATTTTTGAATACCAGTTCGCAAGTAGGAGAGCCTTTGATCCCTAATTTGTTTTCTGTGCGGCGTACGGTTACGGCATTGCTGTTGCGGTCATAGATGAACATGGATAGACCGCGACCGTCATTAGTGCCTTCTTCTGATCGTGCCAATACCAAAGAGATATGTCCGTCACCGTTTGTGATGAAACGTTTCACTCCGTTCAAATACCATTGGCCATCTGCCTCATTGTAAGTGGCTTTCAACTGTACAGCCTGTAAGTCAGAACCGGCATCCGGCTCCGTCAGTGCCATCGCACAAGTTTCGCCGGCGCATACACGGGGCAGATATTTTGCTTTTTGCTCCTCGCTGGCAAATTCATTGATAGTTTCTGCACAGTCTTGTAATCCCCAGATATTCTGTAAGCCGGCATCTGCACGGGACACGATTTCGGCTGCCATAATGAACGGGGTTATCGGAAAGTTCAGACCGTTGTATTTACGGGGCAGTGAAATACCATTTAAACCGGCCTGGTTGATGACATCGATATTCTGTTGGGTACCGGTTGCATATTTTACATGGCCGTCAATTACCTGAGGGCCTTCTGCATCTACTGATTCTGCATTTACAGCTACCACGTCGCCGCAGATTTCTCCTACAATTTCCAGCACTTTGTCATAATTGTCAATTGCGTCTTCAAAATCGCGCGGTGCTCCTTCATATTGTTGTGCCTCCGTATAGTTGCGTTCTTTTAAGGCAACTATTTTCTCCATCAGTGAATGACCGAGATGGAATTTTATATCTTCGTTATCAGTATAAAAATTAGCCATAGTTCAAGTGTTGGTTACTTACTGTTTTTTTTATAATACTGTATCATTTTCGGAATCACGACATTCAAGTCGCCGGTGATTACATAATCTGCAAATTTGTTGATAGGAGCATTACAATCGGTATTGATGGCAATTACCATTGCTGCTTCTTCCATACCTGCGGTGTGTTGGATCTGACCTGAAATACCGCAAGCGATATACAGTTTTGGACGTACCGTCGTTCCGGTCTGCCCGATTTGGCGTTCGTGTTCGCAAAAGCCTGCATCCACAGCAGCACGGGAAGCGCCTACTTCGCCGCCTAAAACGTCAGCCAGTTCATGTAATAGCTGGAAGTTCTCTTTTGAACCGACACCATATCCGCCGGCCACAATAATCGGAGCAGCTTTTAAATTCACTTTGGATTTCTCCATGTGGCGTTCAATGACATGCACGATGAAATCTTCCGGAGCTGTGAATTTGTTTACGTCAATGTTTTTTACTTCTCCCTGATGGTTGGCATTGGAAATCTCTTTTTTCATCACACCCTCACGTACGGTGGCCATTTGTGGGCGACATTCCGGATTTACAATTGTTGCAACGATGTTCCCTCCGAAAGCTGGACGGATCTGATACAGCAGGTTGTTATATGTTTTCCCGTTTTTCTTGTCTTCGTAATCTCCGATTTCCAGGCTGGTACAGTCGGCGGTCAAACCGCTGTGCAGAGCTGAAGATACGCGTGGGCCCAAGTCACGGCCGATACTGGAAGCTCCCATGAAGGCAATCTGCGGATGCTCCTGCTTGAAGAGATTTACCAGAATAGAAGTATGAGGCAAAGTTGTGTACGGATAAAGACGTACATCATCTCCAATCCATAAAATATCCACTCCGTAAGGGAATACTTGTTTCTCTACGCCTTTCAAATTACTGCCTAAAATGACAGCTTCCAGTTTTACACCCAATTCGGTGGCAAGGGTACGGCCTTTAGTCAGCAATTCCAGGCTCACGTCGGCAACGATTCCCTCTTCTATTTCGCAATATACAAATACGCTATTCATATCTTTTATGATTTGTAGGCTTGTAAATTATCCTATTGTGTGGTTGATTATCAATTCTTTCATCATGGCATCAATGGCTTCGTCGTTTGCTTCCAGTACTTTCGCTTCTTTTGCCTGGAAAACGACGTTTTCAATATTTTTCACCTTGGTTGGCGAACCGCTCAATCCTAATTCTTGTGGGTCACACGTGATATCGTTTACGCTCCATTCTGTGATTTTCAGATAAGGACGTTCGTTTAACAAAGACATATAGTCTTCATTAACGTCTTGTAATTCTTGTGTGGCTTTGGCATATTTGTATTTCATTACGCGGCGGGCATTGCGTGGACGGCAAGGAGCCGCAGAGCCGTTTACGGTCACAACGCAGGGAAGCGGACATTCTACAATTTCAATACCTCTTTCAAGACGGCGTTTGATAGTCATTTTGCTGTCGGTGCATTCCAATATCTCTTCTGCGTATGTCACTTGAGGCAAACCCAGTTTCTCTGCCACCTGCGGACCTACTTGTGCAGTATCTCCGTCAATTGCCTGGCGTCCGCAAATCAGCAGGTCGGCATTCAGATTACGCAAGGCACAAGCCAATGCATAAGAAGTTGCCAATGTATCCGAACCGGCAAAAGCGCGGTCTGATAACAAATAACCGCCGTCTGCGCCGCGGAACATTGCTTCACGGATTACTTCGGCAGCGCGTCCCGGACCCATGGTTAGGATGTGTACCGTAGTGTCTTCAATTTTATCTTTTAATCTCAATGCCTGCTCAAGAGCATTTAAATCTTCAGGGTTAAAAATAGCAGGCAATGCTGCTCTGTTTACAGTTCCGTCTGCTTTCATTGCATCTTTCCCTACATTTCTGGTGTCGGGAACCTGCTTGGCTAAAACGACAATTTTCAGTCCTTTCATATGTTATAAATTAAATTACAATAAGCAATCCTCAATTGCACTTTAAAGAGGTAAAGGTACTACAAATAAATAAAAAAACAAGTGTCCGAGAAAAACGGATGTTTGTTTTTATGGTAATTGATTGATATTCTATTTATTAATGCAATTTTTTCAGCCATCTTGTCTTGGAGTATAGAATTGTCAGAAATAATAAAGGTCAGGAATGCTTTGTGCTGTTCGACCAGACCGTTTGTGCTTCACCGAAGGTTTTCATCGAACTTTCTTTGTTTACAGGGTATTTTTTGAGGGTACTATTTTTATATGAATCAAAATACCCCTTTGACTTCGTTATTATTATGCGGGATATACAACAACGGCGATAGCACTTGGTAATATGTTTCATTATCCTTTTTGTATTTGACTTTCAGAACTTCTTCCATACGGTCTTTGCGTTGCAGGTAAGCTAATTTCCCATTGCCACAAATCACAACTTCATAATTTTCAAAATCTTCAAAAGGATAAATTTCCCAATCTGTTATATTGCAATCATAGTGGAACAACTCTTTGTGGGTATCTAAAAACATTAATTCTTTGTATTCTTTTGGAGTGGAATAACAACACTCAATATGCAAAGGTAAAATAGGTGAAATTATATCTTTCATATATTGTGCAAATTGTCCGGCAACCAACATATCATAAATGTTGCGGTAATATGCCACAACCTTGGATTCAAGGTCAGGAACGCTGTGAAGATCCTTGGCTGTAGACAAAATATGCCGGTGGTCAAATGGCAAATCAGCAGTGAATTTGAGGGTGTCGCAATAATAGGATGCACTTTCTCTGATTTCTTTTCCTTTCATTTCAAGTTGGCCGACAATACCATCTTTCACTTTCCCGATAAAGCCTTTACTCGAATCATAATAATAGCCGACATCGTAAGCATCCTTTTTATCATTAAAAAATATGATTGCAGCGGTAATCCCAGCATCTTTACTTATGGCTGTTTGACCTTCCTGTGGAAATACTTCCACACTCAGAGTATGCTCTCCACCATACATTAGCCTGTAGTTGATGTCAATTGGCATCCAAAATCCTTCATCTTTATCCTTAAGGATGAAATTTATGGGAATATCATCCAGTTTAAGAAGCATCCGGCATCCCATTTTATAGAATACGAGCCAGTAATATGGCTGATATTCATGCTTGGGGGCTTTCTTGAAACTCTCAGATATCATGGTTTCAACCTGTTTTATCTCCTTTCCTCTTTTCGTTTGAAGCAAACTGCATCCGCATAATGATGCGACGAGTATGGTAAGAATCATTGATTTCATATCATGTATATTATTGGTTTTCTACATTTATATACTTTTCATATTCAGAACCTTCGTACGGTGGGTCACCAAAACCTCGTGAGTTAATGGCAATATCAAATGTTTCAATATCAGTAAATGTTATCTATGCTCCCCATCACCTTTTCGTGGTTGTAGCAGTACCCTGCACACGTGCTGAGCGCGGACAGGCAAAGTAGCCCGAATAATAGGGCAATGGCTGCCAGAGCGGGAATTTTTGCCATTTTCATGTGATTTAAAATTAGCTCATTATAGCCTGTCCCTTATCTCTTGAACATTTTTCTCTCCAATTTTTGCAATTCGTTTATTGCCTCAATGTGAGGACCATCTACTTTGATAAGTAAATCTTCAAATTCTTTTTTTGCCCGGAAAAATTTTACGATGTCCTCGCTTTCCATGAACAGTCCGATATATTCGTCGTTCTGCTTCCAAAGATACACGGGTATGTCTTTGCCATTTGATACCATCGAGTTTATCAGAATATTTTCAAGTTCGTCTTTACCTGTTTCTGCTTTTTTCAGAACGGGTCTGCCATATTTCCGTCCGGCAGCTTTTACCAGTATCTCGAAGCCTGTTTTGTCCATCTTCGTTTCGCAGTCCATCGCTATTAATTTGCCTTGTGCATTTGTTTTCAAATTTAGTTTTCCAAAATCGGTATCACAAAAAGTTGCTTTTTTGGTAGCGATACTGTCCGTACTTATATAAAATACTAAAATCGGATATTTCTCAGTTCTCGAAACATACATGTCTTTTGTGTATTTCACATAGCGATAGTGTACTTCTTTGCTGTCGCTCTCCGGTTTGGGATGATTGAAATCAATAAATGGAGAGCAAAAGCGTTCCACATGGATGTCATAGTCCGGGTTATCCATGTTGATAATCTGTTTGTCCGATTGTGCATGGGCTGTTGTGCCGGATAAGCATAAAAAGGCTGTCAATCCAAAGATGATAAGTGTTTTAATTTTCATGATTGATATTTTACTATGTATTTCTGGTCTTTCGGATATTTACAGGAGTATCACCGAGATTCCGCTTACAGAAGTCCGACAGGTAAGACTGGTTCGCAAAGCCGCATCGTTCGGCTATCTCCTGCAAGGGAAGGTGTGTTGTCCTTAACAGTTTCAGTACCTGTTCGGATCGTTTCTGCCGGAGCCACTGGGCAACCGGACAGTTGAACAATCTCAAGAATGTCCGACGGAAGGTAACGGTGCTGTTTGCTCCGCATAGTTCCGCCAGTTCTTCTGCAGTCTTCGCTTCAGTATGGCATTCTATCACTTTCTGAATGAAAGAATGGTCGGTATGGATACCGAGCAGTTCTTCCGCTTGCAAAACGACCTTACGGTTGATATGTTCGTAGGAGGCATCGAGCAGTTTGAATGATACCTCAATGCCTTCTGCCGGCTCGGAAGCGGAAGGCATTCCGCACAGTATTCTCGCTTCGCGGAAGTAGTAGAGCATTCTGTGATAGATGGCTTCCAGATGCTCCTTGCGGTGTTTTTGCAACAATCGGCACAAGGTCAGTAACTCTTCTACGCAGCAATAATGCGTGTACCATATTTGCAGGCGCATGACATAGCGGGTGGATTCCGTTTCTCCGGCTTCCATGAATAGTTCCAGCCATCTCGCAAATTCTTGCTGTTCACGGGTAATTGCTTCGGGAAGCTCGTTCATCCATCCGGCAATCGTATTCATGAATTCCGTGTCCGATGCAAAGGGATGCAGTTGCCGCTCTCTTTTTTCCTCCGGCATATCCTTGGATATGGTCACACAAAGCATACGCAGATGTGCTTCCAGAGAATCGTCCGGTTGCAGGCGTGAAAGGAGATAACCGCTTATTGAAAATCTTTTGTCCATACAGGGAAAATTTATCGGTTCTCAAACCTGAGGGCTACTGTCATGCGAAATGCCACGGGTTCTCCGTTCCGGATGGCAGGTATGAATTCGGGAAGACGTTTGATGGCATACAGTGCCGCAACTTCCAGATCGGGCGATGTGGTTTCCCGGTTTTCCACCTTGGCATCTTTCGCTTTGCCGTCCTTCCCCACCGTGAACGATACGCTTACATTCCCTTCGGCATTTCCTTGGTTTCCGATGCCGGCATTGTAGGCCATCCAATGACGCACGGCAAGTCTGAAATCCGGGAAATCCGCAAATCGCCCTTCCTTGAACTTGGGAAGTTCCCCGTCCGGAATGTTCATATATCCCTTGACGGTGTCCGGGACAAGGTCTTCCTCTGTAAACAGCTCGCCGGTGTTGTATATGCCTGCTGTCGGATTGATTTCCATGCTCCTGACATCTGATGAAAGGTCATTGAAATACATCCAGTCTCCGGTCCTGATGCAGTCGATGAACGGGTCATATTTCGTCTTTGTCACCATCAGGTGCACTTCGTACCAAGTATGAGGCCGGCTGCCTCCGCCGATAATTTTCCGTTCTCCCTTTTCGTTCTCTTCAAGGTAAATTACGGCATCCAGGTGCTCTGGAACAGGCTTGCATACAAATAGTTGGATGGTCCTATCATTCACGTACCACCCATAATTCCGGTCTCCGAAATACTCTTCTGCCATATAGCATTTCTGACCGTATTTTTCTGCCAAGGCATATAAAAGCGAATCCACTGCTGCCGTTCCGTCCAGCCTTCCCTGTGCCAGAATGCCGATCAGTTTTCCTGATTTGTTTGCCACCATGCCGGTATAAGGGAATTCAAAGTTCCCGAAGCGGGCAAGTACCTCTCCGTAGAATGTATCTATCGAACTGTATTGATAAATGACCGCCTTTTTTCCTTCCCCGGTTTTGCATTTCACTTTATCCTTTCCGAAATAGCGGAATGATTTGTTATAATTTCCATCGTATGGCCTTGCCTTGGAATAATACTTGTCCACATTCATTCCGAACACCACATTTTCCAAATCGTATGCACCCTCACCCCAGTATTGAGGTTGTGCGACACTAATGCCGCAAAAGAAACTCAAGAGTCCCATGATAAAAACAGTTTTTATGATTTGCATGTTTTTTTGTTGATATTGATATACTGTATTAGAAACGGCTGGATGAGCCGCCGCCTCCGGACGAACCTCCTCCGAAACTGCCTCCGCCTCCGCCACCACCGGAGCCGCCCGAACGGCTGGAAGAGGTGCTGATTTTCGGTATTGTATAGCCTACAATGTATTCGGCATTGCAACACATACATTTATGACGGGCTTCCATCAGTCCCTCTGATGAAGTGGTGGCTTTTATAATAGTTCGATATCTTTCTTCCTTGTGCAGCGTTATGTGTCTACAGGATGGACAGCATTCATAGCTGTCCTTTTTAAGCGGTATTCGGATTTTTACCTCTTCACCGCAAGCAGAGCACCGGTAGATGCGGATGTAAGCCGTTTTCAGCTTTGTCTCTTTCCGTTCGCTGTCAGTCAGCCGTTTCATATCCTTTACCAACTCATGCAAAGGAATCTCCCGGAGGGTTTCCCGGTTGCATTTCGGGCATGTCCGGCTGCGCCTGAGGATCTTTTGTTTCTGTATGCCGAAATACCAGCAGGCAATACCCAGAATAGCGGGCCATACCGGTACCAGCCAGAACAGTCCGAGCAGAGTGCGTACAGTAAAGGGTTTTCGGGTAGCCAGCAAGGTCAGTGCGGCTTCCGGCCCTTTGTCTTTCGGCGTCATCCTGTGTACCGCTGATTTCCAGACAAACCAGTTTATAAGTATCAGCATCAGGGCAAACACCGTAAAGACCAGGGAAGGGGTGGTACGCCGGAACTTTTTTATCCACGCTTCCGGAGGTGCTGTCTGATAGTCGCTCCCGTACAGGACTGCTGCCACCGCCTTGATGCCTTCAAGCATTCCCGTATTCCAGTCATTTTCTCGAAGATGCGGCACCATGGTTTCCATCTGTATTCTTTTACAAATGACATCCGGCAATACTCCCTCCAGTCCGTATCCGGTCTTGAAGGTGATATCCCGAATATCCCGGGTCAGCAGAATCAGCAGTCCGTTGTCATCTTCCGCCTTGCCGACACCCCATTGGTTGAATAGCGTAACGGCAAATTCATGCGGTTCCTCTTCTCCTATGCTGTTCAAGGCGACAACTGCCACTTCGATGGTCAGGGAGTCTTCCAATTGTTGCAGTATGTGGTTGATTTTATTTTTCGTTTCACTATCCAATAGATGGTCAGGGTCGGATACCCAATTGTCCGCATCGTATGTCTTGGGGTTGGGTACATCATCGACCATTCCCCATGCCATCGGGCAGAGTCCCAGCAGAATGGCTATGCAGATTATAAGTTTTCGTATCATTCAGTGTCTCCTTTCTCATTATTATCCATATCGACCGGTCTGAAAAAACGTCTGCTGTCTTTTTCATCGTATTCTTTCAATTTCTCACCGTTCATTTCCAACAGGAAGGCGACGAATCCGGAAAACCCGAGCAGGCACATTGCACAGAAAAATAAAAGCAGAAGCATCCAGCCCCAGCCAATATCGTCAAACATGGGTGAGGCAAACCTCATGCAGATAATATAGGCAAAGCCGAATGTCGCAGCCAGCGTTCCCAATGCCATTATGGGCAGCAGCAGGATTCCTGCCAGTGTTTTCCATATCAGTTTGCAGAATTTGGGATGATGGCCTGTGACAGCATAGCCTACCAAAGAGCAGACTGTGGCAGATACCAATATCATGATCAGACTGATAAAACCCGCCATCAACCATTCTGCCGGAGAAGCGGCAACAAGCGCCCCTCTGCTCTCTGCAAAGATATCGGCGAATAATCCTTTGTTGATGATAAGGTGTCCCAAGCTGTACAGGACTGTAGTCAGAGCAAATACAATCATAATAATAAAGCCCGCAGCCAGACAGCCTAACGGCTCTTTGGAGTCCTGCTTCCTTCTCCAGATAACCAATCCGGATATCAGGACCTGGAATATGATCAGAATATATCCTCCCATGGGTTCTGTCAGTTGAAAATGACGGGGACCGTAGCGATAAAGGAGATGGCTTTCTCTTTCCACTTGGCTGGAACAAATTTCATGCTGTAAATGCAGTTGTAGACCGCTTTTGCCAATAGCGGGTGAGGGTCGCCGTTTATTTTCACATTACTGACAACGCCGTCAGCCCCGATAGTTACTTCCGCCGTCATTCTTCCGGTAATTCCTTGCTCAATTGCCTCTTCAGGCTTCCTGAGCAATTGTGCCAGAATTATATGCCATTCGTCCGGCATTCCTGTCTGCGGGTTGATGGGCTTGGCTGGTTGGAAATCAGGACTGAAATAATCCACTTCCTCCATCTCTTCCGGTTCGGTTTGCTTTTTATTGTCCGATGATTTTCCTGTGCACAACCATTCGATAAGTTCGTTGCATCGCTCGCGGTTGATTATTAACCGGGATGCTTCGCCTTCCGCTGGGGCAAATACGGTTATCTCGGCAATTTTCCGTCTCTTTTCGTCCGGCATATAGAGCAACAGACTATCCCCCTGCAAGGCAGTCCTGTAGTGTTTTCCCATCACTCCGGTAGCGTCTGTACCGTCATTTCCCTCAGAAACTTCATCTCCCATAAAGTGTTTCAAGGTCTCTTCCAGGTTGTTCGGGTCGATGCTTTTTTCTTTCAACCACTCTTCAAACGTAATTTTCCCTATACTATTTTTCAGAATCTTGTCCAAATCTCCTGTTGTGGCTGTTGAAGAGGACGGCTCGTACCAGTTCCCGTCCCTGTGATAAAGGCAATCCATGCCTCTCAGTTTGTCGAGAGTCTCTGCGTCTGTGGAAATGATGAAGCCGTTGCTGTCAACCTTTTCTATGGAAAAAGTTTTGCTGTCCCAAGTCACCTGTACCGGTTTGTTTCCAAAATCCTTTATGGGTACTGTGATGCGGTCATACTCCTGAGGCATGTAGAAAGACAAGGAGATGTGTCCTCCTGCAATTTCCTGATAAGGAACAGTTAGCGGTATCTGCAATCCGAACCATATATTCAACATGTCTTTGTTCCGGGCATAGTCGCCGCCCTCAAGCAGATAGATATTTTCATCCGGGAGTATATAGACCGGTTTACCCTGCTTGTCAGTCAGATGAAGCTGCAAATCAGTTTCCAGGTCGAAGAAAAGTTCTTTGCAGAATCCCGTAATGTTCCCGTTCTCATCCTCATGATAATACTTTTCCCACAGGCCGGATCCTTGCCGACCGCCGAAATATGAAGATACATCTTCTTCTTTGCCCCTTAGCATGAGGTTGCAGAAGATAGGAGAATCCTTGTTCGGCTCTATGAATACCTTGTCCAAACACATGAACAGTCTTGACAGGCCGTCTTTAAAGCTCTTGTGCTTGAATTTGTCCGTCCATTTTTCCCAAGGGAGCATATTCTGTTTGAACTCTTGGTTTTCTGTCAATGAATCAAATTCGCCGAATGCCGTTCCTGTCTCGAACTGATAGAGCACTTCAAGTTGCTCCATGGCCTCTTTTTTCTCTTCTTCTGTCATCTTCGTTTTGTTTTGTGCCCATGCTCCAAATATCATAAAGGCAAGCAGCACGGTTGATAATAATCTTTTCATGATGAATGGTCGTAATTTTGTTGTCATTAAAATAATACAGGAATAATTGCGATGAATGCAACGCATTCTCCGTTATATTTTGCCGGTATAAACTTCATGCGGTAAATGCAGTCCATTACGGTTTCACTCAAAACCGGATGCGGGGAACTTGTAATTTCCACTTTGCTGACGGAGCCGTCAGCTTCAATTATCACAGCAGCCTTCACCCTGCCTGACAATTTCTGTTCCTTGACTTCCTGCCGTGTTTCAATCATCTGTGACAATACGGCATCCCACTCGCTTGGCGTACCTGTTTCTATACTTATCGGAGTGACCGGCTGGAAGTCATTTTCAGACAGGTTTACTGTTTCCGTGTCTTTTTCATACAAATGCCAGTCAATGGCATTGCGCCCCTTGGTCAGTGTTCGGGCATATTCGACACCCATTTTCAAATGTCCGTTCATATAATCCCTGAAACCTTTAACCACCTTTTCTGTATCAAGTTGCAATCCGCTGGCCAACAGCTTTTCGGGAATATCCCATTCTGCCCCTGCCCTGTATATGTCAACAGCATCCATTCCGTTCATAAAGACATAACCGTAAACCATACCTTGTCCGTATGCTTTGTTCAATTCCGTTTTCATGTCTTGGTTCATAAGACATATCGAGTCGCTGTCCTGAGATAGGATTGCATTCCTGAAACGTTCTGTCATTGCCATGGCACTCCTCAGTCCGTTTTCAAAAGCGGCAATGACGGCAGGACGGTTTCCCGGGGAGAGGAGCATTGCATCAAACTCCTCTCTGTGTGCTTCTCCTATAAACCATTTATATTCCATGATCCAATTAGCCTGTGCTACGCCTACGGCATACGAAATCATATCGTTAGGTGCCAGCAGGGCATTCCGTTCGTCGGGTGTGAGCCTCATGTTGTCTTTTAGCCTGCGGATGCCGTCCGGGGCGGCGGGAGAATCAAATTTTCCAATTGCCGAAGCCAGGGCTTCCGACTGGGGGATGTCATTGCTTATTGTGGTGGAATCTATCCATTCTGGAAGAATAAGAGCATCGTCGGCATGCTCTTGACATAGAAAATAAGGTCTGTTGTGGTTTGCAATGTCGTAATAGCGTTCTTTTTCTTTATTGAAAAAAGAAAACCATTTATCGAATAAGGTGTAATATTGTCGGGACATCTCGTTTTCAGAAGCGATATGCTTTCTTGCCTGTTTCAGCACATCGGAAATAGCGGCATCGATATAATCCAATTCCGGATTGGGATTTGTAGAGTATGCTCCCATAAGGGCTCCGGAACGAAAACAGGACCTTTCCTGTCCGGTTTTCTCTTCAATGTCCTGCAGTTGCTGCCTGAGCGAGGAATAGTCTTTCAGAATGAGTTCTTTCCAATGCTTTACACCAAAGTCATAGCCGGCGTGGATATACGGGGCGTACTCTTTCCTGTAAGTTTTCACCTTGACGGATTTTCTGTCGAGCATATCATAGGCAGTGGTATAGCATAAACCATATACGATAGGGTTCAGCATATCGATTTTGTCCCCCGGTTGGGGGAATTGTACCTTTGCTACTGTTTCCTTCTCAATCGTCGTATTCTCTACCGTATCCTTTGTTTCTACTATATCAGGCTCCTCTTCGGTTATCCGGTTCGTATTTTGAGCTCCGGCTGACAATATCATGCCTGAAAACAAAGCGATGAATGCTATTTTTTTCATAACTGTTTCCGTTTTATTTGTCGTAAAAGTAAATTTTTAATCCATGTATTTTTTATGATTGCTGATAAGATTTACGGATTTCTGTTCACCGATTTGAATATTCAGCCATACTGCGCCTTGTGTGTATACATTTTCATAACTGAAAATTACTTTTTTTACCGTCCGACTCCTAGTGCGGATTGTTGGAAAAGAAAGTGTGGAGACGGTTCACTTATTTGTATTAGAGGTTCTGGTAAACCCGGAAGCAAATAAATAAAACAGTACCCCACACCTATATTGTATGCCGATGTAACACACAAATACAGATGATGAATGTGACTGTTTTCCCTTGCTTCCATTGAAATGTACCAGATTTCTAATACAAGGTTTCAGTAAAACACTTTCATCTATCATGTCTGGTTGCAATTTGCAACCGTGCAAATATAAATAATGTTTTTTACCGAATCACATTTGGGGTACTGATATTTTTGACAAAAATAATGTAGAAACGCTTGATTTGTCGTATGATTCAGGAATAATTTATAGGATTGTTGGTCACTCTGTTCAACAAGATGCCGTATCTGTTTGTCAGCTTCCTTTTTTCGTTTGTTTAAATTGTATTTTATGCCGGCTCAAATTTTAGTCAAATATATCCGATGGATATCTTTATGATATCTTTGATATAACTTTGATATAACTTTGATATAACTTTAAGGGGAATTAAAGAGAGGTGATGAAGGGAGTTGATGCATATAAGAAATCCGTCTGGCAATATCTTTACCAGACGGATTTGTATTAGTGTAAAAGAGCGTCGATTCTCTTTTATTGTTTGTTTGTAGCTTTCAGAGCGAATTCACGTCCGGCACGCAAACCTTTCAGGTTCATTTCAACAACCTCTTCTCCCTTGCGGGCAAAAATGGCCCGGATTCCGTCTTCAAGATATTCGAAAGGGATCTCGATGAAAGGGGAGGCCGCTCCCAGCATGACAAAGTTGCTGGCTCGTACGTTGCCGGTTGCTTCTTTGGCAATGGTGTCGGCATCAATTACGACATGGTGGGGGAGTGCTGACAGAGTCGCTGACAGAATTTCTGTATCCGGATAGTTCGGAATGTTGATGAATGGAGTGGCATTGGTCACTACATACCCGCCTTTACGCAGGAAGGGCAAGTAGCGGAGAGCTTCCATCGGCTCTACTGACAGGATGATGTCGGCTGTGCCTTTGGCAATCAGGTCGGAATATATCGGTTTGTCAGAAATGCGCATATACGATTGTACGTCACCGCCACGCTGGCTCATTCCGTGTGTCTCGGCCTGTTTCATATATAAGTTGTTGGTCAGTGCTGCTGACCCTAAGGCTGCTGCGATGGACAGGATTCCCTGTCCGCCTACGCCTGCTAATATAATGTCTGTTTTCATACAATTAGTGTTGATGGTGGGAAGTTATTTTTTCTTTTTTGCGTCTCTGCCAGCCTTCTGGATACATATACGACGCGGAATGATGACAGATACCCCTTTGTATTCCAGTTCTGTACGGATGATCTGGCATAATTCTTCATGGTTTTTCGGAACAGGAAGCAACACACGGATATGTTCCGGCTCTACACCGATACCTCTGCAGATGGATTCGATTTTGCCTAATGCTGATGATTCCTGTCCGCCGGTCATTGAAATGGATTCGTTATCGGAAATAATCACGGTGATGGGTGTCTTTTCATTTACTGCATCCAGCAGACCGGTCATGCCGGAGTGGGTGAAAGTAGAGTCGCCGATGACGGCTACAGTCGGGAACAAACCGGCATCACAGGCTCCTTTGGCCATGGTGATGGACGCTCCCATATCAACACAGCTGTTGATGGCTTGAAAAGGAGGAAGTGCGCCTAAGGTGTAGCAACCTATATCTGAGAATACGCGACCCTCACCATAGGAGGCTATCACTTCGTTCAATGCTTTATATACATCTCTGTGGCTACAGCCGTTACATAATGCAGGTGGGCGGGGGGCAACTATTTCCGGTACCGGTGCACCTTCTGTTGTCGGAAGGCAGAGGGCTTTGGCAACCAGATCCGGATTCAATTCGCCGTCGCGTGGCAGACTGCCGTCAAGACGTCCCAGAATGTTTTCATTGCCGGGATAACCTTTCAGCATATTTTCAACCATCGGATAGCCTTCTTCCAAGACCATGATTTGTTTACATTCCCGCATCAGGCGTTTGATCATTTTGCGAGGTAGTGGGTATTGGCTTACTTTTACAACCGGATATTTGCATTTGCCGTCAAAGTTTTCCATCAGATAATTGTATCCGATTCCGCAGGCTATGATACCCAATGATTTGTCTTCACCGTCGATATATCGGTTGAAAGGGGATTGTTCGGAAGCCTTTATGAAATCGGCCTGCTTTTCGAGCAACAGTTTGTAGCGTTTGCGGGCAATGGCAGGCAATAGGACGAACTGCCGTTTGTCTTCGGGCAGGTGAAGATGGTTCTCTGCCAGTCCTTCACATGGCTCTACTCCTGAACGGGAGTGTGCCAGACGGGTGGTGATACGCATCAGTACGGGACTGCCTACAGTCTCTGACAGGGCAAAACCGTAGCGTGTCATGTCATAGGCTTCCTGCTGATTGGATGGCTCCAAAATAGGGATTAAAGCAAATCTGCCATATTCACGAGAATCCTGTTCGTTCTGTGAAGAGTGCATGGAAGGGTCGTCTGCAGCGGTGATGACCAGACCTCCGTTGGCTCCTGTGACGGCTGCATTCATGAAGCAGTCTGCTGCCACGTTCATTCCCACGTGTTTCATACATACCAGTGCACGTTTGCCGGCGTATGACATTCCGAGTGCTGATTCCATGGCAGTCTTTTCGTTTGCTGCCCAGGCTCGGTGTACATTGCGGGCAATGGCTTCTTTGGAGCCTTGGATATACTCGGTGATTTCTGTTGAAGGGGTTCCCGGATATGCATATACTCCGGAGATACCGCTGTCGATTGCTCCTTGGGCAATCGCTTCAACACCTAATAGTAGCTGTCTTTGCATAATTTTGTTCAGTTTTATTGATTTTAGTGTCAAATTTCATGAATTGAAAAACAGCATGAAACGTTTTGTTCTGCTGTCGGATAGATATAGGGGGGTAATTAGAGCCCCCAATGGAATTTCAGTGACCCCATTATGTATGCTAATACAAAATAATATTCGCCCGGATAATACATAATGTTTCGTATTTGTGTTAAAACGTTTGCGAAGATAGGTATATTCTTTGAATAATGCAAGAGGCGGACGAAATATTCATAATCCCCAAATCTCCCAGTTCTTTTCTGCCTGTCCGAGAAGCATGGCATAGCCGTTGCATGTATGTGCACCGGCTTTTGCCCCTCTTTGCATGAAGGTCGTTACAGAAGGGTTGTAGACAAGATCAAAAAGGTAATGATCCGTTGTCAGCAGTTGATAGGGGATGGGTGGACAGCTTTGGATGTTGGGGTAGGTGCCCAATGGGGTGGTATTAATGATGAGATAGTGGGTGGAAAGATGGGCTGCTACTTCGGAATAGCCGATTTGTCCCGATTCTTGAGGGGTTCGAGAGACGGTGGATGATGCTATATGGAGAGTGTGGAGTACATGCCGTATGGCTTTGGCTGCTCCGCCATTGCCTAAAATGAGGGCATGAGTGATGCCTGCCGGAATGAAGGCAAGTAAGGCATTCCGAAAACCGTCCGAGTCAGTGTTGTAGCCCGTCAGATAAGGATGTCCGTTTCGGCGTTCGATGCGTACGCAATTGACAGCTCCGATGGCTTGAGCTTCTTCACTGACAGCATCCAGATAAGGGAGAATGTGTTGCTTGTGGGGTATGGTGACGTTGAAACCGCATAAATCGGGGTATCCGGAAAGCAGAATTGGAAAATCTGAAATGTTTTCCAATTCGAACTTTAGATATTCCGCTTCTATGGATAGGTGTCTGAACCGTCCGTTATAGTAATCGGGAGAATAGGTGTGAGCAAGTGGATAGCCCAATATTCCGAATGTTTTCATTAATAATGAATGGATATTAGGTCCGTTTGATGCTCATCTTGCGTCCGATTGCTTCGATACCCCAAATGAGGATGAATCCGGCGATACACATGAGAATGGCTTGCCATAGCAACGGATCACTGCCGGTCAGTTCGCCAAAGCGTGCCGGTGAGATATTGCTTTCTACCAATGCTTTTTCAATGCCATGACTGTCTGTGTAGGTTTGAAGGGTTTCTTTCCAGGGCCACACTTTATTTAAGGAACCGACCATAAAACCGGTCAGTAAGGACACGGTGACAGTGTGGTGGTGTTTGAGCAGCCATGACAGTAAGTGGGAAAAACTGATGATTCCAGCTACTGCACCAATCGCAAAAAGCACCAGAACACCGATGTTAAATGTGCTGACAGCTCCTAATATATAGGTGTATTTGCCCATCAGCAGAAGGATGAATGCTCCTGAAATACCGGGCAATATCATGGCACAGATGGCAATGGCTCCGGATAGAATGATGAACCACCAGCTGTTTGGAGTTTCTGAGGGTGTCATCACGGTAATCCAATAGGCTACGACGGCTCCTATGATGAGCGATATGACTGTGAAGATATTCCACTTCTTGATTTCTTTGGCGACCAGCACTGACGAGGCGATAATCAGTCCGAAAAAAAACGACCATATATATATCGGATGGTTATCCAATAACCAGGTCATCAGTTTTGCTAAAGAGAATATGGAAATGCCGATTCCCGCAATGACTGAAATGAGAAAATTGCCGTTGATTTTTTTCCAGAATTCCGCCAGTTTGAATTTTAACAATAGTTTGACGGCCTGAAGGTCCACGGCTTTTATGGAGTCGATCAGTTCTTCGTAAATGCCGGTAATGAATGCGATAGTGCCGCCGGAAACTCCCGGTACGACATCGGCTGCGCCCATGGCACAGCCGCGTAATATTAATAATGGGTAATTTTTTTTGCTCATCGTCTAATAACATTTCTGTGTTCAAAACGGAAAAGGTCGAAAACGGTCTTGACCGGGGTGAAGGTGGTAAGAGGCACCTCTACAAAGACGGTTATCCAATTGGCCATTGCCCCGTTCCATAAACCGGGCAATTCTTGTACCTTGATGTCTTTGCCCTTATATGATTTGCAGGTGATGAAGCCTTGATCTTTATCGATAAGTTTTTCAAGGTCGAATTTTTTGCCTTTATGATTTTTGATAGTACATACAATATCGACAGGATTGAAATGTGTTGATTTTTCAAATATTTCTTTCTGCTCCTTTTCTTCCATATTGATTTGTGCCGATTCGACAATCATCAGGCGTGAACTTCCGTCTTTTGCCTTTACCCAGAAAGGGCCGCCTCCCGGTTCTCCTTCGTTTTTCACCATACCGCACACACGTATCGGACGGTCCAAAAGATTCTGCAGGTGTTTGATGCGTTCCTTCTGATCTTTAAAAGTTTTGCCTTCCGCCTCCTTATATCCGACAGAAGTCAGGTAACTTTCAATTTCCAGCAGTTGCTCTTCTGACGGCTTTTTATTCAGAATGGTTAAGAAATCAAATACTTTTTGCTGAACATCAAGTAATATGCCGGCGAGTATCTTTTTATACCTTACAGTATCGTTTTTGGCACGGTCGGGAATTACATTATCAATATTTTTGATGAAGATGATGTCTGCATCCAATTCATTCAGATTGTGGATGAGTGCTCCGTGTCCTCCCGGATGGAAAACGATCTGTCCCTCTTCATCGCGTAGCAGATTTCCTTCGCTATCTATGCTGACAGTGTCGGTTGAGGGTTTTTGTATGGAGAAGCTTGCTTCATATTTTACGCCAAACATCTTTTCGAAGATTTTGGTCTCTTTTTTCAGACGGGCCTGAAACATTGTCTGATATTCTTCTGAGATGGTAAAATGAATCCGGGCCTTTTTATGATCACTGGCATACATGGCTGCTTCGACAATGTGTTCATCGAATGCCGTGCGTACGAAATCCCGATAGATGTGAAAATCAATCAGGCCTTTGGGCGTGTTTCCGTAGTTTAGCCCTTTTTTGTAGAGAATATATTTCAATATTTCATTGAAATCCCGCTTCTCAATCATTTTATTGATATCCTTTCCATCTTTCCACATGACATTGGAAAGATGTTCGTAAAAAGGAAGTTCGTCCAGTTTTTCAAAGAAATAGTGTATACTTCCCGGTTCTTTATGTTGCACGAAGTCAAGGAATTCTTCGGTTGTGCCGTGATAATTGTCCATAAATGCAAAGAGATCTTTGAACATGCGTGTGGCTGAACCGGATGCAGGTACCATTTTTATGATACTGGAGTGTTCGCGAGCCTGTTCGTATGTTTCTATCAGATGTTCTTCTTCTTCCGGAGAGGTACTGATGATGCCATTGTCTGTCGTGGCCGGTTCTGAGAGGTTTATATAGTCAAAGCCTTTTTTGAAATTTGCCAGTTGGCGGTCAATGGCCTCTGCCTTGATGCCTCTGTGCTTGAAATTATGAAGGTCTTCTTTGGTATAAGTCATTTTCTCGTTTTTTTTGATGGTAAATCTTCATCTTCTTCTTCATCGTATACATCCTCCTGGTTGTCTAATTCGTTTTCATAAAACTCTTCGGCTTCTTCCATGAGGGAATCAATGTCATCCTGACTGAGAGGTTCTTCGTCAATCCAGTAAATTTTCTGATTACTGTAAAAACCGTCCAGATCGCATTGAATAATACAGCGTGGTTTTTCTGTGTGTACGACGTAAACTAAGTCGAGTGCCTCTTGTGAATTGTCGGCGATAAGGAATTTAGGTAACATGTTTTTTTATGTTTAAATTTCAACGTTATACGGACAAAGGTAGAAAAAAGAGATGAAATAATACTTGCTTTCTATAAAAATTAAAATGATCTGCCATCAAATATTGGTTGGCAGATTGATAAAATGAGATTTTTTATATCTGCCAAAAAAAATAAAGAAAAAAAGTAGGAATATAATTAATATTTTATATATTTGTGGTGTCATGGTGATCTTATTCCTTTTCAAGGAAAAAGATTGAATAGGGAATCCGGTGAGAATCCGGAACTGTACCCTCAGCTGTAAGTTCTAAAAAAAGTTTTCGCTTTCTAATGGTCACTTTTTCAGATAGAAAAGGGAAGACCGCGAATTCCGGAACAAGTCAGAAGACCTGCCTGATAAAATATTAATCCGTTACTCTGGGGATTTGGAGTAAGGGAGATGTGCGAAGTTATTCATATAATTAAATTGTGTTGACGTCATTCGTGACGGGACATTATGAACAAAGGAGCATTACAACGTAAATATGATTGTATTTGCGTATCTGATTCTTTTTCAATGAGAAAAAGAAGATGTTTCTCTGTGGTGGCAACGAGAGACAGCGGATGTTATCCCTTTATCGGCAAGCATACGCTTCAATTCGGTATGTCCTTTTTTTCGCATTCTTTCCTGCTGATTCCCCTTCGTAGCAAATGGCTTCTATTTACTGCAATTTTTCTTTATTATAAATTACAATCAATAAACCAAAAATTATGATGACAAAAGAACAGTACATTGAAAGTCTTCGGAAGTTAAACCTGAAGGTCTATTTTATGGGAGAACTGATCAGTAATCCAGTGGATCATCCGATGATTCGTCCATCTATGAATTCTGTGGCCATGACTTATGAATTGGCGGAAAAAGAAGAGTACAAGTCTCTTATGACAGTAAAATCCAATCTGACAGGTAAAATAATTAATCGTTTCTGTCATTTGCATCAAAGTGCCGAGGATTTGATAAATAAGGTAAAGATGCAACGTTTGGTGGGGCAGAAAACCGGAGCCTGTTTCCAGCGTTGTGTCGGAATGGATGCTTTCAATGCGATTTATTCCACTACTTATGAGATAGATCAGGCTCACGGAACGGAATATCATAAACGTTTTGTAGAGTATTTGAAATATGTACAGGACAATGATCTCACAGTGGATGGAGCCATGACCGATCCTAAAGGTGACCGGGGGCTTTCTCCATCACAGCAAAAAGATCCGGATTTGTATCTTCGTGTCAAGGAAGTACGTCCGGACGGAATTATTGTCCGAGGGGCCAAAGCTCATCAAACCGGGGCTGTCAATTCTCACGAACACTTGATTATGCCGACGATAGCTATGAAGGAAGCTGATAAGGATTATGCCGTTTCATTTGCCGTGCCTTCCGATGCTGAAGGTGTGTTTATGATTTATGGACGCCAGTCCTGTGATACCCGTAAGATGGAGAACGGAGCGGATATTGATTTGGGGAATTCACAATTTGGGGGTCATGAAGCTCTTGTGATATTTGATGATGTATTTGTACCTAATGAACGCATTTTTATGTGTAAGGAATATGAATTTGCAGGTATGATGGTAGAGCGTTTTGCCGGTTATCACAGACAATCCTATGGAGGATGTAAAGTGGGTGTCGGTGATGTCCTTATCGGAGCAGCTGCTCTTGCTGCAGATTATAACGGAGTGCCTAAAGCGAATCATATAAAGGATAAGCTTATTGAAATGATGCATCTTAATGAGACCCTCTATTCATGCGGACTCGCCTGTTCGGCTGAGGGTGCGCCAACACCGGCAGGAAACTATCAGATTGATTTATTGCTTGCCAATGTCTGTAAACAGAATGTAACCCGTTTCCCCTATGAGATTGCCAGACTTGCAGAAGATATTGCGGGAGGATTGATGGTAACCATGCCTTCTGCCCAGGATTTAAAAGATCCGTATATTGGAAAATATGTAAAAAAATATCTGCAAGGAGCCGATGGTACGGATACGGAAAACCGAATGCGAGTTCTTCGCTTGATTGAGAATATTACACTCGGGACGGCTGCGGTGGGTTACCGTACTGAGTCCATGCATGGTGCCGGTTCTCCACAGGCACAGCGGATTATGATTGCCCGACAGGGAAATCTTGAAGAGAAAAAGGA
The DNA here is from genome assembly GCA_020024465.1 of Odoribacter sp. GTDB lineage: Bacteria > Bacteroidota > Bacteroidia > Bacteroidales > Marinifilaceae > Odoribacter. The sequence goes on from JAHHTT010000004.1 coordinate 38,190, forward strand.
ACTGGCAAAGCAGATTGCCCGGATAGATGAAAGTAAGAACCGGAAATAGTGGCGGATAATGAATTGGAAAGAAATTTATACCCAAAGACTGACTACTGCCGAGGATGCAATCAAAATTATCCGCGATAACGATCGGGTGGTCTTTGCCCATGCGGCAGGTGTTCCTCAGGAAATTACCAAAGCTCTCGTGGCACACAAAGATGATTTCCAGAATGTAGAAATATTTCATATGTTGTGTCTCGGAGACGGAGCTTATACCCGTCCGGAAATGTTATCACATTTCCGGCATACCACTAATTTTGTAGGAGGAAATACCCGGCGAGCCGTCAATGAAGCCCGGGCAGACTTTATCCCTTGTTTCTTTTATGAATTGCCTCGATTGTTCCGAAACGGGACACTGCCTGTTGATGTGGCAATCGTTCATCTCAGTACTCCGGACGCGGACGGTTATTGTAGTTTTGGAGTCTCTTCTGATTATACAAAGCCTGCGGCTCATTCTGCTCGTGTGGTGATTGCTGAAGTGAATGACCGGATGCCTCATGTCGGAGGTGATAATCATATCCATGTTTCCGAGCTGGATTATATCGTTGAAACTTCGAATCCCTTGTTTGAAATACCATTGGCTCCAATCGGAGAAACGGAACAGGCAATCGGTGGATTCTGTGCCGAACTGATAGAAAACGGCTCTACCCTGCAACTGGGAATAGGGGCTATCCCCGATGCTGTCCTGCAATGTCTGCAAGACAAAAAAGATTTGGGTATTCATACGGAAATGTTTTCGGATGGGGTGATAGATCTGGTAGAAAAAGGAGTTATCAACGGAAAATGTAAAACTCTTCATCCGGGGAAACTGGTTGCTACATTTCTTATGGGAAGCCAACGTCTATACGATTTTGCAGATAATAATCCCGATGTTGCCCTTTTCCCCGTGGATTATGTTAACGACCCTTACGTTATCGGTCGGAATCATCAATTGGTGTCTATCAATTCCTGTATTGAAATCGACCTCTCCGGACAAGTATGTTCAGAAACTATCGGTCTGCAACAATTCAGTGGGACGGGAGGACAAGTCGATTATATCCGGGGCGCTGCTCTTTCTGAAGGCGGTAAGTCTATCCTTGCCATGCCTTCCACTGCAGCACACGGAAAAATTTCCCGAATTGTACCCTATTTAACAAAAGGTGCAACTGTCACAACTTCCCGAAATGAGGTGGATTATATCGTTACGGAATACGGAATCGCTCATCTCAAGGGAAAGACTTTACGTCAACGAGCCGAAAGCCTGATTCGGATAGCTCATCCTGATTTCAGAGAATCGCTCATGGAAGAATTTATACACCGTTTTACATTAACACGATAAATAATTATGCAATTGTTTAAATTGAAAACTCGTTTAAGTGAGTTTAGTTCTTTTGCTGACTTTGCTGAAGAATTCAATCTTACAAAAGAAGATTTAATCATTACGAACGAATTCCTGTATGTTCCGTATATGCGTGAACTGAACCTTCCGTGTCGTTTCATTATGCAGGAACATTATGGAACGGGGGAGCCGTCTGATGAGATGATTAATTTGATTCTCCGGGATATACAGTTAGACAACTATACTCGCGTGATAGCTGTGGGAGGCGGGACTGTCATCGATATCTCGAAGCTATTTACTTTGCGGGGCATCACGAATGTGACGGATGCTTTTGAACGCAGAATGCCAATTGAAAAATCCCGTCGATTGGTGATTGTTCCCACTACTTGCGGTACCGGTAGTGAAGTAACCAATATATCAATTGCCGAGATTAAATCCCGTCATACTAAAATGGGATTGGCCGATGATGCCTTGCTGGCTGACGATGCTGTGTTAATTCCGGAGTTGTTGCGAGGACTTCCCTATAAGTTTTTTGTATACAGTTCGATTGATGCTCTTATTCATGCAGTGGAATCATACGTTTCTCCGAAATCGAATCCTTACACCCGGATATTCTGTCGGGCAGCCATTGAAATGATTGTCCGTGTTTTTAAACGTATTGCTGCAGAAGGACCGGAGAGTCGCTTGGAATGTTTGAGAGAAATGTTGATTGCCAGTAATTATGCTGGTATTGCATTTGGAAATACTGGAGTGGGTGCCGTTCATGCGCTGTCTTATCCGTTAGGAGGAAATTATCATGTACCGCACGGAGAAGCCAATTATCAGTTCTTCACGGAAGTATTTAAATTTTATTACAAGAAAAAGCCTTTGGGGAACATCCTGGAAGTCAATGCGTTGCTTGCAGACTATCTGGAATGCGATACGGAGCATGTGTATGAAGAATTGGATTGTCTATTAGGTAAATTATTATCTAAAAAACCGCTCCATACCTATGGTATGAAACCTGAAGAAATCGACGGATTTACGGACAATGTACTTCAGACACAACAACGTCTGTTGGCTAATAATTACGTGGAATTATCAAGAGAAGAAATTAAAGAAATCTATACAATCTTATATTAAAAATATCATGGAAATAAAAGAAATGGTAGAGAGGGCCAGAAAAGCTCAAGTTATTTATGACGAACGGTTTGATCAGGATAAAGTAGATCAGGTCATTAAAGTTGCTGCCCGAACAATTTTTGATCATGCGGAAGAATTGGCACGGCTTACGATTGACGAAACGCAAATGGGTGTTTATGAAGATAAAGTGGCCAAAATCAGGAATAAATCCAAAGGGGTGTGGTATAACCTGAAAGGAAAAAAATCCATGGGGATTTTAAGTATTGATGAGAAGACTAATCTTATCGAAATAGCCAAGCCTATAGGTGTGGTTGCAGGTATTACTCCGATGACAAATCCTGTGGTTACTCCCATGTCGAAAATCATTTTTGCATTAAAAACAAAAAACGCCATAATCATCGCTCCTCATCCGAAAGCAAAACAATGCTCCAGAATGGCTGTGGAACTTATAATTAAAGCAATTGCTCCGTATGATGTCCCGAAAGACCTGGTGCAGGTGATCGAAGAACCTACGATTGAAAAAACCTGTGAACTGATGGAGGCTTGTGATGTTGTGGTGGCCACGGGAGGAATGTCTATGGTGAAGTCCGCTTATTCATCCGGCAAGCCGTCTTTCGGAGTCGGAGCCGGTAATGTGCAGGTTATCCTGGATAGATTTATTGATTTTGATATGGCTGCGGAAAAAATTATTAGCGGACGTTCTTTTGATAATGGAATCATATGTTCGGGAGAACAGAGTTTTATTTATCATAAAGATGATAAGCAGGACGTTATGGATGCTTTTTGCCGGCATGGAGCTTATATCATTTCTGAAGAAGAACGGGAGAAAGTAATCAATGCCCTCTTTGAAGACGGGCATATTTGCAGGGATATTGTCGGACAATCTGTTCGGAAAATTGCCGACAAGGCCGGTATCTCTGTGCCGGATAATACCCGTATTCTTGTGGTTGAAGCTCACGGGATAGGACATGAGGATCTTATCTGTAAAGAAAAAATGTGTCCGGTCATGGCAGCTTTCGCTTATGATAATTTTGATGAAGCAATTAAAATCGCCAAAACAAATTTGTTTTTGGAAGGAAACGGACATACTGCCGGAATTCATTCCAACAATCAGGCAAACATTATTAAGGCCGGAACAGAGCTTTCCGTTTCGCGTTTGATTGTGAATGCTCCATGTGCAACTACGGCCGGAGGTTCTATACAAAACGGACTTCCTGTAACCAATACTCTCGGATGTGGAAGTTGGGGGAATAATTCTATTTCCGAAAATTTTACTTATAGACATTTATTGAATATTACACGCATTGCTCCATTATGTGCACGGATACATATACCTTCTGATGCTGAAATATGGGAGTAACGATAACTTCTGGTAAATTTATGGGATTACAAGTATTTGGTACATCTGATTAATGTTGGTTTCATAAATTATGTACTGTGCTTGTAACCCGTAAATTTTATATTATACAAGAATATGGATTTCAATATTGACATAAAGGAAATATTCACTGCCTTTATGGTGCTTTTTGCCGTAATCGACATTACGGGATCTACTCCTATCGTTATCGGATTGAATGATGCAGGGAAAAAAGTAAGTGCCGAAAAAGCAGCGGGTATATCTTTTGTTTTATTTATTACATTCCTCTTCGTAGGAGACGGATTGTTGAAATTATTTAATATCGATATATCTTCTTTTGCTCTTGCCGGAGCTTTAGTTCTGTTCGTACTTGCTGTAGAGATGACGTTTAGTATTGAGATTTTCAGGAATGACGGTCCTGAAGGTTCTGCAACAATTGTGCCTGTTATCTTTCCGCTTATTGCCGGTGCCGGTGCTTTGGCAACTACTCTGACACTTAAAGCAGAATGTAGTGTTTTCAGTGTTGTTATTGCGATTGTCCTTAATATGGCAATCGTCTATGTCGTTCTTCGTAATGTCTACTTGGTGGAACGGATTCTTGGAAAGAACGGCGTTTACATTTTACGGAAATTTTTTGGTATCATCCTGCTTGCTATGGCGGTGAAAATTTTTGCGTCTAATTTGGCTGTTTTGCTGGTGTCGTTACCTTAGGATAATTTCTTTTTGATATTATATTTAAATACTATGTGCGATATTTGAATTTGTTGTTTATATTTGCGCAACTTCAAATAGTTAAATCTATGATGAAAGTCGCTATTTACGGAAAGAATATCGGAAAGGAATATCTGCCGGCATTGCAGAATTTGGTGAAATGTCTGGAGAAGCATGCTATTCAGGTGGTTTGTGAGGCAGGATTTGCATCGTTGTTGCAGGAACGTTTCGGATATGAGCCTGATTTTGAGTCATTGTTTGGAAAAAGTGCTTTGCCGGCGGAAGAGATTGGAATGTTGCTGAGTTTTGGCGGTGACGGTACATTTTTGGATTCGGTGGAATATGTCCGTGATAGCGGCGTACCGGTTTTGGGAATAAATAGCGGGCGTCTCGGTTTTCTGGCTAATGTACGTGCAGATGAAATCGAAAGAGCCGTAGAATGCATCGTTGGAGGACAGTATGAACTGGAACAGCGGGAAATGTTGCAATTAAAAGTGGATGGCCGGGAAATGCAGGGATTTGATTATGCATTGAATGAGGTGGGAGTACAGAAGGTGGCTACTTCTTCGTTGTTGAATATTCATGCATATATAGGTGATGTCTTTTTGACAACCTATTGGGCTGACGGATTAGTGGTGGCAACGCCTACCGGTTCTACGGCTTATTCGATGAGTGGAGGAGGCCCGATTGTGAGTCCTGAGTGTCATAATATTATTCTGACACCGATTTGTCCTCATAATTTAAGTATGCGTCCTTTGGTGGTACCGGCTGATTCTGTGATAGAATTGAAAGTGGAAAGCAGGTCCGGTAATTTTATCTTGAGTACGGATTCCCATATCTGTCGGATGGAGGATTCCTGTCATCTGACAATCCGGCGTAATGATAAAAAATTGAACGTGGTGAAATTGCCCGAGCATAATTATTACGAGACATTGCGCAATAAATTGAAGTGGGGAAAAGATGAAAGAAATGAAAAATGATCAGGTTGTCATGAATAATCGTAATATTGTTTTTATCTTTGGACGGTTTTTTTGAGAACAAATAAGTGATGATTGTTACATCGTATTGAAATAGTGGTCTATGAATGATATACAGAAAGAGATTGTAGAAGCGGGGCTGCCTGAGCATATAGCTATTATCATGGATGGTAATGGCCGTTGGGCTCAAGAACGGGGATTGGATCGGGTGTATGGTCACAAAGCCGGTGTGGATGCTGTAAAACGGGTAGTGGAAGCGGCAGGAGAGATCGGATTGAAGTATCTGACTTTATATACTTTTTCGATTGAAAACTGGAATCGTCCTAAAGTGGAGATTGATGCGTTGATGGGATTGATGGTGGATGCCATTATTCGGGAAACACCAGATTTGATGAAACAAAATGTACGTATTCAGGTAATTGGACATACGAATGATTTGCCAGAGGAAGTGTGGAGAAAAATGGAAGGATTGATCCGGCAGACTTCTGAAAACACAGGAGTAACCTTGATTTTGGCTTTGAGTTATGGTGCACGTTGGGAGATTTTGGAGGCAGTAAAAAAAATAGCACAAGATTATAAGGATGGTAAAATAACTGATTTAAAGGAAATTGGGGATGGCTGTTTTGCGAATTATCTGACTACGGCAGGGATTCCTGATCCCGATTTGTTGGTGCGGACTAGCGGAGAATGTCGGTTAAGCAATTTCCTTCTTTGGCAGTGTGCTTATACAGAATTTTATTTTCTCGCAAAATTTTGGCCTGATTTTGAAAAAGATGATTTATATTTGGCAATCCGTAATTTCCAAAAGCGAGAACGGCGTTTTGGCATGACCGGAGAGCAAGTTAGTAAAAAATGATAGATGAATACGGTCTTCTGTCTGTTAATAAATGATATATGATTGGTAAAGTAATTCTTGGCATTCTAATAATTTTTTTTGCTGTTGGAAAGGTTGTTGCGCAGGATTCGGGCACGACAAGCCATCCGGACGTGTTTTATTCAAGTCCTAAAACTTATGTAATCGGTGGAATCGAAGTGACGGGATTGGGAGATCAGTATGATCCGGGTACATTGATTCAGTTGACCGGATTGCAATTCGGAAGTGAGATTAAAATTCCCGGAGATGCTATTACAAAGGCAATCAAACGCCTGTATTCGCAAGGATTATTTTCGGATATTTCCATTTCTGTGGATAGGGTGGAAGGTAATAAGGTGTTTCTGATTATGAATCTGATCGAACGTCATAAATTGTCGGGAATAAATTATATCGGTATCAAAAAATCGGAAGAGACTAAAATCAAGGAAAAAATCAACCCTTTACCAGGTACGCAGGTGACTGATAATATGGTTTCAAATTTGAAACATATTATAGAAAAGTATTTTAAGGAGAAGGGATATTACAATATGGATGTAAAGGTGCTGCAAAGAGATGATCCCAGTGCTTCGAATTTTGTGATATTGGATGTGTCGGTGGAAAGAAAAAGCAAGATCAAAATCAGTGAGGTGGTGATTACCGGCAATGAGGAGGTGAAAGACCGCAGGTTGAAAGGAGCGATGAAGAAAACCAAGGAAAAGAGTCTGGTCAATTTCTTTAAATCATCCAAATACATTGAGACCAATTATGAGGATGATAAGTATAATTTGCTGGATAAGTATAATGAACTAGGGTATCGTGATGCTTCTATCATTGCTGACAGCGTGGTGCAGGTTTCTCCCAATCGGGTGAAAGTATATATTGATGTCGAGGAAGGGAACAAGTATTTTTATAACAATATCACGTGGGTCGGCAATACGGTGGTCGATTCGGAAAAATTGTCACGTCTTCTGAATATCAGTAAAGGAGATACTTATAATAAAAAGTATTTTGAAGAACGTTTGAAAGATGATGAAGATGCCGTTGCCAATTATTTCTATCTGAATCAGGGGTATTTGTTTTTTCAGGCTATGCCGATAGAAACGGTGGTAGGCAAAGATTCCATCAATGTGGAAATCCGTTTGCTGGAGGGTCCTCAGGCAACGATCGACCGTGTGATTATTAAAGGTAATGATCGAACACACGAGCATGTGATTCGTCGTGAACTTTATACCTATCCCGGAGAGTTGTTCAGTCGGGAGGATATAATTCGAAGTGTACGAGAGTTGGCTAATCTGGGGCATTTCGATCCTGAAAAGATTATTCCGAATCCGGTGAATCCGAACCAGGAGTCAGGAACCGTGGATATCGAATATAGTCTGGAAGAAAAAGCGACTGACAGAATTGAAATTTCAGGAGGCTGGGGTGCCGGTATGATTATCGGTTCTGTCGGTCTGACGTTTAATAATTTTTCGATGCGTAATATCTTTAATTGGGAAACTTACCGGCCGTTGCCTCAAGGTGATGGCCAGACGTTGAGTTTGAAGGCACAAACCAATGGAAAGTATTATTCGTCTTTCAGTATTTCTTTCCGAGAACCGTGGCTGGGTGGTAAAAAACCAAATTCTTTGAGTGTATCTGCCTATTATTCAAGACAGACCGGTTATACCAACAAATATTATAAATCATATTTGGTGGGGCATTTGAGATCCAAAGATACGCATGATGAGAGTATGTCAACATTTGGTTTAAGCGTCGGATTAGGCAGACGTATTAAATGGCCGGATGATTATTTTACGATGTATACAGAGGTGGCTTACCAACGTTACGTATTGAAAAAGTGGGCATATTATATCATTCAGGACGGTAGTTCGAATAATTTGTCATTTGCAGTACAGTTGCGCCGTAGCTCTATCGATAATCCGTTGTATACACGTCGTGGTTCCGATTTTACTTTGGGCTTGACCTTTACTCCTCCTTATTCTTGGTTTACAAGCAAGGATTATTCAAGTCCTAATATTAAGGATAGAGATAAGTACCGTTGGATTGAATTTCATAAATGGAAATTTCAAGGCAAAGTGTTCATGCCGCTTGACCGAAATGAAAAGTTGGTATTGTATGCCGGCGCACAGTATGGCTATTTGGGACATTTCGACAAACATAAACGTTCTCCGTTTGAAGGATATGAGATGGGTGGTGACGGAATGTCCGGATACAGTTTGTATGGGCGTGAGTATGTCGGTCTGAGAGGATATGGGAACGGGTCGTTGACGAATGCCGGTTCCAGTTTCCTGGCACCGAATTCATCAGATGCCAGTTTGTATTCCAAATTGACGATGGAGGTGCGCTATCCGATTTCATTGGCACAGTCGGCTACAATTTATGCTTTGGCATTTTTGGAAGCGGGTAATTCTTGGTATGAGTTGAAGGATTTTGAACCGTTCAATCTTTATCGTTCTGCAGGTGTCGGTTTACGTGTGTTTTTGCCGATGTTTGGTCTGTTGGGTATCGACTGGGGATACGGGTTTGACAAAGTGCCCGGACGTAATGATGCTGCCGGTTCACAAGTCCATTTTGTATTGGGTCAGGAATTTTAATAAAATCCTTGATTAGAGGATTAATTTTACTATTTTTGTGACATTATGATTATTGAAATAGAAATTAAAACCAGAAAGTATGAAGAATATGATTAAATTAGTAGCGGTCGTTGCATTTGTGTTGACCGCAATGGGAGTCTCTGCTCAAGTGAAGTTGGGGCACATTGAAACTCAGAAGTTGATTCAGGCAATGCCGGAAATGGCCGCAGCCCGTAAGACGATGGAGACGAAACAGGCTGAAATAGAAAAAGAACTGACGACCATGCAGGAGCAGTTTAAGATAAAGTTGGATGAATATTCTAAAAACGGAAAAACAATGTCTGATGTAATCCGTGCATCTAAAGAGCAGGAGTTGCAGGAGTTGCAGCAGAGAATTCAGAGTTTTCAGCAGATAGCTATGGACAATCTGGAGAAAACACAGGCAGAATTGATGCAGCCGATTATGGACAAGGCGTTGAATGCCATCAAGGCCGTTGGCAAAGAAAATGGTTTTACCTATATTTTTGATATGAGTCAGGGGGGCATTCTTTATAATGCAGCCAATACAGAAGATGTCCTGCCTTTAGTGAAGAAAAAATTAGGTCTGCAATAAGATTTATCAATGATATGGAGGCCGCCTGAAAGGCGGCTTTTTTACTTTATAGATTATGAAGCAGGGAGAATGTATCGGTGTTTTTGATTCCGGTTATGGAGGTCTCACGATTTTAAAAGAGATTATTCAGGTGTTGCCGCAATATGATTATATTTATTTGGGGGATAATGCCAGAGCTCCTTATGGTTCTCGATCGTTTGAAGCGGTATATCATTATACTGGGGAAGCAGTGAGGAAGTTGTTTGAGATGGGATGCAGATTGGTGATTTTGGCTTGCAATACCGCTTCTGCCAAAGCTTTACGGACCATTCAGCAAGTGGATTTGCCGCTGATTGATCCTCATAAACGAGTGTTGGGCGTAATTCGTCCGAGTGTAGAGGCATTGGCTGATTATTCGAAAAATGGACATATCGGCATATTGGCAACCCGAGGGACAGTCGCTTCCGGTTCATATCCGATTGAAATAGAGAAATTGTTTGGGATGGAAAAATTCCATATCACGCAGCTGGCTTGTCCAATGTGGGTGCCTTTGGTTGAAAATAACGAACTTTCCGGAGAAGGCACAGAGTATTTTGTCCGGAAATATCTGGATGAGCTTTTTTTGATGGATCCTCTTTTGGATACAATCGTTCTGGCGTGTACACATTATCCTTTGTTGCGTCCTTTGATTGGACAAATGATTCCCGGATATGTGCGTATTATCGGTCAGGGGCATATTGTAGCAGACAGCTTGAAGGATTATTTGTTGCGTCATCCGGAAATGGAAATTTGTCTGTCTAAAGGGAGGAATGTAAGTTATTATACTACAGATAAAGCAGAGATATTTGAACAGACGGGAGGTGTTTTTATGGGTGAAAGAATTAAATGCCGGCATGTGCAAATATGTTAATGGAATGTTGTAGATGATAAAATTTTAGTATCTTTGGGCTAAGTAAAATCTTTGGTATGACAGAACAAAAACAGATAAGAGATGCTTTTGAAGATTTGTTGAATTCTTTGCGTAAAGATGTGGCAAAGGAGGATATCCAAAGGATAAAAGAAGCTTTTGAATTTGCTGATGAAGCCCATAAGGGGGTACGGAGAAGATCCGGGGAACCTTATATTATGCATCCGCTGGCAGTGGCGAAAATTGCTACGAAGGAGATAGGGTTGGGTTCCACTTCAGTGATTTCTGCCCTATTGCACGATGTGGTGGAAGATACCGATTATACGGTGGAAGATATTTCCGGTTTGTTTGGTCCTAAGGTTGCATCTATTGTGGATGGATTGACTAAAATCAGCGGAGTAATGGGCTCGGAAACAAGTCAACAGGCAGAAAGTTTCCGTAAAATGATTTTGACGTTGGCGGATGATGTCCGGGTCATTTTGATAAAGATTGCCGATCGTTTGCACAATATGAGGACTTTGGCTTCAATGCCTGAGCATAAGCAGGTAAAAATAGCCAGTGAAACTTTATATATTTATGCTCCTCTGGCACACCGTATGGGATTGCATGCTATCAAGACAGAGTTGGAAGACTTGAGCATGAAGTATGAGCATCCGGAAGAGTATCAGGTGATTGCCAAAAAAATCGAAACTTACAAAAATCAGTTTTCAGCTTTATTTGAAGAGTTTATCAAACCGATACGCCAAAGATTGGCGGACAATACATATGAATATACCATTACTGCCCGTACGAAAAGTGTCTATTCTGTTTGGCTGAAGATGCAGAGGCGGAATATCAGTTTTGATGAAATATATGATTTGTTGGCGGTACGTATTGTTTTTAAACCCAAAGAAGGAGTGCCTGAGAAATGGCAGTGCTGGAATATATATTCTTTGATTACGGATATTTATAGTCCAAAGCCTGAACGGATACGGGATTGGGTGAGTGTGCCTAAAGCCAACGGATATGAAGCATTGCATTTGACGGTAATGGGACCTGAAGGGCAATGGTTTGAAGTGCAGATCAGATCGGAAAGGATGGATGAAGTGGCAGAAAAAGGTTTGGCTGCTCATTGGAAGTATAAGGGAGAGGGAGAATGTTCTGAATTGGATAAATGGTTGGCAGGGATTAAGGAAATCCTAGATCAGCCGGATGCTACGGCACTGGAATTTTTGGATGAATTCAAATTGAATCTTTTTACGAAGGAAATCCGGGTATTTACACCTAAAGGATATATGCGAACTCTACCCAAAGGAGCGACAGCTCTGGATTTTGCTTATGACATACATACAGAAATCGGTAATACTTGTATCGGGGCAAAGGTGAATCATAAGTTGGTGCCTATGAGTCATAAATTAGGCAGTGGAGATCAAGTGGAAATATTGACCAGCGATAAGCAGAAGCCTCAGAAAGAGTGGTTGGATTTTGTTGTAACAGCCAAGGCTCGGACTCATATTAATGCGACTTTTAAGAAAGAGAAGAAGGAATTGATGCGTAATGGCATCAATGAATATGAGAAGGTGGTCAAGAAGTTGAGGCTGCCTCTTACTTCAGAGACTTTAAATAAGGCTTTGTTGCACTATGGACTGAATAACCGGGATGATTTGTATGTGGAAATAGGGAAACAGATGATTGCATCCGAAGATTTGGAAAAAATTTTAAAAAGAAGGCCTGAAAATAAGTTTATTAAATATTGGAATCTACAGTTTTTATGGAATGGTAAAGATTCGGAAGGGAAGAAAAAAAGAGTACAGGAACAGAGTATTGATTTGAATTCTGATTTTATGATTGCACCCTGCTGTAATCCTATTCCCGGAGATGATGTGGTGGGAATGAATATCGCAGGAACCAAGGTTACGGTGCATAAACGTTCGTGTCCGGAGGCTATTCGTCTTATGGCAAGTTTCGGTGATAAAATTGTGCCAATTAAATGGGTAAGTCATAAGTTAATGTCTTTTTTGGCTGTCATTAAAATTACAGGCATCGATGCTTCGGGTATTGTCAGCGAGGTGACCGGATTAATAGCCAAAGAGGAAAAAGTCAATATGCGCATGATACATGTGGAAGTCCATGATGGTATTTTTGAAGGGATGATACATTTATATGTTCATAATACGGAGGATTTAGGTCGGATTGTGTCCCAAATAGCTGCCGTGAAAGGCATAGAAACTGTCGTGCGTGTAGAAGCTGATGAAAAGTGATAAATTGATATGGAGGAGATAAAGGAAACGGTTAAAGAGTTGTTTACTGCTTATCTGCAGGAAAAAGGACATCGGAAAACTCCGGAGAGGTATGCAATCTTGGATGAAATATATTCGCATTCAGGACATTTTGATATCGAATCCCTATATATGTTCATGAAGAACAAAAATTATCGAGTGAGCCGGGCAACTCTTTATAATACAATAGATTTATTATTGGATTGCAAGTTGGTTATCAAACACCAGTTCGGTAATAACATAGCGCAGTTTGAAAAAGCATTTAACAATGAACATCATGAGCATCTAATATGCCAAAAATGTGGGAGAGTGGAAGAATTTTCAGATCCGCGTATAGATGAAGTTGTTGCACAAATGCGTGACAAACATCAATTTATTGTGCACCATCACCTGCTTTATGTGTATGGTATGTGTAAATCTTGTGCAGAAGAAGTTGATGGAAACTGTTGATTATTTGGGGAAATTTGGCTACTTTTGTGCGTTACAGTTCAAATGTATAAAAGATTGGACATTAGCTTTATAATATTTATAAACAATTTAGATGATGAAAGTTGACGTATTGCTTGGATTACAATGGGGGGATGAAGGGAAAGGGAAAGTGGTGGATGTACTGACACCTGGCTATGATGTTGTAACTCGTTTTCAGGGAGGTCCCAATGCCGGTCATACCTTGGAATTTGGTGGACAAAAATATGTGCTTCGTTCAATTCCTTCCGGTATTTTTCAGGGAGGTAAAATGAATATTATCGGTAATGGAGTGGTGTTGGATCCTATATTGTTCCGGCAAGAAGCAGAGGCTTTGGCAGAAAGCGGGCATGATTTGACCAAACAATTGTGTATTTCCAAGAAAGCTCATTTGATTATGCCTACGCATCGTATTTTGGATGCTGCCTATGAAGCAGCTAAAGGTGATGCTAAAGTAGGGACTACCGGAAAAGGTATTGGTCCGACTTATACCGACAAGATAAGTAGAAACGGTTTGAGAGTAGGGGATCTGTTGTTTGGTTTCGATGAAAAATATGCGATTGCCAAGGGTAAACACGAGGTGATTTTGCAGGGATTGAATTATAAATATGATGTTGCAGCCTTGGAAAAAGAGTGGTTTGATGCATTGGAATATTTGAAAAAATTCAAGTTTATTGATAGCGAACACGTTATTAACAATTTACTGAAAGAAGGGAAAAGTGTTTTGGCAGAAGGAGCGCAAGGTACCATGTTGGATGTGGATTTCGGTTCCTATCCCTTTGTGACATCTTCAAATACCATCTGTGCCGGTGCTTGTAGCGGTTTAGGAATCGCTCCCCGAAATATTGGAGAGGTATATGGTATTTTTAAAGCATATTGTACTCGCGTGGGTGCAGGACCTTTTCCTACTGAATTATTCGATGAAACAGGAGACAAATTGGGTCGGCTTGGGCACGAATTCGGTGCGGTAACCGGTCGTAAACGTCGTTGCGGATGGATAGATCTGGTGGCTCTGAGATATGCAATTATGATCAATGGTGTGACGAATCTTATCATGATGAAGAGTGATGTGCTGGATTCTTTTGAGACGATAAAGGTCTGTGTGGCTTATAAAATTAATGGACAGGAAACGGAGGAATTCCCATTTGATATTTGTGAAGAAGTGGAGCCTGTATATGCCGAATTGCCGGGATGGCGGACGGATATGACACAAATGATTTCGGAAGACGAATTTCCAGAAGAGTTTAATGCCTATATCAATTTTCTGGAAGAGGAATTGGGAGTGCCGATTAAAATTGTTTCAGTAGGTCCTGATAGAGAACAAACTATTATTCGTAACGAAGAAGAATAATAAAGGGAGTCTGTGGGCTCCTTTTTTTAATATGTATTGTTGTTAATTCCATTTCTATGCTGCAAGATTTTATAACCCTACCGCTGACAAATCCTGTATTGATTTTTGCGATGATACTTTTTATTATTTTGCTGGCTCCAGTGGTTTTGCACCGTTTGAGAATACCCGATTTGATAGGATTGATTCTGGCGGGAGCGTTGATTGGACCGAATGGTCTGGGCATTATGCTGAGAGACAGCAGTATTGAATTGTTTGGTACTGTCGGACTGCTATACATTATGTTTATTGCAGGCTTGGAGATTGATATGGCGGATTTGCGAAAGAATTATGGCAAGACCTTGATATTTGGTGTTTACACATTTTTGATTCCGATGATTGCCGGAACTTTGACAAGTGTCTATTTCCTGGAATTTTCTTGGCCTACTTCTATTTTGCTTGCCAGTATGTATGCTTCCCATACATTGATAACCTATCCGATTGTGAGTAAATACGGAATTGCACGGAATAGGGTTGTCAGTATTGCAATAGGCGGTACTGTTATAACCTGTATTCTGGCTTTGTTGGTATTAGCTGTAATTGTGGGCATGTCTGTCGGAGAGATTAATGAAACTTTTTGGATAAAACTTGGCTTGTCAAGTATTGCTTTTACTGTAATAGTGCTGGTTATTTTTCCCATTGTCGGACGTGCTTTCTTTAAGCGTTATGATGATTCTGTCGGTCAGTATATTTTTGTATTGGCTTTGGTATTTCTGGCATCCTTTTTAGCGGAAGCTGCCGGTCTGGAAGCCATTATCGGAGCTTTTTTGGCCGGTCTTGCATTGAATAAATTGATACCGAATACGTCAGCATTGATGAACCGGATCGATTTTGTGGGGAACGCTATTTTCATACCGTTTTTTCTGATAGGCGTAGGAATGTTAGTTAATGTCAAAACCTTTGCAGCGGGATGGGATGCTTTATTGGTGGCGGGCATGATGTGTGTCATAGCCACTTTAACGAAATATGCCGCTGCCTGGTTGACAGAGAAAAATTTTAAGCTGACTCGCGACGAAGGAAGTCTGCTGTTTGGTTTGAGTAATGCGCAGGCAGCGGCTACTTTGGCTGCTGTATTGATAGGTTATAAAGTGGTGTTGGGAACGGATGCCGATGGTAACTTGATTCGTTTGTTAAACGAAGATGTGTTGAATGGGACAATCATTATGATACTTGTGACATGTACGATTGCATCGTTTGTGACTCAAAAAGCGGCACAGAATATAGCAATTGCTGAGGTTAGCGGAAATACTGTCGATGATAATGATATTGAAGAAGAGCGGATATTAATTCCTTTGAGTAATGAAGAGAACGTAGAAGAGCTGATAACATTGGGAGCTGCTATCAAGTCGCGCAGGAATAAAGCCCATATGACAGCTGTCAGTATTATCAAGTCGGAAAATAATGACCCTGCAGTTTCCAAACGTTCGGAGATGTTGTTGGAAAAAGCTGTTAAGGTAGCGGCAGCCACTGACCAGCATATCAGTACCGTATTGCGTTATGATTTAAATATCGTGAATGGAATCCGGAATGTTGCCAAGGAGAATAAAATAACTGATATCGTATTGGGCTTGCGTACCGGAAAATATATTTCGGGAGAGTTTTTGGGTAAATTGACAGAAGAGGTATTGGCTAAATGTGCGACAACGACAATTGCTTATCGACCTATGCAGCCGATTATTACAGTGAAACGGTGTATTATTGTGATACCTGAAGATGCAGAAAAAGAGATCGGATTTCCATATTGGTTGCTGAGTATTTGGAATATCGGTAAAAATCTGGGGACTAAATTTATATTCTACGGGCATCAGAATGTGTTGAATATTTTAAAAATGGTGAATGCCAAACATACGATTGATATGGAATGTAAAGAGTTTACAGATTGGGAGAATTTTTCAGAAGTGGCGAATGCCGTGCAGGATAATGATGCATTGGCTTTGGTTATGAGTCGTCCGGGGTTCCCGTCCTATTCGCGACATATGGAATATGTACCGACTTATATAAATAAATATTTTAATACGGTGAACTGTATGTTAATTTATCCTATGCAAATGGGTATCGGTGAGGATTCTACTACATTTCATAGTATTTCGATGATTAATCGGGTGGAGAGCATGGAAAGACTGATACAGGTGTTGGGTAAATTGTTTAAGAAGAATAAATGACAGTACAAGCTTAATACCTATTTTTAGGTATTACGATAGCGATGTATATTCTCTATCTTTGCAGATAAATACGAGAAATAATGGATAATAGTTATTTGAAACTTTCGGATATCGCAACAGGGGATGAGTGTGTAATTATTAAAGTGCATGGGCATGGCAGTTTTCGTAATAGAATAGTGGAGATGGGATTTGTGAAGGGAGAAAAGGTTTTGGTGATTAAAAATGCCCCTTTACATGACCCTATAGAATATAAATTGATGGATAGTCACATATCCTTGAGAAGGAGTGAGGCGTCTCTGATTGAGGTGGTGCGTATTTCCGGAGAGGTGTCCGGAGGATTTAATGGAACGTTTACCGAGGATGAGATTGCACGGGAAGTGTATGAAAAATCGCAGACAATCAATATCGCTTTGGTGGGGAATCCTAATAGCGGAAAGACTTCTTTGTTCAATCGGGCTACGGGTTTGCGGGAAAAGGTGGGCAACTATAGCGGCGTTACGGTGGATGCTAAACAAGGAGTTATACACCATAAAGGTTATACAATCAATCTGATAGATTTGCCCGGCACCTATTCTTTGACAGAATATTCTGCTGAAGAAGTATATGTTAGAGAGTATATCACCATACATCATCCTGATCTTGTATTGAATGTTGTCGATGCCTCAAATCTGGAGCGTAATCTTTTTTTGACTACTCAGTTAATTGATATGAATATTCGTGTCGTAATGGCATTGAACATGTATGATGAATTGCTTGCCGGTGGGGCCGAATTGAATTATGCTTACCTGGGACAATTAATGGGAATACCCATTATTCCGACCACAGCATCGCGGGGTATCGGTATTGCCGAGGTGTTGGATAAAATTATTGAGGTATTTGAAGACAAGGCGAAAGAAGTCCGGCATGTGCATATTAATTATGGGCAGGAAATTGAAGATTCAATTAGCCGGATAAAAGCAATTGTCGTATCGAACAAGGATATTACGGATATGTATGTTCCGAGATATGTATCTATTAAACTTCTTGAAAATGACAGAATCATGCAGAAACAACTGCATTCCGTGCCGAATTATGAACAGATAATATCTGTGGCTGATAAGGAAATTCTGCAATTGGAGAAAGAGTATAAAGAAGATGCTAAAACGGTTATTACGAATGCTAAATATGGATTTATCCGTGGGGCTTTACAGGAAACTTATAATCCGGGAGAAAAAGATAAACGCCAGTTGACCAATGCCATTGATGCTTTGCTTACCCATCAGTGGTTGGGATTTCCATTTTTGATATTCTTTATGTGGCTGACATTTCAAGTGACCTTTTCCTTGGGAAATTATCCGATGGATTGGATTGATATGGGAGTGGCAGCATTGGGAGAGTGGGTGGCAGGCATTCTGCCGGAAGGTCCATTGAATGATTTGTTGGTGAACGGTATTATTGCCGGAGTGGGGGGTGTCATTGTTTTTTTGCCCAATATTCTGATTCTCTTTTTTTTTATTTCTTTGATGGAAGATACAGGATATATGGCGAGAGCAGCTTTTATAATGGATCGGCTGATGCATAAGATCGGTTTGCATGGCAAGTCATTTATTCCTTTGCTGATAGGTTTTGGTTGTAATGTGCCGGCAATTATGGCAACCCGTACTTTAGAGAGCAGACGAGACCGTATCATCACGATGCTTATAACTCCTTTTATGTCATGCAGTGCCCGTTTGCCGGTTTATATTTTATTGGTGGCAGCTTTCTTCTCGAAAAATCAAGGTTTGGTGCTGGTGTCTGTTTATTTTATAGGTATTGTTGTGGCAGTATTGACTGCCTTATTGATGAAAAAGACACTTTTTAAAAATTCGTCAGAGCCTTTTGTTATGGAGTTGCCTCCTTATCGAATGCCTACGATGCGGAATATTCTGATTCATATGTGGGAGAAAGCAGGGCAATATTTACGGAAAATGGGGACGATTATATTAATGGCTTCCATATTGATCTGGGCTTTAGGCTATTTCCCGTTGGATAGAAATGCAGAGGCTGATTCGTCAGATCATTTGGAACAATCATATATTGGCAGAATGGGACGTTTTATAGAACCGGGACTGGCGCCTTTGGGTTTTGACTGGAAAATGGGAGTCAGTATTGTAACCGGTTTGGCTGCTAAGGAGATAGTCGTCAGCTCTATGGGTATTTTATATCATGTTCCGGATGCAGAGGAGAATACCCAAGGATTGGTAGATAGTTTGAAAAGTCAAGTGGACAGTCAGGGGAATCATATTTTTAGCCCTTTGGTGGCCTATGGTTTTATGCTTTTTATTTTGATATACTTTCCTTGTATGGCTGTGATAGCAGCTATTAAGAAAGAAGCAGGCTGGCGGTGGGCATTGTTTACTGTATTTTATACTACAGGACTGGCATGGATCGTTTCTTTTTGTGTATATCAAATTGGTAGTATGTTTTAAGAGATGGAACAGAAGATAATTGTATATATTATTATAGGAATCGCAGTCATGGGTGCTTTGCGTTTTTGCTACAGAAAATTGAAAGCATTCAAGAAAAATAAAGTTTGTGAAGACTGCCGTTCATGTCCTCTGAAGAATAAGTGCAAAATGGAAAAAAATAATAGTTCCTGTTGTCATTGACATAGGAGCTATTATCTTAGAATAGTTTCAATGTGATTCGTTCAGCTTCTTTGCGACGTCGAATTCGTTCTTTTTCTCCTTTGCGGAAAACATATACCAAGCCGTATTCTTCACATTGTTTCCGCTTTTCTTCTTCATCCGGGAGGTTTTCAAAGTGATGTTCAATTTCATTCCATAATTCAAGAATGAGAGTATCGGCCTCTGTTCTATATTGTGCTACATTATAACTTTCGCGGGCTGTGTTTGTCTGAAATTGTTTTTGGCGGGTGTAGTGTTCTTTGAAATTTTCAAAGTTTACTCGTACCAAGGCAATGGTTGGATTGTAGATGATATTACCATCTCGTTTAAGAGTACGTTCTTGGTCTCCTTTAATAATTTTTTCACCCCATTCTAACAAATCCTGCTCTGTTAAAAGCGGTGGAACTTTGGAGTTTTTTTCATCCAATCCGTAATAAGTTCTGACAGATGGTTTCATTTCGCCTC
The DNA here is from genome assembly GCA_020024465.1 of Odoribacter sp. Taxonomy (GTDB): domain Bacteria; phylum Bacteroidota; class Bacteroidia; order Bacteroidales; family Marinifilaceae; genus Odoribacter. The sequence goes on from JAHHTT010000004.1 coordinate 58,024, forward strand.
GAGCTATACAAAAATTCAGCACTTGTATGAAATGAGAAATATATAAACGAGCTTTTTTTGTATATTCAGAAAATTTAGGACTATTGTCAAATTGTTTCTCTTTTGCCAAATTTGAGGTCTGTATCGCTACTTCGAATTTGGGTAAAAAGAATTCAATCTTTTGTTTTAAAGCAAAAGAATATGCGATTGTATCTATTTCAAGGTTTTGTCCTTTGGCTAAAGCGCCCTTTAAAGCTCTGATTCTTGCCGCATCTGTATTGGGTAATCTTCTGTAAGGCATGAATTTATATTTTTATGATAATTAGAAATTCTTCCAATGCGAAGATAGTGAAAATAAACAATTGAAACAATATTCGTAAAATCGTTTCAAACAACTTTATATTTTACTGTTTTATGCTTTTGTAGTTATTGTATATATTCATGACCCGACGGACGTATCGGTAGGTTTGCGGGCCATTGCAATAGCCATTTTTTGCTAAAGAATCTTGATAATATTGTTTTTCATTTTTGTGCAGCATGTAGAAATCTACGTTGTTATCCCATCGGAGGGGGTCTTTACCATATTTTTGAGTTAATCTAATGGCATCAAGTACATGTCCCGGACCAGCATTGTACGAAGCGAGTATGAATTTAATACGTTCATTGGGATTTGGAATGTAAGAGGAAAGGTATTTATCCAAATATTTAAGGTAGGAAACTCCTGTATAGATGTTACTGTCCGGACGGAAATAGTCAAAAACATGAAAGTGTTTGGCTGTTTCTGGAATGATTTGCATCAGACCATAGGCTCCAAACGGAGATTCTGCTTCGGGATTGAATTCGGATTCCGTAAAAACAATGGCGGCTAATAATCGCCAATCCCACCCCAAGCGTTTGTTCTCTTTTTTTAGCAGTTCGTCATAATGAGAAATTTTGCCTTCTCGGAGCAGGGCATATTTGGATTTATTGCCAATGGCAGATTTATTATTATTGAAATAGCGTTTATAAAGATATTGTAATTTCCCTTCTTGTCTGATTTTTTGTAGCCACTGGTTGATTTCGTCGGTTAATAGATCTGCTTCTATATTGGTGGCCCAAGATACAGATATGTTATTTTTCACTTTAGTAGCAAAGTCTATGTTTTTCATCGAAAAACCGGTAGCTTGGGCTATGTTTTCATTAACGATGGTATAGTTTATGATTCCGGTTTCAACCAAATGTAACAGGTCTTCGTTAAAACTTTGCTCTATTTCACGTATATGAATCCGAATATTGAGCGAATCTTCCAATTTTTCCAGAGTCTTTTTGTAGGCCGGAAAATTTTTGGGGATAAAGACTTCTTTACCGTTTAACTTGGCTAAGTTTTCAATCGGAAGGTGGTTTTTGTTTTGTACTAATACTTCGTTTGTGGAAAAAAAAGGATGGCAAAATTGTAATTTTTCCAATCGTTCAGGGGTAGGAGTCATACTGATTGCCAACAAGTCGTATTTGTCATGCTGAAGGTGGTGTATGGCAGAATCCGGATTGTTGTTGATTTCTATAATTTGTAGATCAACCATCAGATAGTCGGCAAAATCTTTGGCTAATTCGTAATGGAAACCGCGAGTGACACCTTGATAAATGTAAAAGTCGGTTGTGTTGTAGAAAGTGGATATATTTAAAGTCCCTCGTGTTAAGATTTTTTCCAGACGGGATGGTTCCGGAAGGATCATTTCGGAAGATGTAGTATAGGTAATATTGCACCCTATACATAATAATATGCTTATATATATGGCAATTCTTTTGAATGTCATTTTGTAAAAATAGAAAAAATAAACTGATTAATCAAAGAAATCCCATTGAATGCCGAATTTTAACATTGCAGGGTTAATCGGATAATCCGCAGCACTAAAGAAATTACCATGTTGTTTGATATGGAAATTTACATGTTCGTATTTGACAAAAATATGTGCCCGTTTTATTTTTAAATTCAAAAATACATCTGCTTTGGGGTAATTTCCAGTTTTATGCTCCCGCTGATTATGGAATTGCATAATGGCTGGAGCATAGTTGTCGGCATAAAATCCTGTATTATAATACAAATCGAAACCGATTTGTAGCTGTAGTGCATTTTTGAAAAGATAGTTCTGATAGTAATTGTGTGAATATAATGCAATGGCAGGGAGGGAAAGAATGTCTTCTTGTGTACTTTTCTGGAAATAGACAGATTGGTCGAAATAAAAATGACCTGTACGGAATACTTCTTTTGCCCAAGCGGATAATATAATCAAAGTTTTACCGGTTTGTTGTGGCATAATTGTGGAGTCGAAATAGACATGGCTGAAAATATTTGTGAAGCCGATACCTAATTCTGTCCGTAGGCGTTTGTTGATATACCGTCCTTCCAAATTGATTGTTTTGACAGCTTTGAAGTCATTGTCCCAAATATTATGGTTGCCGATATAAAAATTTAGAAATGGATTGACACTTTGTAATTCTATTTTAACATCAGCTTTTAACAGGCTGTTTTTGTTTCTGTTGAGGGCTTGGCTGATGAATCCGTCGACTTTAAAATTCCCGGCATAATATCCTATTATGCCGATGCGTCCTGCAATATCATAATTCAGCATGGCATTTGTATCCATATTGAAGATACCGGCAGTAATGTATGTACCCATGTAATTTTTGCTACCACTTTTGGTATTGCGGGTAATTGTATCAAAATCAACCTGTTGGTCGTATTTGTCCTTTTTGAAATCCAGCCCGGTATAAATACCCGGCAGATATTTATATTTAGGATGTTCATTTACGATGAATTTTGCAGAGATGTCTATCATCCTGCTTTTATAGTGGTCAGAGGTTTGAGTGCTGTCAATATAGGTATGTCGATAGAAGCCAAAGTTGATACTTTCTTCTTCAAATTTGTGACGATTATTTTGTGTCCGGATATTGAGCACAGCTTTCGCGGGGTAGAGTTCTGTCGTGTCTTTGCCATTGATTACCTGTTTGGGCTTTCCAATGTTGTATTGTCCCTGTAGATTGAAATTTATAATTCGAAAAGTATTGTAAACTTCATCCTGACCTAACCAGGTCTGAATATTTTCTGCCTTTTCAGTTGAGTCTGTGACATAAGAACGATCTTGAATACCTCCATTTTCACGAATCTCACCTTTGTGTTGATCAAACATAAAAGAAGTTGTGATTCTGTTGTGTTCGTAAGATGAAAAAAGAGAAAAATTGGATATTTTGCTTTTTTGATTAGCATACCGCCCGTCGCTTGAAATGAGGTGATAGCGGGCACCAATATTCCAAAAAGGGTTGATATTTTGTGAGTGCCAGACGTCAATCATGTTTTCTGCCTTACCTTTTCCTCCTCCGGTGAAATACTTAAGCCGAGTATAAGGGGTGGTGGTATTGAAATGAACGAGATCTTCTGGCATAAAGAGAAAGCTGCGCAGATAGGTCAAAGGGTAAAAATCTTCAATTTCGTTTCTTTCTATGAAAATATTGGATTCGTAAGGCGAAGGAAAATTACCCAAGTATGTATTTGAAATACTTCTTTTGAAAATATCATTGAAATTGTGAATGCCGTCTTGTAATGTATCTAATAGAATTTCTTGCGAATACACGCCATTACGCATCCATTTCCAAGTGTATCTGTAGTGAGGAATATTCTCTTGGGGTATGGAATCTCGCGCCGGCTCTTGCATTCCAGACTCGCTGCTGTAAGAGTTGTAATCATCAAATTCGCTCTGTGCCAAACAAATAAGATGTAATATGGTCAATATGAATATGCCGATAATTTTTTTCATCGCTGCAAATATACGCAAACTTTTAAAACTCTCATAAATTAGTTACTTTTGTACCCTCAGAAAATGAGTTTTTGAAATACAGGGGAGGAGGTTGTTACGGATGCTTCGCTTTCGTGGATTTTGTAGACTTTGTAAAAAAAGATATTTATGGAGAAAGACCGACACATTGTAGAACCCGAGGAAGAGAAATCATTGAACTTCATCGAGCAAATTATTGAAAAGGAAATCGCAGAAGGTAAAAATGGAGGGAAAGTACATACTCGTTTCCCTCCGGAACCCAATGGTTATTTACACATTGGTCATGCAACCTCTATTTGCCTCAATTTTGGACTGGCGGCAAAATACAATGGTAAGTGTAATTTACGTTTTGACGATACGAACCCTTCGAAGGAAGATGTTGAATTTACGGATGCAATTCAAGAGGACATCAAATGGCTGGGATTCCAGTGGGATGGAGAAGTTCATTATGCTTCCGATTATTTTCAACAACTTTATGATTGGGCAGAGCAAATGATCCGTGACGGAAAAGCATATGTGGATGATCAAACGGCAGAGGAAATCAGTGCCGGTCGCAAGACTATCACCGAGCCGGGAGTGAACAGTCCCTACCGAAACCGCTCTGTAGAAGAAAATATGGAACTTTTTCATCGGATGAAGGCCGGAGAATTCAAAGAAGGCAGCCATGTATTACGTGCCAAGATCGATATGGCAGCACCTAATATGTTGATGCGTGATCCGATTATGTATCGTATTATATATTGCAGCCACCATCGGACAGGAGATAAATGGTGTATTTATCCGATGTATGATTTTACTCATGGCCAAAGCGATTATTTAGAGGGTATTACACATTCTATTTGTACTTTGGAGTTTGAAATTCACAGACCGCTTTATAATTGGTTCCTGGACGAGCTGACCTCTACGGAATATCGTCCTCGTCAGATTGAATTTGCACGTCGTAATCTGAATTATACTGTGATGAGTAAGCGCCGCCTGTTGGAATTGGTGCAGAAAAAATATGTCTCCGGTTGGGATGATCCGCGAATGCCGACGATTTGTGGCTTGCGCCGTCGCGGCTATACTCCGGAGTCAATCCGTATGTTTGCTGAAAAAGTTGGGGTTGCACGTCGTGAAATTGTGGTGGATATGGCATTATTGGAATATTGTGTGCGTGAACATCTGAACAAGACCGCTCCTCGTGTCATGGCTGTACTGGAACCGATAAAAGTTGTGTTGGACAATTATCCAGAGGGAAAGATTGAAATGGTGGAAATTGAAAATAATCCGGAAGATCCGACAGCAGGAATCCGCCAAGTGGCTTTCAGCAGAGAGTTGTTTATAGAGCGGGATGATTTTATGGAAAATGCACCGAAGAAATTTTTCCGCTTGACACCGGGGCAGGAAGTGCGTTTGAAAGGTGCTTATATTATCAGATGTACAGACCATATAGAAAAAGATGAGGCTGGCAATGTAACAGTTGTCCATTGTATCTATGATGCGGAAAGTCGTAGTGGAAGCGGTCATGAAGCAGCAAATCGTAAAGTGAAAGGAACTTTGCATTGGGTGGCAGCTGATGATGCCATTGAAGCTGAAGTTCGTCTGTATGACCGTTTATTTAAAGATGAAGATCCAGCAGGGCATAAAGATGTTGATTTTAAGGAGTTTATTAATGAAAATTCCTTGCGAGTTTTGACTGGATGTAAATTGGAATCAAGTCTTAAGGATTCACGTCCGGGCGACCGCTTCCAGTTTCAGAGATTGGGGTATTTTTGTGTAGATCCGGATTCCAAGGATGATAAATTAGTAATTAATCGCACAGTATCATTAAAAGATACATGGCAAAAAATGAATAAATAAATGAAGAATAAAAATCTTTTGAAGGAGATAAAACCTTATGTGATTATCACCTTCGGTATGTTAATCTACTCTTTTGCTGCTACAGGATTTCTAGTACCTCATAAAATCGTAGGTGGAGGTGCAACGGGTATATCTACTGTATTGTTTTATTTGTTTGGAATTCCTGTCGGAGTCGGCTATGCTTTGGTCAATGTTATTCTTTTAGCGATTGCCATGAAAGTCTTGGGACCGAAGTTCGGTATAAAAACCATCTTTGCAATAGCCGTCGGCAGTATTTTCTTAGGTGTCATGCAACCCTTGATGCCTGTGGACGGAATATTGCCAGATGAGAAATTTATGAGTACTATTATTGCAGCAATGTTGACCGGTCTCGGTATCGGAATAGCCATTTCAGTGGGCGGAAGTACCGGAGGAACGGATATTATAGCTATGTTAGTGACCAAATATCATAATGTTAGTCCTGGTAAAATTTTGATGTTCAGCGACTTCTGTGTAATTGCGATGACTTTGTTGATTTATGATCATATTGACAGAGAGGCTGTCGGCGGTTTGATATATGGTTATGTAATGATGGGTATTGTATCATTTACAGTCGATTATGTATTGACTGGCAAAACGCAATCGGCGCAATTGTTTATTTTTACCGATAAATATGATGAGGTAGCTTGTGAATTGACCAATCAGGTACATCGTGGAGTGACTCTTATTGACGCGAAGGGCTGGTATTCCGGGCAGGATAAGAAAATCATCTTAATTGTAGCTCGTAAGTATGAAGCTTCTGATGTTTTGAGAATCGCCAAACAGATTGATCCAGATGTATTTATGACGATGGCTCCAGTGATGGGTGTATTTGGTAAGGGATTTGATGAAGTGAAAGGAGTAAAATAATATGCCTGATTATAAATTGTAATCGGGCTATAAGCAATTATGCTTATAGCCCGATTTTTTATGTGAATTTGAAATGGAAGATATAGGGTGATTATTTGCATGTCAGTTAAAATGTATATATTTGCCTCCTAAGTAGTAAAACACCATGGAAGAAAAAGATATCTTGTTCAGTACTATAAAAGATGGTGATTGGGAGGCATTTACTTCCTGTTTTCAGCAATATGCCGAGCAACTGTATTTATATGCAGCCGGTTTTGTAGGCGATCAGGAAGATGCTCGTGATATTGTGCAGGATATTTTTATTTATGTATGGGAAAATCGCGAAAAACTTACTTTTTCAGAACATTTTTCTTCATATTTATTTCGTGCTGTCAAGCATGCATGCGTTGATTATAAGCTTCATGAGAAAGTGAAGGAGCGTTATAAAAATGAAAAAAACACAGCAAGCGAATGTATAGATGAATATGAAGATGATTTTGATGAACAGTATTCGCGCTTGAGACAGATTATAGATACATTGCCTCCCAAGTGTAAAGAAGTGTTCATTTTAGGCTGTGTGGAAGAATTGAGTTATAAGGAAATTGCCGAACGTTTGGACTTATCAATAAATACAGTGAAAACTCAAATGAAAATTGCCTATAAAAAGATCAAATCGGATTTTGGTTCTGGGAATGTTCTGTTGTTGAGTATATTGTTTGAATCTTATTTGAATTAAATAAAAAATCTTTATTTCTTTTCACCCTAAATGAATAATTGCCCGCTTTTTAATAAACTGAAAGAAAAAGGTGGGATATGACTAAGCAAGAAGAAAAACAATGGTTACAAGCAATTCTGGAAGGTAAGATCAAGCCGGGAGATGAAGCGTGGGAACAGATTCGCAATAATAAAGATTTTGAGGGTATCCGAAAATCAATACGTAAGCGGGTGGGGCTGCATCTGGAAAACAGAGAAGATGAATTGGAAGCAATGTGGCAAAGGATTGAGAGTCGTTTGCAAAGAGGTGTTTGTGTGAAGGAAACCAGGCGACACAATTGGTTGGTTGTTTGGACATCTTGGGCTGCTGCTGTGGTGTTGTTAATCTGTCTGCCGATTTTGTATGTTTGGTATGAGAAAAAAGAGTTGGAACCGACATTTGCTACCGTATCTTTAGCCAAACAGGAGATTGTGTTGGTGATGCCTGATGGAGAACGTAAGACATTGAATAGTCAGAATGAGCAGATTATATTGAATGAGAATGGAGGGATGAGGACAAATGACAGAACTTTGATTGTTGAGTCAGACTGTCAAAAAGAAAAAGAACCTCAATATTATACATTGGATGTACCTAAAGGGGCAGAATATCGTCTGGTGTTGTCGGATGGAACAAAAGTTTTTTTGAATGCAGGTACGACATTGAGCTATCCGGACCGTTTTGTCGGAAAAAATCGTGAAATAACATTGAGCGGAGAAGCTTATTTGGTGGTGGCAAAAGATGCGAACCATCCTTTTATTGTCAATACCGATGATGTGAAAATTCAAGTGTTGGGAACCGTTTTTAATGTAAATGCATATCCGGATGGGAAGTGGGTACGGACTACTTTGGTGGAAGGTAAAGTGGAAACGGAATGTAATAATCAAAATATTGTAATGGCCCCGGGAACTCAAGTGGCTTATGACAGAATCTCTCAAATCGTCGATTATAAGCCTGTAGATGTTCATTTGTATACTTCTTGGATTGAAGGATATTATGACTTTGAAGAGATGGAATTAGGGGAATTAATGCAAATTATTTCACGTTGGTATGATATTCCTATTGATTTTGCTTCGGCAGATTTGAAGAAAATAAAATTCAGTGGCCGTTTGCAGCGTTATGAATCAGCAGAAACGCTGTTTGAAATGTTGGGATATACACAGGAACTCTCTTTTGATCTAACAAAACACCGGGTTACGATTCGGCGCAAATAAAAAACAAGCTGTAGTTCTGATCAATCTTCAGCCTGTAATGATATGGTACTATCGGCATATAGGGAAAGTTCCGAAAGTATCTATTTATAACCAATAATATTACAAAAGTATGAAAAAAATGCAAGACAATGTATTGCCGTGGCATTATCTGTGCCGAAATATGGCAATTTTGAAGACTTTTCTTGTACTCTTTGTGTCTGGGGTATGTTTGTGGCCTATGCAGATTTTGGCACAAGAAAAGACAACAGTAACGCTGAATCTGAAAGATGTTACTTTGGAAGAGGTGATATCTGAAATGAAGAAGCAAACTACTTATGATTTCTTTTACAAAAGCGAGTTATTGAAATCAAAGGGCCGGGTAAGTATAAATGTAAAGAATAAAGACGTAAAGGCTGTGTTGGACGAGTTGCTGTTGCCGGCAGGATTGGAGTTTTTGGTGCAGCATAATTTGATAACCATTAGAGAAAAGGCTGTCCCCCAAAATGATAATGTACAGATGAATACAGTAAGGGGTAAGGTGACTGATAAGGATGGTAATCCCGTGATTGGAGCTACGGTTGTTATTTATGGTACAACTCAGGGAGTTGCAACGGATATTGATGGTAAGTACACCTTGATGGCTCGTCCGGATGATGTATTGAAAGTTTCTTTTGTCGGTTATAAAGCAGAAGTGGTGGCTCTCAAAGGGAAAGTTCATGTTGATATAGTGTTGAGTCCTACAGTTGAAAATCTGGAAGAAGTAACAGTTGTTGCTTTCGGTCAGCAGAAAAAGGAGAGTGTCGTGTCTGCGATTACTACGGTGCGTCCGATGGATTTGAAAAGCTCAAGCAGTGATTTGACCAGCAGCTTTGCAGGTAAAATTGCAGGAATGGTAGGTTGGCAAACAGGAGGTCTGCCTGCTGCATTGACAGAAGAAGAAATGAATACCAAATTCTATATTCGTGGTATTACATCTTTTCAGACAGGAGCGAATGTGGATCCGTTGATTTTGTTGGATGGAGTAGAGTCTTCCAAGTTGGATTTGGCGCGTATAGCTCCTGAAGACATTGAAAGTTTCAGTGTAATGAAAGATGCTTCAGCAACGGCAATGTATGGAGCCCGTGGTGCAAATGGTGTGATTTTGGTGACAACAAAAAAAGGTCAGGAAGGTAGTGTCTATGCAACAGCACGTTATGAGACCGTATTTTCAATGCCTACGAAATGTTTGGATGTCGTTGATCCGATAAATTATATGCGTATGTATAATCAGGCTTTGTTGTCACGAGATCCGTTGGCCGCTCCCAAGTATAGCGTGGAACGCATTAATCGTACCGGTTCCGGAAAATATCCTTCTTGGGTATATCCTGCAAACGATTGGTATGATATTTTGTTTAAGGATTTCAATGTAAATCATCATGTGGGAGTAAATATTCGAGGCGGTTCTAAGGTCATTCAGTATTATGCATCAGTGAATTACAATCGAGACCAAGGTATGCTTAAAACAGATAAGCTGAATGATTTTGACTGTAATATTACCAATAATCAGACTTCTTTCCGTACGAATTTAAATATTGATTTAAAGGCCGGTATCAAATTGGTGATTAATTCATCAACAACCATTGATAAATATCATGGTCCTCTTTCCAGTGTCAATGAAGCTTATGCATTGTCATTCAACGCTTCTCCTGTGGATTTTGCACCTATGTATCCGGGCGACGATTATTATTCATGGCCTGAATTGCGTTTCGGGACAACAGAAGCAAAGCAAATTAATCCTTATATGCAGATTCAAAGAGGCTATTTGGAACGTACCCGTTATTCAACAACAAACAGGGCAGAGTACATCCACAATCTTTCCAGTCTGTTGAAAGGTTTGGAATTAAGGGCGAGTGTTTCTGTGGCACAAGCCGGTTATTATACAACCGGATTTATGACTATGCCGGCAATGTTTGCTTTATTGAACTATGATTTTGAAACCGGTAAGCACCAGTTACAGGATTTGTCTACCGTCAGTAACAGAGCATTGACAGTTGATCGTGACGCTTCAACATCTACAACGAATACTCGAGTTACTTATGAAGCTCGAGCTTTGCATACAGCTGCCTGGAAAGAACATCAAACTTCGCTGACTGCAGTATTTCAAGCGCAGGATTATACCTTTACTCCCATAGATAATGTCTTGACTGGAATGCCACAGCGTAATATGACATTTTCAATGCGTGGAACTTATGGTTTGAAGGATCGCTATTTTATTGAAGGCAGTTTTGGCTATAATGCTTCAGAACGCTTTGCCAAAAGCAATCGTTGGGGATTTTTTCCAGCAGGCGGTGTTGCTTGGGTTGCTTCGAGTGAGCCTTTTATGGAGTCAGTTTCTCATTGGTTGAATTTTTTTAAAATCAGAGCTTCTTACGGTAAAGTAGGTAATGATGGGGTGATTGCAACTCCTCGTTTTGTCTTTTTGCCTACGATGGGACTGAGACCTAATATGATGGATCCCGAGGCCGGAAAAGGGACAATGGCTTATAAAAAAGTGATTGGTTATACGAATGAAAATATCAAATGGGAAGTTGCAGAGCAGGTGAATTTAGGTTTGGAAGCCAAGATGTTTAAAGGAATTGTTGAATTGAATCTGGATGCTTATCAAGAAATCCGACATAATATTATAGGATATCGGGCCAATGTTCCTGCTTCATCCGGTATAGAGTATAATCAGTTGGCAAATATCGGTAAAGCTCGTTCTCGAGGTATTGATTTCTCAGGAAAAATACAGCATGCTTTCAATAAAGACCTTTGGATTATATTAAATGGAACATTGACCTATAATAAAGTGGTGTATAAAGAGGTGGAAGAGGCAGTAAACAAACCGGAATGGCAAAAGATGGTCGGTAAGGAAATATCTCAGCCTATCGGCTATATAGCAGAAGGAGTCTTTATGGATCAAGCAGAAATAGACAATGCTCCCCGTCAGAATGGTGATGTGTTGCCAGGAGATATTCGCTATCGTGATTTGAATAATGATGGAATTATTGATGTGAATGATGCTACGTATATCGGTTTTCCTGAAACTCCTCGTATAACATATGGTTTTTCTGGTTTTATCAATTATAAGAATTTTGAATTCAGTTTTGCTTTTCAAGGTTCCGGTAAACGTTCATTTTTTATGGACCCTTCCAGATTGTCGCCTTTTGTAGATGATCATGCCATGCTGACCGCAATATACGAAGACCATTGGTCAGAGGATAATATGAAACGTAAGCCATTTTGGCCTCGTTTGTCTACTTTCAATTTGATACAGCATAATCCAGAGGAAAATTGGTATGATCCCAAAGCAGCGGAAGTACGTAAGAGTACTTATTTTATGAAGGAATGCCGTTTTTTGAGGTGCACTTCTTTGGAGTTGGCTTATAATATGCCCAAACAGTTGATGAATCGATGGAAGTTGCAAAATATGAAGTTCTTTGTAAGAGCAAACAATCCTTTTTTGATTACCAATTTTAAGATATGGGATGTTGAATTGGGTGAGAATGGTTTTAATTATCCTATACAGAAGACTTGGGCAATCGGTCTTAATTTCAGTTTTTAATTTGCTAAATTGATGACAATATGAACTATTTTAATACATTATTGATGTCACTGATTTTACTTCTGTCGGGATGTACATATTTGGATGTTGTTCCCAAAGGAGATATTGAGAGTGTAGAATCAATCTTTGAGAAGCGTGAATCAACAGAAAACTGGTTTAAGGTTTGCCACGAATGGCTGAGTCCTTTTACTGCATCACATATATCCAATCCGGCTTATATGGGAGCAGATGAAGTGGTTGCAGGTAATTTTATAAGACAGCATTTCAATTTTGCCTGGAGCGGTTTATATATTGCAGATGGAATGCAGATGGCTCAGAATCCTTATTGTAATATGTGGAGGAAAGATGCTGTTTATAATTCCATTCGTTATTGTAATACTTTTCTGGAAATGGTAGGAAATGTCTGTAATATGACAGATGCGGAAAAAAAATTATGGTCGGCAGAGATAAAAGCATTGAAGGCTCATTATTATTTTGAGTTGTTGCGCCATTATGGGCCATTTGTAATCGTGACTGAAAATGTAACTCCGAATGCCCATATAGATGATATGAAGCTTCCTCGTAGTCCGTTTGATATTTGTGTTAAGGAGATTGTGTCTTTACTGGACGAAGCGATGAAAGACCTGCCGCCCATGAGTCAGAAAGAAGCCAGTAGAAGGGCATATCATAGTTTGGAATCTGCTGCAACATTGAAGGCTATGACATTGTTTTATGCTGCTTCACCTCTGTTTAATGGTAATCCTGCCTATACAAATTTTACCAACAGTAAAAAAGAGAAATTGTTTATTGCGAATCGTGATCCTGAAAAATGGAAACGTGCTGCCATCGCAGCGGATTCTGCATTGCAAATTTGTTTAAATAATGGTAAAAGCTTGATTTCCTCAACTTCAGGAGATTATGTAAATAAAGATATTATGAATGTTATTTCAGATGTCAGCCAATCGTCATTGGGATTGAATTTTGAAAATAAAGAAGCTATTTTTATGTTCCATTATGAAAAATTGGATGATGAATCGTGGACTCGTTGGACTCGTCCGTATTATAAAAGTACGGATTCTGATTATAGTTCTTCTATGTTGGGATGTATTTCTCCTAGTATGAAAATGGTAGAAATGTATTATACGGAACACGGTTTGCCTATTGAACAGGATAAAGAATGGGACTACATGTCTCGTTATCAGTTAGGTAGGGAAACAAATAAAAAGTATAAGAATATAGTAGAATTGGATAAAGATGTTTTACGTTTGCATTTACGTCGTGAACCACGTTTTTATGCCCATGTGGCAGCAGATCGTTGTTATTTTCAAATGGGGACCGGTATGCCTGTTTTGGTAGAGGCCTATCAAGGAGAGAAATTCGGAACCTTACAGACTTCCCTAGTGAGTTCTTCTCCACAGAATCTGACGGGTTATTGGATGAAAAAGGGTTCGGACCCGACAGTTTCCAATAAAGGATATGATAATGCGTTTGGTCAAGAATATGCATGTGTATTGATGCGTTTGGCAGAATTATATTTGATGAAAGCCGAGGCTTGGAACGAGTATCTGGAGGCTCCAGATCAGGAGCATGTCTATGGGCCATTGAATGAAGTGCGCAGGCGTGCAGGAATTCCTGATGTTGAAGAAGCTTGGTTGAATTATGGTAAGAATCCCGATAAAGTGAAAACAAAAGAGGGAATGCGTGAAATTATACACCGAGAGTGGGATGTGGAATTTGCTTTTGAGGGACGTCGTTTTTGGAACTTGCGCCGTTGGTTGACTGCGGAAGAGGAGTTAAATGCCAGCCAATACGGTTGGAACATTATAGGTAAAGATGCTCGTCAGTTTTATAATAATTTTGAGGGGCCAGTCGTTGTATGGACCAAACGAGAGTTTATTGCTCCGAGAGATTACCTGTTTCCTATTCGCAGTGAAGAGATTTTAATTTCCGGCTGTGTACAGAATCCGGGTTGGTAATGTTGGATGAATTATTTAAATTGTAAATTATGAAAAAGATATATTCCATTATAATATGCATATTGTGGGCACTTTGCAGTTGTCAGGATGAAGAGGCAGTCTTTGATGTGAAAATGCCTTCAGAGGGAGTTTCTTTTTATCCAATCGCAGGAGGTGCGGTGATGCACTATAAACTTCCTGCTGATGAAAATGTGTATAATATACAATTGTGTTATCAGGATGCCTTTGGACAGGAAATTATCCGTACAGGTAGTTATGCATGTGATTCTTTAATTATTATAGGTTTTAATGAAGCACAAAAAGGAGTGAAGGGATATGTTACTTTGTGCGATCGTAATAATGTGGAGTCCGAAAAGCTGGAAGTGACTTTTGATACGAAAGATTCTGGTCCGGTGACTTTTATAAATAATTTAAAAATCGGTCCGGGCTGGGGGAAAGGTTTTACCTTGTCGTATGAATTGAAAGAAGATGTCAGCGGAATGGCTCATGTATTTTACATTGGTGAAGATCCTATTTCTAAAAAAACAGATACAATATTGATTAAAAGTTTTGCTTTAACGAAAGGAGAGGTGACATTGCGAGATACATTCAAGCAGGAGCGTGAGTCTTATGATATTGTTGTGAGGACTGAAGATTTTCGAGGTTATATGATAAAAGAAAAAATTTGGTCTAATATTACGCCGCGTGCAGTGGAACGGTTGATGCCGAAAATGATGGAATTTCAAGATCCGGAAGGTTTATCCATTGAAGATCCTGTATTTAAATTAGGTAAAGAATATTTGTTTGATGGAGATACTAAAGGAGAAAAATGTTTAGGGAAAGAGACTGGAGCTGATTTTTATACTTTTTTAGCAGGTCCGATGGCTATTTCTACTCCTGAAAATCCCGATAAACCTTTGTTTGTCATCGATATGAAGGAGGAGAAAATGCCTGCTGAAGTAAGATTATATGGTATGTTAGCTGTTCGTTCAGACTGGCCTTGGGGGCCAGGAGGATACTATCCGGAACCAAATAAATATGGAAAAATTTGGACATCTTGTTATCCGAGTAAATTGCCAAGCAGTGTGACGCTTTTCGGTTCCAATTCAATAGATGGAAATGCTACTTGGGAAAAAATAGTTCATTTTGAGCAAGGGCGCGATATCATAAATGAAGATCGTTGGTGTGCCCGCTGTAATCATCTTGATTATAGGCAATATGCTATTTATGATACAGATAAATTAGCATTGACACCACCAGCTTATTTGTCATTGCTCTGTCCGGCAGACGGTAATAAGTATCGCTATTTGAAAGTGGTTGTAAATGATGTTTTTATGAATCCGGATGAAGGATTTGAATCTGCGGAAATAGGAGCTAACTATGATAAATATGTTACATTGAATGAATTGGAAATTTATACAGCAAAAGATTAGGTTATGAAATCATTTAGATATTTATGGTTAGGATGCTTACTGCTGGCACTAGGCAGTTGCGAAAGTTTAGAAGACACGTACAGTGATTATTCCGAAGGTGGAGCACTTCGATATTTGGGGAAATGTAAGGATTTAAAATTGACACCAGGTTGGAAACGACTGATTGTTTCTTGGGAAAATCATGTAGATCCGATGGTTGATAAAATCAAAGTATCTTGGGTTGCAGATGAGATAAAGAGAGATACTATATTGGATAAAGAGACAACTTCATTAGATATTTATAATTTGGAAAATGCAACTTACGAAGTTTCTGTTTGTAGTATGGATAAAAACGGTAAAACATCGCTACCTATTTCCGACTATATGCGTCCTTATACGGCAGAGCATGAGAATGTGCTTGCTTTTACCAAGGTTGTCAACAAGCATTTTTTCATTAAAAATCGTTTGGTATTGTTTTTTGATAATTGGCAAGAGAATGTAGAGTCAGCTTTATTGAAATATACTTCTGGGGGTAAAATCAAAGAATTAAAATTAACTGAAGATTTTGTTTCCCAAAATGCTTATTTCCTTTTACCGGATGAGTTGGATCCCAATACATCTGTACTTATTGAACGTAGCGGCCGTTTGGAAGGATGTGATGATTTAGTGGTTTTTGATCCTTATGAATTGGCACATGGACGTGTGTATACCGCAGCTTTTAGGGAGTTGATAAGAGAAAAATACGGAGTAACGGATATTACAGACGAATTTGTAAATTCTCTGACGACATTGGATATTGATTATAATATTGAAACTTTTGAAGATATCATGCATTTCCCAGCTTTGAAAACATTACGTTTGGGAGCGAACCGTTACATGAGTGATAAATATTTAGTTTCAATAGGAGCAGATAGTGAGGTAGAACAATTGGAACGTAGCGTATTTGCTTTAAAAGTGGCAAATGAGATTAATGGTTTGGAAATCGAGCATTACAATAATCTTTACTTCTTGGAGGGAGAATATCCATTTGTCAAAGAGATGGGAAATCCTGTTGTGAAAGATAAAGAATATCTGGTTGCGGATAAATGGAAATATTCCTGGTCTGCAAGCGATCCGGATGATGATTTGGATATTGATGTTTTGTTTGATAGAGATTCAAAAGGAGGTTGGGAGGTTCGTAGACATATGGCGCCTGTTACTATCCATGAGATTATTGTCGACCTGCAGGAGGTAAAATCGTTGAATGGATTAAAAATCACACAGAAAGATGTAACTCCGGGTTCTAAACGACATGGTATTTTAGCTAATAGTATCAAAATAAAGGTTTCTTTGGACGAGTCACTTTGGGAAAATGCGACTTATGTAGAGAACAATAAATTAGGGGCCACTAGCGGAGAAGTAACTTTTATAGATTTTCCTGCACAGAAAAAAGCACGTTATTTAAAATTGATTGTAGAGGAGCGTCCTTATGGAAATACACAGTATGCAGTCTCTTTAGGTAAAGTGCGAATATATTGATGTCGCTCATCAAATATAATTAAAAATATGCAAGTTTATATGTAATCATTTGGCTAACTTCATATTGCAAGGTCTATAAATAAAAAAGATGTTTCATAAAAACAGAGA
>JAHHTT010000040.1 GCA_020024465.1 Odoribacter sp.
ATGTTCTTGTTTCAATTCTTCCGTGCTCCAAAATAGGTTCTTCTTTATAAGTGGCATAGGATTTGCTGTCTTTATACTGTCTTCAATCCCGTATCGCAATGATTTTTAGTTTGCTTTCAGTTCAATGATATAATCACTTCCTTTCTGACGGAACTTGTTTATTATTGCTTTTTGAAAATACATAGCATCAGCAGTAATGATATTTCCGGAGACCTCTATTTTATCCAATAAATTAGGAGCAGCAGTGATTTCATAGCTTTTCTTTTGGCAAATGTCTGTTGCAATAGTAAATGCTGTTTTGGTGGAAAAGCTGATACAATATCCGGATTCCGTCCGTTTTCGTACGTAGTACCCTTCATGGCTTTTCCGTCAATGCAAATGATGTCGGCAGTATCATCGACAGTTTCCTTATAGAATATTGCTGCATATGCAGATGCCATATTAGCCATGTTTCCATGGTTTATTCCTTACGGCATAACGTTGATTCCGAAGGAATACCTTTATAGAATATACCATGGGATTGAAAGCGTTTTAAATGACGTTTACCGAATTGAATGATGTCAGCTCTGGATGTACACTTGCCTAAACGTGCTATTATTTCAAGCATAAGAATATCCTCCAATTTATACTTGAGATTACCTTTGTTTGTTCTTCGATATTCCGGTACTGTTTTTACAAATTCTTGCAAGTGCGCTAAAATGCTTTTTTTTTGAATAATTTCAAGTGTTTCTTTTGTTGTAAATAGTGGTACAAAAAAATTGTATATCAACAATATAAATGCTATTTTTCTGTAGCAAAAATAAAGGTGGTGACAATATCAATGTTGCATCGATTTTGAAACCACTTATAAAAAATAATTTTATGAAACAACAGAAACACCTCTGACGGTGCTTCTGCATCGTTGTACGCAAAGATAAGATGTTTTTTTGTCAAAACAAGTTAAATAAAACCGTTTTTTAAATGCAAGAGCCGTGTTCTTTTTATCTCTATAAAATTTATTTTTGACTAGCCTATACAAAGGTCCAACTTTTTTCTTAAATTTGTCCTAGGTATTAAGATTATATGAATGAAAAATAAGAAAAATATTATCTTGCTTATAGTATTATTTTGGGGATTGCTAGGGTGTGAAATAGACAATACAAATGATGTTCAACCTTGGCAGGAAGATATCGTTAATACGTTAATAGATAAAGAATGGAGCAGGAATTTTCATGCATCATACCCGGGAAAAGAATTTGATGTAGAGGAAATTTGGATGTTCAGGAAGAATGCAACAGGATCTTTCAAAACGATTACGACATATGAAGATCAAACTAAAGAAGAAATTATTACTTACTTTAAATGGAGTTTTACAACAACTCATTTTGATATTATCTATATGGATTATCCTAGATTTTGGCAAATTAAAGAATTAACCTCTGAAAAATTATGTGTAAATCAAACCTATGAAGATCCTATAAAATTTCCGGAAGAATCTAAAGACTATAGAGAATATACAGTAAAAAAATAAGGGTATTAACTACCCTTATTTTTAATACCGAAGAATTAATCAACAAAATCGACCCTCACATTTGCTGATAAATCATCGCTTGGGGAGTGCATCTTTCCTTGAAATTTCCAATTAAGATTGGTTTCGCTACCTTTAGCAGTCCATGTAAACGTATAATTTTCATGTTGCCCAGTTCCGGAAATAACTATAGCATTTTCCTTATTACCTCCTTCAATCGGCCCTGTTTTAGTTGCGTCTATCTTACAAGTAATCTCAAAGAAATAATACTTCCACGCGAACATATTAATATCTACAATACTGCGAATAGTTCTACCTGCATAAAAATCTGCATAAGCAGTAAAACCGTCAGCTAGTATGGACATTGTATTATAATTTGCCTTTGTTGCTATTGCTTGCACATTGTTACTTCTTTCAATCATAAAGGGAACATCTTCACTAATATTCCTAATCCACGTCTCCCCTCCATATGTTGTATATACGATCTGACTTACATCTCCCCTTTTAGCAATAGCTTCCAGTTGGTTATTTAACATTCTCAAATCGTTTTCAAACCGAGTTTTATTAGCAGGGTTTATTTTTTGCAACTCTTCCCAGTCTTTATCTGTAATATAAGATAAAGCTGATATCTTTTTACTATCATTGATAAAATACTGACCTTCAGTCTTATTTATATCAACAAACTTTACCAAAATTTCAGCATCTTGGTCATAACTCCTCGTAGTGGGGTTGTTCGCATCTATCGTTTCATCATTTGAGCATGATGTAACAACAAACCCTATTGATAATAGGGCTACTAAAAAATAAAATAATTTTTTCATAATCTGTCAGTTTTGTGATTTAACAATAATTCAACGAGATAGAAATGTATCTTTCCCGATACAACAAATTTACGATTTTTTTGCAAGTACGTTATAGTTCACACTATATTATGTACGGCTCTTGTATTTAACTTCTGAGTAATGGGTAGGCATCCCTTACCCATACTGCAGGGTATGGGCAAGATTTAATATATCGTGATTCGATGGTGTCGGAAATAGATGAAATTAATAGATAAAAATACCAAAAAGTATAATGTTCGGTAAAAATAATGTTGTAGATTTATACCGTTAAGCAGTAGGGTTTTACCGATTGTTTTTAATGTGAGTGTTTTGTGGGCTAAACTAAAGCTTGGAATGGATATTTTTCATTCCTGATAAAGACGTCGGAATTAAAGGCGTCTTTATTGTTTTTATTATGTATGGCTTGAGTTTTGTGGAATTTGTCTGAATAAAATGAGACAAGAAACCGAAACATCTTCGTAATATTTTCATGTTTCAAAATAAAAAGTTTAAATTTGCCGAAATTTTTGATACTATGGAATTTAAAGCGAAAGATATTGCAGCACTTTTACAAGGTACGGTAGAGGGAGACGGGGAAGTGCTGGTTAAAAACGTTTCCAAGATTGAAGAAGGGAAGCCTGAAACATTGGCATTCCTGGCTAATCCGAAATATGAGCATTACATTTATACGACCGGAGCGTCGGTGGTGTTAGTAAATAATAGTTTTGTGCCGTCACAGCCCGTGCCGTGTACGATGATTCGTGTGCCCTCTGCTTATGAGGCAATAGCTGCTTTATTGCGGATGTATGAAGAAATGGTGAAACCGAAGCCGCAGGGAATTGAGCAGCCATCTTTTATTGCTGAAGGTGTGCAGTTGGGAAAAAATCCTTATATCGGTGCTTTTGCTTATATCGGGAAAGGGGCGAAAATCGGCAATGGTGTAAAAATTTATCCGCAAGTATATATTGGAGAAGGGGTAACGATTGGTGATAATACAACATTGTATGCTGGAGTGAAAGTATATTATGGATGTGTCATTGGAAATCATTGCACCATACATGCGGGGACGGTTGTCGGTGCCGATGGGTTCGGATTTGCTCCGGCAGGAGAGGATTATAATAAAGTGGCCCAGGTAGGTAATGTCGTTATAGAAGATTATGTGGAGATTGGTGGTAACACTTGTATTGATCGTGCTACAATGGGATCTACTCGAATTAAAAAAGGAGTAAAATTGGATAATTTGGTGCAGATTGCGCATAATGTGGTGGTAGGTGAAAATACTGTAATGGCTGCTCAATGTGGCATTGCCGGGACTACAAAAGTAGGCGCACACTGTATGTTTGGAGGACAGGTCGGTATTGCCGGCCATTTGAATATCGAAGACCATACAATGTTGGCCGCTCAGAGCGGCGTGTCGAATGATATCGCTGCCGGCTCCGTGTTGATGGGCGCTCCGGCTTTTGAGATAGGAAAATACCGTAAATCTTACGTATTATTCCGTAAGTTACCGGATTTGTACGGGCAATTGCGCGAATTGGAAAAAGAAATACAAACAATAAAGGCAAAACAATAATGATAGTAAAACAGAAGACACTAAAAGGTGAGTTTTCTCTGTGCGGAAAGGGGTTACATACGGGGAAGGATGTATGTGCCGTATTTAAACCGGCGGAGGTAAACACAGGTTATGTAATTGTGCGTACCGATTTGGAGGGTGCTCCGGAAATTCCGGCTTTAGCGAAATATGTTGAGTTTGCAGATCGAGCAAGTTGTCTCCGGAAAGATGGCGCACAGGTTATGACGTTGGAACATGCAATGGCAGCTTTGTATGGTTCTGGTATTGACAATTGCCGTATTGAACTGAACGGAGAAGAGTTCCCTATATTGGATGGCAGTGCCCGTTACTACACAGAAGCTATTGAAAATATCGGTTTGCAGGAGCAGGATGCCGAACGTCGTTTTTTTACTGTTAAGAAGCGAATGGAGTTCTGCAGTGAAGATGGGAAAACTCGTATAACTGTGGTGCCTGATTCAGAATATGCTGTAAATACTGTCGTTGCATACGATTCACCTTATCTTACGATGCAATATGCATCGTATGTTGAAGGAGTGACAGATTTTGCCAAAGAAGTGGCTCCTTCTCGTACTTTTGTCTTTTTGCGCGATGCCGAGGCTTTGTTGGCAAATGGTTTGATTAAGGGCGGAGATTTAAGTAATGCAATTGTTATTGTAGATCGCAAAATGGAACAGACCGAAATAGACCATTTAGCTAAACTGTTCGGTTATGATAATATTCAGGTGAAGGAGGGAATTCTTAATAATCTTGAATTATATTTTGATAATGAGCCTGCCCGTCACAAAATGTTGGATGTTATCGGAGACCTCGCGTTGTGTGGCCGTTTTATCAAAGGACGTGTGATTGCCGAACGTCCGGGACATAAGGCGAATGCTTCGATGGTTAAAATGTTGTATAAAGAAATCGTTGCAGAAGAACGCGAAGATGCGTATCCTGCAGATTTGGATATTATCACAGAAACACCTTTGATGGATATCAATAAAATTCGTTCACTGTTGCCTCACCGTCCTCCGTTTTTGTTGGTTGACAAAATTTTCCGTCTGACGGACAATATGGTAATCGGATGTAAGAATGTTACAATGAACGAACCGCATTTCGTCGGTCACTTCCCGGAAGAACCTGTAATGCCAGGTGTATTAATGGTGGAAGCAATGTCTCAGTGTGGAGGTATTTTGGTATTGAACAGTGTTCCTGATCCTGAGAATTATTCTACGTATTTCATGAAAATTGATGGCGTGAAATTCCGTAATAAGGTTGTGCCCGGAGATACCTTGGTTTTTAAATTGATGACTACTGCACCGATAAAACGAGGTATTGTTCAGATGAAAGGATATGCTTATGTAGGTAAAAAATTAGTGTGCGAAGGAGAATTTATGGCTCAAGTTGCAAAAACCAAAAACTAATAGTTATATTTGCAAACTGAACTTTGTTCAGGGACACTTAGTTATTCATTAAATAAAGAACG
Source organism: Odoribacter sp. (assembly GCA_020024465.1). GTDB lineage: Bacteria > Bacteroidota > Bacteroidia > Bacteroidales > Marinifilaceae > Odoribacter. The sequence goes on from JAHHTT010000040.1 coordinate 5,367, forward strand.
AATGAAACAACCGTTAGCCTATGTTCATCCAGAAGCGCAAATCGCTGACAATGTAGTGATAGAACCTTTTGTAACGATTGATAAAAATGTGGTGATAGAAGAAGGTACGCGCATTGGATCGAATGTAACTATTATGGAAGGTGCACATATTGGCAAAAATTGTAAAATTTTTCCGGGAGCGGTGATTTCCGCTGTGCCACAGGATTTGAAATTTAAAGGTGAAAAATCAATTGTTAGAATTGGTGATAATACGACGATTCGGGAATGTGCTACTGTTAATAGGGGCACTGCTGCGAGAGGATTAACCGAAATTGGTAACAACTGTTTGATTATGGCGTATGCACATATAGCCCACGACTGTTCAATTGGTAATAACTGCATTATCACGAATGCATGTCAGTTGGCTGGAGAGGTTGTTGTTGAAGATTTTGCTATTTTAGGCGGAATGACAGCTGTGCATCAATTTGTACATATCGGTAAACATACCATGATTCAAGGAGGCTCGTTGATCGGAAAAGATGTACCTCCATATGTAAAAGCAGGACGTTTGCCTCTGTCCTATGCAGGCGTGAATTCTATCGGTCTGCGCCGTCGTGATTTCTCCAATGAGAAAATCAATGAGATTCAGGATGTCTATCGAATTCTTTATCAGTCAGGTTTGAATTTTTCTGACGCAATTGAAAGAATAGAAGCTGAAATGCCGGCCTCTAAGGAGCGTGATGAAATTATTCTGTTTGTGCGTAACAGCAAGCGGGGGATAATGAAAGGATATTTTGGATAGCCTGTTTTGGGGTATAATAAATAAAATCCGGACAGTTTACTGTTCGGATTTTATTTATTATAAAAAAACCTTCCGATTTCGGAAGGTTTTTATGATTAAAGTTTCGGTCCTGCAGCAACCAGTGCTTTGCCGGCCTTGTTTCCGGTAAACTTGTCAAAGTTTTTGATAAAGCGACCGGCCAAATCTTTTGCTTTCTCTTCCCATTTGCAAGCGCAGTCATAAGTGTCGCGCGGGTCAAGAATTTTCGGGTCAACTCCCGGTAATTCTGTCGGTACTTTGAAATCAAAGAACGGAATGTTTTTAGTCGGAGCTTTGTCTATTGAGCCATCCAGAATAGCATCGATGATGCCTCGAGTATCTTTGATGGAAATTCGTTTTCCCGTACCATTCCACCCTGTATTTACCAAATATGCTTTTGCTCCTACTTTTTCCATTTTCTTGACCAGCTCTTCTGCATATTTTGTCGGATGCAGGCTCAAGAAAGCCGCTCCGAAGCAGGCAGAGAATGTCGGTGTCGGTTCTGTAATGCCACGTTCGGTTCCAGCTAATTTTGCTGTAAATCCTGAAAGGAAGTAATATTGTGCCTGCTCGGGAGTTAAAATTGATACTGGCGGCAATACTCCAAATGCATCAGCTGACAGGAAAATAACCTGATGTGCGTGCGGTCCTTTGGAAATAGGCTTCACAATATTTTCAATATGGTAAATCGGATAGGATACGCGGGTGTTTTCGGTTACGCTCTTGTCTGTAAAATCAATTTTGCCATTTGCATCAACGGTTACATTTTCCAATAAAGCATCGCGTTTGATAGCGTTATAGATATCCGGTTCGCTTTCTTTGTCTAAGTTGATGACTTTTGCATAACAACCGCCTTCATAGTTGAATACGCCTTCGTCATCCCAGCCGTGTTCGTCATCTCCGATCAGTTTACGTTTCGGGTCTGTAGACAGGGTGGTTTTGCCCGTTCCTGATAATCCAAAGAAAATGGCAGAATCGGTACCTTCCATATTGGTGTTGGCAGAACAGTGCATGGAAGCAATGCCGCGTAGCGGATTCAAGTAGTTCATGATTGAGAAAATGCCTTTTTTCATTTCTCCGCCATACCATGTGTTCAGGATAACCTGTTCGTTGGTTTTCAGGTTGAATACGGTTGCTGTTTCAGAGTTTAAGCCCAATTCTTTGAAGTTATCAACTTTTGCTTTGGCTGCGTTGAATGATACGAAATCAGGTTCTCCATAGTCAGCCAATTCTTCTGCTGTAGGACGGATGAACATGTTGGTTACGAAATGTGCCTGCCATGCTACTTCCATGATAAAACGCACTTTCAGGCGTGTAGCGACATTTGCTCCACAAAATGTGTCTACAACGTACAGACGTTTGCCGCTCAACTGTTCTACCGCTTTTGCTTTCAGATCAGCCCAAGCCTCTTCTGTACAAGGTTTGTTGTCGTTCTTGTATGCGTCTGAAGTCCACCATACGGTGTCTTTGCTCGCTTCATTCATTACAAAGAACTTATCTTTAGGAGAACGCCCGGTATAGATTCCGGTCATAACGTTTACTGCTCCTAATTCTGTTACTTGTCCTTTTTCGTAGCCTTCCAGGCCTGCTTTGGTTTCATCTGCATATAGTACTTCGTAAGAGGGATTGTGAAGAATTTCTTTCACATCCTTAATTCCATACTTGCTTAAATCTAATTTTGACATAATTTTAAATCTGTTAAATTATTTATTGACACTTTTTTTCTGTAATTATTCTGACAAAGATAATAAAGATTTCAGATTTTAATAGCATTTTCATGTTTAATAGCTTAGGTTTAACATTAATTAGAGGTTAAAACGATAGCGCTCGGCCGTTAGACGTACAAATTTGTCTTTATATTCTCTGTCGAGAATTTTTGCAAAATATTCTCTGCTGAAAAGGCTGTTTTTTTTATTTATAATGAGATGTTTTGCCAATGCAGAGAGACTTGCGGTTTGTTGTATTGCATCTCCTGAATCAAGGTATTCTTCTGCAAGCGCAACCAAATGAGGGTGTTTATGCAAATAGACGGATCCCAGATAACCGGCAACTTCCATATTTAGGCAATTGCAGAACAATTGCGTAATTTTTTCTTTATTTAGGTCTGTAGGTAAAAGAAAGCATGCAACAATTTGTTCTTCGCGTTTCCCGGTGTTCCATAATAGTCGGGCTAATTGTTCATTCGGGGTATAGCGCTCTGCCAATTGTTTTAGTGATACGAAGCTAGCCCCGATTTGATGACTGGTTTCAGCTCCTATGGCCTTAAGACTGTCTATTGTTCCTCCGCTTTGAAGGCGCCAGATTCTTCGTTCAAGTTCCTTAAATTGTAAGTCAGCTGTTTTGTCAATAAGTTCAAAGTCCATTATCTATTTATTTGTTTGTTTTCATATCAGCAACTGAAGTGCCATCTTCTGGTATTATGAGTAAAATTAACAAACGTTTCGATATTAACGCCGTGTAAGCCAGAATCCGAAAGCTGATAATAGTAATCCCAGAATAATACTTGTGCTGACATTCAGGAATAACAATCCGTATGCTTTGGAGGTCAGCAGATTTAAATTATCCATTGAAAACGTGGAGAACGTGGTAAAGCTCCCGCAAAAGCCAATGATGAAAAGCAGCCGGTGGTGTGCAGGAAGCAAAGGAAGGCCGGAAAGCCATCCGCTGAATAGTCCGATGATAAAGCAGCCGGACATATTGACAATAAATGTTCCCCACGGGAAGAGATAAGGTAACATTTGTTTGAGCCATGCCGATAGAAGGTAACGGGCTATGCCTCCTGTCATAGAGCCTAAACCGACCAATAGAATATTATGTAGCATATTTTATTTTTTTCTGCAAAAATATGTTATAGAGACCGTTTTAACGCAACTTTATGAGGAAAAATTCATCTTATCAGTGTAATTTAAAATGAAAAACAACGATGAAAACAGGAATTTTAAAAATGTTTGTATTATTGTCTCTTGTATCGATATTTATTACGGCCTGCGATAATGATGATGATAATTATTATGTGGTGAATGGAGATACGTGGGTCAGTTATGGCTGTTTGGAAAAGATGGAAGGTGAAAGAAATACAGGATGGGCGATTCGTAGGGATGATGGCTGCCGCTTGATAGCGGTAGAGGGACAGAAAATAGAAGGAAAAGATTTTAAGGAAGGATCGCGTGTATACGCAAGGTATTCGGTCATAGGAAGTGTGCGGGATGCTGAAGGATTGGAAGGTTATATGAATTACTATATCCGTCTTTACGGCTATCAGGATGTGTTGACCAAACAGCCGGTGAAACAGTCTTTTATTGATGGCAATGAATCACATCGTCAGGATAGTATCGGTGATGATCCTCTCTGTGTTGTCGGTGCATGGTTCGGTGGAAAGTTTTTGAATGTTGAATTTGTGGTGCCGGTAAAAGAAAATTCGCAGGAAAGACATTTTATAAATGTGGTGATGGATGATGTAACATTTCATAATGATACCGTGTATTTGACATTGCGTCACAATGCCTATCAGGACAGACCGCTTGCAGGAGAGGATATTTGGGGCAAAAGGTATGTGTGGAATACCGGAAATGTCTCGTTTGATTTGACTTCTGTTTTGCCGGACAATGCAACATCCGTTCCTGTAAAACTGCTGTGGAAAGAATATAAAAAGAATTCAACTGAAATAGAACAGATGAGTGATAGCGGATTGTTTACAATCGTTCCGTGGGCGGTGAAATTTGTACAAGGCGGCTTGAATCAAGCTCCTGCTGATGGAAGAAACAATGATTTTTATGGTTTGTATTGTTATTGATTGTGAGATTCTGCAATAAGGCATGTTTCTAAGTCATATTTATGTTGTCATAAAGACCCTTGAGTGATGTTTCTCCAGGGTCTTTAGCTATGTTATATGGGATTCTTTATTAATTTTGCATGAAAATATTAATTATTGTAGTTATGTTGAAGAAAGGTATTTTATTGATAGTGTTTTTTAGCTGTGTATTTTGTATGTCTGTCATGGCTCAGGATTGGAAATCTCTGTTAGGCAGTGTGGCAAAAAATGTAATCGGTGATAAATTGACAACGGGGCAATCATTAATAGGAGCCTGGAATTATGTAAGTCCGGATTGTAGTTTTAAAACGGATCAACTGTTGGCCAAAGCCGGTGGAGAAGCTATTGCGGGGAAAGTGGAAAAGGAGTTGGCTAAAGTGTTTGAAAAATTAGGCATGAATGCTTGTCGTTATACGTTCAATTCAGACAGTACTTATTCTTTTACTTTGAAAAAACGGACAACTCATGGTACATATTCATTTGATCCGGAGACCAAGACGATTACCATGACAAGCCGTTTGGGGATTACGCAAACGGCACAGGTGGCCGTGACGGGTTCATCCATGAGTTTGCTTTTTAATGCAGATAAGTTGATGTCAGTGTTGACAGCATTGACTCGAATGGCTTCTAAAGTGAGTTCTGCCGGAGCGACCATAGATGGGCTGATTAATAATTATGATGGATTGTTATTGGGCTTTTCTTTGGAAAAAGAACCGGCTGATGCTCAATAAAAGTATTGAGTATATAACAAAAGGCGGCTAAACAGCCGCCTTTTGTTATTTCGCTTCCAATAATACAATGTTTTCAACGTGGTGAGTATGTGGAAACATATCGACCGGTTGGACAGCACACACTTTATAAGCTGCATCTAAAAGTTGTAAATCCCGTGCCTGGGTGGCTGAATTGCAGCTGACATACACAATTCGTTTTGGGGCTGCATTCAAAATAGTCTGGATTACATCCGGATGCATACCTGCTCGTGGCGGGTCTGTTATGATGACGTCCGGATGTCCGTGATGCTCAATAAAGCCGGCATTCAGTACATCTTTCATATCTCCTGCATAGAATACCGTATTTGTAATGCCATTGATGGACGAGTTGACCCGGGCATCTTCGATGGCTTCCGGTACATATTCTACGCCAATGACTTTGGCGGCTTTGCGTGCGATAAAATTGGCGATTGTTCCTGTGCCTGTATATAGGTCGTAAACAATTTCATTACCAGTCAGACCTGCCAATGTCCGGGTTTGGCTATACAGATTGTATGCCTGCTCGGAATTTGTCTGGTAGAAAGATTTGGGACTGATCTTGAATTTCAAATCTTCCATCTTTTCAAAGATATGGTCGCGTCCATGATAGCAGATGATTTCCTGATCGGTCAATGTGTCATTCAGCTTTTCGTTGATGACATACATCAGTGAGGTGATTTGTGGAAATTTTTCTACCAGTGCATTTAATAATTTTTCGCGTGCCTCAATATTCTCATGTCCAAATGCGATGGTTACCATGATTTCACCGGTCGAAGCTGTGCGGATAATCAGTGTGCGTAAGAAGCCGTTTTGTTCGCGGATATTGTAGAAACTCAGACCTTCATTTAAAGCATGGGTTTTGATGAAATTGCGAATTTCATTGGAAGGTTCGTCTTGCAGATAGCAATGATTGATATCTACCACCTTGTCGAACAGACCGGGGACATGGAATCCCAGGGCTGGAGTACGTTCTATATCTCTTTCCGCACCGATTTCTTCGCGGGTCAGGAAACGCTTGCTTGAGAAAGTGAATTCCAGTTTATTGCGGTAGTAAAGCTGCCGGATAGATCCTATAATTGGACGTATGCCGTTTAATTTCACTTTGCCAATACGCTGTAGGTTATCGATAATTTCCTGCTGTTTGAATGCCAGTTGTTTTTCGTATGGCAGATTTTGCCATTTGCAGCCTCCGCATATGCCGAAATGGAGGCATGCCGGTGTCGTACGCAGGTCTGACAGTTGACGGATTTGAGTAACAAAGCCTTCCATGAAGCTTTTCCTTTTTCGTGTTACCTGGACATCTACGATGTCGCCGGGAACAGTATTGGGAACGAACAGAACTTTGTCGTCAATATATGCAATAGATTTGCCTTCTGCGGCGATTTTTTCAATTCTTACGTTTTCCAGTAATGGTTTTTTACCTCTTGCCATATAAGGTGTGGATATAATTTGTTGTTTTATTCTATGATCGTTTCTTGTAGTAATAATTTTTTTAATTCTTCTATTCCTGCAGATGCTCCTTTTTCGATGAGGTGGAATCCTCGCCGGCGTGCTTCCCCGGGGATATTGGGATCAATGACAAATACGGGAATATTGTCCGGGGCATAATGTAGCAGGCTGGCTGCCGGATAGACGGCAAGAGAGGTTCCGATGATGACAAAGATATCGGCTTGGCGTACGGCTTCCGTTGCCGGTTGGATATTCGGCACCGGCTCTCCGAAAAATACGACGTGAGGCCGTAACAGAGAACCATCTTCACAGCGGCTTCCCGGTTTGAGTTCCCAGCCGTCCAAATCATAAATCGCATCCGGATTGCGGCTGCTGCGCACTTTTTTCAATTCTCCGTGCAAGTGCAATACATGGTGGCTTCCTGCCCGTTCGTGCAGGTCGTCAATATTCTGTGTAATGATTTGTACATCGAAATATTGCTCCAGCTCTGCCAATCCTTTGTGGCCGGAATTCGGTTGTGCTTCATATAATTGTTTGCGACGTTCGTTGTAGAATTTGTTTACAAATTCCGGATTGCTTGCCAGGGCTTCGGGTGTGCAAACCTCTTCAATGCGATAGTTTTCCCAAAGACCGTCACTGTCGCGGAAAGTTTTGATGCCGCTTTCCGCACTCATGCCTGCTCCAGTCAATATTACCAGTTTCATTTTCGTCATTTATTTTTGCAAAGGTAGTTTATTTTTGAAAAAATGGTGATATGGGAAATGTCTATTTTAAGAAACGTAGGAATAGCAGGTTCAAGAATGTTTTACTACTCAGCGAATTGCGAAGAATTTTATATGCCCTTCCCATTTGAGTGCGTACTGTATTGATAGAAATCCCGAGATAGTTTGCTGCTTCCTGGTATTTCATATCCTGGAGGCAACAGAGGGTGAATATCTGTTTGCATTGTTCCGGCAGGTTATGCAGTGCCTGGTAAAGTTGTTGATATTCCTGCTCTTTTTCTTCTAATTCTGCCGTTAAAATAGGTGAGGAATCCTTTTCAATCGGCATGAGTGAGAGCTTTTCTTGTTTTCGCTGTTCATTGCGCAGATGGTTTAGACATATATTGTGTAATGATCGGTAGAGATAACTTCCCAAATCACATTCTATATGGGAGAATTTTTTTTCAATCCAAAAGGTTATGAAAAAATCCTGGACAATATCTTCTGCTGCCGCTTGGTTTTTTAAAAAGTGGTTGGCATATAGTACCAGGTCGGTGAAATAGACGGCAAACAAGTCCTTATACGCTTGTTCGTTGTCTTGTTGTAATCCTTTCAGAATATTTTGTTCCTCCTTCATCATCGGGTGTATGCAACTCTGTTGCAATGTTCGCAAAAAAAACAGACATGTGCAAATAAATAAAAAAAGCTTCGAAAAAGAAAATTTTATTATCATGATATTCTTTTGAATATTTTTTCTCTTCTTCATTAATCTTATGTTGGACCGGAGTTTTTCCGAATCTTCCGGTATGTCGTTTAATGGGTCTTCGGATGGAGAACGGAAAAACGTGAGAGGGAAGCAGAAGAGCAGACGGATGGTTTTATCTTTAAATATGCAGGAATTTGGCTGGAAGCAAATAAAAATTACAAAAAATCAAGTTTTTTGTCACATTGTTTTTGAAAATGGGTGTCATATAAGTAGAAATTAATCGGAAGTGGAATGGAAAATAGAATTTGGGAAATTATAGCAGCATCAATTCATGGTGAAGAATTGTCTTCGGAAGAGGCAATTGTATTACGTGATTGGTTAGAAGAAAATGAGCGGAATCGGAATGAATATATCCGTTTAAAGATGTTCTATCAAGAAAATAGAGGCAGTTCCCAAGTATTTATAGATATCCAGCGTGCATGGAGAGAGAATAGTGATAGAAGGAAGACTGGCAAAATAACAAGATTTCGCCGGCAAATTGTACGTATGGGAATTGCAGCCGTTTTTGCATTGCTGATGGGAGTGGGAGCATTGTTGTTGACGAACAATAAAGAGAAGCAGGAGATAGAAAAGAAAGTTGTAGAAGCGCAGATTGTTCCCGGTTCCCCGAAAGCCGTATTGACATTGGCTTCTGGCGAACAGTTGGACTTGCAGAAAGATAGGCATTTTATTAGTAAGGACAGTTGTGAGATTCGGAATGAGGGGAATGTATTGGAGTATGTGGCAGGAATAAATAAAAAAGAAAAAATATTGGAGTATAATACGTTGACCATTCCTCGGGGCGGTGAATATCAATTGAAATTGGAAGATGGCAGTAATGTGTGGTTGAATGCAGAGACTGAGTTACGTTTTCCGGTTGTTTTTGGAGGAAATGAACGCAGAATTTTTTTGACAGGAGAAGCTTATTTTGAAGTGGCAAAGGATACCCTGCGTCCATTTATCGTTTGTGTGAATGGGGTGGATGTTACTGCATTGGGGACAGAGTTTAATATTTTGGCTGTGCAAGAAAGTGATGAGGTATTTACGACGTTGGTGAATGGTTCTGTCCGGGTGGAAAACAAGGAAGGAGTGGAATGTATTTTGAATCCGGCAGAACAGGCGCTTTGTAAGAAAGGCGTGGCTGAAATTGGAGTGCAAAAAGTGAATACAGCACTTTACTCATCCTGGAAAGATGGTTATTATGCTTTTGATAAGCAGCCTTTGGGAGAGATAATGAAGACATTGGAACGTTGGTATGATATTCGTGTGGTGTTTACGGATACGGTAGCGGAAAAGATGCGTTTTTCAGGTCGTTTGAGGCGTTATGAAGATATAGATAATTTATTAACAATGATAAAACTGACGAATGATGTAGATTTTAAAATTGAAAAACGGACGATAATTGTAAGCATAAATAAAAACCGGAAATAGGGGTATATTTCCGGTTAGAGATTTCGCCTCAAGAATGCCGGCAAGCATGTGAGGCTGTCGTTAAATTTTTAACTTTACAAAAATATGAAAAAAAGATGGTTAAAGAATGCCATATCAGGGGAAAAGATATGGTTGAGAAAAATGTTTTGGCGTATGAGTTATCTGACTTGTTTTTTATTGGTCGGAGTACTTTCTGCTTCTGCGAAAGTTTATTCTCAGGAAGCTATAATCAGCTTAAGCATGAAAGATGTTTCGTTAGTGGAAGTGTTTCATGAAATTACACGGAAAACCGGGTATGATTTTTTGTATAATTACGATGCTGTACAGCAGAAAGGAAATGTGAGCGTAAACGCTAAGACCGTTCAGTTGAAGATCTTGTTGAACGATCTGTTGTCCAGCAGGGATTTAGCGTATGAGTTCAAGGATGACGTGATAATTGTTCGTAATCGTGTTGAAGAATCGGTAGAGATAGTTCCGCAGGTCGCCAAAAAACGTACTGTGACAGGAACAGTGAAAGATGAAAAGGGAAAACCGATTCCTGGAGCTTCTATAATTGTAAAAGGAACCCAAACAGGTGTGGCTGCGAATATTGACGGTAATTTTGAAATCCGAGTGGATGATGTTGCAGGGTTGGTGTTTCACGTGTCTTTTGTTGGAATGAAGAACAAAGAAGTGAAATTGGGAACTTCCAATGTATTGAATATTGTGTTGGAAAATGATACAAAAGCTTTGGATGAAGTGGTTGTTACAGGTTATCAGACTATTTCCCGTGAACGTGCTACAGGTTCGTTCGATTTAATATCCAAGGAGCAACTTTTACGACCGTCATCTGATTTATCTTCAAGACTTATAGGTACTACGGCAGGTGTTCAAGCTACACTTACAGAAGATGGAAAAGCAATATTGGAAATTCGTGGTCGTTCTAGTTTAAATGCAAATGCACAACCCTTAGTAGTTGTTGATGGTTTCCCTGTTGAAGGAGGTTTTGAATCTATAAATCCTAATGATGTAGAAAGTGTAACCGTGTTGAAAGATGCTGCTGCTGCATCTATTTGGGGGGCAAGATCTGCTAATGGAGTAATTGTGGTTACAACAAAGAAAGCTGCGCATGGAGGTAAGTTGAATGTTTCTTTTAATACTTTTTTGCGTTTCCGACAAAAAATGGATTTAAAATATGCCAATCCGATAGCAACATCTGCAGATCAAATTAAATATGAAGAAATGATTTTTGGGAAATATGGTGTAGCTTTGAATGAAGGTGTTTTTTCAGAAGATGATGTTGCTGGAAAATGTTATACGTTAGCACAAATTGCAATTAATGAAGCAAGATTGAATCGAATTAGTGAAATTGAAAAAAACAATCGTTTAGAAGAATTGAAACGAGTGGATTATAAGGACGATGTTTATAAATATATGTTGCGGAATCCTTTTTTGCAGCAATATAATTTGTCCGTATCTGGTAGTGGAGATAAAGTAGGAATAATGAGTTCATTACTTTATGAAAAGGATAACACACATTTTGTAGGGACTCACAATGAAAAGTATATGCTTAACATGCGAATGACAAGCAGTATTTTTAATTGGTTGAAATTAGACCTTTCAGGTATGTTTCAATATTTGAAAATCAGAAATAATGGAGCTACTCTTAGTGTATCAGATATTGGAGATGTTGCAATAAACGAACTTTCGCCTTATGAATGTTTGGTAAATCCTGATGGTTCTTATACTCATGTTGTAAGAGATTATTATTTACCGGCTTTAGAGGAATTGTCCAAACAGAAGTTTCCTTATAAAGATTGGTATTATAATCCTTTGGAAGAAATTAGGAATAGAGACCGTTTGACTAAAAATATTAATGCTCGTTTCCAGGCAGCTTTAACCATAAAATTGTGGAAAGGTTTAGACTTTTCATCTTCTTTTCAGTATGAAGTATTTAATTCTCATCGGAAGAATTTGTATAAAGAAAATTCTTGGTTGGTAAAAAATATGGTGAATTATTATACAGAGTATGAGCCTGAAACAGGAGTAGTAGGAAAGTCTGCATATCCAATAGGACAATTTTTGGATCTTTTTGATTCTGAAATGCAGGGATATACTTTCAGAAATCAGTTTAATTTCAATCATGATTTTGGGAAGCATAATTTTAATATTGTGATAGGTTCTGAAATAAGACATCGTAGAGCTATGTCTCATACTTCACCTAGAGTGTATGGATATAATGATGAAACATTGACATCTAAACTTTTTCCTAATGGAACAGGAAAATTGGCAATTAATGATATTTTTGGTAATAGAATTACTATGAATGATTATGTAAGTAGGTTTACATATACAACAGATCGTTTTTTCTCATTGTATGGTAATGCTGCATATACTTTTGATAGTAAGTATATTATTAGTGGTAGTATCCGTACTGATGCTTCAAATTTTATAACAGATGATCCTAAATATCGATATGCTCCTTTTTGGTCGCTTGGAGTTATGTGGAATTTAAGTCGTGAGAATTTTATGCGTGATTTAGTGTTTATCGATTGGTTGCGATTGCGTTTTACATATGGATATAACGGTAATGTTGATACATCGACATCTTTTAAGCCTTTGATCAGTATAAGTGCAGTGGAAAATGCATATAAACATGAAATTACAGGTAGTATCGCTAGTTTTGGTAATCCAGAACTTCGGTGGGAAAAAGTAGGAAGTATAGATTTGGGTATAGATTATTCTTTTTGGGGAGGAAAATTTAATGGGAAATTAGATTATTATAGAAAATACAGTAAAGATTTGATAGCAACAGTTTCAATATCCTCAACGAATGGAACAACAAGTCAAAAATTGAATAATGCAGAAATGTTAAATCGTGGTATTGAATTAGAAATAGGCAGTCGTTTAAATGTGTGTGGGAAAAATATTCAATGGTATGGAAGTGTCAATTATGCATATAATTTTAATCGAATTGAGAAATTGTTTGTTACTGATAATAGTGCAAAAACATATTTAAGAGGTGATTTTAAAGAAGGACAAGATGCTAGTACAATTTATGCTTGGCATTACGTGGGCTTAAATAAAGAAGGGATCCCATCTGTAGAAGAAGGTTGTAGTCCAGATAGGATGAGACCAATGAATTCTGTATATGACAATACTGTAGATGCAACAGAATGGCTTAGACCTCAAGGCGTAAAAGTTGCTCCCCATATTGTGGGATTAACAACAGGATTTAAGATATATAATGTTGATCTTTCTCTGATTATTACAGGGAAATTTGGTCATAAGTTTAAACGTTCCTCTTTTAATTATCCGACTATGGGAAGAATTGGGACTTCAAAAATTTGGGTTCATAAAGATGTGACAAAATTATTAGCTGATGCTGAGAGTATGCCTCCGATGCTGACAGATACAGAAGATTCTAATCAAATGTATTATAGTAGTTACTATACCGAAGACATGGATTATTTATATCATAATGCTAACCATATTCGATTTCAAGAATTAAATTTAACGTACCATATTCCATTGGCTTTATTGGAAAAAATCGGTTTTCAAAATATTGATCTTTATGGGCAAATTAATAATCTAGGTGTAATTACAGCGAATAAGTATAATAATGATCCTGAATTTCCAGAAGGTTCAATCAAGCCAGAGCGCTCTTTTATCGTTGGTTTGAGGTTTAATTTTTAAATATTATGAAAATGAATAATTTTAAACTTATAAAAAATATCGGGATATTTTTATTATATCCTTGTATAGTATTGGGGGGAATGGGATGTGATGATTTCCTTGATGTTGCTCCTTCGAAACAAACAAATATAGAATTGTCAAAAATAGAGCATTTGGATGCTTTATTGGCTGCTATTAATACAACAACCGGCAATTCTAGTTTAGTGCTAAGTCCTGATATTACTGAAATTTCTACAGATTTGTATGATAAAACTAGAAATGGAGCTCCATTTTATCAGCATGGGATGGCGTATTATCTATGGATGACGGAAGAGATTGCTGATTTATCTATGTCTGGAGTTTGGAGCAGTGCCTATAAAAATATTTTTACGGCGAATACGGTATTAGAGAATTTGAGCAAGGTAGAAGGGAGTGAGAATTTAAAAGCCGATTTAAAATCAGAGGCTCATTTTATTCGTGCTTTTCATAATTGGGAATTGCTAAATACATATTGTCTGCCTTATGCTGAAGAGAATTTGAAAGAATTGGGAATACCTAAAAAAACTTCGACTAGCTTTGAGCAGTCTTTAAAACGTATGTCATTGGAGGAGTCATATCGTTTTGTGGAAGCTGACTTGATGGAGGCATTAAAGACTTCTAATGATAAGTTAAATCGTCGTTGGAGAGTTAGTTTACCTGCAGTACATAGTTTTTTAGCACGTTTTTACCTTTTTCGGAATGATTATGATAATGCTCTCAAATATGCAGAAAAAGCATTGGAAGCTGATGCAACATTGGTTGATTATAATACAGATATGTATTATGGTAAGGATCAGAATTCTAGTCAAGGAGCTATGCATATGCCTTATTTGTGGTGGGAGTCTACATCTAATCCTTCAGTGAAGTTGGAGTGGAATGAGTTTTATTATCAATATTTTCTTTCAGCCTCTTGTGCGTATTATTGCCCTAGTCAAACAATGTTGAAATTGTATGATAAAGATAATGATTTACGTTATAAATATTTAATGTGTGAAAATTTCTCGTGGCGTCATAATATTGCGTATACTTATCCTGGGTATGTATGTTTTAGGACTAGTATTCCTTACGGACCGACAGTGCAAGAAATGTTGTTAACTAAAGCTGAGTGTTTAGCACGTAAAGGAGATTTTGTGGAAGCGATGAAAGTTGTAAATGAATTGCGTGCAAAGAGGATAGCCATAGGAACTACTGTTAATTTATCAGCATCTAGCAAGGATGAGGCAATCGTAAAAATTCTTGAAGAACGTATTCGAGAACTTACGTGGTCTCTACGATGGTTTGATATTAGGCGGCTAAATAATAATGAGACAACGTTAGATGATGTGGTTATGAAGCGTCTTTTTTATCCACATAATGGGTTGGTTATTGATAAGGGATTACCCCTAGTGGTATATTCATTGGAATTGAAAGATAAGCGTTTTGCAGAACCTATAAATAGTGACGATGTTTATCTTAGTCAAGGGGAAATAGAACAAAATCCATATTGATTGATCTGTAAAATTCTTGTAAATCACGTGTAGTAAGATAGAAAAATTGATCCCGATCCGGTACGATTCATTCAGATTCGCCTCCGAATCGGGAGCAATCGTTAATGGATATGGTTGAGGTACTTTAACGGAGGATGTAAACTCTGAACATTCTTG
>JAHHTT010000041.1 GCA_020024465.1 Odoribacter sp.
GGAATAATCAAGGAAAAATTTGTACCGAATACCATCCGTGAGGTAAACTTGACTTTACGTACGGGAGGAACAACAGAGGTTCCTACCCAGCCTACGAAAAATGGCGATTTGACCATTACAGTTAGTCAACCTGAACCTTGGAATACTAATATTGTAGAATCATCTATCATTCTATAAATTTTCCTCTTCCATTTTGTATCTGTTCTGAATAATTTGATTCAGAACAGATAAATTGGATTTAGTAATGAATAAATTATAAGATATGAGAAAAAACAGACTTCTCATAGTGTTATTTATTGGTGTAACGGCTCTGTTTTTGACTTCATGTACATATGACTATTTTGAAGATGAAACCAATTATCAAGTCTTTGTTCCTGAAGTTCTTAATAGGACAGTAAGTGATTGCCATGTATTGGTTTACAATGATGCCGGGGTATTGGTAGCGACACGTTATGCAGTTTCTCCATGGACAGAGACACCCCGTATGGCATCAGGCTTGTTCGGTTTCAGATTGCAACCGGGGGCGTATAAGGTGTATTGTTACACCAATACAGACAGTGTCTCGTTTATAGATAAACAGAATTTGGATAATTCTGCTTTTGTTTTGCAAAGCAGTTCTTCCGGTCAACACCATTATGTACAGCCTTTGGATATACTATTTCAGAAGTTTGTGCCTGTTATCGAGCATCCGGGTATCTTGAAGACCGATACTGCGAATTTGGAGCACTATACCGGTCGTATTACTGTACGTTTCAAAAACTTTCCCGGCGATGTGTCACGTATAAAGAACGTGCAATTATTGGCAGAAAATGTATCAGTCATGCAGTATCTCAACAATGATACCTTAGCTTCACGTTTGACTTCAGATGACCGGATGTACCATATAGGGGGATTGCCTGTGCAGAAGCATGCCGGAATCTTAGAGGTCGAACACCGTTACCTGCCTTCTTTAGAAGGTGAAATCATGAGGTTGAACTATACCTTTCTTGCAGAAGACGGTACTGTCATCAATCATTTGCCGATAGAGGTGCAAGACAAAAATACCGGTTTGCCGATAAGATTGTTGTATGGACGGCATATTATTATCGAAATAGACTCTTACACTGTTATGAGTATATCGATTGTAGGATGGAACGAAGATATAGTGAATGGAGATACAGACATGGAATAATATATAAAAATAAAAAGAGAAAAATAATGAAACCAGTTATACGGTATATTTTAAGTCTTACCGTTTTGCTTTGTTTTACAGGCAGAGCACAAGCACAAAGTGTCAAGGTTAATATTCCTTTATGGTTGGCAGGCTCACCCAATATTGGTTTTGAATATACGTTGACCAGGCAACTTACTGTAAATGGAGAAGTGTCATGGTTACCGTATTTGTTTAAAAAACATGAAGAAGTTTTTCGTGCTCTTCAAGCTACGGCAGAAGTTCGCTATTATGTAAATCCACGTAATTTCTATACCAATGATTCATGGGATGGATTTTATATTGGTCCGTATGCCATGTTTGGTAATTTTAATATAGGTTTATTGAAGCATAACGATCCGTTACGAAGTTTTCGCCGCAAGGGTTGGGGAGTATCGGGAGGTATTTCAACAGGATATAAATTTGCCTTTAATTCCCGTTGGGGTTTGGATTTCAATATAGGCATAGGATATGCCCATCTTCAATATGATAAATTTTATTTGGGAGGAGAATATGTAGATTTTCCTTTGGAACGGAAGAAGACGAAATCTTGGATCGGACCGACAAAATTTGGTATAAACCTGATTTATAATATATTCCGCTGATGATACTGATAAAAAGTTACTAAAATGAGAAAGAAGAAATTAAAAATTCTCCTGTCTGTTGCCGTACTCCTTTTTTTAATGGGAGGTAGTATGCTTTCTTTTGCACAGGATCGGAAAATGAGGTGGATAGAACGACGGGCAGACCGTAATTTTATCAGACAAAAATTCAACAAAGCGATGTCACAATATGAAGCGGCTGCCGAATATGAAGAGAATCTTGAGTTTAGAGCTTCGCTTCATCTGAAGATAGCACGCTTATACTTTATGATTAGGGAATATGCCCAAGCTTCAGAGCATTATCGTGAAGCGATGGAATCATATCCGGATCTGCTTGGAACGGATGATGTATGCGAATACATTGATGCTTTGCGCTTTCAAGGAAATAATCGTCAGGCAGAAGCGATCTGTCTGAATAAAGCCTATAAAG
Source organism: Odoribacter sp. (assembly GCA_020024465.1). GTDB lineage: Bacteria > Bacteroidota > Bacteroidia > Bacteroidales > Marinifilaceae > Odoribacter. The sequence goes on from JAHHTT010000041.1 coordinate 2,222, forward strand.
ATATTTATAGTCGAAGCCAGCGGTTTCAGAATACTTTAGAGGCGCTTGTCATGCAGCATTCCATGCAGGAAGAACTGGGATTTTCGGTCAGGCGTTTATCTTTGAATACAGAGCATTCAGAGTTCTGGATAGGCAATTATGAAGAACAGCCTTTTTATGCCATCAGTTACAGTAAATTCAATGACCCGGGGAAATTATTTTTTCACCGTACCCACTATTATGCGCTGAATGAAACAAATGATCCCCAGACAGCTGTTTGTAAACCTCCGAAATATAATGATTACTTACGTAAGATTCCAGTTGATCTGCAAAACGGGCCGGTAGCTTTTTCACGTGATATGAGTATGATGGTGACAACTGTCATAGAATACGATAAAAAGGAAGCAACGGTAGAAATGGCTGACAAGAAATTCCGTCCGTTTCGTACGAAGCTGTTCTATTCTATTCTACAGAATAAAAAAAAGAGATTTTCCAGGTACGTTCCCATTTTTTCTCAAGAATCAACGGCATCGTATGCACATCCTTACTTTTTGGATGATGGCAAATCGCTATTGTTTACTTCAGATATGCCCGGAGGTTACGGAGGTTTCGATCTGTACATCACTCATTGGGATGAAGAAAATCAAATATGGGGAACTCCTCGGAATTTAGGTTCTCAGGTGAATACGGAAGGCGATGAGATTTTTCCGGTGGTTTATAAAGAGCGTCTTATATTCTCTTCTAACGGGCAACCGGGATTTGGAGGATATGATTTGTTCAGTGTCTTTTTTGACCAGAACGGAGTGATTCCGGGGATTATCAATCATTTCCCTCATCCTGTGAATTCTGTTTTTAATGATTATTATATGTATCCGCTTGACTTACGGACAGCCTATTTTGTATCTGACCGTAAAATGAATACTAAAGACGATCTCTATTATTTGCATACGATGGAAGATTTGGGAATTCAACAAGAACAACCTTTCTATGGCATGAGTGAAGAGAATGCAATTTCAGGCGGTGCATTGTTGTTGAATGGAGCTGCTGAAAATGTTTGTTCGGAAACTGTTGCACTAAAACAATATGCACCGGAGGGTTTGTTGATGACACTCTATTTTGATTTCGATTCGGACTCTCTAACCTCTGATGCTGTCCGGAGTTTAGAACATTTAGCTGATGTGCTGAGTACTTATAATTTTTCAGAATTAAGGTGTGATGGTTTTGCCGATGAGGTTGGCAATGATAGTTATAACTATATATTATCAAGACGGCGGGCGGAGCAAGTGATTGATTTCCTGAAACGTTATGGTGTTGATGTAAAATTTGACATACGTGCTCACGGCAGGATAAAACTTACTCCAGAGGAGGTGAAAAAAGAATTGGAAAGCAAGCATTGGTCGGAAGGCATCATTGACTGGAAGCAGATCAATCGTTTGGCAAGGCGTGTGGAAATATATAATATAAGATAGAAAACAATAAAAGTAAACGAAATATGAAGAATACAAGAATTCATGGAGTGTGGTTGTTCCTGCTGATTACCATGATTTGCTCGCAGGTGAGAGCCCAATATATGCCGGTGATTTTTGATAAGAAGTATGGTGATAAAAATCAAATACAACAGATTTGCTCATTATCCGATGATGAAGTGGCAATAATAGGCAAAGAGGGACAGAAGTATAATTTGACATGGGTGGGACGTGCAGGTCAGGTTGTGTTCTCGTCGCCATTGATGGGATTTACGAAAATAAATGAAATTAAAGAATTGGACAATGCCTGTCTATTGATAATAGGGCAATCTGCCGTGCAGAACGCTAAGAGCAAAAGAGGTCATGCCACATTAAGCGGTCGGGCACTGATCGTGAACCGTGACGGGCAGTTTATGAATGATATTTATGCCGGCGAACAGGGTAGCGATTTTCTGAAAGGCTCTTTATTGTGTAGCGGCTCACTTCTTTTGGCCGGAACCGAACCCCGGGGTGCAAATGAACGTCAGGGAATACTTTTAAAGATAGATAAATCAGGTAAGGTTATTTACCAATATAAAAATGTTGATAGCGGCTATTGCGATCAGTTTGCTGTACTAGGTAATACCACAGAGTATGTCTATGCTGCTTTTTCCGGTGACAGAGATAAAGAACGGACTGTCATAGTCAGATTGGATGACAAAGGGAAGCCTTATTATATGACGGTTATTCCTGCCAAGAAATATACGGTAACCGGTTTGAATGCAAATATTAACGACGGTTCGGTTATTATTACCGGAAATTCGCAGTTGGAAGGGGGCATTATTTATAAGATTCGTCCGGAAGGTGATATTGTCTTTGAAAAGATTCTTATACCCGCTAATGATGGGAATGTGTCATTAAATCATCTTTCGGTTGCCCGTAATGGAAATATTTTGGTAGGAGGAAGCGGGGCTAAAGGCTATTATGCCCTATTGCGTAACGACGGGACAGCTTTGTATTCCGGTTCGTCTGATGGGCATGTCCGAGGAGTCGGCATGAATCAGAATACCGGAGAATCGATAGTGACAACTTATGATATGAATACGCATCGGGGTACCTTTATCCGTATTCAATCAACGGGAGAGACAGAGTTTGAGCGTACCGTGGATGGGAATTTTGACAAGATCAAAGTATCAAATAACGGAGAAGTACTTTTACTTTCTTCAAGTGAAGGTAGAGTTTGCATGTATTCTGCTGTCGGCGAGAAAGAGTTTGATCGTTATGTCAGGGATAATAAGCCTACCGAATTCCGTTATGCATCGGCCGTAGCATCCGGAGAGCTACTTTTTTGGGGCGATGGAAGCCGTTTGGTAAAAATGGGGCATGGTCTCTATGTTTCGGATCTGAAGATACAAAAACCTGTAAACGGTACTGCTATTGCAGTATTTACAGTGACATTGACGGGCTATGCAACAACCAAGGAAGGTGTGCCTATTCCAGTAAATGTCGGATATGAAACCCATGAAGTATCAGCTACTACGGCAAATAATTTCACACCAGTGAAAGGAAGATTGTCATTTACTCCTTCGCAGAGCACAGCTGAACGCTATTTGATAAAACAAGACATAGAAGTACCGGTAAAAGCGAATGATTTGATAGAAGGAGTAAAAACTTTTGAGTTGATTCTTTCCGATGTGCAACAAAGCTATTTGGTAAAATCTGTGGGTAAAGCGATTATCGCAGACCAACAGGCCGTTGTCAGATTATTACGTACCGAGAGCGGAGAAGAAGGCTCAAAAGACATTATATATGAACTGGGGCTGTTCAAAACCGATGGTACGGCATTGACAAATGTAACCGGAGCTAATATTATAGTCGATGGTATTTATGGAGAAGGTACTGCCGATGCACTTGATTTTGATATGGGGTGGACTCCAAGAGTTGTTTTCGCCAATGGTTCCGGTAAATCTTCGTTCAATGTCAAAACTTTGGAAGATACCCGTTATGAACTTCCCAAGAAAGTGGTGGTAAATTTCAATAAAGTACATAGTCTGAGTGGCTCTAATGTATCATTTGACGGTGAATTATTGAGTTGTAGCGGCACAATTGTAGATCAGCCTGCGCGTTTGGCCATTACTTCACTTGGTGATCACAGAGTGAATAATAATGTTATATCCGGATTCTTTACAATTTCTTTACTTCGTGCTTCCGATGGAGCATTGCTGAGCAATGCTACCGGCAATGATATCATTGTGGATTGTGTTGTTCCTTCTGATACAATGGCAAAAGAAGGCAAGGATTTTGTATTTACAAACTTGCATGATCTCCGCATAAGCGGTGACGGCAACCATAGTTCGGTTAATGTGAACGGAGTGGTCTTATATCGCATGGATGCGTCAGAAAAACAAGTGAAATTGAAAATTAAATCTGTGAATCAGCCTGTCGGAGCACAACCTATAAGTGTATTTGCGGAGGAAAACTCTGCTGAGTTTACTATTCGGAAATAGATATCGCTTAACCATGAAAGTAACCTTTTACCAAGGGCAAGATTTTCTTTAGGATATAGATTGAAAAAGAAAGATTATGACAAAAAGAGTGATGTATCTGCTGTGTTTTTTATTGTTTGCCTGTTCAAATGATAAAGAAACATTACATATGACAGACGAGAACAGTTCTTCCCTGACATTTGTAATGACAAAATCCCTCAAGAGTATTATCAATAATACGCAGGTTTATCTTTTTGATGGCGAGGGATTGAATATCGGGCAATTCAAACAGAAAGTGCCGGATATAAATTATGGTACGGATCGTCTTACAATGTCGCTTGCCGCCGGTAAGTGGGATTTTATGTTACTCAGTGCCAATACGGACATCAGTGAAGATGTGATTCCCCCTATCCGCGGACAGGAGCGTTCAGCCTTGAAAATGTGGGAGAATCATTCTTCCAATGGTATTCTGCCATCTATGCCGGAATTGCGTACTGCTTACCTTGCCGGTCAACAGGTTGTGGCCAATCAGGCCAATATTTCCTCTGAACCTGCTCTTTTAGTGCGTAATGCCGCATTGGTAAAAATAGTGATAGCTGATGCCGGAGGATTGGATGTGAGCGGAAGTCATCTATTGAAGTTGACAAATGTTCCTACAACTCTCAATTGGGAGGGAGGGTTATATCCTGACAGGAACAGTCCGGCAGTGAGTACAGCTCCTATGACAGGTACTTTCACCGTACATAACAGTGTGTCGCAAACCGGACATCAGTATAGTGATACTTTAAGGTTCATCATTCCTGCACATAAAGGAAATGATTACTTGTCCGCTTCTCCTGCAGATACAACCACAAGCCATTTGAAAATCAGTGTCGACTTGGCCTGTGAAGGAGGAATACATTTTAAAAAAGCAGATATTCCGATTCCCCGTGTGCCCCGTGTGAACAGTACTTTGCTTGTACGTCTTTTTTTAGGGGGTAAGCTCGATGTGTCCGCTGAGATTTTGGAATGGACAGACCATGAGTTGAATGCCGATTTGTCACAAACATTGCTCTATACGGATAAGGCAGCGATAGGATTGGCTTTCAAGGATACGTTACACGTAAATACGAATGCTTCTAATTTCACCGTAGAAAAAGCCGCAGATGCGTCATGGATTACAGTGAGGAAATTAGATGATAATGCCGTTGAGATTACTGCCGATGTGAATACTTATGAGGATAATAAACCGCGTACTTCTTTTATTACCGTTAAAGCCAATAATGTGATCAAAAAGATTCCTGTCACACAAAGACCGGATAGAGGTACGATTAAAGTTAATCATCATAAACTCATATTTTGTCCTGGAAAATACGAAAACCGAATGATTGAAGTCAAGAGTATCGGAGGTGACTGGAAATTTTTAGGGAATAGTCCTAAAGTGACTTCGGACGTACAGCACGGAGTAAAGGGAAGCACCAATGTCAATTTTACACGTACTTCAACGATGAATCAGGATGATTTTGATACTTATTATGGAGATGATCAAATTGTTGTGAAGAATACAACAACACTCGATACGGATACAATCTCGTTGGTAAACTGCTATATTCATGTGGAAGAAAATGTAATAAACGCACACGCTCCAACCGGTAATGAGACATCAGTAGCCACTACTTCAAGTGAGGTGAAAGTATGGGGTGGCAGTAAAGATATCAAATTTGGTCCATGTGATTCTTGGATTCATGATTTAAGCTGGAATCCGTTAACGCAGGCACTGACTATGATAACTGATCGTGATCCTGACGATGAGGCCCGTGACGGTTCATTGACTTTCTTTCATGCAGATTGTCCGGATTATAAAATAAAGGTTACAGTACATCAGGATATTATTGTATCAATCCCTGCTTTTGATTTCTTTGTAGTGAAGTTTACCTGGAACGGTAATGATGTGGATATAGCTGTTGAGTTTGCCGGAAATCATGTTTCCGGGAATGGCATGAACAATTCAAGTTATGATAAGAAGCCGGTTGGTTGGGGTTGGAGTTCTAATAATCCTGTTCACTATAGTGGAAAAGAACTTATAAAATGGGGAGGCGATGCTACTGGAGGACAAGGAGAAACGGTCTTCTTTAATGCACCGGTGCTGGAAGGAGATGTTAATTCTCCCCGTAAAATCAAGCTTGATGTATATGCAACTTGGTATACAGGGGGACGTGCTCCCGATAAGATGACTTTCACTATGTCTGCTTATAAAGGAGGAACAATGACTCAGTCCGGAACCAACTTTTTAAATACCGGAGGTACAACTTTATATGCGAAAGAACATACAGTTATGGTTAATACAACAAAGGGACAGAGTAGCTATGCCAGTGGAGGGTATACCAAAGTAGCCACTATTACTTATGACAGAATCAAGCACTCTGCTGCTATCAAGATATGGGCTGCTACTTCGACCCGTTCATCATTCCGTTCGGTAGCGGTTCCATTCAAACTGGAAGAGAAGTCCAAAGAGACTTCTGTACCTGTGAATACCTATTCTGTCGATTATAAAGAAGATAGGAAATAACATAGTGTGATAATGAAAATGTGTGATAGTATGAAAATTCGATATATACTTTGTTTAGTGGTTGTTTTCCTGTTTGTTTCGTGTAGTAACGAGGAGGAAAGTGATAGTGCTTCCAAGCAATTTTATGGCAAGGTGAATGTCATGGTTTCCGTGACATTACCTCAGCCGGAACCTGCAGTTATCTCCTCCCGTTCCTATACGGATGCGGATATCAGGAATGTAGATGTGCTGGTATTTGATAAAGACGGCAAATTCATGGAGCGTGTAAAAGTGGAAGACAGTCAGTTGATTGCCACGGAAAGCGGAGTCACTTTTACCGTACGGTTGGATGCTACTTCGGAGAGACGTATTGTCCATTTGGTTGCCAATGGCCGTTCGGCAGATGGTGTGACAGATCGCTTGAATTTTGTTGATATGACTTTGGGAGCGGATGAAAATACAGTGATCTCTTCCTTACAAACAATTCCGTCCGGTAATGCTGCATTTTCAAGCAGTGTGATGCCTTTGGTGATGTGGGGACGTTTTGTTTTAGATGATGGAATCAATATCATAACTGCTGCAAATGTAAAATTATTACGTTCTACAGCTTGTATTCAGGTAAAGAAAGCTGCCAATAACAGCGATAATGGATTAGGTGATTTTGTGATTCAAGGTGTCACTGTTTATAAAGGGATGTCAAGAGGTTTCTTGGCTCCTGCCAATTGTACAGGTTCCGTAAGTACACCTGTGACTGCCAATCCGATTCCCGGCACTGATTACTTGGATTATCAAAAAGGGTGGATATATGCCGAAACTCCTTTTTTGTACATCTACGAACGTACTTGTACGGCTTCTGATTATATGTCTGTAATACTTAAAGGCAGTTACCTCGGAAAGGCAGGATATTATAAAATAGTGATGACTGACCCTGCAGGAAACCCATTGGATGTCATACGCAATCATCGTTATATTATTACTATAACCGGTGTCAATGGTCCCGGATATGAAAATGTGACCGAAGCAATCGCTTCTGCTCCTTCAAACTCACTGAAAGTGACGTTAGATGATGATACCGGATTTTCATGCACTATCGCTGATGGAAATTCTTGGATGTCTTCGTCAAACAATGTCTTCGACTTATACGGGAAAGCGGCCGCCGGCTCGCTTGTTAAAGCCGTTGAAATTTGTACGGTATATTCCAGCCGTAATATTTTACCGGTGTTGACTTTGCCGGATGACTGTACATGGCTTGATGTAAAAGCCCAATCTTTGGGTGGTGGGAAGTACCGGATAACAGGTGATTATTCTGTACAATCAAGTACTGATATCGTCTCTACCGTTCTGACGATGACTTGTGACAATCTGATACTGCCTGTCCGGATTAATTGGAATCCTATAATATCTGTTTCAAAAGATGCAGATTCTTATGTTCTTGATTTGATCAATCCTTCTGATAAGAATTGGAATGTGCAGATTGTCACCCCTTCTTCCACGAAGTGGCTTTCTCTACATCCTTCTAACGGGACTCCCAATGTTTTTCCAGGGGGTAGCGGTATGATGTCAGGTCTTAATAGTAAGTATGCTTCTCATGCATATTTGCATGTGCTTAAGAGTACCAACAAGCAGGGTAGCGTGTTGAAGAGTTCTGTTTCCGCAGGAAAAATAGAGGTTCGTAAGGTGCTGATTGTTCAATAGAAGTGTAGCAAATGGTACTGGAAGAGATATTGCGAACGGAAAGGCAGAATACCGATTGTATTTTTCTGTATAAGGAAGAAAAAGTATGGTATGCCTATGAGCAGTCTGCTTTTTATTGCTATTCTCTTTTGGGCGTGCTTGATATAGACTGGTTGTCTTATTCCGATGAAAATTCTGTTGAACAAATGATAATCAGAGTGCGTATTCCCGAACCTGATAAACTTTTGTTTATTCCCTCGCTGCATTTGATGAGAAAATCTAAAACAGAATATTTTGTTTTATGCAGGATTTTGTGTGGAGGTTTTTATTATTGGCGGGAACAGCAACAAATGAAATTTCGTATTTTACAAGAAATAGAAAACTCTAGCGGAGACAAATGAGCGTATTGATAATTTCTAATATCTCTGCAATTTGAAAATCCGGCTTTTCTGCAGGAATATTTTAGCGATATTCATCACGGTAGAATATGATTTGTATCTAATTAAAATAAACAGTACTTTTGTATCTGCATCTCATTGACAGATTCAAGAAATATTTTATTATGGATTTTCATCATACATTAAAAATCGCTGCCGACCCGGAAGAAGTTTTTGCAGCTTTGACCATACCTTTCCAGATAGAATTATGGAGCGGTTATCCCGCAGATATGAAGGCAGAGAAAGGGTATATGTTCTCATTATGGGAAGGGGATATCACAGGAGTGAATTTGGATGTGAAAGTTAATAAACTTTTGGTGCAGGAGTGGTTCTTCGGCGGACAAGAAGAACAGTCCGTTGTGCGTATCGAACTGAAAAAAGAGGGGGCTTATACGGTGGTAGATCTGAACCATACCAATATCCCCGAAGATGTGTTTGAAGAAATCACAGAGGGGTGGCAGGAATACTACCTGGGGGCAATCAAGGGAATGCTTGAAATGTATTGAATTGAACTTTCCGGTATGTAGCGGAAAAACAGGGGCATATTTGTTGGATTGCCGGTGAAATATCGGCAATTAGCAGATAATAATGGTTTCTCCGGCGACTTCCAGCATTTCTCCTTTCCGTATTTTGGCACGTTTGCGTGTCTCAATCTCTCCATTGCGGACTACTTCTCCGTTTTCTACCATGATTTTGGCCATTGCACCGCTTTTTGCAATTTGAAGAACTTTCAATAATTTGATTAATTCGATATATTCGTCTGTGAGTTTGAAATTCAGCATTTTATATTGTTTTTTATGGTTTGTTTTTCTTGACAAAGATATAAAACATACCATAAAGTAGAAACAATCCGTAGAGAAGTATTTACTTTTGTCGCTTTGAATTTTGAGGCCTGTTGTAAAATAATGACAGGTAATTTATTACGAATTAGAAAATCTTATGAAGAAAATTTTTTTATTATTGGCAGTGTGTGCATATTTTGGTTCGGTGTTTGCCGAAGGGTATCAGGTGAATGTATTGAGTACGAGGCAGACAGGTATGGGACATGTGGGAACCGGTATGAAATTGGGCGCAGAAAGTATGCATTTTAATCCTGCTGGCCTGGCTTTTCTGAAACAGACGTTTGATTTCTCTGCAGGTGTCTCTTTTATCAAATCCGATGTGAAGTTTAAGAATGGTGATTATATAGCGAAAACGAATAATTCCATCAGTACTCCGCTGTATGTCTATGCCGGGTTTAAGATTTATGATAATTTTTCTGCCGGTATCGCTCTGACCACTCCTTATGGCAGTTCGTTGGATTGGGGCAAAGACTGGAAGGGAGCCAGTCTGATTCAGGATATTTCGCTGAAGTCGTACGTGGTACAACCGACATTCGCCTATAAAATCACAGACCGTCTGAGTGTCGGTGTCGGATTTAGTTTGGCTGTAGGCCAGGTGAATTTGTCAAGAGCTATGATGAGTGCAGATGAGTTTCAATTGCTGGGCGGAATGGTAGGTAAATTGCCTAATCTACCTGATGCGGAAAAGCAGGCTGTCACAGGCATGATTTCAAAATTGGAAGGTTCGGTCCCTGTATCGGCAACATTGGATGGCAAAACAAAAGTATGTGCTGGTTTTAATGTGGGAGTAATGTATGATGTATGCGAAAAAGTGACTTTGGGACTTTCCTACCGTTCGAAATTGTTGATGAAGGTAGATGCCGGCAAAGCTACGGTGGATTATGCCAGCCTGCAAGTGGAACAGATGTTTGGGGCATTATCTGCAGTGACAGGAGGGAAAGTGACTATTCCGCCATTGAATAAAGGTACTTTTAAGGCTGAACTGCCCTTACCGTCCAATCTGACTTTGGGTGTATCTTACCGTCCGACCGAGCGTTGGAATGTCGCTTTTGATTTGCAGTATGTGGGATGGAATGCTTATGATTCCTTGAATGTCATGTTTACGCCGAATGTACTGAACGGATATACAATCAATTCTGAGAAGGATTATAAAAATACGGTGATTGCACGTATCGGAGCACAGTATAAGACAACCAAACGTCTGGATCTACGTGCAGGAATTTATTTTGACCAGTCGCCTATCCGCAAAGACAATTTCAATCCAGAAACGCCCGGTATGAATAAATTGGGAACATCTGTAGGATTGAGCTTCGTGCCTCTGAAGCATTTGATGATAGATTTGTCTTTCCTGTATATTCATGGATTGGGAAGCAACGGCTCTTACAGCATGAAGAATATGATAACCAATACGGATGAGACTTTCGGAGGGAAGTATACTTCGAATGCCTGTACCACTTCGTTGGGGGTGGCCTACCGATTTTAAATAAACTGCCTAGTTGTAAGAAATATTTATCTGAAAGATTTTCGTTACATCGGGAAAAACTTTAATTTTACACGCCTTTATGGTCGAAAACGATTACAATCTATAATATTAACTTAACCATGGCTAAAGAACAATTTTTAGAAAGACACATTGGACCACGTCCAGAAGATGTTGAAGAGATGTTGAAGGTGATAGGCGTGAATTCTGTTGATGAATTAATCGAACAAACAGTTCCAGAATCTATTCGTCTCAAAGAAATTTTAGATTTACCGGCACCTTTATCAGAAGATGAATTTTTGGTACGTATTAAAGAGCTTGCCGGAAAGAACAAATTATATCGTACCTTTATCGGACAAGGATATTATGATACGATTTCTCCGGCAGTTATTATTCGGAATATATTGGAAAATCCAGCGTGGTACACTTCTTATACTCCTTACCAGGCGGAAGTATCACAAGGTCGTTTGGAAGCTTTGTTGAATTACCAGACAATGATTTTGGAACTGACCGCTATGGAAATTACAAACTGTTCGCTGTTGGATGAAGCTACAGCTACAGCAGAAGCAATGACAATGATGTATGGTGTGCGTGGCAAGGAGATGAAAAAATCTGGTGTTAATAAATTGTTTGTTGATAATCATGTTTTTTCACAGACGAAAGATGTGTTGATTACACGTTCTGCTCCTCAGGGAATAGAATTGGTGTTTGGTGACTATGATAAATTTGAATTTACTGCTGATGTTTTCGGTGCTATAGTACAGTATCCGGCTTCTAATGGTGAAATCCGTGATTATAGGGCATTGGCGGAACGTTTACATGCAAATGGCGCATTATTGACTGTTGCAGCAGATTTAATGAGTCTTGCATTGTTGACACCTCCGGGAGAATGGGGCGCAGATGTTGTTGTCGGTTCTTCTCAGCGTTTCGGTATCCCAATGGCTTATGGTGGACCGCATGCTGCCTATATGGCTACAAAAGAGGAGTATAAACGCAATATTCCGGGGCGTATTATTGGTGTGACAGTAGATGCTCAAGGGAACAAGGCTTTGCGTTTAGCTTTGCAAACTCGAGAACAGCATATTAAGCGTGAAAAGGCTTCATCCAATATCTGTACTGCAAAGGCTTTAAATGCTACGATGGCAGGTTTTTATGCAGCTTATCACGGACGTGAAGGATTGCAGCGAATTGCACGTCATATCCATTCGGCTGCAGTTATTTTGGCAAAAGAAATCTGTAAATATGGATATGTGCTGAAGAAAGATAAATTTTTTGATACACTTCGATTTGCTTTGCCTGCAGGAGTAACTGCTGATATGGTGCGTAAAGTGGCTTTGGAACGCCATGTTAACTTGTTTTATTGTAAATGCGGATGTGTGGGATTGTCAACGGATGAACGTATCAATGAAGAAGAATTGAATGTTATTGTTGGCATTTTTGCTGAGGCTGCCGGTAAAAAAGCAGAAAAGGTGATTTTTTTGGATGATTGTACTATACTTGATCCTGAGATGTTGCGTGATGATGAATATATGCAACAGCCGGTGTTTAATATTTACCATTCGGAAACAGGAATGATGCGCTATATGAAGAATTTGGAACGTAGAGATATTTCTTTGGCTACTTCTATGATTTCTTTGGGGTCATGTACGATGAAATTGAATGCTGCTGTTGAAATGTTACCTATTACATGGCCTGAATTCGGAGGTATGCATCCATTTGTGCCCATGGATCAAGTTGAAGGTTTTCAGCAAATGATTCGTGAAACAGAGCATATGTTGGAAAAAGTGACAGGATTTGCAGGTTGTAGTTTAATGCCTAATTCTGGAGCAGCAGGAGAATATTCAGCTTTGATGGTATTACGTCAATATCATATTTCTCGAGGCGAAGGACATAGGAACGTGATGTTGATCCCTGCTTCTGCTCATGGTACTAATCCTGCGTCTAGTGCAATGGCTGGTTTGCAGATTGTTGTTACAGCAACAGATCCAGACGGAAATATTGATGTTGCAGATTTTCGGGCAAAAGCAGAAGCTAATAAGGACAATCTTTTTGGTGCTATGATTACTTATCCTTCAACTCATGGCATTTTTGAGGAATCTATCAAAGAATTGATAAAGATTATTCATGATAATGGAGGTCAAGTTTTTATGGATGGTGCTAATATGAATGGACAGTGCGGTTTGACTAGCCCGGGAACGATTGGTGCAGATGCTTGTCATTTGAATTTACATAAGACTTTTGCAATGCCTCATGGTGGCGGTGGTCCTGGAGTCGGTCCGATATGTGTAGCTAAGCATTTGATTGAATTTTTGCCGACTCACTCGGTTGTAAAGACTGGTGGAGAACATGGAATTCATGCTGTATCAGCTGCCCCCTATGGATCGGTTGGTATGTTGCCTGTGACTTATGGTTATTTATTGATGTTAGGAGGGGAAGGTTTGAAGAAAGTAACGGAGATGGCAATATTGAATGCTAATTATTTGGCTTCTTCCTTTGAGAAGTTAGGCTTCAAAATTCTTTTCAAAGGAAAACAAGGACGCGTCGGACACGAAATGATTTGGGATTGCAGCTCTTTCAATAAAGAATATGGTATTTCTGAATTGGATATTGCAAAACGTTTGATGGATTTTGGTTTTCATGCACCGACGTTGTCATTTCCAGTACATGGAACGTTAATGGTAGAACCTACTGAAAGTGAACCGAAAGAAGAGCTTGATCGTTTTGTCGAGGCTTTGAAGACAATCCGAGAGGAAATGGTTGAAGTGGCGGAAGGCAAGGCTGACAAGGCTGATAATGTGTTGAAGCATGCTCCGCATACCCACAAGGTTCTGACTGCTGATGAATGGATTCATTCTTATCCGCGCAGTAAGGCTGCTTATCCATTGGCATGGGTGGCTGAGAATAAATTCTGGCCGCAGGTGGGACGAGTGGATGATGGTTATGGAGACCGCAACCTGATGTGTACTTGCGATTCTTTATATGAATAGCATAATTTGTTTATGATATAAATCCGTAAGGTTTGCCTTACGGATTTATTGTATTAGTTCGAATAGAGATTGATGGTGATAGAGATGTTGCATTTTTTACAATTTGTATAATTGTTTGTTGTGCTGGTGCTATCTAAAAATTGAGAAATTAACACTTCCGTATTGACGGTGTTCTGTAAAGCGTGGATGTTTGGAAAAGTCTATTTTTGCAGGATGCTCAATAATTACAATTCCATCATTTGCCAATAAATTGTGGTCAAAAATAACTGCCGGAATTTCTAATATCTTGTCCAAGTTGTAGGGGGGGTCAGCAAATATAATATCAAATTTACGCCCCTGTAATTTCTTACAAGCAAGAAAAACATCAGCTTTATATACTGTCATTTTATCGAATTTCAGTTCTTTTGCTATTCGTTTAATAAATATATAGTGTTTGTAATTTTGTTCCACTGAGATAATTTCTGCAGCTCCTCTTGAGGCAAATTCGTAACTTATGCTTCCTGTACCAGAAAAGAGATCCAATGTATGTATTCCTTCAATTTCAATATAATTTGTAAGTACATTAAAGATATTTTCTTTGGCAAAATCTGTTGTTGGACGTGCACTAAAACTTTTGTCCGGAAAAATTTGTCGCCCTTTGTGTGAACCGCTAATTATTCGCATTTGTGTATGTTTAATAAGTGGATAAAACTAGAATTGTTCAGCTGATTGTTTCTCACTAATTGGGACAAGGGTGCATAGTTTAAAATAACAATGTTAGGAATGTATTTATTCATTGTTTCAACTAGCACCGGATCGTTTACCAGATTGCCGGAAATAGTAGTTTGTAAATTATTTTGATTTATTTGGCATTGTTGCAGACAATTTAAGGAATAATAGACAATATCATTTATAGAACCATAGGAGAAAGAATTGAATAATAGTATATTGTTGCTGTGAGTAAGCAGAATGTCAAAATATTCTTCATGAATATCTATGAAAAGATAGTGTGCATTGAACAGCATACTTGACATGGAGTATATAATAAATGGATAGGCACTGTCAATAATCGATATCGGTTGATAGTGTGAGGTTAAAAAATTGATAAAATTGCGTGGTTGTGCTTCAATTAAATAATTATTGATTGCTTCTATTTTTCGATAAATGATAGTGTCGCTTTCATGGAGCTCAAAACAAAGGCGGAACATTTCAATAAGGGTGTTTTTATTGAATGTATGTGCAGGGAGAAGCATTTTGTTTCTTTGGCATGATAATGCAAACACTTTTTTGTATTTTAAATTTAGTATAGGGTTGTCTGTAATAATTTGTGATGCTTTAGCAATGATTGCTCCGTTTGAATGTAATTCCAAAGGCTGATGTGAAAATACAAGTAGCCTATTGTTGATGTCGTGGACACAAAATGAAAATCCATCCGTTGAGTAACGGATGGATAAAGTATATTGTGTTGAATTCTCTTGTGAGAAATTGTTGTCAATATAATATATGTTCTGCATGCACCTATTTATTCCCAATTACCCACGTTATTATTAGCTTCTTTTAAGCTACCAACTTTTAGACCTGCAAATTTTTTCAAACGCTGTTTTTCTCCATTTTCTTGTAATAATTCTTCATTGTATTCATTACGGAGATCTTCAAAAATAACCATGTTAGTTACGTATGCTTCAAAAACAGGAACTTCGATACCAGAATCGGTCCAAATGGTGGTAGATCCCATTTTAAACTGATGTTGCCGCTTGGTAAAAGGGACATAACGGATTTTGTCAATTTCAAATTCTTTCGGAAATATATTGCCTATAGCTGCAACTTTAATGGTATCACGAATAATTTTTCCTTCTTTAATAGCTTGAGCTTCTGTAATTCCTTTTTCTAAATCATCATCACTTAAGGAACCGATAGAGCGCACAACTTTGATGGAATCATATTTAATAAAGTTGATTAAAGTGTCGAAACTGGGTGTATATTTGCCATATACTTCTTTGAAAGCTTCTTGTGCTGTACGTATGTCTTTCAGACGTTGCGTAATCAACTCATATCTGTGTTTCTTGATGACTTGGAATCTTTGAGGAACCATGATGCTCTGATAGCATTTGTAACCCAGGAAAATGATAATTCCGGCGAGAATAATCTGGATGATAAGTTTTTTCATTTTTACTGTTATTTTTGAATTATATTATTACATAATTACCAAGCTACATTATAAAGTTAACGTTAATTTCGTAACTTTACACCACGACTCAAACGTTATTGCGAGCGTAAAACCTTAATATTGCTCGCAAATTTAGGAAAAAATTTAGATTAACGATATAATCGACTATTAATTTTCGTGATGATTCAAAAACATTTTAGTGAAATAGTTATAAGAAAGTTTGGTTTTGACCTTTCCCCTTCTCAAAAAGAGGCTGTTGGTCGGTTTGTAGACTTTTTTTTTAGTGGGATAGAGGAAAGTATTTTTCTATTGAAAGGCTATGCAGGAACAGGTAAAACTTCTTTAGTTTCAGCTATTGTCAATACAATGTTATCGTTAAAATATAAAGTTGTTCTTTTGGCTCCTACGGGGCGGGCAGCAAAAGTGTTTGCTTCGTATGCCGGTTATCCTGCCTTTACTATTCACAAGAAGATTTATCGTCAAAAGAAAGCCATTGATGGAGAGGGTATTTTTAGTTTAGGATTTAATACATTTTCAGATACTATTTTTTTTGTAGATGAAGCATCTATGATTTCGAATATGAATGTAGAGACGAATTTTGGCAGCGGATGCTTGTTGGATGATTTGATTGAATTTGTATATAATGGATGTAATAATCGCTTGGTGTTGATAGGAGATGTTGCCCAGTTGCCGCCTGTTGGTTTGGACATCAGTCCAGCACTAGACCCTCTTGAATGGGAGACAGCTTATAATTTTCATGTAACAGAAGTGGCACTGGTGGATGTGATGCGACAAATTGAAAAGTCGGGTATATTATTCAATGCAACATTAGTTCGTGCAATGATAGGAAGTGACTCTGGACGATTGGTATTCAAACTTCGTGATTTTCCAGATGTCTTTCGCATAGAGGGCGGAGATTTGTTGGAAGCTATTGACACTTGTTATGGGAAATATGGAGAAGACGAAACGATTATAATATGTCGTTCTAATAAACGTGCAAACTGTTTTAATGAAGGAATTCGTCGTACCATTTTATATCGTGAAGAAGAGTTTTGTAGTGGAGATAGAATTATGATTGTCCGTAATAATTATTATTGGGGTACTGATTATGACGAAATAGATTTTATTGCAAATGGAGATATGGCAACTGTTATTAGGATTGGCAAACGGGTAGAGTTGTATGGTTTCCATTTTGTAAATGCAACCTTACGGATAGATGGTAGTGATAGTGAGATAACTGCCTGGGTGATGTTGGATACTCTGATGTCAGATTATCCTGCATTGACCAATGAGCAATCCCATGCTTTTTATCATGTTGTAGAAATGGATTATGCAGATATTCCTTCAAAGAAAAAACGTTTCGAGAGTATTAGGGAGAATGAATATTATAATGCATTGCAAATTAAATTTGCGTATGCTGTGACCTGTCATAAGGCTCAAGGTGGACAGTGGGATGCTGTTTTTATAGATCAGAGCTTTTTAACAGATGATATGCTTACTGATAAGTATTGGCGATGGCTTTATACAGCAATAACACGTGCGCGTGAACGAGTTTATTTTATAAATTTTAAAAAAGATTTTTTTGATTTAGATGATGAATTATAGAATTGTGGTGCAAATTTTTTATTTCTTGTTTATTTAAAGAACGGTAGATTTGGAAATATAC
>JAHHTT010000042.1 GCA_020024465.1 Odoribacter sp.
GTTGATTTATAAAATAAAAACAGTCTCAAATTTGAGACTGTTTTTATTTTATAAATCAACTATATTAAATTTTAGAATTTACAATTTCAAGGATTTCTGTTTCTAATGCATTTGCTTTAGAAACGATTTCAGCTCCTTGATTGATGATTTCAGCAGCAAAAGCTTTATCTTCCAAACCTGCAGCATTAATCTTTACATTTAAGAAAGCTCCCATAACGCCAGCGCGTGCAGCTAAAGCTCCGACTCCAGCATCAGTTACAGAATTCGGATTACCAATTTCAGCCATTGCTTTAGCTACAGACATACATTCGTAGCACAAGCGTAAGGTTTTAAATGGAACTTCTGTAGCATAACGAGTAGCCTCTTGTACAGCTAATTGACGAGCCATTTTTTCTTCTTCTGTTTTTTTAGGAAGGCTGAACGCGTCCATGATTTTGTTAAATGCATTAGTATCTTCGTCTACTAATTTCATCAATTCAATTTGATATGTTTTCCCTTTTTCAGCCCAATCGCTAAATTCTTCCCAACGTTCATCCCAACCACGTTTATGAGAGGATAGATTGGCTACCATTGTACTTAATGCAGATCCTAAAGCCCCCATATATGCAGAAATAGAACCACCTCCTGGAGCTGGAGATTCAGAAGCTGTTTCATCAGCAAAATCTGTCAGACTCATATCAATCAGACGCTTTTTCCCTTTCATTTCTTCGTCTTCAAGGATATATTCAATAATTTTTTTGTGTGGATCAAACGGATAAAGTTCGTCTAAACCTAATGATTTAACTGCAATTTTAATTAATTCTTTATCAGAAACTCCTGTAGAACGTTGCTGTTTGCGTAAGAAATAACGTCCTGCTTCCAACATGGCATTCAAAGGAAGAACACCAACTAATTCAGAACCTGTAACACGAATACCACGGTCTGCAGCTTTGCGGCATACTTCATCAAAAGCCTCATGCATAGAAGTTACAGATATATCTGTTAAATTCATTGAAATCTGTGCAATTCCATATTCTTCAATAAACCATCCGATAGCTTTTACAGATTTCAATGATCCTGGGATCATAACAGGTTTGCCATTTTTATCCAATACTTTTTTACCTGTGATCGGATTACCTTCGCGTTTTACACGTCCTCTTTCTCGTACATCAAAAGCAATAGAGTTTGCACGACGAGTAGATGTTGTATTTAAATTAACATTGTATGCTACTAAGAAATTACGTGCACCAACAGCTGTTGCACCTGTTTTTGCTGTCCATTCGTTTAATTCGCGAGGACCAAAATCAGGATGCCATTTTTCGCTTGATAAACGTTCGCCCAAAGCTTCGTATTCTCCCGTGCGACAAGTAGCCAGATTTTTACGTTCTGGAGTAAAAGCTGCATTTTCATAGCAATATACAGGAATATTCAATTCTTCTCCGATACGTTTAGCTAATTTGCGTGCATATTCTACAGTCTCTTCCATGGTAATGTTAGATACAGGAACTAACGGGCATACATCGGTTGCTCCAAAACGAGGGTGTGCTCCTTTATGTTTAGTCATGTCTATTAATTCTGCTGCTTTTTTTATAGCACGGAAAGCTGATTCACATATAGCTTCTGGTTCGCCTACCATTGTTACTACAGTACGATTTGTTGCTTTACCTGGGTCTACATCAATTACACTAATACCTTCAACAGTTTTCATCGCATCTGTGATTTGGCTAATGATATGCATATCATTACCTTCACTGAAATTGGGTACGCATTCAATTAATTTTTTCATGTTTATATCGTTTTTTCTGTTAAAAACTATGTTGTAGATAAGTTTATCTGTCTATCAATATTGTTTTCCTTTTAAGAAAACCATTTCCACTAAATCAGCTGTATAGGCATAGGGTAGATATTCAATTCCTGATATTGGTGTCGTAATATAAAAATTGGCGAGTTTACCAATTGCAATACTTCCAACATCTTCTTGCACTCCCATTGCGTAAGCAGAATTAATCGTTGTTGCATTTATTACTTCTTCTGGCAACATTTTATAATTAATGCATCCAAGAGACATGATAAATTTCATGTTGCCAGAAGGGGAGGAGCCTGGATTATAGTCAGAAGCAAGAGCTACAGGAAGCCCTGCCTCTATCATTTTCCGAACAGGAGAGTAAGGCATATTTAAGAAAAATGCAGCACCCGGCAATATGGTTGGCATGGTTTCGCTACCTAATAAGCAAGCAATTTCTTCATCTCCGACGTATTCCAAATGATCTACTGAAAGAGCATTGTATTTTACACCAACTTGTATACCACCTGAATAATCCAATTCATTAGCATGTATTTTCGCTCGCATTCCGTATTTCATTCCTGCATTTAACATTCGATCAGTATCTTCGACTGTGAAGAATCCCTTATCGCAAAATACGTCAATATAATCTGCTAAATCTTCAGAAGCAACCATTGGAATCATTTCATTAATGATCAAATTAACGTATTCTGTTTGGCGCCCCTTATATTCAATCGGTACGGCATGTGCTCCTAAAAAAGTTGATTTAATTAAAAGCGGAGTGTTTTCTTTTAAACGGCGAATAACACGTAACATTTTCAATTCACTTTCAGTATCAAGACCATAACCACTCTTGATTTCTACTGCTCCTGTTCCGTATCCAACTATTTCTTGGATACGTTGGTAAGCTGCATCATAAAGTTCATTTTCGCTTGCCTTACGAATACGCTGGGCAGAATTTAGAATACCTCCCCCTCGTTTGGCAATTTCTTCATATGAAAGGCCACGAATCTTGTCAATATATTCTATTTCTCGGCTTCCTGCATATACCAAATGTGTGTGTGAGTCGCAATAGGATGGCATAACCAAACGATCAGTTGCATCAATTTCTTTTATAACATCACCACTTGCATATATTTTTTCTGTATCCAAATCTTTCATTTCTCCGAAATCGGCAATCTTATCATCTTCTATCAATAACCAAGCATTAGGTATTATATCTAAATGTGACATATCTTTACCTGCCACCCATGAATGTGGATTCTTTTCCACTTGTACCAATTGTTTGATATTTATTATTAATGTTTTCATATATTATTTCATTATATCGTTAAAGCGATGCGAATGTATTAAAAAAAAAGAATATAACCTTGTTTTCTGTTATATTTAAAACGATTGAGAAAACTTGCAACAGTCTTATTTATTAGCTAAACACTTGCAATCTATTGGCATCCAAACGTAGGAATATGAAAATAAGAATTGTGAAAGCCCAAAGAGAGGAACCTCCGTAACTGAAAAAGGGGAGAGGGATTCCAATTACAGGAGCAATACCTATAGTCATTCCTATATTGATGGCCATATGAAAAAAGAGAATACTTGCCACTCCATATCCATAAATACGTGAAAAGGCTGAGCGTTGCCGTTCTGCTAATTGTATAATTCTTAGGATGAATGCCATCAGTAAACCAATTACTAAAGCGGAACCAACAAATCCCCACTCTTCACCTACGGTGCAGAATATAAAGTCGGTATCTTGCTCAGGCACAAAATTGAATTTTGTTTGGGTACCTTCCAAATAGCCTTTCCCCCAAAAACCTCCAGAACCGATGGCTATTTCTGATTGATATACATTATAGCCAGCTCCTTGAAGATCACTTTCGATACCTAATAAATCGTTGATACGATTTTTTTGGTGGGGTTGTAATTTTTCAAAAGCAGTATCTACTCCGATACTAGCTGATATACAGAGCCATGATGCTAAAAGTACCCACAAAATATATTTCATGCGACGCCTATATATAAAATATATGCCAATTAAAGAAACTAAAGCATATATATATAGTAATAAATAGTGTTCTGAAATTGTCCAATTTAATAGCCATTTTAAGAAAAGTGTAAATGCAAAGCCTAATATTATGAAAAATAGAAGTCTGTAAAACTCATGTTTATTTTGTCGATAATATAGGAATGCTATCAAAGATCCGGCAATAATCATACTGATAATGACAAGAGGCGGATAAAGTAGTGTAAATATAAAAATGGCGATAAATATAAAATAAAGTAATAATAGGGAACCATGTAAACCTTCTCTATACATGACTAATACAAAAGAACTATACACCAATGCGGATCCTGTATCATTTTGTAATATTATTAATCCTGCAGGTAATGCCAATATCACCATAATCAATAATAAGCTACTCAAACTCATAATTTTAAAACCGTGGCGATTCATAATATTGGCAATAGCCAAACAAGTGGAGAACTTACCAAATTCAGCCGGTTGGATACGTATCCCTGCTATATCAAACCATGAACGGGATCCTTTGGATTCTACTCCAAATATCAATACTGCTACTAAAGCACTGATGACTATAGCATATATGACTAATGAAAATGCTGTAAAAAATTTACTGTCCGTGAGTATGATGCAGAATGCTAATATGAATGATGCACCAATCCACATTAATTGCTTGCCATAACGTTGAGTAATATCAAATATATTGCTATGCCCCTCATTATATACTGCTGCATAGATATTTAACCATCCCATTAATATCAATAAAGTATAAAGGAATATGGAAAGCCAATCTATATTTTTTAAAAGTTCTGAGCGTCTATTCATTGAGTTATATTATTTGTTTATAGTTCCAAGAAGATTAGCATCAATCATGCGTTTTTCTAGTTCTTTTCTCTGAGGAGAAACACTTCCTTTTAAATATTTCTCTAAAATTAAACCTGCAATAGGAACAGCGTATCTGGCACCAAAACCTCCATTTTCTATGTATACAGCTATTGCTATTTTAGGATTATTTTTAGGAGCAAAAAGCATTACAATGGAGTGATCATCACCATGAGGATTTTGTGCTGTTCCGGTTTTTCCGCATATTTCCACAGAATCAATAGCTGCTCCTTGTGCTGTACCGACAGATACTGCTTTTTGCATACCTTCAATAATGGGGATAAAAAAAGACGAATCGCATTTAACGACATGTTTTTCCACTGGATTACTGCCATTGGCCAAGGGACGTACGATGTGAGGAGTTATATAATATCCACGATTGGCTATGACACAAGCCATGTTGGCTATTTGTAAAGGAGTGAGTAAAAGTTCTCCTTGGCCAATGGAAAGTGACATAATATAACTCCATTTCCAATCTTTGGTTTTAAAAATACGATCGTACATTTTTAATGAAGGAATGGATCCACTACGTTCATTACTAAAATCAGGACATATTTTGTGTCCCAAACCAAATGAGCATATAAATTCTCTCCAGTGCTCGTACGAATCGCGCACACTCTTGTATTTTTTATTTTCCAATATCCTTAACCACACATTGACATAATAAGGATTACAAGAATGTTGAATGGATTGTTGTAAATTTAGTGGAGAGACGTGATAGTGACATCCCATTCTGATTCCTCCAATTTGTGTCTTTGAAGGTCCGTAGCATTCAAAATTTGTTTCTGGAGTTATTACCTTTTCTTTTAAACCATAAAGAGCCTGTAAGGTTTTAAAAGTAGAACCGGGAGGATAAGCAGCACCTACAGTACGATCAAATAGAGGTTCATTAGGATCTTCACTTAATTTTTTATAGTTTTTTCCACGTTCTGATCCAATCATTAGCTGAGGATCATAACCAGGACTTGACACTTTAAGTAATATTTCTCCAGTAGCAGGTTCTATTGCTATAATACCTCCTTTCTTATTATGCATTAATTGATAAGCATATTCTTGTAAATCAATATCCAGAGTTGTTGTCAGATTTTGACCGACAACAGCTGGTCGGTCGTATTCTCCATTTTGATAAGAACCCATCTCTCGATTATGGTTGTCTACCAATAAAATGCGTTCACCTTTTATTCCTCTCAAGACTTTTTCATAAGTTTTTTCTAAACCGTTTATACCGATATAATCACCTAATGCATAATTACTATCACATTCAATTTGAGTTTGATTCACTTCTCCAATATAGCCAAATACGTCAGCAGAATGTGATACATTGTATTTACGCAATGTACGGGTTTGCATAAAGAATCCTGGATATTTATATAATTTTTCTTGTAGAATAGCATATTTTTCAGCCGTTATCTGCGAAACAAGAACTGATGCTTTAAAAGTCGAATATTTGCGACATTTTTTTAAATTTTTGATTAATATATTTTTTTCTATGCCTAAAATACTAAGTAGTTCAAGCGTATCGAAACATTTAACTTGACGCGGAACAACCATCAAATCATAAGCCGGCTGATTTTCTACTAATAGCTTGTTATTTCTGTCAAATATTAACCCCCGCACAGGGTATTGTATTACAATACGTTGTGAATTTTGTATAGCTTTGAGTTCAAATGTATCATCTATGACCTGCATATAAAATAAGCGGACTATATATATGAGGCAAACACAGATTATAATTGCAGATATAATCGTTTTGCGATATGAAAATTTATTCATCTTTAAAAAATTTGAAAGCCCTTGATTCTATTAGTTTTGTTTCTTTTTTAAAGCAATAAAATAGTATAATAGCATAAATAAAGTAGAGACTAATGTGCTGCATACTATTCGTACTAATGTAATCAATACATTGTTGAAACTAAAAGCTTCACATAAAATTAATACAAAATTAAAAATAGTATTGTTGAGCAAAATATATTTGAAAAACCAATTAAATTCACTGATTTTTTGCTCCCCGTGTATTTCCAATTGTTCTCGATTAGATGTGAATAATATGAGTCTAGGGCGAATATAGGCTAACAAAGCTGTTGCTGCTGTATGAATTCCCATTGTATGGTTAGCTAGATCGACAAAAAAACCCAACAAAAAACCGAACAATAGAGTAGCTGTTTTATGTAAACGGTAAGGATATATATAAATAGCTAGTATATAAATATTTATATACACATAAGAATGTATTTGTATATTGTCTAAAATGGTTAATTGGACAAATAACAAAATAAACAGATGTATAAAATATGTGACATTATTCATCTCCGATAACCTCCAATTGTTCTTGTTCTCGTTTTTGGGTATTAGCTATAATATATACATCAAATATTTTTTTAAAATCTGTTGCAAGCTTTACTTTTATTCTCAAAAAGTTTGCTGTTTTTTTATTTACAGATTCAATAAAACCGATAATTTCACCTTCAGGGAAAATAGGGGATAAACCAGAAGTCACAATAGTGTCTCCTACTTCGGCATCAACATGAAAAGGGATATCATTCAAGTAAGTATAACGATAATCATTCCCATCCCATTGAAGAGAGCCATAGTATCCATTTTTCTTGATTTTAGCAGATACACGTAAATTTATATTTATCAGCGGGAGTATTTTAGAAAAATGTTTACTGGTTTTTTCTACAATTCCGACAACCCCTTCACTGGAACATACAGCCATTTCACTTGTAATTCCATGCAAACTACCTTTATTTATGATGATATAATTTTTCGTTTTATTCAATCCGGCATTTAACATTTCTGCCGTAATATATATATATTTGTATTCGGCAGAAATATTTGAATGCCATAAAGAATCAGACTTTGATTCATTATACAATACTCTAGCTTTTTCAATCTGATTTCTGAGCTCTATATTCTCAGCAACTAATTTTTTGTTTGTTTCTTTTAAATAGAAATAGGTTTTAATTTCAGTTACAGTAGATGAGATAGCGCCAAAAAAAGAAGATGTGTAACTAGAAAATATAGTTCTCTGATAATTATTATGCATAACCATTAGAGAAAATGCTATGATTTCCAGTAATACAAAAATTATAGTGAAATGATATTTTATTATTAGTTTTATAATGTCTTTCACAATCCAACCATGTTTTATCTAATCAGGAATGAGAATTTATCTACATTTTTCAGCGCAATTCCTGTTCCACGAGCAACAGCACGTAATGGATCCTCTGCGATATGGAACGGGATATTCATCTTGTTAGACAAACGTTTATCTAAACCACGCAGTAAAGCTCCTCCACCTGCCAGATAAATACCTTTATTTACAATATCTGCATATAATTCAGGAGGGGTTTGTTCTAATGCTCCTAAAATTGCTATTTCAATTTTTGAAATAGATTTTTCCAAGCAATGAGCAATTTCTTGGTAAGATACAGGAACCTCCACTGGCAATGAAGTTAAATAATTAGGACCTTGAACTATAAAATCAGCAGGTGGTTCATCTAATTCAGAAAGAGCTGAACCTACATTAATTTTAATTTGTTCTGCAGTACGTACGCCAATTCGGATATTATGCTGGCGGCGCATATATTCCAAAATATCATCAGTCAAACCATCTCCGGCTATACGGATAGATTTGTTACTGACAATTCCTCCTAAAGAGATGACTGCAATTTCTGTTGTACCACCGCCAATATCTACAATCATATTACCTTCAGGTGCTTCAACATCCAAACCGATACCTAAAGCAGCTGCCATTGGTTCGTAAATCATATATACATCACGTCCTCCGGCATGTTCAGATGAGTCGCGTACGGCACGGAGTTCTACTTCTGTACTGCCTGAAGGTATGCATACAACAATGCGCAGGGAAGGAGAGAAGAACCTGTTATTTACGCTTGCCATCTTAATCATTCCTCGTAACATTTGTTCCGCTGCATTAAAATCAGCTATTACTCCGTCGCGAAGAGGACGGATAGTCTTAATGTTGTCGTGAGTTTTTCCTTGCATCTGTCTGGCTCTTTCTCCGATAGCAATTACTTTCTCTGTTTTGCGATCAATGGCAACAACGGAAGGCTCATTGACAACCATCTTATCATTGCAGATGATAATAGTATTCGCTGTTCCTAAATCAACAGCAATATCTTGAGTTAAGAATGAAAATAATCCCATTAGTTATATGTTTAGGGTTAATGTTTAAAATGACGCATACCAGTGAATAGCATTGCAATACCATATTTATTTGCAGCATCAATAGATTCCTGATCTTTTACAGAGCCGCCAGGTTGAATAATTGCGGTAATACCTGCTTTATGAGCTGTTTCTACACAATCAGGGAAAGGGAAAAAAGCATCGGAAGCCATTACACTTCCTGCGATTTTATTACCACCTTGGCGAATAGCATTTTCTAAAGCCCCAATGCG
Organism: Odoribacter sp.; assembly: GCA_020024465.1. GTDB lineage: Bacteria > Bacteroidota > Bacteroidia > Bacteroidales > Marinifilaceae > Odoribacter. The sequence continues at coordinate 9,086 of JAHHTT010000042.1, forward strand.
ACTCACTTGTCCTGGTCCGATTCCAGTCGAGCAAAGATTCTTGGCGATGGCAATACCATTAGATTTAATATGCTTTACAATTTTCCAGGCAAAAATTAAATCACGAAATTCATTTTCTGTCGGTTGGCGTTTAGTAACGACTTTTACATTAGCATCATTCAATAGTTGGGAATCTAACTCTTGTATTAATAAACCGCCTAATACTGTTTTTGCTTTAGAAGTATTTGGATATGTGTGTCCGATGTTTTCTAATTGCAGTAAACGAATATTCTTTTTCTTGGAAAGAATCTCTAATGCTTTTTTTGAGAATGAGGGTGCTATAATTACTTCCAAGAAAATTTTTGACATTTCTGTTGCCGTTTCTGTATCAATTTCACGATTGGCAGCTACAATACCTCCAAATATAGATACAGGATCCGCTTCATAAGCCCGATGGTAAGCTTCTACTAATGTTGGAGCGCTTCCTACTCCACATGGATTAGCATGTTTGACAGCAACAATGGTTGGATCATCAAATTCTTTTAATGTTTCCAATGCTCCATCTGTATCTCCAATATTATTGTAAGATAACTCTTTACCATGTAGTTGTACGGCATTTGTCAATGTTCCTTCAGTTGCTTTGATTGAGGCATAAAAAGCTGCACTTTGGTGAGGATTTTCTCCATAACGCAAATTTTGCTTTTTCTCGTATGTCAGAGTAATGGTCTTCGGATACTTTAAATTTAATTTTTCTGAAAAATATCCGGAAATCAAAGCATCATAATGTGATGTATGAATGAAAACCTTGGCTGCTAACATCTCTTTGGTTTCAGTAGATGTATCTCCATTTGTTTTTAATTCATTGATTACTAAATCATAATCCTCCGGATCTGTAAGTACTGTAACAAACTTATAATTTTTTGCAGCGGCGCGAATCATTGTAGGACCACCGATGTCAATATTTTCTATAATTTCTTCATGAGAAACATTTGGCTTTAGAATGGTCTGCTTAAAGGGATAAAGATTACAAACTACCATATCTATAGGCTGAATGCCTAAATCTGTCATTTGTTGTTTATGATTCTCATTGTCACGAATTGCTAAAATCCCACCTTCAACGTTAGGATGCAAGGTTTTTACCCGACCGTCAAAACATTCAGGGAAATGAGTTAAATCAGAAATATCCATTACTTTGATGCCTTCTTCTTTTAATTTCTTTGAAGTTCCACCTGTTGAAATAATTTCCCAACCCATCGAATCCAATGACTTTGCAAACTCTACAATTCCCGTTTTATCAAAAACACTGATTAATGCTCGTTTCATTAGGATTATATTTTTAATTATCACTTAATAGAATATTTGCTATTAAGTGTGTTCGTTTATACTATACCTTTATTTCGTTGCAAATGTATAAAAAAAGGATATAATTCAGGCATAAAATGCACATATACTATGTTTTTTATTAGAAAAACTAAGATTTTCTTTTAATCGACTGATTTATAAAGTGTAAAGAACGAGAGGACAGAACTGTTGACAGGACTTTCCGCAGATGACTTTGTTGAAATGATTTATAAGAAACATGGTTGAGAAGAGGCGGGCTACTAGATGATCCTTGTAACGCATCATGCGGACCAGTTCCGTATGAACAAGAATAAGCATGAGGCTGAAAGATATCTTTTTTCTGATACTTTCCTTGTGCTTGTTGTGCTCAAACGCATGTAAAAAAATGTATCAGATATTTATGTTTGTAAATCATTATTTATAGGTATTGTGAATAATGATTAAAATTGCTATTTTTGCAAAGCAATGAATCGTACGAAAAAAAGACAGAGACAGCAGAGAGTCATAGCATACATATTGTTGATGACATTGATGCCCTTTTCCCTCGTGAAAGCTTTTCATGTTCACGGAGAACATTCGTGCGTATCCCATAACGAACAGGGGCACTCCCAACATGATTCCCCTGAAAATTGTACCATCTGTCTCTTTACCCTCTCACCGTTTGTCGAGGAGAGGACTTTTATATACGATTATATTCCGACTGGCAGGCCAGTCAGGTATCTTATTTCGGGGGAAACAGATGTCATTATCCCTCTTTTCCCACATTTCCTTCGTGCACCACCACCTATGTGTTTGTTGTAAGTCCCTTGGGGGATTCGCATGCATCACTGAGATGGTATGCAGGGGCTTTTATGTCCCGTTTTAATATATTATAAAACGTTTATATTTGTTTAAGTATGACATTTCATGCATATTTACAGTATGTGTGCCTGCTTGTTATCTGCCTCTGTATCGTTTCTCTTCCTATTGAAGCACAGGTACAGGCAGACCACCGGCAATCAACAGGTACACCTGATACCTTGCTGGTCATTGACCAGGAAAGCGAGTTTCCTATTGAAGGGGCCTATATACTGACCAGGGAACGGTTACTCGTCAGCACCTCCCGTGGAATGATTGTTTTCGATCATGGAACATGTTTCATGGATACGATTCTTGTGCAGTGTCTGGGTTACAATTCTAGGCGTGTGCCTTTGAATGCGGCTTTCTTTGAAAGCCGCACACATATAGTACGTCTCTCTCCTGATATAAAAAAGCTCGAGGAAGTGATCGTTACCGGTAAACGTGCCGGAGCATCACCTAATATGGTGAGTCAGCGTCTTTCATCCCCAGAGATCAGGGACGCGCTAGGGACCTCGCTTGCCACACTACTTGAACGTGTTAGAGGGGTAAGTTCTATTAGTACGGGAACCACTGTATCCAAACCCGTTATACAAGGAATGTATGGGAACCGGATACTGATTATCAATAACGGAGCCCGCCAAACTGGGCAGCAATGGGGTGCCGATCATGCTCCTGAAGTAGACATAAACGGTAGCGCCTCCATTTCGGTAATCAAAGGATCCGATGCGGTAAGATACGGTTCGGATGCTCTTGGGGGTATCATTGTCATGGAGCAGTCACCCCTTCCTTTCAGAGAAACCTCTATGCGAGGAGAAATCTCCGCGCTTTACGGAAGTAATGGGCGTCGTTACGTGGCTACCGGACAGCTCGAAGGAGCTGTCCCTCATAATCTTGCCTGGCGTATACAGGGAACCTGGTCAAACACTGGGGATCGTTCCACTGCTCACTATCTTTTGAACAACACTGGGACTAGGGAATATCACGCATCCGCCTCTCTAGGCTATGATCGCGGACGTTTGAGATTGGAAGGTTTCTACAGTCGATTCTACAGCCGGACAGGGGTGATGCTCAGCGCTCAGATGGGTAGCGAGGATCTGTTGGCGGAACGTATTCGACTTGGTCGCCCCCTGCATACGGATCCTTTCTCCCGTGATATCAGACCTCCCTATCAGGCGGTTACCCACCAGACCGCAATTTGCAGGATGCAGTTTGGTATAAAGAAAGGGGGAAGTATTCATTGGCAAAGTACTTGGCAGAAGGACGACCGGCAGGAAAATCGTGTCCGGCGGTTGGACTCTAATGTCCCGGTGGTTTCCCTGCACTTAAATTCATTTCAGCATCTCCTGCGCTGGAAATGGAATTATCACTCCTGGCTGGTCGAAGCGGGAAGCCAAGTCATGTTTATCGAAAATCACAGCCGAGCAGGTACTGGATTTGTGCCCGTTATACCGAACTATACGGAAACACAGGTGGGAATATACGGAATTGGGAAATATCACCTGAGCAAGGGTGGTGTTGAAGCTGGTCTTCGTCTGGATATGCAGGAAACCCGTGCCAGTGGTTATGATTGGACAGGAAGATTCTATGGCGGGACAAAAAAGTTTAATAACGTGTCCTATAGCCTGGGTGGACATTATCAACTTTCCAGATGCTGGAGGCTTACTTCCAACTTTGGTCTGGCTTGGCGAGCTCCTCACGTGTATGAACTGTATAGCAATGGGAATGAACTTGGGTCGGGGATGTTTGTCAGGGGAGATTCTGCTATGCACTCTGAAAGAAGCTACAAATGGATTTCTTCCCTTCGTTATGACAACGGAATGTTCAGCGTCTGCTTGGACGGTTACCTACAATGGGTGGACGGTTATATATATGACGGGCCGGAAAAAGAAACAGTCACTGTGATTTCGGGAGTATATCCGGTCTTCCAATACAGGCAAACCTCGGCTTTTTTCCGCGGTATGGACTTTGATCTGCATTTTACTCCGGGCGGTTCATGGGACTACCATGCTGTTACCTCCTTTATCCGGGCAAACGAACGAACAAAGGGTGATTACCTTCCCTATATTCCCTCCTTCCGCCTCAGCCATGAACTTGCGTGGACTCGTAAGATGAAATCGCATATCAAACTTCGCCTAAATATCAGACATCGTTTCACGGCGAAACAGAGACGGTTTGAGCCAGACACGGATCTTATTCCATATACTCCCCCAGCGTATCATCTCCTTGGGTTCGATGCCAGTTTTGAACTTCCCGTAAAACGGGAACACCAAATTCGATTCATGATGTCAGCAGACAACCTTCTGAACCGGGAGTACAAAGAATACACCAACCGTTCACGTTACTATGCGCATGATATGGGGCATGATGTGCGTTGTGGTATAAACTGGATTTTTTAATTTATAACAACTATAATCAACACTAATAAACAAAAAGAAAAATGAAAACAATTGCATCTAAAACCGTGTGGGCACTTCTGCTAGGAGTGTCTCTTGTCCTGTCGATGAACTCTTGCAGTAAGGATCCTGTAATACCAGAAGACGAGACGAAGAACAAGCTACATGAGGATCCGGCAAAAATGACTGTTTGTCTAGTTGAATGTCACCTGCACGCTGACTGGAACGAGATACAGAAGGTCGGCGGTCCTCACCAAAATCCGGAATCTCCAGCCAAATATATGAAACGTATTCAGGAGATTACTTATGAACTGAAAGCCGGCAGTGGATGGACCCTTGCGGAAGGAAGCCAGAGCAAGTTCTACGTTCAGAAAAACGGAGAATATAAAAATGGGAAGAACTTTACTCCAGCTCCAGTTTATCTGATGTTTATCTATTACTACAATTCCAAAGGTGAATTGATGAACGGCCAGTTCGTGGAGAATGGGCAGGAGAATATCCACCAGCATTTCTTCACCCCGGAAAACGTGAGACCGACCTTTGATGGGAAACTGGAAGCTGACGATAATGATCCGGAGAAACTGGTGGATTATCTCTATGTGGATACCACGCCTTGGGACAAAACTAAACATGATAACAAGGCGGAAATTACAGGAGGCAGCAATCCGGTTGGGTTAAAGGGGGTTATCCGGTTCTTGAAGGATCGCAAGGAGTTCGATCTGAGACTTCGCCTATATCACGGGTACAACTCTAAAAAGAATCCGCAGACAAACGACTTTGACCCGTTCTACAAGCCTTCTGGAGTGTTGATCCAGCGTGGAACATGGGATATTAACCTGAGTATCCCGGTTGTGGTGTTTTGGAGTCGCGAAGAATTCATTGATGTTGAACCGGATGCTGATGTGAACCTGATCAGGGAGAATAGCTTGGATGAAGAAAGCAACCGCTCACTACATTCCATCATGAAAACTTTCGATCTTACATGGAAAGAGGCATTAGAAGAGTTTATCTCTTATACTTACCAAGCGGGGGATGTGGAAGCAGGATCGATATGGCTTTAACCATCTTGTATAGGGGAATTCTTTCTTTATCAATTGACAGGCGGCAGGAAAGGCCGCCTGTTTGAGTAATGAACAAATCCATCAGCAGACTTAATCTCCATGGTTTTGTACACATTTCCTACTTGGTTTACTGAACTTTTTTGGCCTTCCAGATTTTGTGCATATAAATTTTCCTTTTCCAAAAATAAGGAAGCATCCCAATACCCTAATTAAAAACTTATGACAACAGTTGAACAGTATTGGCAAAAGAAAGGGCTGACCTGCATTTATTTAAGTAGAACTTTGCTTTTCTCTGCTCCTTATGCCGATTTTTATAAGAAAAATAATCTGTTAGAGAAGAAGCTTTGAAAAAAATCTCTACCTTTGTTTATTATAGTTTATATAAAATCATAAATTAAAGTGATATGAATATTATTACGGCAGATTTTAATTGGGTTTCTTTTCTGATAGTGGTTATTGGTGTTGTTGGTGGCATTGTAAAATCCAGCAAAAAGAGAATCGGTCAAGAACAGACTACACAGCAGGAACTCATATTTACCTTGAATGAGGAAAATGATAATTGTGCTTCTAGCGAAGAAAAATCAAAAAAAAATTCAGAAAATTTAAATAAGCCGGAAATGGAAACTCGAAATGAAAATTCCTGCATAAATCCAAAGAACACAACTGAAGAAGAGCAAGAGGTGGTCAAAGAACAATTTGATATCCGCAAAGCAATTATCAGTAGTGAAATTTTAAACCGTCCAAATTTTTAATTGCTATTAAGACATGATTAAAATTCAATTCCTATACCGGTAGAAAATGTGAAAGTATAAGGTTTAAAATCAATTAAATCATTCTTACTAAGCGATTGTAAAAAGTATCTAAACCCAGGTTCAATCATAATTCTAATTTTATGACTAAGAGGATATTCAATGCCTAATCCTAAATCAGTTGAAAGGTTGATTTTTCTAATATTTTCCGTACTTCCTAGTAATTCTTTTTCACCAGAAGCTTTCATATAAACTTTATTGTTGACAATTATACCACCGCTTAATCCTCCTGATAATGAAAACAACACTTTATTATTATTCAATTGGTAGCGGATATGTAGGGGAATTTCTATAGAACCAAATACTTGTTCTAAAGTTTCATCATTATCTGATATACTGCTTAATATGATTGCTTTGGAAGTTCTATAAGAAACAACTTTTCTATCGGTATTGATATTGCCGAGCGGTGTGTTTACGCATGGAGCTGAATTGTTAGTTGAAAAAGCTGCTATACGTGGAGTATTACTATTCTCTGTGCTACGCTGTCCAATTCTAGAATAAAAAATTCCTGTCTGAAAAGAAAGACGCTTCCTGGGGGTTATAGATATTTTTATTCCACCGCCTACATTCATAATCCCATTGAGATCACTATTGGAATAATTGAATCCACGAGTATTTTTAACGGAAGAAGAGTAATTTCCGGCTGAGTAAGTAGGCGTAAAATGTCCACTTAGCGTTATTTTTACATGTTTCTTTTCTTTTTCCCCATCTTTTTCCCCATTTAGCAATAATTGATATTCTTGCTGATTTCTGATAGCATCCCCACTGGTCAGTGGAATGATATTCTGATGCAAATTCTTTACTTCAGGATTGGAATTTTTTGCTATTAAAACGTCAAAATGTAAAGTCTGTTGGTGGATAGGAGATATACGCTTTACAATATTGGTTTGTTTACTAATATCAGTTTTGGAAATTACTGTTTGTTGGATTGGGAGTTTTTGAATAAATTCTGTTTTAGGATTAGGAATCGGGGCAATGACGTTGGGTTGTAATGTCAGGATTGAGTTATCAGTAATTAATATTTGTCTCTCAGTTTGAATTAATTGCCATAATCCAATACAAACAATAACAATGGCAGCTGCTACTATACTGTGCAACCATCTTCTGCTAATGATTTTTGGACTTTTATTTAATTGTTTTTGAATGTTTTCCCACACGTATACTGGCGGTTCACATTCTTGTCCTTGAATCGCTTTTTTGAATAGCTTATCTATATTATTATTCATTGTTTAAATACTCTTTTACTTTTCTTTTTAAAATATCTCTGGCTCTAGCTAAATTTGATTTGGAGGTACCTTCTGTAATACCTAGAGCGACAGCAATATCTTTGTGTTGCATGTCTTCAATAACATATAGGTTGAAGACCAAGCGATATCTTTCTGGCAACTCCTCAACAAATTTCTGCAATATATCTGTCGGAATGATGATATTTGCGTCAATATCTGTATCTTCATATTCCGGCAACTCTTCAACTAATTGGACAGACTGCTCTTTTCGGTATTTTTCAAGACAAATATTAATGAATATTCGTTTCATCCACCCTTCAAAAGAACCTTTGCCTGCAAATTGTTTTATAGAATCAAATATTTTGATAAATCCGTCCTGTAAAGAATCTTCTGCTTCAGCGCGATTTTTGGAAAAACGGATGCATACGGCAAACATTTTTGCAGCATATAATTTATATAAAGCTTCTGCTGCCTTAGTATCGCCCTTCTTGCACTTATCTATTATTTGCTCTATATTGTACATTACATTCTGTAAAAGAGATGTAAAAATTTATCAATGGTTGCGTATCGGTGTTGTTTTTTTTGCTAACCATGCAGCTTCTTCGTTTGTCAAAAACGGGACTGTTTTTTCATACACTTTTTGATGATATTCATTGAGCCAATTCATTTCATCTTGAGTTAATAGCTCTGTTAACAAAGCTGAAGTATCAAAATAACAAAGCGTTAATGTTTCAAAACCATACCAGCACCCAAATTCGTTAGTCTCAACAGGAATGCACAATATCATATTTTCGTGGCGGACACCATGATGTCCTTCTCGGTATAATCCAGGTTCATTGGATGTAACCATCCCTGCAACAATTGCTTGATCTTTTAAGTCTTGGCGGATAGATTGAGGTCCTTCATGAACATTTAGGAAAAATCCGATACCATGTCCGGTGCCATGACCAAAGTTTCGGTGTGTCTGCCACAGCGGTTGTCGTGCAATAGCATCGAGATTACATCCGCGAGTTCCTTCTGGAAAAATAGCGCAACTGAGCGCAATCATTCCTTTTAATACTATTGTATAGTCTTCTTTTTCTTGATGAGTCAGTTCTCCTAATGCTACCGTGCGGGTAATATCAGTTGTCCCATGAGTATATTGAGCTCCGGAGTCTACTAAATAAAGCCCTTTAGGCTGTAACTCAATATCTTTACCAGAAACAGCAGAATAGTGGGGTAATGCTGCATTGGCTCCATAGGCAGAAATATTTTCAAAGCTATTGGATATATATCCATCATTCTTTGCTCTCAATTGTGTAAGATAATCAGAAGCCGAAGTCTCAGTCAAATGTTTGTCTATATTTTTCTCTATCCAATAAAAGAATTTGGTCATAGCTACACTATCTTTAATGCATGCTTGTCTAAATCCTTCTATTTCTGTTTTGTTTTTTATAGATTTTGCTAAAACAATAGGTGAGGTTGCTTCTTTTATTTGGCAATGGGAAGTAATTCTATTATAAATCGCATAATTTAAAGTATTTGTGTCTACATAACAACATTTGTCTTTGGATAGTTCATCAATAAAAAGTAATATTTGATGATAGTCTCTAACCTCAATACCTTCATTGCTAAGTGCTTTCAAACAACTTGCTGATACTTTTGGGCGGTGAATAAAAAGAAATGTATCTTCTTGTCCAACAATGGCATAACTAATAGCCACAGGATTATACTCTACATCGTTGCATCTAATATTGAACAACCAAGCAATTTCATCTAAAGTGCTAAAAACGAAATAATCCGCATGATTATCTTTTAAAAATCTGCGCACCATCTTAATTTTTTTGCCTGAAGAACAACCGGTTGTTTCTTCGGGAATCATAAATATAGCTGCATCAGGAAGTGCAGGACGGTCCATCCAAATATCACCGATAAGGTCAGTGTTTTCTATTACTTTACAATTTTTTAATTCCAATTGCAATTTTAAGCGTTTTGCATCACTAACTGAAATACAAAAACTGTCTAATCCAATACGACTTCCTGATGGCAGATTATTGACAAGCCATTCAGGATAGTCCACTGCGCTAGGAATACGCAATTTATGAAGTTCTATACCCGATCCCTTTAATTGTTGCTCTGCTTGGATGAAATAACGAGAATCTGTCCATAATCCAGCTGATTCTTTTAAAACAACTACCGTTCCAAACGATCCGGTAAAACCGGATATCCACTCCCTTTGTCTCCATACGGCAGGGAGGTATTCGCTATTGTGTGGGTCTGTTCCAGATACAATATATGCATCCAGATTTTCTCTTTCCATTATTTTTCGTAAAGCAGATAATTTATTTTCAGTAGTCATAATTGTTGATTTTAAATTTTGTCAAATATAGCACAAGGACAATAAAAACCATATTTAATATTTATACAAATATATGAAGAATTCTTGGAAAAATAATCTGATGTAAAATTACAGATGTAAAGTATGAGAGAGGTGTGCTTTTCAATTAGTAAAGTTTAATTTTGTAACAATTACCTTTTTCACTTATATTAATTCAAGGTCTATCGTTAGAGTGTATATCATACAATTTAACATTTGTTTTTATTATAAATATAATAATCATATAACCATTATTTTATAATCATCAATAAAACCTTTTATTTAAGTATAATCC
>JAHHTT010000043.1 GCA_020024465.1 Odoribacter sp.
ACTATTTTATTCATTTGTAATGTGTCTGCTTGCAGGCATGATGGTTTCTTGTAATGAAGAGGCATATAATTTTGTCGAACCTGAAAATGCCGCTATCAAGGAAACCGTTGTTCCCGAAATAAAAAGTGCAAGTGGACAAAAGGTGGCAACAATTGATGATATTGTCAATTGGAGCGGCACCGGTGAAAATCGTTCTGTGCTTTCTATCCAATGGGCAGAAGCTGCTGGAAGTGTAAACGCTGTTCGTTTTTTGGCTTGGGGATACAAATGGAGTGGTAATGCAGTGGGATTGGATATGATAAAGGCTGTGGCAAAACAAGATCCCCGTTTGTATGTAGTGCTTGCCAAAGCATGGGGAGAAATTGTAATCAAGGGTTTGGGTTATGACGGTAATGGAGACGGACATATCACAGTTAGCAATGCTTCCCTTACTTTGACAGAAGTAGATTTTGTTGATGGAATTTATCTGGAAAAATCTGGGAATGATTTTGATGAAATGAAAACAGCGGATGCAGCAGATTTGTGGATGGGAGGGTGGTATAAAGCGTATGCTTCCTATTGGGTTGGTAATCCGGGAGTAAACATACCTGCTTCTTTCTCTTATTCAAATTATGCAGCAAGTAGTCGGGTTTTAGAAAATAATTCTTGGGATGCCTGGACTTTTTCAACAATCAATTCATCAGAAATAAATGTTGAGCCTCGTCCGGATTTACTGGAGGCTGCTCCAATGAACTAAATGTAATGAGGAATTTTATAGCCTCTATTGCTATATCGTAATAAAGACAGGAAGGAATGTCGTAATACTGACACCCCTTCCTGTCTTTATTACGATATAAACTGGAAACTTAAAAGAAATTTCCGAATACAAAACCCGATATTGTTGCCATAATGACAACCAAAGCTACATAAATAATGGTTTTCTTTGTCCCCATAACACCTTGAATAACCAACATATTCGGTAGTGACAGCGACGGACCGGCTAACAATAATGCTAGAGCAGGACCTTTTCCCATACCCGAAGCCAATAATCCTTGAATAATCGGTACTTCAGTTAGGGTTGCAAAATACATGAATGCTCCCGTGAAGCTTGCGAAAAAGTTGGAAAGCAGAGAATTTCCACCGACCGCCCATTCAATCCATTCATTAGGGATAATTCCAGAAATCGATGTATTGTCATGTGTTGAGCCCAGAAGAAATCCGGCTGTCACTACGCCAATGGCCAACAAGGGTAATATCTGCTTGGCGAATCCCCATGATGACAACGCCCATTCTCTGCTTTCTTCATCTTTTTTATCGAGTAGTAGAATGATAGAAAGCGAAGCTATACCCATAGTCATCGGAATGAGCGGTACTAATTTGTCATTAGCAATAAAAGTGTCTGCAAGGAAAGCAGAAATAATTGTTGTCACGGCTCCGGCAAATACACATAATGGATGCAATCTCAATATTTTGATAAGCGACCAACAGAGCATTAGAGCAAGGACTTCCGTAATATACCATTTATAAGAGAAAATTAAAGTCCATAAACCGTTGTCAGAGGAGGCGGGCGCACCCCAATTTGCAAAAACGAGAATCAGTACCAGCGTAAAAAAGTGAAACGAGGTTTGCCACATCGGGCGTTTTTCCGGTGGCGGGACAATATTCATCTGTTCCTCTTGTTTGGCTTTCTCTTCCTTACGGAAAATAAATGCCATAGCAAGACCTATCACTACAGAGAATCCGATAGCCCCTACCATTCGGGCTATTCCCATTTCGATACCCAAAATACGGGCAGTCAGTATGATGGATAAGATACTGATAGCTGGACCGGAATAGAGAAAGGCTATGGCTGGGCCCAATCCTGCGCCCCGTTTGTAAATACTCGTAAACAACGGCAGAATCGTGCAGGAACAGACGGCCAATATACCACCCGAAATAGCAGCTACCGAATAGGATAACCACTTCGTGGCATTTGCTCCGAAGTATTTGAGAACCGAACCTTGACTGACGAATACCGCGATTACGCCTGCGATGAAAAAGGCGGGAAGCAGACATAGCACAATGTGTTCTTGCGCATACCATTGGGCAAGGTCGAGGGTTGCATCGACAGCCGTCATGAACCGCTCGCTGCCGAGCGGCATGAAAAATACGGCTGCAAAAACTACAATTATCCAAAAGAGGATTTTCAACTCTTTTTTAGTATCCATAACTATATCATCTTATATACCGAGTATTTGTTTTACCTCTTTTTCGGACGGAACGTGTCCCTTGATTTTAATCTCTCCATCCACCACAACGGCAGGAGTTGCCATAATGCCGGAATTGAGAATTTCCACAATGTCTTCTACTTTTGTGAGTTTCACGTCATTGAGATTGTTCTCGCTTATTACTTTCTCAATTGTCTGATAGGTTGTCTTGCATTTGGCGCAACCAGTTCCCAAAACTTTAATTTCCATACTACTATCTTTTTATAAATACATCATTATGCAATAATATATGCCGATAATCGTGAATACGCTTCCGACAATTCTGTTTAACCATTTTTGAACGGTCTGCATTTTGCCGTAAAAACTGCCGATATACTGCACGCTGAACGCCAATATCCATGCCACTATCAAAACGGGCAATGCAGTAGCTACGGCAAAAAGGACGGGTAACAGATAACCTGCGGCAGTCGTTGCCGACATAGGAATCAGCATGCCGAAGTAAAAAACTCCGCTAGTGGGACAAAATGCCATAGCGAACAACACTCCGAGCAGAAACGCTCCCCATCCACCTTTACGGGCCAAGTCTTCTCTATTTTCCTTAAAATCGAAAGAGGGTAATTTCAGCTTGTTGCCGAACAGTATGAACAAACCTATCAGGAGCAAGGCAGGGCCGAGTACGAGTTCTCCGTATTTGCCGATGAACTTCTGAATATCGAAAAGACTTGAACCCTCTTTAAGTATCAGTATCAATACAACACCCAATAATGTATAGGCAATTACACGACCGAACGTGTATAGTAAGCCATTGAGGAAAATCCGACGGCGGTTTTCGATGTCCTTACCTATAAATCCGATAGCTGCAATGTTCGTAGCCAACGGGCAGGGTGAAACTGCCGTAAGCAGTCCCAAAAGAAAAGCCGTAAGTGAAGGTGTCGTGCTGCTGTCCAATAATGTCTGTAACCACTCCATAGGACTTTATTTCAACAAGGTACGGACTTTTTCAGCTATCCCGTTCTTAAAAGTGTCGGGAGCATTACGGGCGTTGGCAAAAGCATATTCGGTCAAATTTTCATACATTTCTTTACCGTCTTTCCATTTGCTGACGAAAAGCGAAGACCATGTAACTTTGTATTTCTCGGCGATGCTTTCGTTTTTCGGCTCGGAAATGTCGATAGTTCTGAAAATAAGTTTTCCGTTTTTCAGTTCATCGGCAAATTGAGACTCTATTGCTTCTTTGGCGTTTTTCTCTATTGCCATACAAGTGGCACACCGCTGTTTGCCATGAAAATACAACACCTCCACGCGGTCTTTTTGTTCCTGTGGTTGCATTTGCTCTACATCAGTAGAGGCACTCTTCTTTGTCCTATTGTTACCGCAAGCAGCCAATCCGCAGCAGATAATCAAGACAAAAATCAATCTGTTCATACGCATTTGTTTTTATTGATTACTATTTATGTTTGTTATTCGCAAAATAACGAACAATAATTCTAAAAAAATGTCACGATTCGCAACAACTTTCCTTTTTGTATACACATTGCCTGAAGAATTCAGAAAAAAGCATAGAAGCTATTTTCCAATTCTCTCGATTGATACAATATTTTACTTTCGGCGTTTCTATTTCTCCTTGTATCAAACCTGCCTCTTTCAACTCTTTCAGATGTTGCGAAACCGTCGCTTTTGCAATGGGGAGTTCTTCGTGAATATCTCCGAAAAAACAGCAATCCTGCTTGGCTAAAAATTCAAGAATAGCCATTCTTGCCGGATGCCCCATTGCTTTTGCAAAACGGGCTATCTGCTCTTGTTCCAATGTATATTTCTTGGATTTCATAGTCTTCCTATTTTTTTACGTTCGCAAATATACGAACAATATTTTAAATTGCAAAATATTGTGACAAAACTCTTTCTACAACCTCATTTTTCTGCCTTGAAAAATATAAATTCTCTTGACCCCCAAGCCCCTCTATACTTTAAAAGGCATTTTAATCCGGTATTATTCACCAAATAAAATTTTGAAGAATGAAAATAAGAATCAAGTACATACTCAAGTGCTATCTATCGGGTATGAGTATCAGAAGTATCAGTTCTTCGCTACTGGCTTCATGTAATTCGGTCAAACATTAAATCCGTATTACGTGAAGATATGGGTATCAAACCGTGGCAGCTTTCGGATTGGGCGGAAGTGTTCTGGTTTCTTGGTTAGTGTATAATTTGTTTTTTCAGAAAGGAGGAGAGAGATGAAAGAAAGTTTGATTGTTACCGCATTTTTTGTTTTGGGCTGTCTGTTGGGTTTTATGGGCATTTTGCCTTTTGAGGTGCATGATTTGTCAATGTATACATTATATGCCCTGATGTTCCAAGTGGGTATCAGTATCGGGAGTAATAAGAATTTGAAAGAGCTGGTGGCTGCTTTGAGATGGAAGATGTTGATTATTCCTGTGGGGACGGTTATAGGGACGCTGTTGTTTTCTGCTTTGGCGAGTTTGTTGCTGAGCCGTTGGAGTGTCTTCGACTGTATGGCGGTGGGGAGCGGCTTTGCATATTACACAGTTTAAAACGCCTTCTGTCGGTTTGCAATTGGCTACGGAGCTAGGGACCATTGCTTTTTTTGGACAATATTTTCCGAGAGATGATGTCTTTGCTTGGAGCACCGCTTATCCGGAAATATTTTGGAAAACTGGCGCCGATTTCTGCAGCGGGCGTAAATTCAATGGATGTTGTGTTGCCTGTTATTACGTATTGTTCCGGCAAGGAGATGATTCCGATAGCTATTCTGCATGGTATTTTGATAGATATGAGCGTCCCGTTTTTTGTGTCTTTATTCTGTAGTATGTAAGGTTTTTTGATTTTATTCGTTTTTTACAGCGGTTTGTTTTATTTTTGCAGCTAAACCAATTTAATAAAATAAGATGATAACAAAGAATAAATTTGTTTCTGTAAGCTACGAGTTGAGAACAGAGAAAGACGGAGAAGTGTTGGAAATGGCTGGAACAGATAGGCCGCTTGAGTTTATCTGCGGTCAGGGACAGACATTGGACTATTTTGAAATGAATTTGTTGGAGAAGAACGAAGGCGACAAATTTGATTTCGAAATTCCTGCGGCGAATGCGTATGGCGAGGTAAAGGAGGATATGATTGTAGACCTGCCGAAAGATATTTTTAAGGATGTAGAGGCTGATGAAATGAAAGTAGGCAACACGCTGCCTATGATGGATAGCCTGGGACGCCGTCTGGAGGGAAAGATCGAAGGGGTCGGCGATGAAGAGGTCCGGATGAATTTTAATCATCCGTTGGCTGGTAAAACACTGTTCTTCAAAGGTGAAATTGTTGAGGTTCGGGAAGCTACGGATGAAGAATTGGAGGCTCTTCATTCACATAAATGTGGCGGATGTCATGGATGTGGTACGGACAGTTGCGGTGGCTGCGGTTCGGAGGAGAGTTCATGCGGATGTGGCGGATGTCACTAAATCACTGATAATAGGGCTATGGCAAATGCTATAGGCAAGATGTTTCGTCTGACTTCTTTTGGGGAATCGCATGGAGGAGCTGTTGGCGGTGTCATAGAGGGATGTCCCCCGGGTTTGGCGCTTTCTGTGAAAGAGATACAAAAGGAGCTGGACAGACGCAGGCCGGGACAGTCTGTCCTTTCAACAAGCAGGCAGGAGGAGGATAAAGTTGAAATTCTTTCGGGATTGTTTGAAGGAAAAACGACTGGAATGCCTATCGGTTTCATTGTGCGCAACCGGGATTCCCGAAGTCGGGATTACGATCATCTGAGAGAAGTGTACAGGCCTTCACATGCTGATTTTACTTGGGAAAAAAAATATGGTGTGCGTGATTATCGTGGGGGAGGTAGAGCTTCGGCAAGGGAACATATTGCGCGAGTAGTGGCTGGGGCTGTTGCCAAGCAGGTTTTGGCGATATCTGGTGTTTCTATCTGTGCTTTTGCAGAACAGGTGGGGACGGTGGAATTGGAAAGTCCGTGGCAGAAATTGGACTTGTCAAAGAAGGATTTGAATGCCGTACGGTGTCCGGATGAGCAAAAGGCTGTTGAAATGGCTACGTTGATAGGTCAGGTGCGGGAAAAGGGAGATAGTGTGGGAGGAGTTGTCGGTTGTGTGATGAAAGGGGTGCCTGTCGGTTTGGGAGAACCGGTCTTTGACCGTTTTCAGGCTCGGTTGGCTTTTGCAATGATGAGCATTAATGCAGCCAAAGGCTTTGAATATGGAGAAGGCTTTGCTGCCGCTGCAATGCAGGGAAGCGGGCATAATGATGTCTGGGAAATGAGAGAGGGAAAGATGAGGACTTTAACCAATCATTCCGGCGGGATTCAGGGCGGAGTGACTAATGGTGAGGATATCTATTTCCGGGTGGCTTTTAAACCGGTTTCTACGATTGCCGTGAAACAACGGACTGTCGATCATAGCGGCAATGAGGTGGAACTGGAGGCTCATGGCAGACACGATCCATGTGTAGTGCCGAGGGCAGTGCCGGTGGTAGAAGCGATGGCTGCAATCGTAACTTTAGATTTTCTGTTGGAAGCTCAGGCCTGTAAATTGCCGGACGTTTATGCTTCAGACAAGTGAAAAAAGCAAGAAAAAATTATGTGGTTTGCTGAAAACTTTTTATTTTTGAAAAAAATTAAATTATAATAGATATGGCAAGTATTAAGAGATTGAAGAAAGACATTGACTATTTGACATTTGCTGTGATAGACGATTGCTTGAATTGTCTGGCTTATGGAAAAAGTTCCGATGATATCAGTGATATTGTAGAGAATGTTATTAACCAGAGAAATGTGTTGCGCCAGCGGGTAAATGCAGGTAAGGCAGTCGCTAAAAGCGAGAGAAAAGAGTATTACAAGGGTGTCTGTAAAGATGTAATGACATCTGTGGATGGTGCTTTTACTCAATTGAGCGAATTGGTTAAGAAATAAACCTTGTATGATGCGTAAGTGTCATTAATCATAACTGCCTAAACATATTAGGCAGTTTTTTTTTATGGTTTGTCTGTATGGATTATATTGATATTTCAGGTATTGGGAAAATAAAAATAAGAAGAAGTGCAAATATCAAATATCTGCGTCTCCGTATGGCGCCGGGGAGAGGATTATGGGTCAGTGTGCCTTATGGCGTGAGTGAGACTCAGGTGAGAAAGTTTATCGTGGATAATAGAGAGTGGATAGAGCAAAGCCGTAAAAGCATGGCTGTATATGAAAAGGATACAGGAGTGTGTTTGCAGCCGGGCTCTGAAATCAGAACAAAACTGCATGTGCTGAATATAGAGCAGACAGTACAGCCTCAATCGTCTTATAGATTGAAGGGAAATGTGATTACGCTGTTTGTGCCTGAAAAAGTGGAGTTTTACCGCATTGAGAAGTTTGTGCGGCAATTTTTGATAGAGATTTACAGAATGGAAGCAAACCGATATTTGCCTCCCAGAGTGAAATATTTTGCAGAAAAATTCGGTTTTAAGTACGGACGTTTGACATTCAGGGATAATGTATCGAATTGGGGCAGTTGTTCATTTGAAGATAATATCAGTTTGAACATTAAATTGATGAAATTGCCGGATGAGATCATTGATTATGTTATTCTGCATGAATTGTGTCATACCGTGGAGAAAAACCATTCGGAAGATTTTTGGAAACTGATGGAGCGTGTGTGTCCCGGATATGTTCATTTGCGCGAAAGACTGAAAAATTATAATACGAGAGTATAAAATCATAAAAGGAAATAGTAACTTTGCACTACGATAAAAAATACAAATATTATGATGCAAGATAAAGTGAAGGAAATCAGGGATACCCTGAGAGGAGTGAAATACCCCGGTACTTCCAAGAATATTGTTGAATTGGATATGGTGCAAAATATCCGTATTGAAGATGGGAAGATAATGTTCCGCCTTGTCTTTCAAGATTTAAAAGATCCTTTTGTAAGTACCGTTACAAAAAAATGCCGTTCTTTATTGGAAAATTATAAGGAGGTGGAAATCGAGACTGTTTTTGTACATGATTTGGAGCGTCCGCTTTCATTGGAGAAAGTAAAAAATATTATTGCCGTTTCTTCCGGCAAAGGAGGTGTCGGCAAATCAACCGTTGCGTCCAATCTGGCAGTTGCTTTGGCTAGGCAGGGATATAAAGTGGGGTTAGTGGATGCAGATATTTTCGGACCGTCTGTTCCGAAAATGTTTGGATGTGAAGATGCACATCCTTATTTGGAAAAAGTGGGAAATCAGGATATGATTGTTCCGGTGGAGAAATATGGCGTAAAAATTCTTTCGATTGGATTTTTCGTTGATCCTGCTTCTGCAACAGTATGGAGAGGTCCGATGGCTTCCAATGCATTGAAACAAATGGTTGAACAGGGCTTTTGGGATGAATTGGATTATATGCTGATAGACTTGCCACCGGGAACAAGCGATATTCATTTGACTCTGGTTCAAACCGTGGCATTGACGGGTGCAATTGTTGTAAGTACACCACAACAGGTGGCATTGGCTGATGCCATTAAGGGAATCAATATGTTTGAATCTCCGGGAATTAATGTACCTGTACTCGGTTTAGTGGAGAATATGGCTTGGTTTACACCGGCTGAATTACCGGAAAACAAATACTATATCTTCGGAAAAGAAGGAGCCAGGAAGCTGGCAGAAAAAAAGGGACTTCCTTTGTTGGGACAAATTCCGGTGGTGCAGAGCATTTGTGATGGAGGAGATGCCGGTAAACCTGTAGCTTTGAATCCGGACAGTATAACCGGAGCTGCTTTTGCCCGTTTGGCAGAAGAGATGGTGAAAGCAATCGAAGAAAATCATGAAGAGGCCAAACGAGTAAGAATAACAAAGAAATAATATATGGAGTGGAGTATTCGCTCTTTAGAAGAGCTCGATGATGTGGCAGACCGTTTTTTAGCGTATGTCGGCAATCGTAAGATTTTTGCATTATATGGCCCCATGGGGGTCGGCAAGACGACATTTGTCAAAGCAGTCTGCCGCTGTCTGGGCGTTGAAGATGATGTGAGTTCCCCGACTTTTGCAATTGTCAATGAATATGTGACAAATGCCGGAGAGTCCCTTTATCATTTTGATTTTTACCGGGTAAATTCAATAGAAGAAGCGATGGACTTCGGATATGAAGAATATTTTTATGGAGGCTGCCGTTGTTTTATCGAGTGGCCTGAAAAAATAGATGAATTGTTGCCGGAAGATATTGTAAACTGTGTTTTCTCGGAAAATCCGGATGGAAGCCGTATTTTGAGAGTGAATTTGTAACCGGATGCGTGAATGGTTTTCTTTATTAATTTGATGGAAAAAATGATCTGTCTGCTGATAAATCGGAGATAAATGCGTATATTTGTATTATGGAAATATCGTATTGATGCCACCGCTTCCTCTAACTGAACGTAAATTAATCCTCGAATCATTAGTTGCTTCTTTTCGTATAGAGGGGATGAATATTTCAAATTCACGGGTGTAGGCGATCTATGATCGGGTGAAGGAAAAACTCAAAAAATGGAGCTGGTGATTCTTTCCATGAGTTTGTAATTTTTTCACTTACATGCTGTACGGCAATAACATATTCTTTGAAATCAATTCTTTCATAATCCTTTGATCACTTATACTGAAATGCATTTCTTTGAGACACAAATGTAAGAATAATTTTATAATGATGTTTTTTGAATTGAATGTTGTATATTTGATTAATTTGCAGTTATTTTGTATTAATTGTTCGATTGCTATATTATGAAAGAGAAAAAATCACAAGAGCAAACATGGCGGATTATTTATTTTGAGGGAGGATCCAATGGTAAAAAATTCAATCAAAATGACTTTATAAAATGCTTTGCGGACATTTCTGAAGATATTGTTATTTTAGCGGATAAAAATCGGGTTTCAGAAAGTGTGATTAATAAATTTCGGTACGAATATTTTCAGCAGATATGTTCCGACACAAGTATAGCTTATCTTGCCGGAGGTAGACAAAAATTGAGTTTGGATATATTTAGCAATCAGTGGTGTGTCAATCATGAAATCACCCATTCCCCTTTGCTGATGGGACGGAAGGAAATTTTTTTGAAGGCATATGGAGGGTGGGATCTAGGACAGCACCCATTAGTGAGTGTCGGATATAGTTTGCAGAAAGTTGGAGGTTTACGTTTTGTGCGCTTGATTGGCAATGTTAACGAAAATGGCAGAGTGGGAGGGAATAAGTGGCAGTTGTGGAGAAATTACACATGGAAAATCCCCGGACAATATTTGTTTTCAGGGATGTTTTTCCGTCATTTATTTTCGAAAGACGATCAGGTGTACCGAGATATGCTGTTTCGCATGTTATTGATACTTTTTGCTTGTTTCACATTTATATTTATGCCTTATATCAGTAAAGATTATGGGGTGACAGGAGATGAGTTTGTGGATCACCGGCATGCCGGATATGTGTTGGATTATTTTACGAAAGGAGATCGGGCGGCTTTGAACCAGCCGCAAACGACATTGCATTTGTACGGTAATGTTGTACAAGTGATCACTGCAGCAATTTGCCGTTGGTTCGATGTGGAAAATTATTATGAGTTACGACATTTTTTTGGAGGGATAATCGGAGCGATTGGTGTGCTTGCCGTTGGATTGTTGGGACTTCGCTGGGGAGGGGGCTTATGTGGATTATTCTCGATTTTGCTGATGTTTTTTATCCCCCGTTTTTTTGGGCATAGTATGAATAATTTGAAAGATGTGCCTTTTGCTGTGGGGTATGTATTATCTCTTTTTTATACAATACGTCTATTCGATTATTTTCCTGTTGTGAAGGTCCGTCACATATTGGGATTGATAGTGGGAATAGCGTTAGCCTTGGGTACACGTTCAGGTGGATTGATACTTTATCCGATGCTTCTTATGTATGCCGGACTGTTTTATATTACAGAAAGCGGAGGGGTCCGAGAATTCTATAAATTAAATAAGCATAGGGTAACGGCAGGAAATATTTTACAATTGGTATTATTGGTTATAATTGCCAGTTATTTGCTTGGAATATCGTTGTGGCCATTTGCTTTAGCAGATCCTTTACGGAATGTGATTTATTCGTTGACAAAGTTTACCAATTACAGTATCGGTTTACGAACTATTTTTGACGGAGAGCAGATGATGTCCAATATGTTGCCTTGGCAGTATGCTCCGAAATTTATATGTATAGGAATGCCAATAGTGATGCTTATAGGTTTAGGAGGATATTTTTTCTACATGACTTTTCGAAAAAAAGAGTTTTCATTAATTACTTTTTTCCTGCTTTTTGCAGCAGTATTTCCTGTATTCTGGGTGATTTATCAAAACTCCAATTTGTATGGAGGTATTCGGCATCTATTGTTTGTTATTCCTCCTATGGTAGTATTAAGCGGACGTTTTTGGAGTGAAATGGTTCATTGGATGCAGGGATATGGTAAAGTTTTGACTATTAGTGTTTTTTTAGGCTTACTGAGCTTGCCGGCTTTGCATATGGTAAGAAATCATCCGAATGAATATGTTTATTTCAATGAATTCAAAGGCGGTTTGGACGGTGCTTATGGATATTATGAAACAGATTATTATTTTAATTCATTGAAAGAATCTGCAGAATGGTTTAGGAAACATATATTACCGGAACTACCGAAAGACCGAAAGACAATAATTACAACCCAGGCAGCGACTCAGATGTCCTATTATTTTAGGAATGATACCAATATCCGGGTGGTGTACAGCCGTTATTATGAAAAGTACAGTAAGGATTGGGATTATGCAATATTCGGTAATGTTTATATTGGAGAGGAACAACTCAGACACAGGCTTTTCCCTTTGCAGGATGCATTATTTACACCTGAAGTTGACGGATATCCGATGTCTTTTGTTGCCAAACGTGACAGTAAAGTGGATTTAGAAGGGTTTAATTTGGAAAAAGAGCATAGATATACAGAGGCAGTCAAAAAGTTTGAGGAATATATAGCAAGCCATCCGAATAATGAGGAAGTATGGTCAAGAATGGGAAAATTATATTATGTGAAAGGTGATTTGAATAAGGCAAAGATTGCTTTGGAAAAAGCTTTACTTTTACATCCCGGATTAAATGAAGCATTATATGTTTCGGCTCTACTTTATATCGATTTGAAAGATTATCCCAAAGCATTAAAGTTGGCAGACTGCATGCTAGCAGAAAATAAATTGTCTGCTGATGGTTGGTATTTGCGAGCATCGGTATTTTATGAACAAAAGAAGTATCAGGAATCCATTCAGGCATTAAACCGTTTATTGTCTGTCCGTCCGAAATATGATAAAGCCCATGTATTGGCAGGAGATATTTTTAGAGATACCGGAAATTTCGGCAAAGCATTCCAATTGTATGAAATTGCTGCAAAAGAGGGTAAATCAGCATCTTCTTATGTGAAAATGGCAGATATGTTAGCAAGACAGAAAGAATATTCAAAGGCCCATACAATTTTAGAACAATTGATAAAAGTACGGCCGTCCTATTATCCGATTTATAAAGTGAAATGCAGAATGGCATTGCAGGATGGCAATATGAAGGATGCTCGAGAATATTTGGCAAAAATGAATGAAATTAATGATGATTCGGAGTTGTATGTATTGCGGTGTCTGTATTATCAAAACCTAAATGATACAAAGAAAGCAGACTTGATGTTGGATAGTGCATTAAAAGTAGATGGTGGCAATGTGGAAGCATTGAGATTAAAACAAAAAAAGAATTAGAATATCTGTTTGGATGAGAGCTTGTATTGTAATTCCCTGTTATAATGAGGCCGATCGTTTGAAAAAAGCTGAATTTATGGCATTTCTTTGTCAGACAGAGGATGTAGATTTGTGTTTTGTAAATGATGGAAGCAAAGATAATAGCGAAGAGGTGTTAAGAAATCTGGTCGCGGTTATGCCTAAGCGGATGGATTTAGTGAGCTATCCGGATAATAAAGGAAAAGCAGAAGCCGTGCGTCGGGGTATGCTTCATGTTGCCGGCTTAAATGCTTATGAAGCAATTGCTTTTGCTGATGCAGATTTGGCAACTCCATTAAAAGAGATAAAACGACTTATTGATATTTTTATTCTTGAGAATCATGTGATTATGGTGATGGGTTCACGTATTGAGAGAATGGGAATTGTAATACAGCGTAAACTTTATCGTCATTTTACGGGGCGAATTTTTGCCGGAGTAGTGCAACTGATGTTTCGTTTAAATGCTTATGATACCCAATGTGGAGCTAAAGTTTTTGCTGCTAATATCGTTCAAGAGGCATTTGCCGAACCGTTTTTATCGCATTGGTTGTTTGATATTGAGATTTTACTCCGATTACGTAACAATTATCCTGATTATAACAGTATTATCTATGAAATACCACTAAATGTTTGGGTGGAACAGGGAAACAGTAAAATCCGTTTTTCCCATTTGTTGAAAATGCCCATGCAATTAGTTAAGATTTACTTTGAATATAGGAAATAAATGTGTGATAGAAGTTTAGGAACAATGACTTTTATAGTAAAAAAACTAAAAACTCCGAAATTCTTGAAAAGTAAGTGTTTCGGAGTTTTGAAGGTGGTACCACCAGGAATCGTAATCTAACGATAAGTGGCTGAATATCTTTGATGTATCCTTTAGCTAAAGAAGTAATCTCCCGCTATTGCTCCACCAGATTATTGCAATATTTTGCAGTGTCTTGCGGAGTCGATTTCCTATTATAGGACAAAGATAACGCTTTATTTTGAAATACAAGCAGATGCCTTGTGTTTTTGCTTCACCAGCAATTTTTCAGATTGCCTCAATCTAATAACACGATGATTATTAGATTGAGGCATATTAATATGTATATGTACGGAACGAATAATTATTGAAAATGGCATAGTGAATATCCCAAATGTAATGTTTGGATATCTGAAATGGAGTTTTTGGGGTGATATTCCCGATACTCCGATTCGTCATCAAAGTTATATATAAGAGTGGAATACTAAATACCTCAATCTCCCAACGATTCAATATAGCTTCGGGCAAATTTATACAATCTTGAAGTAGTTATTGCCTTTGCGTTTAGGCTGAATATTTATGAGGCAAATAGGATAAGACAAAATGCATTGGAGATTGTTAACCTATAAAAAGGGATAGGTTATCTATTGTTACTTCAGAATCGTATCAACTAATATTGTATGTGACTTATAGAACTTATTGGGAACGATATTTGGGTATTTGAGAACAAAATATCTACTTTTTTTGCAATAAAATATGATTTCGAGAACAAAATATTTGAATAATAGGTTCTAAATATGTATTTTTGCTGAAAAAATATATTGCCCATGAATACCGAAATATTAAGAATAATAGAAGGAGGTTTAACGAATGACAAGCGTAAAATTGTCAGTTATTCGAATAAACTCGCCGATAGATTGTCTCAAGAGGGTAATACTGTGTTAGCGTCCTGTATTAGGAAAAAGATAGAAAATGCAAATATGCAATCTGGTGTAGTTGCTGATGCTTTAAGAAATGCTCCTTTGGATTTAGATAGTAGGCTTCAAATAGTCGAAGTCATTCCTCCTGCAGGAACCACTAACAATATAGTTCTAGATCCATTGACACAATCTCAAATAGAAGAGTTTATTAATATAGTTCAAAACTCCGCCGAATTGGAGATGCAAGGAATTGACATCCCCAAAACGCTCATACTATATGGACAACCTGGATGTGGAAAAACTAGCATAGCTCACTATGTAAGTTATCGGACAGGACTTCCGTTAGTATTAGCAAGACTTGACAGTTTAGTTTCTTCTTTGTTGGGAAGTACTGCAAAAAACATAAGAAAAATATTTGATTATGTCAGGGATTTTCCAAGTATATTGTTCTTGGATGAATTTGACGCTATAGCAAAGGCACGTGATGATCAAAAAGAAATAGGAGAATTAAAAAGGGTGATAAACAGCTTACTGCAAAATATGGATACTATGCCCAAGCACTGTATCCTTATTGCTGCCACTAATCATCCTGAATTGTTAGATAGAGCTGTTTGGCGTCGTTTTTTACAAAAAGTGGAAGTTGGAATGCCCAAAGAAGAAGAACTTGCAGATCTGATTCGTTTGTTCTGTGGAAAAGATCAAGACAAAGCTGTTAATCAGATACTCAATATAAAAGGCTTGATGACTATTTTTGAAGGTATGTCTCCTTCTGACTTAAAGAATCTATTTGACAGAGCTAAAGTTAAAAGCATCTTAGCTGGGCAAAAGGACATATCTATTTCTCACCTCCTTTTTAGTGTTTTCGAATTACAAGATGGCGAGAAAACTGAAGATAAGTATATTATATATTTAAAATCAAAAGGACTAACACAACGTGTTATAAATGAATTGACAGGTATTAGTCTTCGCAAGATAAAAAGTTTAACATCAAATAAATAATCTATATGGCCAAGATACTTCCTATTCAGTTAGTAAAAACTCGCGAAATACAAGATGAGTTCTTGAAAGAAGCTGGTGGTTCTAATGAACTTCCAAGATGGGCAACAGAGCAGATCATTTCTGAGAATGCGGTTAGACTTGTAAATGCATTAGACAGTATAGGTCGACTTTTT
The DNA here is from genome assembly GCA_020024465.1 of Odoribacter sp. GTDB lineage: Bacteria > Bacteroidota > Bacteroidia > Bacteroidales > Marinifilaceae > Odoribacter. Next base: position 15,767 of record JAHHTT010000043.1, read on the forward strand.
GAAGATCGCCCTGTACGCAATAGTCGTTTGCCACTGTTGGTAAAGGCAAAACTTAATGAACATGCTACAGCAAAATCTTATCGTCCAAATGTAAGATCGATTCTTAATCAAAATCGAAAACATAATGTAATTGGTATATCAGGCTTTCGAGAAATATTATTAAAGTTGGAAGATGTCGGTGACATTGAAGCGATAAAGAATGTTGTCCTTTCTGTACAAAATCATACGTCCTCAAAAGATAAACCTATAGGAGTAGCAGCTATAGAGGATTTATCTGTTTATACTTGCAATTTCGATATTGAAGCATTAAGCAACAAGATTTTGAAAGTCCAATTAGTAGACTATAAAGATGCAAATCTTAACACTTTGTCCGAACAATTACTTTTGGAACTTGGAGAGGAATTAGGATGCAATATTGAAAGAGTTGATTATGCAGAGGATTTGATAATGTTTAAAGTTAGAAATCCTTCGGCGGATTCAATTCGACAAATAGCAACCCTTGATAGTGTGATTTCTATAAAAGAAATGCCTTATTACGAACTTGTTGCTGCCCCTAATCCTTTCCAAGCTGAGGTGGAATTAGCAAAGCCTGTTGAAGGAGAAGAATATCCCATATTAGGAATTCTTGATTCTGGGGTTGAACAATCTGACTATCTATCTTCATGGAGCCATGAAGAAGAGAATAACATTGCAGGATTAGATGAATTAGACATAAATCGTATTCATGGTACAATGGTTGCTAGTATTGCCGTATATGGAGATATATTAGAAAATAAAGATTGTACAGGTTGTGGACCTCTAAAATTTGTTAGCTGTATTGTTAATTCTGATAGGGATGGATTAAAGATTACAGAGGATGAACTTATAATGTATATCAGGGCAGCAGTACAACGATATCCTTATATTAAAATATGGAATCTTTCACAAGGCTCTCAAACTGAAGTTTCTAACTTTATATTTTCAGATTTTGCAATAGCGCTAGATGATATTCAAAAGAAAAATGATGTTTTAATTTGTAAATCAGCAGGCAATAGTACGAATTTAGGTCGCATAACTTTAGGGGCTGAGTCAATGCTGGCCCTAACAGTAGGTTCAATATGTAACAGTGGATCTCATCCAGATGATTTGGAAGAAGGTAAACATTCTCCTTTTTCTCGTATAGGGTATGGTCCTGAAGGATTAATCAAACCCGAAGTTGTTCATTACGGAGGAAATAAACATACTGGCGTAAAAGTCTTGACAGGTGCTGATATTCAGCATACTGCGTTTGGCACGAGTTTCTCTACACCAAGAATTTCTTCTTTGGCAACACACCTATTCCATAGACTTGATGGAGCATTTGACCCAACCTTAATAAAGGCATTAATTATACATAACGCTAATTATCCATCAGTTGTAGACAAGAATGTTGTTGGATTTGATAAAATGTATGGTTTTGGTTTGCCAACTTCCATTGATGATATGTTGAACAATGACGAAGATGAGTTTACCATGGTATGGCAACCTAATTTTAACAATGGTACCGATTATCAGGTAATAGACTTCCCATATCCAGATTCTTTAACAGATGAAAACGGCCATTTTTACGGAATTGTAACAGTTACAATTGTTGCTGATCCTATTTTGAAAGGAGGAGAAGGTAATGAATATTGCCAAACGGATATTGATGTCAAAATCGGTCCTATTCGTGGTGTTAATCATTTTGTACTTGGTGCTGTCGGAACTCCTAAGACATATCGAAATGAAGAAAGAATAGATTCATTGTACAATATTTTAACAGAAGATAAATATTCTAAGCGACAGTCTGAAATAATGAGAGAGCGTAACCTCATAAGGAAAAATCACAAATGGCAGCCAGTGAAAAAATTTCAAGTAGATTTATCTACTATGACAACTGGGAAGAAGAATCTGATAAAAGATTGTCAAACATGGGCTATGACAATGCATGCATTTACTAGAGATGCCACTATGCTTGAATTACAAGAAGATGGTGTTGTAAATACTATCAGAGCAACAATTATTGTAACCATTAAAGATCCAGAACATAAAGGCCTGGTATATAATGAAGGTATTCGTCTTTTGAATACACACAATTTTGAACATTCTAATATTGTTGTGAGAAACGATATTCATTTACTTGGAAATATTAATGATTAATTATAAAGTTCCAAACCAAATGTCTATTGAGGCCTCAAAAAGAATAGGCGTTCACCTTCAACAAGTGAATGCCTATATTTTAATCAACCTATCCGCATTCATTCCATCTATTAAATCTTGATAAGTAGCCACTTTGTGGTATTTCACATTGGTAGTGGAGATGGAGTTGAATAACATTTTGGACAGTCTATCTTGGCTCGCTCAATAGCAGATAAATTCATGGATGACATGGAGCCTTTGATTTCGGCAATGAAGAAGATATGTTTGACATCGTTTGAGGATGTAAATTAAACTGTGTCAGCAAAGAATAAAATATTATATTTGCTAACACAGTTTTTTATATGAAAGAAGAATTTGATTTTGAAAGTATCAAGAACAAGGCTATCGAACAATTGAAGTCTGGTAAGTCATTATTGGGTAAAGATGGTGCATTTGCTCCTTTACTAGAAAGTATCTTAAATGCAGCACTTGAAGGTGAAATGGATGCTCATTTAACTTCGGAAGAACGCGAAAACGGCAATCGCCGTAATGGTAAGATGCAAAAGCAGGTTCAGACACCACTGGGCGAAGTAACCGTTTCAACCCCCAGAGATCGTAATTCAAGCTTCGATCCTCAGTTTATCAAGAAGCGCGAAACCATCCTTGCAGAAGGGGTTGCAGACCGCATAATCGGCCTATATGCTCTTGGTAACAGTACACGTGAAATCAGTGACTGGATGGAAGAAAACTTAGGTAACCGTGTTTCTGCCGACACAATCAGCAGCATAACCGACCGTGTTCTGCCTGAGATAAAAGCCTGGAAGTCACGCATGCTTGACTCCGTTTATCCTATAGTCTGGATGGACGCCATTCATTATAAAGTAACAGATGAACGAGGTTGTGCAGTTAGCCGTGCCATCTATAATGTTCTTGGTATTGATAAAGATGGACACAAGGACGTTCGTAAGCGTCCGATAAAATACATATTGTAGCGCAGCTTCGGCATCGCTAATTTTGTATAAAAAAGGAAACGCATATGATGTCAAGTTCAGAAGTCAA
>JAHHTT010000044.1 GCA_020024465.1 Odoribacter sp.
TTAACCCGTTCATTTTGCTCCATAATACTGAGAATATTTTCAAATCTATCTGTCTTATCTATATCTCCAGTGAAGCGAATATCTTTTACTTCCGGATTTAGATAGAATACTTGCAAATCATACCAACGCGCTAATGTATTGAACAAGTCTTCCAGGCGAATGTCTCGGAAGACGATTCGTCCGTCTTTCCACGCAGAATATAAATAAGTGTCAACTCTTTGTTTGCTCAGCGTGCCATCCGCGATATCCAATATCCCCTGTTCGCCTGGACTAAGTAACACTTCTTGTTTCGCATCTATATGCTTCATTTTCACGGCTCCCGCAACCAATGTTGTAGAGATGGAGCTCTCTTCCGGATAGGCCCTAAAATTAAAGCTGGTACCTAATACTGTTACCTCCGTTTTATTCGAAACGACAACAAATGGATGATTCGTATCTTTTTGAACTTCAAAAAATGCTTCGCCTTCTATATAAACAATACGTTTATTGGAATTGAATTTCACAGGATAGCGTATGGTTGATTCCGCATTTAGCCATACCTTAGTACCATCAACCAGGGTCAACATATATTCTCCACCCCGGGGAGTATGTAATGTATTGTATAATGTACACGTTGTATCACCGCCTTGATGCAAGTAAGTCACCTGACTGCCTTGAATATTAATATGAGCTCCAGACGGACCCTGTAACTGTGTATAAGTGCTGTCCGACAAGATTATTTGTTCCCCTTGTGCCAATGTTAGAACAGCTTTTTTACGTATAGGGCTGATTCTGTCTGTTATAAAATCAGAAGATACAGGGCGTTCATATAGCCATAAGACCGTACTTATGGACAATAACAATACCGCCACTGCAACATAACGGAATAGTTGTCTGATGAAAAAATGCTTTTTGTTTTTTCTTTCCAGAAAATTCTGACAATCTTTTTGCCAATCAATTTTTACTCTTTCCTGATTCTTTTGCCTTAAAAATTCAATTGTCTTAAATTGTTCATACTGCTCGCGGTGATTGTCTGATTCTGCCAGCCAGTTTTCAAGTTTTTGTCGCTCATATTCAGATAATTCTTGTTCGAAAGAACGGGTAATTATTTCCGCTAATTTAAATATATCGCTTTCTTCTCTTTGCATAACATGTGACATTTTAACATGCAAGTTTTATACAACTTACATATAGAAGACCCTTTAGGATATAAAAAGGGGGAGAGAGAAGAATTGAAAAAATAAAAAAATTATAATTGCATCAAAGACGAAAGCAATAATGAAGGAATAAGATTTTTAAGTTGGTTATATAGAATTTTTTTCCCTGATTTTTTATGAGACTTAACTGTTTCTATACTTATACCCAATTCCTCTGCAATTTCATTGTTACTTTTGTTTTCCAGCACCAGCATAAAAACATTTCTGCATTGTTGAGGCAAACGGTTGACGGCATCGATCAATTGCATATACACTTCTTCTTCCAACACCTGATCAAAATAGAAACTTTCACTATAGTTTAATTTCATTTCCTGAGAATATTTTTCTTTGACACTTTCGTGACGCAAATATTTCAGGCATCGATTACGCGTCGTTTGATAAAAATATGCTTTCAAATTGTCGATTGATTCAAAACGCTCTTTTTTTTCAATCAAGACGGCAAAGATTTCTTGAATAATATCTTTACATTCGTCAATGTCTGCAACATAATTTTTGGCAAATAAAACTAAGGGTACATAATAATGTTCGAACAGAAGCCTGATAGCATTCTCATCGTATCGCAATATTTTATTTATAGATAAATTTTGTCCGGACATTTTGTATTCTTAATCAAGTTTCAAAAATTCGGTAAAAATAGAAATTTTGTTACTGATACAAAAGTAATATCAAAAAAGGGAGTTCCTGTTTTAAAGGCCTCCCTCTTTTTTATATGATGGAATATGCTGTTTTTACATCATTCCCGGCATTCCTCCACCCATTCCTGCAGGCATTGCAGGAGCTTCTTCTTTCTTTTCTTCAACCAATACACATTCTGTAGTCAAGAACATTCCGGCGATTGAAGCTGCATTTTCCAAAGCCACACGAGTTACTTTCTTCGGATCAATAACCCCGGCAACTTTCAAATCTTCATACACGTCTTTACGGGCATTATAGCCGAAGTCTCCCTCTCCTTCACGAATTTTGTTAACAACCACTGCTCCTTCTACACCAGCGTTGCTGGCAATTTGACGTAACGGTTCTTCAATGGCACGTTTGATGATTTCAATACCCGTCGTCTCGTCTTCAGTTTCACCCTTCAAGCCTTCCAAAGCAGCCTGTGCACGGATATAAGCTACACCACCTCCCGGCACAATACCTTCTTCACTGGCAGCACGGGTTGCGTGCAATGCATCATCAATACGGTCTTTTTTCTCTTTCATCTCAACTTCTGAAGCGGCTCCAACATACAGAACTGCAACACCTCCAGCCAATTTTGCCAAACGTTCTTTTAATTTTTCTCTGTCGTAGTCTGAAGTAGAATTTTCAATCAGTTTCTTTATCTGATCGATTCTTTCCTGAATGATTTCTTTCTTACCGGCACCTTTAACGATAGTTGTATTTTCTTTGTCAATAGACACTTTGTCGGCACGGCCCAACATGTCGATTGTTAGATTTTCAAGCTTCAAACCCTTATCTTCAGAGGTTACTACACCACCTGTCAATATGGCTATGTCCTCCAACATCTCTTTACGGCGATCTCCGAATCCCGGAGCTTTCACTGCTGCAATTTTCAAAGAACCTCTCAAACGGTTAACAACTAAAGTTGCCAATGCTTCACTTTCAACATCCTCTGCAATGATTAATAATGCACGTCCAGACTGGGCCACCGGCTCAAGAATAGGCAATAATTCTTTCATAGAAGAGATTTTCTTGTCATAAAGCAGAATGTACGGATTTTCAAATTCACAGATCATTTTTTCGCTATCTGTTACAAAATACGGAGAAATATATCCGCGGTCGAATTGCATACCTCCGACAGTCTTAACCTCTGTTTCTGTACCCTTAGCTTCTTCTACAGTGATGACACCTTCAATGCCAACTTTTTCCATTGCTTCGGCAATCAAGTTACCGATCGTTTCATCGCCGTTAGCTGAAATACGTCCCACCTGACGGATTTTTTCAAAGTTGTCACCAACCTCTTCTTTCATACCTTCCAAATATTTCACTACAGCAGTAACGGCTTTGTCGATACCTCTTTTCAATTCCATCGGATTAGCTCCGGCTGTAACATTTTTCAAACCTACATTAATAATAGACTGTGCCAAAATAGTAGCAGTCGTTGTACCGTCACCAGCATCGTCCCCTGTTTTGGAAGCTACTTCTTTCACCATTTGTGCTCCGATATTTGCATACGGATCAGACAATTCAATTTCTTTTGCTACACTGACACCATCTTTTGTAATATGAGGAGCTCCGAATTTTTTCTCAATTACAACATTGCGTCCTTTCGGACCTAATGTCACTTTCACTGCATTTGCCAACTCATCAACACCTTTTTTCATCAGGTCGCGAGCCTCTATATTGAATTTAATCTCTTTTGCCATAATTTCTTTAATTTAAAAACTGTTATTTGAATGTTTGTTATAGAATCACTAAAATATCTCCTTGATTCATTACCAAATATTTTTTGTCATCAATATGCAATTCAGTACCTGCATATTTTCCAAACAAAACAGTATCTCCAACTTTTACTTCCATCGGTTCGTCCGCCTTACCATTACCTACTGCGATAACGACTCCTTTCTGAGGTTTTTCTTGTGCTGTGTCAGGGATAATAATACCTCCTTTGGTTACGGTCTCTGCTGCCACAGGCTCAACAATCACTTTGTTAAGAACGGTTTTCAGTGTCATGATATTAATTTTTAGTTTATATATTTTTGATTTCCATCAATTTTACACTATCATCTTTATCATATTCCATGCCAAAACAGTAAAACCGGAAACAACTTCAAGTCAACTAAAACTATAAATCATTGTTTCATAACACCTTACCAACAAATACCACAATATTATCAAATGGAATCGTTGACAGATGACAATAAAAAAAGTGTCAGTATGACTGACATACTGACACTTTTTTTTAAATATCCTTACTTCATTATTTTGCAGGAGTTTCCTCTGTTGTTGTGTTTTCGACAGGAGTTTCCTCTGTTGTCGTTGCACTGGGGAAAGATGGAATTGCCTGCTGTACAGGCTGGCTATTAATTTGTTCCTGAATGGCTGATTGATTACCAGAGTCTCCTCTTGGAATGAAAAATACAGCCAAAACACATAATACCATCATGCCACCTGCCAAAGTCCAAGTTGCTTTCTCCAAAAAATCTGTAGTTTTACGAACACCCATTATTTGGTTGGATGATGCAAATGATGATGCCAAACCTCCTCCTTTAGAGTTTTGAACCAATACAATCAATATCAATAAAAGACAGATAATGAATACTAAAACAGAAATTGCTGTGTACATAATTACTCTTGATTATTTATGAATTCTTTAATTTTTTCAATTCGATTGGCAAAGTAAACACTTTTTTCCGGATATTTCAAACTTAATTTAATATAAGTTGCTATGGCTTTTTCATATAATTTTTGCTTCGTGTAGATTTTTGCCAACGTCTCGGTAAAAAGTTCATCCTTATCATAAGGGTTTTCTTCTGACAAGTCCCGTATATTTTCAGTTGCCGCAGTAGTTTTAGGCATACCCGGATTACTTTCGATGAAGTCGTCAATCAGTTGGCTGTTTTTATCTTTCATATTTACAGGATTGCCTGCCGTGGAAAAATTCTTTTCATCGAAAAACGAATAACCGGAACTGACTACATCGGAATTTTCCAACATATTATCAGTTCCCTCCAAATCTTCTGTGCCTGAATTCACAGGCCGAAGTTCACGGTCATACAAGGAAATTTGAATAGCATCATCCTGATTTTCAATTGTTCCATCAGATGGTCTGTTTCCCATGTACTCACCTGACTCCAGAGAGATATCACAGGAAGAAGCTCTGACCTCCCGAAGATGTGTCCCGGGTAACAGATTCAAATAGTGAAGCAATCGCTTATGATCTGTAATATGTACGGTACTGATTTTCAACTCATGTCTAAATCGAGTCCCAGCCTGAAGGTAGAGCACTTTCAGATAAAGCATACGTGCAGCTTGAAAATAAGGATAATGGCTTACAAGTGCTTCTAATTCCTGCAAATCATCAGTCCCTACTTTCTCCGGGTGACGCATAAATTCTATAAATTTTTCCCGTCGCATACCCTACCAATTGACAATAGCCTTATTATATATATCGTCAATGATTTTATCTAGAATCTCTTCTATCAGACTTTCTTCCACAGAATTGAAATCAACATCTGTAGAATAGTCTGCATAATTGGAGAATGTGGACGAAAAGTCAAATTTATCATCTACCGTATTGGTGTACTTCACCCGAATACCGATTGTCAAACGGTTGGAGGACGCTACTTCGTCAGAAGTGATATCAATAGGCCGTTGGGAATATTCTGTAATTTGTCCTTCAAACCGAATATCTCCGTCATTGTCTGTTAACTGTGTCAATCCTGTTTTTTGACGGATATATTCTGTCAATTTATCGGTAAAAGTGGTACTAAGCGTAGGCATTACGAGTGGAGCTTTATTGGGGAAATAGTCGACAGAAAATGTCTTAATTTCAGGATTTAATGAACCGCCGGTCATATTATATGTAACTGTCACTCCCATGAAACGGCATGCAGCACAACATAACACTATCGTAACCAATATAAAAATAAATCTGTATTTAACCATTTGATATAAATTATTGTAGCGTACAAAAATAAAGAATTCCTTTTAATTTTCTAAATTATACTCCTTCAGTTTTCTATATAAAGTACGTTCAGATATTCCAAGATCTCTGGCAGCCAATTTGCGCTTGTTGTGATTTTTTTCCAAAGCTTTCTTTATAAGTTCCTTTTCTTTTTCTTCTATGGAAAAAGACTCTTCAATAACAGCTTCTGATTCCTGTATATGTTCATGAGGATGCAAAGTCACAGAGGCTGAAGTTGCCGGATGATTTGAAGAAATATCAGAAGCAGAATTATATAAATCATGCAACACCAAAGCCGTAGTGTTCTTTTTAATCGAAGCGGAAGATTGAGGATCGTTTTGCATCAAATCATAAACCAAGCGTTTTAAATCATTCATGTCTTTTTTCATATCAAAAAGAATCTTATAAAGAATCTCTCTCTCGGATGCAAAATTGGCATCTCCCTGTTCATGGCCAGCAATGGTGGGAAGCATCGGGTCTGAATCTGGAATATATTTACGTAAAGTCAAGGCATCAACTGAACGTTCCTGTTCAATAATGGAAATTTGCTCGGCTACATTTTTCAATTGGCGGACATTGCCGGGCCAGTAAAACGCTTTTAACATCTGTACGGCATCTTCTGTCAAACGTACAACAGGCATTCTGTATTTTTCGGCAAAATCTGCTGCAAATTTTCTAAACAACAAAGGGATATCGTCCTGTCTTTCCCGTAAAGGAGGCACCGTAATGGGAATAGTGTTCAGTCGGTAAAACAAGTCTTCTCTAAACTTTCCATTCCTGACAGCTTGCGGAATATTGAGATTGGTTGCGGCAATGACACGTACATTGGTCTTTTGGACTTTCGAAGAACCCACACGAATAAATTCGCCGGTTTCAAGAACTCTTAATAATCTTGCCTGTGTTGGCAAAGGCAGTTCGCCCACTTCATCCAAAAAAATGGTACCTCCGTCAGTAACTTCAAAATAGCCTTTACGGTCGGATACAGCTCCGGTAAACGAACCTTTTTCATGTCCGAATAATTCAGAATCTATGGTTCCTTCCGGAATTGCTCCACAGTTAACTGCAATATATGAAGCATGCTTACGCGTGCTATAAGCATGAATGATACGAGGAAAAATCTCTTTACCGGCACCACTTTCCCCTGTAATCAATACCGAAAGATCCGTCGGTGCTACCTGATTAGCTATATCTATGGCACGGTTTAATGCCGGTGTGTTACCAATAATTTCAAACCGTTGCTTAATACCTTGTATGTCTTCCATCATAACAAATCAATATTTGAATCTCACATACTGCAAATTTAGCAGTTTAAACTGACAAATTTGCACATCCTGAAAAAAGATTGTTAATCAAGTTACATATTCCAGATCATACCTGTCCACATTCCGGCATCATGAATTCATTTGCTTTCCTCAAAGCCTGTATTCTCACAATAATCACAAATGGAAAATCCTGTCGGCTTCTATCCTCCATGGATCTTTTTAAATTCTTTTAAAGTTAAGTTCTTCATCATTTCACGTTTTTTAATTTACGCAAAACAATGAAGAACTTTTAGGAGATAAAATACGGGATTGTCAGAATGCTTGCGACACCCCTTTATGAATTTCCTTAGATTTGTGTTTCACACTAGATACGCACCTTCTATCTCTCCCAATGGCTATTTGTCAATGGATTCGATTTTACCACGATATCTCGTTTTTTGGCTCCATCCAAAATTTTCTTAAATATTTCTGCCAACTCCATACGAGTTACGTTGCCAATTGAAAAATCTGTTTTTATCTTAGCATCCGATATATTCCAAGAATCTCCCTGTTCTGCATATGAATTCAGAATTGCCAACCAAAGCATGGGATCATTAATTTCACTTATATCATCAGCAGTCGATTGTGCCATATCTAAATTATTATTCTCTTCCAACAAAAAAGGAATTCTGACCTTTTTAAAAAGATCATCTGAAAACAAATTATTACTTATTTCCTCAATAATTCTATAAGCACACTTTTTCATTTCATCCACTTTTTGCCTTTCTGTAGAAAAATGAACTTTAAATACACTTACAGGCTTGGGTTCAGATACATAATTTACATCCACAGCAACATTATAGACTCCATGTTCCTTTTCTCTCAATTCTTCAAACATTCGGAATTGAATCAATTCTTTTAACAAAGACAAACTGAGGATTTCTTTTTGTGATAATTCTTTATTATTTATAAATGACAATTCAACTTCACCAATATCACCCTCTATATCTGCATGAAATTCACGCACAATCTCTTCACTCTCCGATTCCTTGTTCCGCATATAAAATTTTCTTGGAGAAGACGTTTTTTTCCCGGATAAGGATGCTATATATTTCTCGACCAAATTTTGTGCATCTTTTTTCGAAATATCTCCAATCAGACAAAATGTAAATTCCCCGGTATTACCAAATTGATTATTATAAATTTTCTGTAAATCTTCATATCTCATTTTATCATAAAATGCAAGATCTTCTTTCGGATTATCTTCTGTCGGAGGATAGAGCAAATCATTGATTGAATCCTGAACAGCACTCATACCAGAAATATTTCTTGTCAAATACAAATATTTCTTTCGCTCCACAAATTTTTTAAATATCTGCTCATCGAAATTTTGATGCATTATTACCAAATAAACATATTGCAACAGACTCTCAATATTATATTTAGAGGCATTCCCTCCAATACCTATAACGTCATCAGTAATAGACAAAGATAAATCTATTCCATTATTTTGGCACCATTGGTGCAACTGATTTCGGTTATATTTATACAAACCTGATTGCATAAGCAATGAACGCATCGCAAAATATGATGCCAAATCTTTTGTTTCAACTATCGAAGCTCCTCCTTTAGCCGATCCGACAAAATACACTCTACCGTCTTCTGAAGGTAAATATTTATATAACACATTCACTCCATTAGTAAGTATCCATTTTTCTACCTTCAAATCCGTTATCTCTTTTTCCTCCACGATATGACCTGGCGTTATATTAAAATCAATCAGATTTTTCACCTCCTCCGGCTCTTTAAAATCCAATAGCGGCAACTCTGACGCTTTTGTCAAACAAGAAGTAAATTGGTCATAAGAGATATTCATATCTTCGGGACGTGCAGAATAAGTTATAAATGTTATATTCTTATCATTCATCCAGGAACAAATCCATCTGTGCAAATCATCCGCTTCCAGTTCAACTAATTCTTCCATGGAAGTCGTTAACTGCTGCCTAAACGATTGTAATGATTGTCCATACAAATAATGTTGTTTGAATAAATTCATCAGATTGTCCGGAGTTCCTAAATGCTCATTTTCTAATAATGATTTTATCCCATTATAAATACTCCATTTCACTTCCTCAAACTCACGTTTAGAAAATCCTTGCCGTCTTATCTTTTCTCGTATCCTCAAAATTTGTTCCAGAGCTTCAATCTCTTTCCCTTCATAAGGTACAACATCCCATGCATTTTGTTCATAAAAACGAACGGATGGTGCATATCCCATAGTTGCTGCAATATAAGTTTCCACTCCTTCATTTCTCAGCATTGACAATTGACGATTGACAAGTTTCTGGAATAATTGAGACATCATACTCTCCCTTGCCGCAGATTTTTCCGAAGTATCTGATATAACATGCCGCCTTTGATAAATTCCAAATGAATTTGAAATATTTTCTTTATCAATAAAACGATAATACAAAGGTTGTTCATTATCTTCTATAAATGTTTTCTCTCTAACAAGCATTTTTTTCGAAGGAGATATTGTTCCAAACATCTTCTTCACCTGCATTTCCCAATAATCCGGATCTATATCTCCGACAATCACTATAAACTGAAATTCAGGCTTATACCATTTATCATAAAAACACTTTAAATCTTTGGCACTGTATTTTTTCAATGCAGCCTGATCTCCGATAACATTGCGATAGCCATATCTACTCTTATTAAAAATAACTGGAGCAATGGACTCACTTAATCTTTTTTCTACCGTCCTGTCTTGCCTCCACTCTTCCAATATAATATTTCGCTCCTTTTCAACACTTTCTTTAGGAAATAAAACTCCATTACACCAATCTTTTACAACCAAAAGCAGAGAATCTGTCAATTCTTTTTTACTGACAGGTATATTGTAAAGTCGGAAAGAAGTCTCATTTATTCCTGTCAAAGCATTAAAAACCACATTCTTGTCACGCAGGAAATTCATCACTCCATGTGGAAAATGTTCTGTAGTATTAAATGACAAATGCTCTAAAAAATGTGCCATCCCCTGTTGGTCGTCATTCTCCAATATTGCCCCAATGTTTTTATAAAGAAAAAAGTTTACTTCTCCGGCAAAATCTTCTTCTTGCATAATATAATAAGTCAGACCATTGGCTAATCGTCCATATCGCAAACCGGATAGCTGAGCATTACTTTCCAATGGGCAAAACCATGAAAAGAATAAAAAAAACAATATAAAATTCTTCATAATAACCACATTTACTTTTTCAACAAATCCAATGTTGTCAATTTACGAATAATTGCAACCTGCATCATTTGTTGCAAATCCTGTGTCTCAGTCAATTGAAGTGATTCTGCATATCCTTGTCTATAATAAGCTTCCGCTTCATCATACTTTTTCATCCCTGTATAAGAATCACCTATCATAACTAAAAAATTTATACGATCTATGATAGGATTCTCTCCTTCAAGAGCTTTCTTCAACCACTGTATTGCCAGAGTATGGTCTGCATCTGTAAGTTTTTTATCCGCCACGTAATACAAATTTTGCGCTGCTTTTCCATAGTCCATTGATTCCACATTTGTGCCAAGCAATACAAAATATTCTTGCATTAACTCTTTATATTTTGAAATATCTTTTCCCTTATATAAAGAATAAATGGCATCTGCATATTTCAGACTAAGATCATAAGGATCGACACCTCCGCTCAAAGACAAAACTGCATAGGCGTCTTTATAATCTCCTTTTATCTTGTCAACATATTCTTTATACTTTACATTCCCTTCTTTCGCAAGTCCCTCAATCATTTGGTCATTAAATTCTATTACATAATAAGCAGGGCTATCACCCAAAACCTTACGCCATTCAACAAGAGTGGAATTAATAAAATCAACTATCTTTTCCTTTTCTTCTTTATCACTTCCCTGTAACTGGGTTATAATGATATAATCCTGCTTATTAATCAAAGCAGGTCCCATTTTTGCTTTCAAATAAGCATTATACAATTTTTGTATTCTCACTACCCATTTCTCAGCATTCATTCCATCTTGTGCCATTAAAAAACGCGAAGCCTGAAGCAACATTTTTTGCTGCAATTCCAAATTTTCAGGATCCTCAAGATGCATCTTATACAATTTTTTAAAACCTATCAACTCGCCAATGGCGGTCTTTGCAGCTTCTATTAAGCCTTGAGCATCCATCGCTCCGACATTAACAGAGATTGGTGTCCCATCATTCCCTAAAAACATAAGTGTTGGGAAAGCATGTATTTTAAACTGTTCAACAATAGCTGCATTTTCTTTTTTCTCTACATCTATTTTCAGATTTATAAACTTATCATTAAAGTAATTACCTACTGAATCAAGCGTAAACACCTCATTTGACATTTTCTTACAGGGCCCACACCAAACTGCATAAAAATCCACAAAAAGAGCTTTGTTTTGTTTTTTAGCAATACTAATAGCTTCTTCCCAAGTCCCTTGAAAAAACTTTATCCCGTTTGAAGCAGTTTCTTGTGCATAAATTGAATACGGGAAAAGCATTATACACATTATCAATATATTAAATATTTTACGCATCGTATTTGTTTTTTTATTGATCTAATATCAAAATTCAATTAAACATTTATTTTCCTTGTACATCAAATGAAAAAATCTCATCCAATATATAAAAATGGTCTTCATTATATACTTTAATTGTCAAAGTATAAATCCCATCAGGTATTTTATCCACACCTGTCTGAAATAATTGTATGATACTTCCTTGTACTCGCACATCCCCATTCTGAATGATTTCTTTAAATTTCTCACCATCTCCCCCCTGAGATACCTTCACATCATAAATTTCATAATTTATTGGATTAGTACCCGAAACTCCCTGGATACGACCAGATGTCCATGGAACACCATCTACTATATGCTGGTCTTCCGGATTTAAATTCCGACTGACCGTTACAATATTCGGCTCATATACTGCATTTTCAGCCTTTAAATATCCAACATCCATTTTATCACATTGCACCAACAATAAATTTACTGTAATAGCAATGACTGGCATTAAAAATTTCTGTATCTTTTTCATATTCAAAAATCATTTGGTGTAAAATCATAACTAAGCGAATGTACTACTCCCGAATTCGTCATAATATCAGAAGAAGCCACATCTGTTTGTTTTTGAGTATCCTCAGACACTATATGTATTTGGACAGGTCCAGCATCAGGCACTCCCTCATAATCCCCCCTGAATGTATAAATCCACAACACCTTACCTGATAAAGTATGATATCTTTTTCCCCCGACACCTATGACATTATCAACATCTGCTGAAGGTTTACCGGGAATAAAACCGTCAAGCATAATAACTTCATCAAGTACCGAAGATAATACAAGGTCATAGCAATTTTTGGCAGGGATTTCCCCGATCGTTTTATAACCTTTTTGAAGCATATAACGTCTGATACTATGATTAGTTATTCCAAAAAAAGTAACATTATTCTGGTATTTGCTTTTTCCTTCAAACAATTCTTGCAGTTTAATTTCAGCCTCAAACGAAGCATCTACATGTTTTACCATCACGATCAATGAATCCCAATTATAAGAATCTGTATGGAAATATTCCCACATCGTTGTGTTATGTCTTCCGTTTGCAATTCCTGTATCCACAAAATCAAACTTAGTGCATCCAGTCATTGCAAAAATCAATGCTATTATTACAATTTTTATATTTATTTTCATAAAACCTTCCTTTACAATTAAACAATCCATTACATATAAGGCAGCCAGTATGGTTTCTGATGCAACTTCGTATTAACTATCATTCCATCTGTATTTATATATGCAGACCGAGGAATCGGCAGAAACAAAGCCCCTCCTTTTATTTCTACAGAAGATAATTTTTGAAATTTTCCTACCAATTCTTCTTTTATATAGTTATTACGCACTATATCATAATAACGTGAATCATTTTCTCCTAGCAATTCCCGTTCACGTTCTTTAAAAATCGCTTTTTTCAAATCCATCCCACCATCATATTCTGAAGGATATGCAGAAACTCCCGCTCTGTCCCGAATCCTATTCAAGTCTTCCTTTGCCAATGCCTCGTTATTTAATTTTGCATAACACTCTGCTCGTAATAGAATAAGATCTGCTAAACGCCAATACACGTAATCGGCATCTATTGTTCTCCAATATTTCCCTGCCGGAGAATATTCATCCGGAACATAAACACTATTTCTGAATTTATACATGATTGCATAATCATTTCCCAGATTATGCTCTTTATCTAATTCATAAAAGAATTCATCACGTCTTTCATCTGCCGGGTCTGAATACATCTTTAATACCGTTTTCTTATAAAGTTTGTAATTTGTTTCTGTTACAAAATTACCGGGCAACAACAGATCATTTACAGGCCAGCTAACATAATTCAATGCGATACCATTAGGAGAGATACTGAATTCAGATCTGCTACGGTCAAAAGTAAAAGTCAATATTGATTCAGGATTTTCTCGCTGAGGCGACGACAAATATTCACACAATTCCTTGGGTGATGAACATAACTCATAATATCCAACTTTCTTATCAATAACAGAATTGGCATATTCTATCGCTTGTTGATATGCTTTTCCTGCATCTTCTTTTATTCCATAAAGCTCTCCATAATTTTCTATCAAACTTGCTTTCCATGCATAAATATAAGCAAGAAGCGTCGCACTATTTCCCTTTGAACCATATTGTTTACTACTTATTGCCGCCCCATTAACTCCTCTCAGTTCTTCATGAATCGGAAGGATTTCATACGCAGTCTTCGCATGCGAAATAGCTCTGTTTATTACATCCAGCATAGGAGACGCTCCATACTCAACAATATCACTGGCATTATTTGTAATCACACAATCTCCATAACGTTGAGCCAACGCAAAATAAGACAAAGCCAACGCAAAATGGGCCTGTCCCGCATGAAAATTATAACGCTCTTCTGTTAAATTTTGTGTCTTATGAATATTTTCTAAAAGCAGATTTGACGCATATATAATATCATAAAGTCCTTTCCAATCATCGGCCGACTCTACTGTACTGATGACAGATTTAGGATTCCATTGCTGCACCTGAGCGTCTGAAAACGATTCATCCACTTTAGCCCCTGCTGCAATAAGAGCAGGATTCAAAGCATAATAAATATTAAGGAAATAATGAATTGTACTGGTTGTTGTATTTAATTCATTCTCCGTTGTAAATGCATTTTCATAAGTTAATGTATTCTCAGGAATTTGGTCTAAACATGAATAATTCAAAAAAATCAGTACTATACAGATGTAAATATTTTTCATGTAATTAAAAATTTAAATTAAAACCAATTGTAAATTTACGGTTCAAAGGATATTGATCTCCGAAATCTTTTCCTGTATAAGGATTTACCATTTCCGGATCAACTCCTGAATAATTACTGATCAAAAACAGATTCTCGCCTGTCATAAATACCCGCAGACCTTTAATTTTATTTTTAAAGCATTTGTCCGGAATCAGATAAGAAAGAGTCAATTGTTTCAATCTCAGAAAATTGACATTTTCTACTCTAGAATCAATATCACCATCAAACTGTCCTACATAACTCGCATCAGCAAACTCTAAAGAAGGATACTCCGCATCATCGCCTGGCTTTTGCCAATAAAACATTTTATTAGAATCATTCATCAATACTTTAGGAGCAGCCATAAAATTGAAAGCAGCGCCTTTGACAATGTTTATCATTTTCCGATGAATCATATAATTCATAACAACATCCAAAGTTATTCCCTTCCAACTTAATCGACTGGTAATGCCTCCAAAAGCTGCAGGGATAGTACTGCCGACATAATATAAATCGCCCTCATCGATCACACCATCCATATTCTGGTCTTTTATTTTACGTCCTCCGACTCTCAAGGGATAATTCGAATTTCTAAAACTTAAAGGACGTTTTTTACCCAGTTCATCATAATAATAAGGTATTTCAGATTCATTTTGTACAATCCCTTCATCCTGATAACTGTAAACGCCATACACTGGACGTCCCAACACTTTACTGCTTTCTCCATCATTAATATCAATATCATTATATGATTTCCTAAATAAATTCCAGTTTCTTGAAATGTTGAATCCTAAATTCCAGTTCCAATTATCACCCTTAATTATATCACCGGAAACCTCTATTTCTATCCCTTGATTCGATATCGCTGATGCATTATTCCACATTTTTTTTGCCAGGAAAAAATTACCGGGAGTAGGAGTCTGCATCAACAAGGCACTGGAATATTTATAATAATAATCTAACTTCGCTTGAATCCGATAATTAAACATATTCAGTTCCAAACCGACATCATACTGATCACTTTTCTCCCATGTCAATTTATTATTGGCCAACATTTGTGGAGCAAGACCTGAATTTCCCAAAAATGAATTAGTTACCCCCATTATTCCCTGGGCCAGATATGCTTCAGAAAATTTCTGTCCCGATTTTCCCCATGACAAACGTAATTTTGCAAAATTAAGCCACCATAATTTCTTCATAAAAGCTTCTTCACTGAACACCCATCCCAGGGCTACCGAAGGGAAGGTTCCCCAACGTACATCTTTACCGAATACAGAAGAACCATCAGAACGGATTGTCAATTCTGTCAGATATTTTTTTTTATAATTATAAGCTATACGCCCATAATAGCTCAACATTGTCTGGCATTCATGATTTGAACCAAACATTTGAAGTGATTCAATACCACCATATTCATTAGGACGTTGCTGAGGCCAGGCTTCTCCCACATAATGTATTTGATTACTCGGACCTCCTTGAGCAGAACCATTTATAGACTCCAACTGATTCCAATTATAGGATAAACCAGCCATCAATTCAAAATTATGCTTTTCGCTGATATCAAAACGATAAGTCAGCATGTTTTCAGATTGAATCATTGTCATTCCTATTCCCTGAGATTCAGACCTCGTCAATTTATTATAGGTCAGATAATCTGGAGTAAACTTATGTATATGGGTCAGATAGTGATCCAAAGCAGCCGTTGCCGAAAGTTTCAGACCAGTTATGATTTGATAATTAAAACCGATATTCAGACGGACATTATAATTTATATTTTTTCCATCAATCCCATTTAATGACTCCAATACCTTTTTCTCAGCAATAGTTCCTTTACCAGGCAACAATGTTGATTCTGTTTTGGGATCTACAGTCATCCCTTGCATTTTGGCCATATCGCCTGCTTTCTGATCTGTATAAGCAAGATTGATTCGAGTAAAAGCATCCAATTTCGGAGATAACTTTAAATCCAAATTTGTCAATAAGTTTACTCTCATAAAACTGGAATTCAACATAATTCCCTTTTCATTATATACTCCGGCAGAAACCAAATGACGGACATTGTCATTGCCTCCGGAAATCTGGATGTTGGCTTGTGTCAGCTGACCCGTTCTAAATACATAATCCCACCAATTGGTATTGTTATTATAAAACTTATTCAAAGAATCTTGAATAATAGAAGGTACCCGCTGCCCTTGAGTGGAAACATTTCCATTATTCCAAAGAAAATCATAAGATCCGTCATCGGGAGTCCATCCCCAGGTATCATTATAATCGCCAGGCATTATCACATTATCGGTCTGCCAATCATATCTCCCATAGCGTTGCATTTTTGCAAGCGCAAGGTACATCCGACGTTCTCCATTACCTCTAATCTGAAGAGGCGTTTTGGGCAACCATGAGAAAGAATGAGATGCACTGACATTAAATACAGAACGCCCTAATTTTCCCTTTTTGGTCGTTATTAATATGACACCATTCGCTGCTCGCGAACCATAAAGCGCAGCAGAAGCAGCATCTTTTAAAACATCTACAGATTCAATACTGGTCGGATCAAGAGATGCAAGAGGATTGATTCCTCCTGTAGCAGTTGATGCAGAAGATTGAACCGGCACTCCATCTATAACATATAAAGGAGAGCCATCATTTGCTCCCGTCGAATTTAGCGAACTAAAGCCCCGGATGGTAACTAATGAACCTCTACCTCCCGGCTGACCGGATAAATTAGAGACATTCACTCCTGACATTTTCCCCTGCAACATCGTTTCTATTGATGCATTAGGAAAATCTTGCAAATCTTTTCCCTTGACAGAAGAAATGGCTCCCACAATATCTCGCTTTGAACGTTCTCCATATGCAATAACCGAAACTTCATTCAATTGATTCACTTCCTCTTTCAAAACAATATTTAATTCATCTCCTTCCTTATATTCGACTATTTTTGCTTCAAAACCTACTGCAGATAAAGCCAATTTACCTTCCGCCTTATTTGACAGAACCACAAATTTTCCATCCTTGTCAGCAGCAGCTCCCAGAGTTGTTCCACAAATAAGTATCGTCGCTCCAACTATTGGATTTCCCTTACTATCAGTCACTCTTCCCTTCACCTTTTTCATTTGCTGTTGTGGCGTTGCCAACGTTTTCGCCTTTACAACAATAATCTTTTCTTCAAAATGATAAGAATATGCCTTGTCACTAAACACATTTTCCAATACATTCAATACCATTTCATCTTTGACATTAACAGACACTTTACCAAAATCTCGACAAATCTCTTCGTTGTAAACAAAATACAAACCGGTCTGCTTTTGAATCTCATGAAAAAAAGTCTTTAATGAAACATTTTCCAAATGTAAATTTACCTTTTCCTGCTGTGCCGAAACAGTGGCCGAAACAGACAAAGAAAAAAACAGAACAAAGAAGACACTCAGTTTCATCACCCACAAAATTTTACGTTTTTTTTGCTCCAGCAATTTGAGCAAAATCCAGATTTCTTTCATAAATTTGTTGTTATTAAATTACTATTTTGAATAAAGAATGTTCCACCATTCTTTATTCGTTATCTAATCACGGAAGATGTTCCACCATCTTCCGTATTTTTTATTCACTGACAGTCAATGTCCCACCCTGTCGACTAAATTTCACTCCGACACTCTGAGACAATGCATTCAATATCTGATCTACCGCCAGATATCGTTTCAAATAGCCTGTAAAATGCAAATCCTTTAAGGATGAATTCTGATAAAAAACCTCCATATCATACCACAACGACAGGATTTCCAATATTTCTTCCAATCGCTGATTCTCAAAGACAAACTCACCACGCGTCCAAGCAACATAAGGAGTTAAATCCACTTCCTTTACATCCATTTTGCCAGTAGCAATATTAAAATCAGCTAATTGAGAAGGATGCAATATATATTCCTGCCCGGTTTCCAACATTTTAATTCCCACTTTTCCCTCCACCAATACCGTTTGAATCCGATCAGCCTTTTGAGTATTAACATTAAAAGATGTCCCATACACTTTAACGGCCAAATCCCCGACTTTCACAATAAACGGAATATCACTTTTGGCCACTTGAAAAAAAGCTTCTCCCGATAATATCACTTCTCTCTGTTCTGTTCCAAAAGTTTCAGGATATTTTAATGATGATGCTGCATTTAATTTCACTAACGTGCCATCCGCAAGCACCACTTCGTATTCCCCTCCCCGCGGTACACGCAACTCATTGTATTGCATCGGCACAAATTGCTCTCCTGTATAAATTAATTGTTTCCCCTTATTAACAGCCTGACCGCCTCCTGTCAAATCAACCGACAAGGAATCCTTCATTCCCAAATTCACTTTTTCACCATCAGCCAATATTAACACTGCCTTAGCATTTTCCGGCATGACTTTCGCTTCGGTCACTTCCGGAATGATTTCTGTCCGGTGCCAATAAAACCACGATACACCCAGTGCAATAACCAGCATAGCTGCCA
>JAHHTT010000045.1 GCA_020024465.1 Odoribacter sp.
TTGGATTGAGATAGATTTTTTCTGTTCGTGTGCCTACTATAATTGAAGTTTTTGAAGGGATGCTTTTATTATTACATGATTAAATCTAAATGAATCTTTATGAAAAAAAACTTAATTCTTTTATTGGCAGCTTTCTTTTTGGAAGTTGGCCTGTTAAGTGCACAAATACGGAATATTTCGGGATTTGTGGTTTCTTTAAATGATGGAGAACCGATAGCCGGAGCAACGGTATTAGTAAAGGGAACGACAATCGGTACTGCGACAGGTAATGATGGAAGTTTTACCTTGAAGAATGTGCCCTCTTCGTCTAAGACATTGGTAGTGTCATTTATAGGTATGGAAACGGTTGAGGTGGGCATTAAGCAGAATATTACAATCCGTATGAAGCCGGATAATAAAAAATTGGATGAAGTTATGGTGGTGGCATACGGGACAACGAAGAAATCCAGTTTTACGGGTGCAGCCCAGGTGATAAAGAACGAGCAATTGGAAAAGATGAATGTAGTTTCTGTGACCAAGGCTCTTGAAGGTACGTCTCCCGGTTTGCAAGTGATGGCCGGCAGTGGGCAACCCGGTTCGGGGGCATCAATCCGTATTCGCGGAATCGGGTCTTTGAATTCATCTTCAGAACCGTTGTATGTATTGAATGGAGCAGTGTTTGATGGAGATATCAGTTCCATCAATCCGGATGACATCGAATCTATTTCCGTTTTGAAAGATGCATCATCAGCAGCTCTTTATGGTGCTCGTGGGGCCAATGGAGTAGTGATGATACAGACTAAAAGGGGAAGTGAAAAATCTTCCTTGAGTGTCAAGGCCGTTTGGGGATTTTCTTCCCGTGCTATTCCTGAATATTCCAGATTAGGAGAGAAAGATTATTATGAGACAGCTTGGGAATCGTATAGAAACGGATTGATTGCCAATGGGGAATCTATTGAAGATGCATCCAAGATTGCCTCTGAAAAGCTGATAGCAAAACAATTGGGTGATTATAACAGTTATGATGTGCCCGCGAATGAATTGATAAGTACGGACGGTAAATTGAATCCGAAAGCACATCTACTTTATCATGATGATTGGGGAGATGAATTGTTTCGTACAGGCTTGAAGCAGGACTATATGCTTTCAATGAGCGGCGGTTCAAAAGAGACGACTTATTATCTTTCATTAGGCTGGCTGGATGAAGAAGGTATCATGATGCAAACCGATTATCAGCGTTTTACAGCGAGGGCAAATGTTACAAGCAAATTTTCAGACTGGTTTAATTTGGAAGGCAATATCGGATATTCGAACAACAAAACTTCCAATATGATGCGGGAATCCGGTAATTATGCCATTAACCCATTCTATTATTCACGTATGATTGCTCCTATTTTTCCTATTTACAAGCGGGATGATAAGGGAGAATATCTTTTGGATGATGCCGGAGAGCGGATTTATGATTATGGAGAGAAACGTCCTTTCAATGGAAGGACCAATAATGTGGCAACATTAATGAATGATATTGTGGGCAACCAGTCAGATAACTTTAACATCAATATTACTGCCGGGACAACGTTTTTGCGTGATTTCACTTTTAAAGTAAGTGGTAATGCAGACATATTGAACCGTCGTAGTACGCAGATGTATAACAATAAATTCGGAGATGCCGCTAATGTCGGCGGACGTGGCAATATTGAATCATTTCGTAGCGAATCGCTGACATTCAATCAATTGTTGAATTATAACAAAGAAATAGGTCTGCATCATATAGCAGCAATGCTCGGGCATGAAAGCTATCGGTATGTCACCAAATTGGTTTTTGCACAAAGAACAGGTTTTTCATTGGATATAACGCCGGATCTGGCTTTCGGAGCCATATTGGAAGACGGGAATTCCAAGACTGATGAGTATGCGGTGGAAGGTTGGTTCGGACAGGTGAGTTATGATTTTGACAACCGTTATTATTTATCGGGTTCTTACCGCCGAGACGGATCTTCCCGTTTTGCCAAAGACAGCCGTTGGGGTAATTTCTGGTCGGTAGGAGCATCCTGGCGTATATCACAGGAGGCCTTTATGAGCCAGGGAGACTGGCTGGATAATCTGAAGCTGAAAGTGTCATACGGAGTGCAGGGGAATGATAAGATATTGGATGCCGACGGCTATCCGATGTATTATGCCTGGCAGAATTTCTTTGATTCTTATGCCAATTACGATTATTCGGGAGCCATTCATTCCAGATTGGGGAATAAGGATTTGCATTGGGAAAAGAATTCCAATTTCAATGTAGGATTGGAATTCGGCTTTAAAAATAGAATCCGCGGAGAAATCGATTATTTTATACGTAAGGGAGATGATATGCTTTTTGATGTGCCGATTCCTTACTCAACAGGTTTGTCCGC
The DNA here is from genome assembly GCA_020024465.1 of Odoribacter sp. GTDB lineage: Bacteria > Bacteroidota > Bacteroidia > Bacteroidales > Marinifilaceae > Odoribacter. The sequence continues at coordinate 2,382 of JAHHTT010000045.1, forward strand.
CATGATGCAAAATGCTGCAGCCATGACGAATAAAGGTGTTGAACTGCAACTTGGTTTTGATATCTTTAAAGAATCGGCATTTACCTGGACATTGGACCTGAATCTGACACATTATAAGAATGAGCTGACGAAATTGAGTCAGGAAGAAATATGGAATGGCAGTAAAAAATGGGTGGAGGGAGGTTCCATTTATGATTTCTGGCTGATTAAATCAGCGGGGGTAGATCCTCAAACCGGCGATGAATTGTTTTGGTATGATAATGACGGTGTTTGGGAAAAGACAAACGATTACTCCGTAGTATCATCGGATCCGAAGCACAAACAATATGTCGGTTCGTCCATTCCTAAGATTTATGGAGGCTTTACCAATAGCTTTTCATGGAAAGGCTTGAATCTTTCCGTATTCTTTTCTTATTCCGTGGGAGGTAAGATGCTGGATGCGAATTATCGAATGTTAATGCATCCGGGGTCCTTGGGAACAGCTTGGCATAAAGACATATTGAAGCGTTGGAGAAAGCCGGGAGATATAACGGATGTTCCCAGAGTGGAAAAAGGGAATACCAATATAAGCCGTAGCACTGACCGTTTTTTGAAAAAAGCTTCTTATTTGTCGTTGCGGAATATCAATCTTTCTTACAATTTGCCGCATGAATGGATCAGCCGTTTGAGAATGTCATCGGTAAAAATATTTGTAAGCGGAGATAATTTGCTGACTTTTACCAAACTGAAAGGAATGGATCCGACTCAGGCATTTTCCGGAGTGAGTGATAATAAGTATGTGCCCAATCGGGTTGTGTCAGTCGGTTTAAATATTAATTTTTAAAATGAGAAATTATGAAAGCACTAATATATATATTCCTGCCATTTGCGTGGATGTTGTGCCTGACATCTTGCAACAGTGATTTTTTAGACCGGGCACCATCGGATAAATACACTGATAATATGTTACTTAAAACGACTGAAGGCGGTAAGATGATATTGGACGGAACGCTCCGTCGCACTTATCTGGGAACATCCGTTTATGCCAGTCAGGGACAATTCGGTCAGAAAGCAGTGGATGTTATGCTTGAGATGATGTGTGAAGATTATTTTACCGGAGATGGAATGTGGGGATATTATGAAAACTGGTATGCCTGGCTGGAGCATCGGAATGCTTCTTCAGAAGATAATGAATTTGTGTGGATGTATTATTATGGAACAATCGATAATATGAATCTTTTGCTGACAAATGTGGAAGCAATGGAGGGACCGCAGGAGGAACGGGACAATCTGAAAGGACAGGCGTATGCTTTGCGGGCACATTGTTATTCCAAATTAATACAGCTTTTTGCCGAACGTTATAAACCGGAGGGCGGCAACAATCAGTTGGGCGTGCCTATTTATACCCGGCCTACGGACAAAGGCAAGGCACGTAGTACTGTAGATGAAGTCTATTCCCGAATTTTGACGGATGTGGATTCGGCAATTGTTTTATTGACAGAAGATCGTAATCATAAGAGTTATCTTAATCTGAATGTTGCTCAAGGTATTAAAGCCGAAATTCTGTTGACGATGGGGAAATATGCAGAAGCGGCAGATATGGCGCATAAAGCCCGTCAGGGCTATCCTTTGATGAGCGTCAATGACTTTAAGGCGGGATTTAATGATATATCCAATGCCGAGTGGATTTGGGGCGTACAGATCAAAGGGGATCAGTCAACGATTTATGGTTCGTATTTTTCACATGTAGACCCTTGTTCCATAGGGTATAATGAATTGGGTAATGAAAAACGTTGTAATTCCCAACTCTATGAGAAAATGGGAGAGAATGATGTTCGTAAGGCCGTATGTGTAAGCGGGGATGGTGGCGTGTTGACTTCTGCAAACGGAGATTTTGAAGTGTTGCCGTATACAGTAAATAAGTTTCGCTTACCGTCTTATTCGTCTTGGGCTGCCGATTATTGTTATATGCGTGCAGCGGAAATGTATTTGATAGAAGCGGAAGGTTTGGCCCGCAGCAATCAGAGTGCAGTGGCTGCAGATGTTCTTTTTGAACTTGTCAGTGCACGTGATCCGGATTATCAGAAGCCCTCTGTAACCGGAGACGAATTGATTGAAGAAATTCTCTTGCAACGCCGAATGGAATTGTTGGGCGAAGGTTTCCGTTTTCTGGATTTAAAACGCTTGAATATGTCTCTTGACCGTTCGGACAAAGGACATGATCCGACATTCAACAAGCCGCTTAAAGTAGAGGCCGGTGATAAGCGGTGGCAGTTTTTAATTCCGATACAGGAAATGAATTCAAATCCGGAGATGAAACAGAATGATTGATTCTGTCAGTATTGCGGAATGAGGGTTACTCAAGATTTGTGGGTGACCCTCATTGCATGTTTTGTAAATGCAGTTGAATGATGTTGAAAATTCATTATCTTTACCGCCTCTAACGGTATGATGATTATATGGCGGCTTTATATCGAAAAAGAAGTAATAATACAGACAGCATGTCCAGTCTGCAGGACTTGTTTATGGAGTATTATCCGGCATTAAAGTCGTTCGCTATACGTTATGTGAATAGTGCTGAAATTGCAGAAGATATTATTCAGGATATTTTTTTACGGTTGTGGGAGAAATCGGAGACATTGGAGGATATAGAAGAGAAATCGGCATATCTGTACCAAATGGTGCGTTTCAAGGCGATAGATTATCTGCGTAATAAGAAATTCAGAGAAGAGAATTTTGAGAAATATGTTGCGGAATTGAATTCGGATGATGAAGATGCCTATCTGGAGGAGGAAATCTATCGTCGGATGATGAAAGCTGTCGATACATTGCCTCCAGGAGTGCATGCAGTGCTGACTCTGACATTGGAAGGATGTCCTGCCAAAGAAGTGGCAGAAAAACTGAATATTTCCGTAGAAACAGTGAAAAAACAGAAACAAATAGCCCGCAAGATGCTTCGGGATAAATTGTTGTATTTGCTTTTGTTGATTGTGGGATAGTTACTTATCGATAAAATCATATTTATATTTATTTTTATTAGAATTCATATACCTCTTTTGGTCATTCCATACGTCTTAGTTAGGAAAATGTTATAATGATGAAAGAGTTTGCAGAGTATTCTAAAATTGCGGATTTGCTTGTGCGGTCTATGGAAGATGCTTTATCTCCTGAGGAACAGGATTTTTTAGATAAATGGAGAAAGGAAGATACAGCCCATGAGACATTGTATCAAAAAATATTTACGGAATCATTTTGGACAGGTCATCCACAGAAAAAATACCGGGGAGAAATTGCATCAGCCTGGATGCGGTTGTATGAACGTCGGCAAAAAGAAGAGAAACGTTTGTATTTACGCAAATATTTGAGAATATCTGCTGCTGTGGTTGTGCTTATTATCGGTTGTTCGGCCTTGTGGCGTTGGCATTTACATTCAGCTGCCGAACCGGGAAACGGTAGTGTGCCGGGAAATACGAATGTCAATGGAGTGGAACTGGTGTTGAGCAATGGGAAGAAAGTCGTTTTGAGAAAAGATGGAAACCACAAGACGCTGGATGAAGAAGGCGCTGTAATTCAAGCGGGAAAGGAAATGGTTCAATATTGGGGAGAAAAGGATGTGGATGATTTGAAGTATAATACATTGCGAGTGCCCCGAGGAGCAGAATATAAACTGTCCCTGGCAGACGGCACCCGGGTCTGGCTGAATGCGGAGAGTGAAATCACCTATCCGATCGCTTTTAAAGGAGATGTCCGGAAAGTGACATTGAAAGGAGAGGCTTTTTTTGATGTGGCCAAGGATGCCGAACATCCGTTTATTGTGCATACATCTGATTTTAATGTGCGGGTAACGGGAACAAAATTTAATATCCGTAGTTATTCGGATATTCCGATTTCGACAACGTTGACAGAAGGAAGCGTGCAATTGGAACGTAAAGGGACCGTCACTCTTTTGAAACCGGGTCAACAGGCTATTTTATCAGGGGAAAAAATAGAAGTGAAGGAAGTTGATGTGAACGAAGCGACAGCCTGGCGGAATAATGCATTCTGTTTTAAAAATCAGACATTGGAAAACATGTTGAATGAAATTGCCCGCTGGTATGATTTGGAAGTTTTCTATATGACACCATTGCTGAAGACATTACATTTTACGGCTTATTTTTCACGGAGCTGCAGCATAGAGGAAGTGATATATAAAATTGAACGTACTCAAAAAGTTGATTTGGAACTCAAGGGGAAGGTGTTAACTGTAAATTATAATAATCATAATCAATGAAAAATTAATGGTAAAATCAAATTCCGGAGTGCATGAAAATGTATTCCGGTCAGAATTCTCTTGTAGAGGGAATAAGTTGAATATTAATGATAAATTTATGAAACAAATGATTCAAAAACTAATCCGGAACATGATAAAAATGAAGTTCATGTGTCTGGTGATTACATTGACGTGTACGAATCTGAATGCCGAAGTGTGGTCGCAAGCGAAGAAAATTGATCTCCAGTTAGGAGACGTAAATTTAGAAACTCTTTTCGATCAAGTGCAAAAGCAGACTAATCTGCGCTTTATCTTCAATCATGAAGATGTGCGGGGTTATACTGTCAATGCTAATCTTAAAGATAAGACAATTACAGAAATACTGGATGTGGCTCTTGCCGGAAAACCGTTGAAGTATGAGTATTTAGACGGGCATATTGTCATTTCTCCCAAAGAAGTGATACAGGATCAGAAGCCAGAAACGGTTATCCTAAAAGGTACGGTTCTGGACAAAAACAAAGAACCGCTACCCGGTGTTACCGTATTGTTAAAAGGTACGGCAGTCGGAGTTGCAACAAACAGCAACGGCGAATTCGAATTTCCCGTACCGAAATCCAATAATATCGTATTGGTGTTTTCTTTCGTTGGAATGAAAAGTATCGAATTTAAAGTAGTGAAAGAAAAACCCATTGTCGTGACCATGGAGGAAGATGTCAATGCCATAGATGAAGTTGTTGTAAACGGTATTTATACTGCAGCCAAGAACAGTTATACCGGTTCTGTAACTACGATCAGTCAGGAAGATATCCTTCAGATATCCCAAACGAATCTTTTCAAGGCGTTGACGACGTTGGTTCCCGGTATGCGTATCATTGAAAATAATGAGCAAGGCTCCAACCCGAACAATATTCCAGAACTGTTGATTCGTGGTACGACTTCTGTAGCCACTTCCGGCGAATTGGGCTTGAATACACCATTGATTATCGTTGACGGAGTGGAAACTTCCATGGAGCGTCTGTATGATATGGATATTTTTGAAATCGATCGAGTGGATGTGTTGAAGGATGCTTCTGCAACAGCGATCTATGGAGACCGGGCAGCTAACGGAGTTATTGTTGTTGAACGTAAAAAAGTAACAGACAGCAAATTGCGTTTGCGTTATAATTTTGTTCCGGATATTCAATTTGCAGATGTATCTTCTTTTGATTTGTGTGACCCTGCCCAGAAACTGGAATTGGAAAGACGCTGGGGGCTTTATGATGATAAAACCGGTCTCGCTGAAAAAGATTATTATGAAAAAATGGAAAGAATCAGCAGAGGTGTAAATACAGACTGGAAATCAATTCCTTTACGCAATTCCTGGTCTCACAGCCATTCTTTGACGGCAACCGGCCGTGGCGGAGGTCTTGATTATAGTGTGTCTTTGCGGTATAGCAATAAATTCGGAGTTATGCGTGGAGACTACCGCCGTAATTATGGTGTAGGATTCTATTTTTCCTACCACTGGAGAAATAAGTTGACAATAAGTTATCGTTCTGATTTCTATAAGACTGATACAAAAAATTCTCCTTACGGCTCTTTTACACAGTGGGTAGAAATGAATCCTTATGATTCTCCTTATGATGAATACGGAGAATTGATTCCGAGATTGTCTTTCAATACACCTAATCCGATGTATAATTCGACAACGGGCAGTTTCTTTACCAGTAAAATGAAAGCATTTGAAAATAGTATCAGTTTACGCTGGGATATATTGAAAGGATTTTTTATGACAGCGACAGGTAGCCTGGGAATAGATGATTATCGTATGGATGACTATATCTCCGCTCTGCATACATCTTCATTGGAGAATGCCAATAAATCCCAAAGGGGAATGTACACAATCGAAGGAGATGAGGGCTGGAACTGGTCAGCACAGGGAAATATTACTTATTCACATTCTTTTGATGAAAAAGGAACCGTGTTGACAGCAAATTTAGGGGGTAATTTAAAGCAACGGAATACAGATTCCTGGGGTATGGAAGGAGAAGGATTCCTTAAACCGAATATGAATTACATCTCATTTGCTCAACAATATATGACAAATAGCAAGCCTAGGGGAGGAAACATATACAGTGCTTCGATTTCAGCATTCGGAAATTTGAATTTTATTTGGAGAAACCGCTACTATTTCGATGCATCTTACCGGACTTCAGCCAATTCGGCTTTGGGAGACAATGAACGTTGGCGTCCTTATTGGTCTTTTGGTTTGGGCTGGAATATACATAATGAAGAATTCATAAAAAAATTAGGTTGGGTGTCCAGTCTTCGTCTACGTGGTAGTGTCGGATATGTAGGCAGCGGTAATTTTGACGGGAACCTGACCAATGTAATCTATACATATGCAGACAATTATATAACCGGTTTAAGTGCTTTGCCAAGCTCTATGGGTAATCCGGATCTTAAAGCCCAACGCACATTGAGCTGGAATACCGGTTTGACATTGGAAGTACTGGATAGTCGTTTTGAAGTGAATTTTGATTGGTATAAACAGATATCGAAAGATTTGTTATTGCCTATCGGCGTACCTGTTTCAACCGGTGCAAATACAGTACAAGCCAATTTGGGCGAAAGTGAGAATTATGGTTATGAATTGGCACTGTCTGCGCTAATCATCAAAACACAAGATTATCTATGGCGCGTTTCAGCCAATACACACCATACGATAAACAAACTGACAAAAATCAGTAATGCTTTGGTAAAACAGAATTCTCAAAATATGAAAGAAGGAGGCATCTCTCCTAAAGTGCAGTTTGAAGAGGGAGAATCGACGACGGCAATTTTTGCAGTTCCTTCTTTAGGAATCAATCCTGCCAACGGGGAAGAGATCTTTATTCGCCGCGACGGGACACTTTCGAACATCTATAATGTGCAGGACAAAGTGAATTTAGGAGATAGGACTCCGAAACTGGAAGGTAGTCTTTATACAGCTTTCGCTTATAGAAACTTAAGTATCAGTTTGGCTTTCGACTATACTTTAGGCGGATACATATATAATTCAACCCGTGCAGCAAAAGTAGAAAATATAAATATTTACAGTAATGTAGATGTGCGTGCATTCACAGAGCGTTGGGTGAAGCCCGGTGACGTAGTGGCTTATCCGATAGCGCACAGAGACCAGCAGAAACAGTCAATGCATACCAGCCGTTTTGTAGAGAAGAGAAATGAGATTCATTTAGGCTCTCTTAATATCTCCTACAATTTACCTGTTAATTGGGTGAAGAAAATCGGTTTGAAACGTTTGGCTATCGGAGTCGGATTTACGGATCTTTTCCGCATTTCTACGGTGAAGTTCGAGCGAGGAACTTCTTACCCTTATATGCATAGCTATAATTTTATGATTAGTCCTACTTTTTAAGATGTAATGATATGAAAATTGGAAAATTAAATGCATTGATATGCTTGTTCATATTGACTTTGAGCTCTTGTCAGAGTTTTTTGGACTCAAGAGATAAAGGACAGGTTTTGGAAGAAAAGCTTTTCGTCAATCAGGAAGGAGTAGAGGAGGCCATGTATGGTCTGTATTTTGAATTAGGAACAGGGAATCTATGGGGCGCACATCATCCTATTATGATGGATTGTATGGCACAATATTTCACTTTGGGCAATTATTCCCAGGAAAATACCGGAGGTTTCGAGGAGGTCATGCTGCATCACCATGAATCCCAGCGTTCGATAGATTTGTTCGGTGCCATGTGGGAATCATCTTATAAGGTGATCAGCGATATTAATAAAGTCATTGAAAATTTAGACAACTGGCAGCATAAACCATTGAGAAACATTGATCTGTATCGAGGAGAATGTTTAGGACTCCGTGCTTTTATGCATTTTGAATTATTGCGCATGTACGGCTCACCTAAACTTGATAAACGAGGAATTCCTTATGTACGGAATTATGGAATGTGGGTGACATCTTTCAGTAAGACCGAAGAGTGTTATGAGCAGATTCTGGCTGATTTGAAAGAAGCACATCAATTATTGAAAGATGATGAAGAATTATTGACTTATCCTCGTCAAAAAGTGGATGTTTATAACGGTTTTACCAGTTGTCGAGAGATGCATATGAATTTGTATGCGGTGAAGGCGATGTTGGCAAGAGTGTATTATACCCGTAATCAGGGGAATGATTTGGATAGCGCTTTGATGTATGCCCGCCAGGTGGTGGATTCTGAGAAATTTCCTCTGCCAGCGGAAGAAAAAATAGGTCCGGATCATTTTATCCGTATGATGTCCGGAACCGTAGCCCAGGATGAGGCAGTATTCGGTGTCTATAAATTCAATACTTATGCAGATCTGCAATCTTTGTTCCTTTTGAAAAACAGTTCATTTCTGGCAGCAGACAATGCAATGTACCAGGTATTGGGCGACAAGGGGAGGGACTTCCGTTCCAACTGGTTGCGAGAGCCGGTTTCTTCAAGCATCAATCCCAATGACAGATTGGGTATGCGTGTCATGAAATTATTAGATGCCTCTATATTTGATCCGATTAATGATGCACAGAAACCTATCGGAGACCCTGGATTGAATTTAATCCGTATACCTGAAATGTATCTAATGGTAGCTGAATTGTTGGCAGAAAAAGATCCGGAGACAGCTTTGAATTATTTTAATGCTTTCATTTCATCGCGTGGATTTAGAAATCAGGAAAAACTCAGTCAAGAGGATATCGATGTACAGTTCTACAAAGAATATATGGCAGAAGGTTTATATTGGTTCCGTTTGAGACGTAACCAGGTGAAAGAAATCACTGTTGAACCCAAATTGGCTTCAGTCAAAGGAATTTCCAAAATTGAGATGGATGAAAAAAAGTGGACACTACCTATCCCTGATTCGGAATTTGAGTTCCGTAATGAAGAAACCTATAAATAATTAATTAAAAAATTGTATATGAATAAGTTTATTATAATTGCCTTGTTTGCGGGAATATTGGGATTATTTTCATTATCCTCCTGTACAAAGGATCCCTGGGTATATGATACGTCCCGCAAAGCAGGGGTCTATATGCAAGCAGACCGTGATACGAACGATATATTGTTTAGTGTTCTGACGGATACCAATTGGGTAAAGGGAGGGTGTGATGTTTATCTAATCGGAGAGCCGGTAGATTATGACCGGGAAGTTAAAGTAATCGTGATCGATTCAGGAACAAATATAAAAGAAAACGAGGATTTCATCATAGAACCTTTGATATTCAAAGCCGGTAAAACGACGGCATCATTGGATTGTTGGGCACGTATGCCGGATAGGGCAGAAGATGAGAACGGCCAACTTCATTTTACTGTCGAGATGGTTGAAAACGATAATTTCATGCCGTATATCTGTACAAGGGCTTATTTTGGGATATATGTTTCTCATCAGAAGGAAGCCCCGGTTTGGTGGGATGTTGAAATTTATGGAGCCTTTTCCGAGAAAGCATATAAGAAATATATGAATCTCTTCATTGCACAGGAAACACAGAAAACCGATATCTGGCAGCGATATCTGGAGCCTGTATACGGTACTAATATGTATTTGGTTAAACGGACATGGCATACTGTGCAATTGCGTTTCTTGCCTTATTTGAAAGAGGCTGTTTTGATACCGATGTTTGATTACTTTACAGCCAATCCCTATCCCGGAGTAGAAATACCCCAATGGTATCAGGATTTAAAAGCAGAAAAAAATAATTAAGATAGATAGAAAATGATGAAAAGAATAATTTATATTTTCCTATGTTTGTATTTGAGTTTGACCGGATGCCTGAATGATGAGACAACCGGAGCTCATTTGGATATATCTGAGTTTTCGACAACGCTTGAAGATACACTGTTTTATGCAACTTCGGCAGAAACTTTCAAATTGGATGCCAGTAAATTCATCAAGCAGAGTATTCCTGATTGTCCGTTGGAATATACATGGAGTGTCGGCAAAATCAAAAGCTGGAATACAACCGATAAATTTTGGGAAATCGATTCATTGTCGGTCATTTCAAACGAACCTGTTTTGATGTATCGTTTTAAAGTTTTGGGGAAACATCTGTTACGTTTGAAAGTCACCAACCAATATACGGCATACATCCAGTATTTTATCCTAAATATCACCTCCTCTTATGATGAGGGGCCGATTGTTTTCAGTCAGGACGACGAGGGTCACGGGATGTTTTCATATTTGAATTGTCCCCAAGGTATCGACACGTTATTTACGAGATCTGCTGCCGACTTTAAATATGTGACCGGTACAGATGAACCGATATTGAATGAAGATATTGTAGATTTTGCTTTTTATTCGGGTAATCAAAAATATCCAGATTTCAATAATCAGCATTTGTATCTTCTTTCCAGAAAAAACAAGGCGGCATATGCCATTGATCATTATTCATTGACGACAATCCCCGAGTCTGTCTGCCAGTTTTCGAAGACTCCATTGAATCTTACTTTGCATTGGCATAGTGATGTAAAGGACGGTAATCATGACCTGTTTGTTTTTACAGAAGACGGTGATGTACTTTCCTATTGTTGTCCGTTTCGGATGGAAATGAAACCTGTTGCATTTGATACGGTTTCCGGTTGGGACAGAGCGACTGTCGGAGGTAGTCGTACAAGTGAAGATTCCAAACAGCTTGCAGATATTCTTTGGTTATATAATGATAAGACTTCAACGATATATGGTATGTGGGCAAATGATATATACGAGACGATGAACGGTAATAAGATAAATGATTATCTTGGGCCATATACATTTGAAGGAGAAGATATTATCAATGCTTATTTCGGACGTAACTACCAATATGGTATGATTATGCCGACTTACAACGACCTTTTTATTGTAACTCGTTTGAAAAGCAATCCTAAGAAATATATGTTGCATCAGTGGTATGGAGTAAGCTGGGGTACTAATTTTATTTATGTTAGTAACAAACCGAGTGCTTCATGGCCTTTTGAACGTAAAGAAATGTCATTAACAAAAAATGCCCGTGTAATGTCGTTGCCGGAAAGAGACGGGAAAATTTATCATAACGGTAAAAAAGTATTTTGTATCACGGGTGCTGCATATCCGCTTGAGGCATCGATGAAGCATGGTAAAGATGTATTTGATTTGGCAACGATTAATCCGAATGCAGAGATAACCGATATCTGCCTGTTTGTAAGAAAGGAAAAGGGAGAAAATGCTGACAAACATTATGTATTTGTAGCTACTTATGATCCGACCTCTACAGAAGAGAAGAAGGGTAGTGTCTATGTGATTGCTGCCGATGATTTTGCTAATATTGTAGCAAAATATGAAAATGTGGCTTTTAAACCATTGAGAATTTATTATAAAAACAGACTGTAATCACATTATCTGATTGTAGATGAAATTTATTTATTGGCGGAGTTGAATATGGTATGTATTTGACACCGCCAATTGTATTTTTAATTTCGGGAGTGAATATCAGTGTAATACAGTTAAATGTAAATGTTTTATCACTGAAAACTTTGTATTATTTGTAAATAAACCGTATATTTGCACTGTTTAAAACGATATTATTTAATTTAAAGTATTAAAAATCATGTATTTATCAGCAGAAAAGAAAGAAGAGCTTTTTTCTCAGTACGGAAAGTCTAATAAAGATACAGGTTCTGCGGAATCTCAGATTGCTTTATTTTCCTACCGTATTGCTCACCTGACCGAACATTTGAAACAAAACCGCAAAGACTTCGGCACACAGAAAGCTTTGATTAGATTAGTCGGAAAACGTCGGTCATTACTTGACTATCTGAAAGACCGCGACATAGAACGATATCGTGCTATTATAAAAGCCTTGAATCTGCGTAAATAGAAGATACGTTTTCCCAAGCCCGGATTTTCCCGGGCTTGTTTATATCCTCCCTCCTCCCTCCACAAAAAAAGAATTCCGTTAAAAGTTTTATTCTAACTGTTATTGTATGATGAATGTTATTGAAAAAACGATTACTCTGGCTGACGGAAGAGTGATCACACTTGAAACAGGCAAATTAGCTAAACAGGCTGATGGAGCAGTCATGGTGAAAATGGGCAATACGATGTTGCTCGCAACAGTAGTATCAGCCCAAGAAGCAGGTCCTGACGTGGATTTCATGCCTTTGTCTGTTGACTATAAAGAAAAATTTGCATCAGTGGGACGTTTCCCAGGAGGATTTACAAGAAGAGAAGGGAAATCTTCTGATTATGAAATTCTGGTGTCTCGTTTGGTAGACCGAGCCTTGCGTCCTTTGTTTCCAGATGATTATCATGCAGAAACTTTTGTACAGGTTACTCTGTATTCAGCCGATGAGGAATCTATGCCGGATGCTTTGGCCGGCTTGGCTGCTTCTGCTGCTATCGCCGTGAGTGATATTCCTTTCCATGGACCGATATCTGAGGTTCGTGTAGCCCGTATTGATGGAGAATATGTAATTAATCCGACAGCATCAGCATTAAAATGTGCCGATTTGGATATTATGGTAGGTGCTACTTATGAAAATATTATGATGGTTGAAGGAGAGATGAATGAAGTTTCTGAAAAGGAGATGTTGGATGCCATCAAATTTGCACATGCCGCTATTAAAGAACAGTGTCTGGTTCAGAAGGAATTGGCAGACGCAGTAGGAAAAGAGAAACGCGTTTATTGTCATGAAGTGAATGACGAGGAATTGCGTAAAGATATATGGGACAAGTGTTATCAGAAAGCGTATGATGTCGCTCGTCAATGTAATGCAAATAAACATTTGCGTGGAGAGTTGTTGGATAATGTACGTGCAGAATATTTGGAAACACTAAGTGAGGAAGAGCAAGAAACGAAGAAAAATTTGGTGGCACGTTATTATCACGATGTTGAAAAAGAGGCTATGCGCCGTATGATTTTGGATGAAGGAGTACGTTTGGATGGGCGTACGACAGAACAAATTCGTCCTATATGGTGTGAAGTGGGTTATTTACCCGGACCTCATGGTTCTTCTATTTTTACCCGTGGTGAGACACAGTCTTTGTCAACCGTTACTTTGGGGACAAAATTGGATGAAAAGATTGTCGATGAAGCAACCATACAGGGGAAGGAGCGTTTTTTGCTGCACTATAATTTCCCACCATTCTCCACCGGAGAAGCAAAGGCTTCCCGTGGAGTAGGACGTCGTGAGATCGGACACGGAAATTTGGCTTTACGAGCCTTGAAGCCAATGATTCCTACAGATTTTCCTTATACTATACGTGTGGTTTCTGATATTCTGGAATCCAACGGATCGTCCTCTATGGCGACTGTTTGTGCCGGGACGTTGGCTTTGATGGATGCCGGAGTGCCGATGAAGAAACCTGTTACCGGTATTGCAATGGGATTAATTACGGACAAGGGTTGTGAGAAATATGCCGTTTTATCAGATATCCTTGGGGATGAGGATCATTTGGGAGATATGGATTTTAAAGTAACCGGAACCCGAGATGGTATTACTGCAACTCAGATGGATATCAAGGTGGACGGTCTATCGTATGAAATTATGGAGCAGGCTTTGGAACAGGCTAGACGTGGACGTATGCATATCATGGATATTATAACCCAGACGATGCCGGCTCCTCGAGAGGATCTGAAGCCTCATGCACCTCGTATTGTTTCCCTGACTATCGATAAAGACCAAATTGGAGCACTAATCGGTCCCGGAGGTAAGATTATTCAGGATATTCAGGAAAAATCAGGCACTGTTATCAATATTGAAGAGGTAGATAATAAAGGAATTGTAGATATTGCCGCTTCAAATAAAGAGTCTATTGACAAGGCATTGGTCCGTATCCGTGCTATTGTAGTCAAACCTGAGGTGGGTGAAATATACGATGGAGTAGTGAAATCAATCATGCCGTTTGGAGCATTTGTTGAAATACTACCCGGTAAAGATGGTTTGCTGCATGTTTCAGAAATTGACTACAAACGTATAGAAAATGTGGAAGATGTATTGAAAGAAGGAGATCATATCCAAGTGAAATTACTGGAAATCGATCCGAAGACAGCGAAATTACGTCTTTCTCACAAGGCATTGCTACCTAAGCCGGAAGGTTATCAAGAACGTAGCGAACGTCCTCGCGGAGATCGTTCTGTACGTCGAGAAAGGGGCGGAGAACGACATGAACGTCATGAACGCACCGAAAAACCGGCCAATCGTCCTGAAAAGTCAGAACAATAAAGAATGTGACCCGTCTTTTGCAGGCGGGTTTCTTTTTAGATGGAATTTTCTAATATTTTTCTATCTTTGCACAGAAAATCTGTCGCGTCGGCAGATGCTGTTCATAAAGTTTATATAGATATGGAGAATAAATTAGTAGTGGGTATTTCCCATGGAGATGTTAATGGCATAGGCTACGAATTAATCATAAAAATGATGGTAGAGAACAGAATTTGTGAGATTTGTACACCCATCTTGTTCGGTTCTTCTAAAGCGGCCGCTTATCATCGCAAAACGTTGAACATAGAAAATTTTAGTCTGAACAGTATACAGCATCCGTCTGAAGCTAATGTAAAGCGTTGTAATATTATTAATTGCGTGGATGATGTTGTGAAAGTTGATTTGGGGCGCGAAACGCAGGAATCTGATGATGCTGCCATGATTGCTTTGCAGCTTGCGATGGATTGTCTGGATAGAAAGGAAATTGATATTTTAGTGGGAGCACCTCAAGGATGTGCGTCTTTTGCTCCAGAATCCGGTTGTCCTTCATTGTTTGCCAAACATTATGATGTGCGTAATGTTATGCCATTATTAGTGGGGGAAAAAATGAAAATCGGTTTTGTAACGAATCATCTGGCAGTAAAAAACATTGCGGAAAGCATTACTTTCGGTAATGTCTATAATAAACTACGCTTGTTGGACAGTTGTCTGCAAAAAGATTTTACAATATGCAAGCCTCGTATAGCTGTATTGGGATTGAATCCACATGCCGGTGAAAATGGGAAGTATGGCAATGAAGAAAAGAATATTATTATTCCGGCAATGGAAAAGGCTCGTAATAATGGTATTATGGCTTTAGGACCTTATTCTCCGGAGGCTTTATTCAGCGGCATGGAATATAGCAGGTTTGATGTGATATTGGCAATGTACCATGATCAGGGAATGTTGCCATTTAAGGCTATTGAAGGAAATAGAGGAGCTGTTTTGCTTGCAGGCCTGCCAGTTGTATATACTTCTACTGTCCATGGAATGGCTTATGATATTGTCGGACAAGGGATTGCTGATGAATCCGGATTGCGTAATGCGGTTTATCTGGCAATAGATGTTTATAATCATCGCAAGCTGAATATGGAATTGTCAGAAAATCCTCTACGGCATTATGATATTGCATCCAATAGTAACGAAAGTGATTTGAATGTTGAACAAATTGCCGGAGTGCAAAATGACGAATGAATAAAAAACTAAAAGGATAACCGAGAGCACAGAAAAAGTCCTTCATTAGGATCAGCCTTTAAATTAATCGGCCCATATCAAAGCAGATTAGCTTGATATGGGCCGATTAATATGTACCCTTGTCCGACTGGGTTGGCAGACAAGTATTGCCATGACACCGGACGCATGGCAGAGATTTCCGTGGCAATGTTCAAGTATCTGCTGCTTAAAACCATCTGTGATATATCAGATGTCGGTGTGATTGAACGCTGAATCTACGATATGTCTCTTTCAAGTATTTTCTGGGAATGATACAGGAAACCACTGTTTGTGCAGAGGAATGCATACATATCTTCCTGCCATGTGTCAAATCTGCGCAAATAACATTTTTGGGGGAGTGCCTGAAAGTCGAGGGTGTATAAAAACAAAAAGTTCGCCAAATCTGAAAATAGTGATTTCGCGAACTCATTTCTTAGGCCTCAATCGA
>JAHHTT010000046.1 GCA_020024465.1 Odoribacter sp.
AGTATTTATGTTATGGAAAATTTGATGATCTTCATATAATTTATAGAATACCTCCTGTACAATATCTTCTGCAACTTCTTTTTCAATAGAAAATTTTTGAGCGAAGATGCAAAGTGCAATGAAGAATTTTTTGTACAGTATGAAAAAAGCCTCTTTTTTGCCTTTGGATAAAGCGTTGATATCTAGTTCAGATAATTCCATGAATCAAACGTTTTAATAGCGCTTTAAAAGTAGTAAAAAAAATGTATTTTTGCTTTTGATAGTTGTGATGATAAATTATATTCGATTTTGCTATGGCATCTACTGATATTATAATGTATACTGATGGAGCAGCAAGTGGTAATCCGGGACCTGGAGGTTTCGGTGTGTTGTTGATGTCAGGTGAGCATCGAAAGGAAATTTCTGCAGGCTTTAGGAAGACAACAAACAATCGGATGGAGTTGCTGGCTGTTATCGTAGGATTGGAAGCTTTGCGATTTGAGAATATGAATGTTACGATATATTCCGATTCAAAATATGTTGTAGATGCAGTGGAAAAAGGCTGGGTGTTCGGTTGGGAGAAGAAGAGCTTTAAGGATAAGAAGAATCCTGATTTATGGAGACGTTTTTTGGCAATCTATCGCAGACATAATGTTAAGTTTGTTTGGGTGAAAGGACATTCAGACAATCAGGGAAATGAACGATGTGATCACTTGGCGGTTGAAGCCTATAAGCGACAAGAGTTAGGAATAGACTTATACTATGAATCCGTGTGTGATAAAAACGACTTGTTTTTTAGTTAAAATGCAAAAATTATAACAAATTTCAAATAAGTAAGCATTTAAATGGTTACTTTTGCAACGTTTTCGAATTATAATTTAACTCTGCGATGAAAAAGATATTAATCGTTGGTGCTGGGGGACAAATCGGTTCTGAACTAGTTCCTCATTTAAGGTCAATTTATGGTAATAACAATGTAGTGGCAGCTGACATCAGTGCCGATAAATGCCGTGCTTTGGCTGAGGCTGGACCATTTGAAGAGCTGAATGCTCTGGATGGAGAGGCTTACACAGCTGTTGTCAAAAAGTATGGTGTTGATACTATTTTCAATTTGGTGGCTTTATTGTCTGCAACAGGAGAGAAAAACCCCAAATTAGCGTGGGATATAAACATTGGAGCGTTGACCAATGCATTGTATATCGGAAAAGATAACAATTGTGCAGTGTTTACTCCTAGTTCTATTGGCGCTTTTGGAAATGATACTCCAAAAGATAAGACTCCGCAGGATACCTTGCAGCGCTCGAATACGACCATGTATGGTGTTTGTAAAGTAACCGGAGAATTGTTGAGTGATTATTATTTCAACCGTTTTGGTGTGGATACCCGTAGTGTCCGTTTCCCGGGTTTGATTTCTTATGTGACTTTGCCAGGAGGTGGAACAACTGATTATGCTGTGGAAATTTATTACGATGCTATCCGTAAGGGGGCTTTTACTTGTAATGTTAAAGAAGGAACTTATATGGATATGATGTATATGCCGGATGCTTTGAATGCTGTAGTACAGTTGATGGAGGCAGATCCTGCAAAATTGAAACACCGTAATAGCTTTAACATTGCTTCTATGAGTTTTGAGCCGGAACAGATTGCTGCAGAAATTCGCAAACATCTTCCGGATTTCAAGATGGATTATCAGATTGATCCCGTAAAACAGGCTATCGCTGATAGTTGGCCTAATTGTATGGATGATTCTTGTGCTCGTGAAGAGTGGGGATGGGCTCCTAAATTTGATTTGAAGAGTATGACTGAAGATATGTTGGTAAAAGTGAAAGAGAAATTTGAAAAAGGATTGATTAAATAATTGTTTTTCGAACTAAAAGTAGAGGCTGAAAACATTTCGTTTCCAGCCTCTACTTTTTTTAGTTATTTATCTATTTCAACTTCAATGGCGGCCGGATAGAGACGTTCTGGGTCAAAGAATGTTGCACAACTATTGATAAGATGGCGCAATTCAGGTATTACAATACCTTTATACATTTCTTTCCCGTTAACAATGAGAGTTATTTCGCGATTTAAATCAACTAATTGTTCGTTTAAATAAATGATAATCTTACCTTTGGTTGCCGGTTGGTGTTTTTTTTCGAATTTTAGCTGAATTCCCCATCTAGGGTCGGTTTCAATACAATTGTAAGTAACAATTTCTGCTTTAAGATCAATTTTATTGTCATTGATATTCATCTCATAATAAGTACGGTTTTCTTCATTGTCATTGGAACGTTCAACAACTGCCAGATTGTAAAAACCTTTTCGATATAAACCGTCCATTTCGAAGTTCTCCCAACAAAATGATTTTGGATACGGATTGCGTATGTATTGTTTTAGCCATGGAGTTGTCGGTCTGTAATCAATGGCATGTTGATACCCGGGGATCAATTCTATTTTGTTGATAAAATCATCGGGATAGAGAGCTTGTAAACGTGCAAATTCGTCTTTTGTATATTGTGTCAATCGGTTGCGGTAGAATACGGCATCTTCTGCACCTGTGTGAAGAGAAAAAGCAATGTTGCGACAATTTTCCACCGGAGCATTTTTAAGAGGTTCGCCGCCAGCCATCGGGCCTGCTGCTGCAAGATAGTCTGCGTAGAAAGAGGCTAATCGCTGGCTACCATACCCACCTTCGGAAATGCCGAAACAGTAAATTCGGTTAGGGTTGAATTTTCCGCATACAAAAGCTTGTCTAAGTAAACACTCCCAGGCAAATTGTTTCGATTTTTGCCACCAGCGATAGTATTCGCCTTCATTGGGTATTTGAGGAATGAAATAAGCAGAAGGGGCATCGTCGAAGTTGGAGCAAATAGAGAGACCTACCTTCCATTCCTGATCTTTGGGACCGGAACCATGTAAATATAAGAAAAGAGGATAGCCTTCTTGTGGGGAAGAATCTCCCTTATAGCCCCAATAAAATGGCATCGTGGCATGTGGCTCCAAACTTTCCGGTAATGTCCAACTGCTTGATTTTGCATCGGTAAGTTTGTCTAAAGGGGGAAGTTTCTGTTCTGAGAAATTGTTGTTGGCATCCACCCAGGCTTGCCATACTGCGGCTTGATGTTTGCTGATGTCGGAAATTGAGAGTGGAATTTTTTCTGTGTAAAGAGCTGTTTGTCCGTTAAGATAGTCTGTAAAATAGGGAATTGCTTTTTCAGTAATGGTTGATTCTGTAGGTTTTGTTGTCGTTATTTTTTTTGTCGTGCAACTGAATGCCAACTGTGTAAGAGATAATAATCCCAATAAACAAATTAAGTGTTTGTAAGTTGCCATGTGTGTGTTTTTTGTGATTAATTAATCACAAATGTAATATAAATATCAATTAAAATCTTTATATTTAGGGGTCAAAATTTATTAATTATGAATAGGAAAAAGAAAAAAAGTGAGCCGACGATGAGTAAGGCTGAATTGTGGGAGAGGCTTACGGCATTTATGACTGCTCATCCGTCAAAAAGTTTTAATTATAAGGAATTGGCACAGCATATTCAGGTTCGTAAAATGGATATGAAACGTCAAATTTCCGAAGTGTTGCGGGAAATGGGACGTCAGGGTGTGTTGGATGAAATTTCAACAGGGCGATATAAATTTAAAAATGCGGGGGCATATATTGTTGGGATTGTGGATTTAACAGCAAAAGGGACTGCTTATATTCAGTCTGACGAATCTCCGGAAGATGTTTTTGTGACATTCCAGAATTTGAAGCATGCTTTAAATGGTGATAAGGTGAAGGTATTGGTATATGCCCGTAGCCGTAGTCGCAGACCGGAAGGAGAAGTGGTTGAAATTTTGGAAAGAAGTAAGGGAACTTTTGTTGGTGTTGTACAATGTTCCGCTAATTATGCTTTTTTGATACCGTCAGGTAGGCAGTTGCCGTATGATGTGTTTTTGCCGTTGGAAAATTTGCATGGAGCAAAAAATGGTGATAAGGTTGTAGTAAAAATAAATAATTGGCCTGATAATCAAAAGAATCCCGTAGGAGAAATTATAGAGGTATTAGGGCGTCCGGGAGATAATGATACTGAGATGAACGCCATTATGGCGGAATATGAACTGCCTGTGAATTTTCCTGCGAGTGTAGAGAGAATTGCTGAAAAGATTCCGTTGGAAATCCCTGTTGATGAATTGAAAAGCAGAAGGGATTTCCGTGATGTGATTACCTTTACGATAGATCCGGCAGATGCGAAGGACTTTGATGACGCTCTTTCGGTCAGAGAGTTGGGAAATGGAGAATATGAAGTGGGCATACATATTGCCGATGTCAGTTATTATGTAAAAGAAAATGGAGCATTGGATAAAGAGGCATATTCTCGAGCAACATCCGTGTATTTAGTTGACCGTACTATTCCAATGTTACCAGAACGTTTATGTAATGGTGTCTGTTCATTGCGTCCTGATGAGGATAAGTTGTGTTTTTCTGCAGTATTCCGTATGGATCTAGAAGCAAAGGTGACTGAACAATGGTTTGGACGTACCGTGATTCATTCTAATAGGCGCTTTACATATGAAGAAGCTCAAATGATGATAGAAGGAGAGGAAGGTGATTATAGGAAAGAAGTGCTGTTGTTGAATGATTTAGCTCAAAAATTGAGAATAAAACGCTTTAAAGCTGGAGCTATAGATTTCGATCGGGAGGAAGTGAAGTTTTATTTGGATGAAAAAGGTCATCCTACTGGAGTTTATTTTAAACGATCTAAAGAAGCGAATAAATTGATAGAGGAGTTTATGTTGTTGGCTAATAAGAAAGTTGCCGAATTTATTGGAAAACCAGAGGCTGACAAGAAAGCAAAAACTTTTGTTTACCGTATTCATGAGCAGCCATTACCTGAAAAGCTAGAAGATTTCAATCGTTTTGTAGCACGTTTCGGATATGGAGTGAAAACAGGCAATCGTAAAGCTTTAACGACATCTATGAACAATCTATTGGAAGAAGTTCGTGAGAAGCCGGAGCAAAATATGATTCAGACTCTGGCGGTAAGAACGATGGCAAAAGCAGAATATTCAACCGGTAATATCGGACATTATGGATTGGCTTTTGATTATTACACACATTTTACATCTCCGATTCGTCGTTATCCGGATGTGATGGTGCATCGGTTGTTACAGCGTTATTTGGAAGGAGGACGTTCTGCTAATAAGGAGAAATATGAGGAATTTTGTAAGCATTCTTCTGAAATGGAACAAGTGGCTGCAAATGCAGAAAGGGCTTCTGTTAAATATAAACAGGTTGAATTTATGTCCGATAAAGTGGGACAAGTTTTTGAAGGTACTATTTCGGGTGTGACACCATGGGGATTTTATGTTGAATTGAATGATAGTAAGTGTGAAGGTTTGGTATCAATGACGGAATTGGAAGATGACGCTTATGAGTTTGATGAGAAGAATTATTGCATTACAGGACGTTTTCATCACAAAATATACCAGTTGGGAGATAAAGTAAGAGTAAGAGTAGCTAAAGCAAATTTGATTGCACGACAATTGGATTATGAATTGGCTGAGAAGCAAGAGAATGATTATATGGGAAATAGAGGTGTTGAAGAGATAGAGGAATTAAAATATCGAACGAAGAATGATAAAAATGTTCGAAAACGGACGATTAATAAGAAGGAGAAAAAAGGCTATCGCAAATAAGGACTGTATTTTAATTTAGAATGATTTTAGTTGATTGATTTATGCTTTCTTTTACAATTTGTTTATTAGTATTGATTGTTGGTTATTTCATTTATGGACGTTTGGTTGAACGTCTTTTTAAACCGGAAGCATCGCGTAAGACACCAGCTTTGATCAAGGCTGATGGTGTTGATTATATTCCGATGCCTACGTGGAAAATATTTATGATCCAATTTCTGAATATTGCAGGTTTGGGGCCGATTTTCGGTGCTATAATGGGAGCAAAATTTGGATCGGCTTCTTATTTATGGATTGTATTGGGAAGTATTTTTGCAGGAGCCGTGCATGATTATTTCTCTGGAATGTTGTCACTACGTCATGGCGGTGAAAGTCTTCCGGAAATCATTGGACATTATTTGGGAATAACAACAAAGCAGATTATGAGAGTGTTCACTATTCTGTTGATGGTGTTGGTAGGGGCTGTATTCGTGGCGGGACCTGCTGGTTTATTGGCAAAATTGACTCCAGAAATTTTAGATACCACATTTTGGATTATTGTCGTTTTTGTATATTATATTTTGGCGACGCTATTGCCTGTAGATAAAATTATTGGTAAAGTATATCCGTTATTTGCTATTGCTTTGTTGTTTATGGCTGTGGGAATTTTGGTAATGCTGTATGTTAATAGTCCGGAACTTCCTGAGTTGTGGGAAGGTGTACATAATATACACCCCAATGCACAGAATCTCCCTATTTTCCCGATAATGTTTGTCAGTATTGCTTGTGGAGCTATTTCAGGCTTTCATGCGACTCAATCTCCGATGATGGCGCGTTGTTTAAAAAATGAGAAATACGGTCGTCCGGTATTTTATGGCTCTATGATAACCGAGGGTATTGTTGCTTTAATTTGGGCAGCAGCAGCAACATATTTTTATCATAAAAACGGAATGAACGAAACGAATGCTTCTGTAATTGTTGATACGATAACAAAGGATTGGTTAGGTATGGTCGGAGGCGTATTGGCTATTTTGGGTGTAATTGTTGCTCCCATTACTTCTGGTGATACGGCATTCCGTTCAGCTCGGTTAATTATTGCTGATTTTATGGGCTTGGAGCAGTGTAGTATCCGTCGGCGATTGTATATTTGTATTCCGATGTTTTTAGCAGCGATTGGGTTACTATTGTATAGTTTGAAGGATGCAGCAGGCTTTGATATGATTTGGCGTTATTTTGCTTGGGCGAATCAGACCTTGTCTGTGTTTACTCTTTGGACTGTGACAGTTTATCTCGCAAAAAGAGGAATATATTATTGGGTGACGTTGATTCCAGCCTTGTTTATGACTTGTGTTTGCTCAACATATCTTTGCATAGCGCCAGAAGGATTGCGTTTGACTCCTATCATTGCTTATAATATAGGAGGGCTATGTGTTTGTATTGCTTTGATTTGGTTTTTTATGTGGAAAAAAAAGTGTAAAAATGATGTTATCTAAGAAAAAGCAGATTTTATTGTCATCCTTGTTGGGGAGCATTTTGTTGTTAGTGATTTTTATTCCTAAAAAACAGAACATAGAGCCATTGGATGAAGTGGAAGTTACCGATTCGGTAGAAGTTCAGGAAATTGTATATAAATATGGTATCCCACTTGATGATTATAATGTCGATTATGGTTTGGTAAAGGAAAATCAAAGCCTTTCTACTATATTGGAAAAACATGGACTTTCGATTCGTCAGATTTATGATTTGAATTTGGCGGCAAAAGATGTTTTTGATGTACGAAAAATTCGAAGTGGTCAGTCGTATGCTGTTTTTACAACTCGAGATAGTATACCGGTAGTAGAATTTTTTGTATATGAAGAGAATCCGAAATCATATGTAGTATTTGATTTGCGTGATAATTATCAAGTGAGACGAGGAGAGAATCCAGTGGAATGGATAAGAAAAGAGGTGATAGGTGAAGTGGAATCTTCTTTATGGGTTGCGATGCAAAAGGAACAAACAGATCCACAATTAGCAGTAGTATTGTCTAATATATTCGGATGGACCATAGATTTTTTTGGATTACAGAAACAGGATGAGTTTCGTGTAATATATGAACAAGAAAATGTTGATGGTAAAGATTTATTAAACTTTAATATTATTGCTGCTTCTTTCCGTCATGGGGATAGTACTTATTATGCAATACCATTTGAACAAGAGGGAGAAGTATTGTATTATAATGATAAGGGAAATAGTTTGGAAGGAGCGTTTCTAAAAGCTCCATTAGATTTTTTCAGAATATCTTCACGATTTACAAACAGTAGATATCATCCCATATTGAAACGTTATCGTGCGCATCACGGAGTTGATTATGCTGCACCTACCGGTACTCCTGTGTATGCGATAGGTAGTGGGAGAGTGATTGCAAAAGGCTATCAGGCAAACGGTGGTGGCAATTATGTGAAAATAAAGCACAATAGTGTTTATACAACGACATATATGCACTTGTCTCGGTTTGCTCGTGGCTTAAAGGTTGGTAATTCAGTTGCACAAAAAGAGGTAATCGGTTATGTCGGAGCTACAGGACTTGCTACAGGCCCTCACTTGGATTTTCGAGTATTTGAAAATGGTAAACCGATAAATCCTTTGACAATAAAATCGCAGCCCAAAAAGCCGGTAAGTCAGAATGATATGCCTGAATTTATAATGATAAGGGATTCTTTAATAAAAATGCTTGTGGGTATGCATAAGTCTGTAATTCCAAAAACATTGACAGATTCTTTGTCGCTGGCACGAGAATAGGCTGTTTATGTTTTTATATAAAAATAGCGTGTATTATACACGCTATTTTTATACGGTTAAATTCATTTATAGAAGTTTGTTGATTTTGTCTACCAAAGCAGCCTTAGGAACTGCTCCGACTTGTTTGTCAACAACTTTTCCTCCTTTGAAGAATAAGATGGTTGGAATGTTGCGGATGCCGAATTTTGCAGCTGTGCCCTGACTGCTGTCTACATCAACTTTGGCAACTGTAAGTTTACCTTCGAATTCTGTTGAAATTTCTTCAACGATCGGCAACATCATTTTACATGGTCCACACCATTCTGCCCAAAAGTCTACCATTGCAGGTTGTTCTGAATTCAGTACAACCTCATCAAAATTAGAATCATTAACTGCTAAAGCCATAGTTTTTATCTTTTAAAAATTTAATTATTCATTTTACTCCGCTAAGTTACAACAATTTTATTGTATTCAATACATAGAATTGATAATAGAACGTTAAAATTGCCCTTCTATTTTCAGTTTTACAGCGTCATTGTTTTCAAAGTATTCGTATAATTCTCTGGATTTTCGTATCTTGCAGGTTCGTGAGAACATTTTTACATGATTCCCTTGAGTGTCATATAATATGAAGTGTAGAGGTACTTCGTTTTGATTGGGTTGTTTATCTTGCAAATCTCGGGAAGATTTTTTTTCATCGCTTGTTTTTTGTTGTGTTTCTTTATAGGTTTGCGAAGTGATATCTGTGATGAACAGATTATATATTTCATTCACTGTTTCTAATGTTAATTTTTCGATGTCAACTTGTAAAATGATTGATTTAATGGCATTTTGTGTAATGGTTTCTAGTAAATCAACATTTTGGATATTGAAGGTTATTTCTTTTTCGTTGCCCCATCTCGGACCTACTTTGCCTTTAACATATATGGCTGTTTCATCAATGAAATATTGATGAAAGTTGGCATAGTCTTTCCCAAAAAATGGTAACTCATAGGTCCCGCTGAAATCCTCTATGGTGATGATGCCAAAATCCTTACCGTTTTTTGTTTTCCCCTCGCGTCTGGCAGTAATGATGCCTGCAATGGTAACTTCTTTATTCTTGAAACTTTCTAGATTGGTATTTAACTCTTCCACAGGCTTGCAAAGTAGCTGCATTTCCAATTTATATGGGTCTAATGGATGCGAAGTCAGGTAAATACCGATTAATTCCTTCTCTTTTTTCGATTTTTCATAATCATGCCAAGGTTCGCAATCTGGAATCGTTGGTTTGGTTATTTCGAAACCTTCGATATCGCCAAAGAGGGACGTTTGTAAATTCAGTGTGTCTTGTTGTTTTTTTTGTCCGTAATTAACCAAAGTGTCCAGCACATTGGTACTTGAATCTATTAAACGAAAAAATTGAGCGCGATGAAAGCTGAAACTATCCAAACCTCCTGCTGTTATTAGATTTTCAAGTGTTTTTTTGTTGACAGTTTTATAATCAATCCTTTCAAAGAAATCATATACGTCTTTGAAAGGACCGTTTTGTGTCCGTTCTTTGATAATGCTTTCTACCGCAGCTTCTCCTACGCCTTTAATAGCCGCCATTCCAAAACGGATTTGTCCCCGGCTATTTACGGTAAAATCATTGTATGATTCGTTGACATCTGGAGCAAGAACATTCAGTCCCATGCGTTTGCATTCGTCCATAAAGACTGTTACTTTGCTGATATCCGAAAGATTGTTACTCAGGTTGGCGGCCATGAATTCGGCTGGGTAATGTGCTTTTAGAAAACCTGTTTGATAGGCGATATAGGCATAACAGACGGAATGCGACTTATTGAAAGCGTATGAAGCGAATGCTTCCCAATCTCCCCATATTTTGTTGACAAGGTCTTCTATCGATTTGCCTTTTTCCTGGGCACCTTTGATAAATTCCGGATTATTTTTACATCCGTCCATGAATTTGTCTTTAAGCTGGGCCATCATTTCAAATTGTTTTTTACCCATTGCTTTGCGTAACGTATCTGACATTCCTCGAGTGAAATTACCGAGAGCGCGTGATTGCAACATCACTTGTTCCTGGTAGACTGTGATTCCATACGTGTCTTTCAGATAAGGTTCCATCATCGGATGGTCATATTCAATCGCCTCCTCTCCGTGTTTGCGCCGGATAAAGGATGGAATATATTCCATAGGACCTGGACGATAAAGTGCATTCATGGCAACAAGATCTTCAAAACGGTTTGGTTGCAATGCGCGTAAATGTTTTTTCATTCCTGGTGACTCAAATTGAAATAGTCCGGTAGTATCACCTCGGGAAAAAAGTTTGAATGTTTCTTCATCGTCTAGAGGAATCGTGTTCTCGTCCAATTCCAAATGGCGGGATATTTTAATGTTTTCTAGACAAGTTTTGATGATAGATAGCGTACGGAGTCCTAAAAAGTCCATTTTTATCAAACCGATGGGCTCTACAAAATGACCGTCATATTGTGTTGTCATTAAACTTTCTCCTTCGGTGGGCATGATGGGAATATGTTCTGTCAGCGGGTCGCGACTGATAAGGATACCGCAGGCATGTACACCGGTTTGCCGAATTGATCCTTCTAGTGTTTCTGCGAATTTTATTGTCTTGGAAATAAGCAGATTAGATGAATGCTTTTCTTTTTCAAGGTCTGGATTCTCTTTGTATGCTTTTTTTAATGTCATTTTGGGAGCTTCTGGAACCATTTTTGCCAGTCGATTGGATTCCGAGAGTTCCAGTTTGAGAACACGGGCTACGTCTTTAATGGCCATTTTGGCAGCCATGCTACCGAATGTCACGATATGCGATACTTTGTCTGCTCCATATTTTTGGGTGACCCATTCCAATACCTGTTGACGTCCGGCATCATCGAAGTCAACATCTATATCCGGTAGTGAAATACGATCGGGATTTAGAAAACGCTCAAACAGCAAATCATATTTGATAGGGTCTATGTTTGTGATACCTAAACAGTAGGCAACTGCACTCCCGGCAGCAGAACCTCGTCCGGGGCCGACAATCACACCCATATCCCTGGCTGCTTGTATAAAATCTTGCACAATTAGGAAATATCCCGGGAATCCCATGGTTTTCATAATGTGTAGCTCAAATATGATGCGTTCCATCACTTCCGAAGTCGGATTTTCTCCGTATCGTTTGACGACACCTTTCATGGTCAGCTCTTTCAAATAGTCGGCTTCTAGTTTGATACGGTAGAGTCGGTCTATGCCTCCTAATTTTTTTATTTTTTTCTGTGCATCCTCTTCAGACATTACCACATTGCCTTTTTCATCACGGGTAAATTCGTTGAACAGGTCTTTCGGAGTATACTTTTTGCGATATTCCTCTTCTGTTCCCAACTCTGGTGGAATGGGAAATACGGGCATCAAAGGATCCGAGTCCAATTGATATTCTTCAATTTTATCTGTTATTTCTTGGGTATTGGCGATTGCTTCGGGTAAATCGGGAAAGAGATCAATCATCTCTTGTGTGGTCTTAAACCATTCTTGCCGAGTGTAGCGCATTCGTTTCGGATCGTCAATGTCTTTTTTGGTACTAAGACAAATCAACAGATCATGCGCTTCGGCATCCTCTTCATTCAAAAAATGGACATCGTTGGTTGCCAAAAGTTTAATGCCTAATTTCTTGGCAATCTTAATTTTTTCTTGGATACATAATTGTTGTTGGTCGTATATTTCTGTCCGTAGTTTGGGATCGGCTGCCGGATGGCGCATCACCTCCAGATAGTAGTCTTCACCAAACAAATTCTGATACCATTGGGCTGCAGCTTCTGCGCCTTCAAGGTTGCCTGTCATGATTTTTTGGTCGATTTCTCCTCCCAAACAGGCGGAAGATACTATCAGACCTTCGTGATATTGTTGTAAAAGTTCCTTATCTATACGTGGACGATAATAGAACCCTTCAATATGAGCAGCAGAAATCAGTTTGACAAGATTTTTATATCCGGTTAGATTTTTTGCCAGTAGAATGAGATGTTCTCCGGAACGGTCAACCGGTTGTATTTTATTAAATCGTGATATCCGGGCCACATATGTTTCGCATCCCAAAATCGGCTTAATGCCTTTTTTGCGGCAGGTATCATAAAAGAG
Source organism: Odoribacter sp. (assembly GCA_020024465.1). GTDB lineage: Bacteria > Bacteroidota > Bacteroidia > Bacteroidales > Marinifilaceae > Odoribacter. The sequence goes on from JAHHTT010000046.1 coordinate 12,499, forward strand.
TTTTATTCCGTACATACTCCCGTGGTCGGTAAGTGAAATAGCTGGCATGCCGTCTGCAATGGCTTTGTCAACCAGACCGGATATGCTGGCTGCGCCGTCAAGTATTGAATATTGCGAGTGTACGTGGAAGTGTGTGAATTTCATATATTTGTCAAGTGGTTATTTAGACAAAACATCCTCCATGATTCCTTCAATCACTTGTGGAAAATACTTGTATTCCAATCTATGCACCTTTTCTGCCAGAGAGTCTGCTGTGTCTTCGGGGATTACTGGACATTTGGCCTGAAATACAATAGAGCCGGAATCGTAGAGTTCATTGACAAAATGAATGGTGATACCGCTTTCCTGTTCTTTGGCAGCAATTACCGCCTCGTGTACACGATGCCCGTACATTCCTTTTCCTCCGTGTGAAGGCAATAAGGCCGGATGAATGTTGACAATCCGATTGGGATAGGTCGCTATGATAAAATCAGGTATCAGCCAAAGAAATCCCGCCAATACAATAAAATTAGTATCGTCTTCTTTCAATTGTTTCAATATTTTTTCTGGGTCGCAAAATGCTTGGCGATCGAAAACTGTTGTGGGAATATCATATTTTTTTGCGCGAACCAAAACAAAGGCATCTGGAACGTTACAATAGATTCTTTTTACACAGAAATCAGGTTTTTGCGCGAAATAACAGATGATATTTTCCGCGTTAGAACCTGAACCAGAGGCAAATATTGCTATATTTTTCATGTCGTAATTATTTAAATATCAAGGTCATAAAGATAGTAAAAGTTTAATTGTTGGCAAAATATTTTTTCAGTAAAAAAATAAACTCTACATTTGTGCCTTGAATTTAGATTATTATACACATCAAAAATGTGTAGAGTGAAATTAATAAGAATGTCTAATTAAAATTTAAAGCTATGTCTGACATTACTGAAAGAGTACAACGGATTATTGAAGAAAAATTAGGTGTAGATGCATCAGAAGTTAAACCGGAAGCAACCTTCACAAACGATTTAGGTGCAGATTCTTTGGATACCGTTGAGCTGATCATGGAATTGGAAAAAGAATTCAATATTACTATTCCGGACGATCAGGCAGAAAAAATCGTTACTGTAGGTGACGCTATCTCATACGTAGAAGCTAACGTAAAGTAATTTAATACTGATTTGTATGAATCTGAAACGAGTAGTAATTACAGGTCTTGGAACAATAAATCCTTTAGGCCATAACGTACCTGAGTTTTGGGACAACTTAATTAAGGGCGTCAGTGGCGCCGGTCCTATTACTCGTTTCGATGCATCAAAATTCCGTACACAGTTTGCTTGTGAAGTAAAAAATTATGAACCGACAGCCTATTTCGACAGGAAGGAAGTTCGTAAAATGGACCTTTACACTCAATTCGGTATCATTGCCGCAAGAGAGGCGTTGAAAGATTCCGGTTTGGATCTTGAACAAGAAAACAAAAAGCGGATTGGAGTAATATGGGGTGCAGGAATCGGTGGGTTGCAGACTTTCTTTGAAGAGTGTGATTCTTTTTCAAAGGGAGATGGAACTCCTCGTTTCAATCCTTTCTTTATTCCAAAGATGATCGCAAATATGGGTGGAGCCATGATTGCTATAGAAAACGGACTGAAAGGTCCTAACTATACAACGGTTTCCGCTTGTGCATCTTCTGCACATGCGATTTATGATGCATTGAATTTAATTCGTTTAGGGAAAGCTGATGTCATTGTAGCTGGAGGTTCTGAAGCTGCTGTTACCGTTGCCGGTGTTGGCGGTTTCAATGCTATGAAGGCAATTTCCACTCGCAATGATGATCCGCAGGCTGCATCTCGTCCGTTTGATGCTGACCGTGACGGTTTTGTTATCGGCGAAGGTGGTGCAAGCTTGATTCTTGAAGAGTATGAACATGCAGTGAAACGTGGTGCCCGTATTTATGCAGAGTTGGCCGGTGGTGCAGGGAATTGTGATGCATACCATATGACAGCTCCAAATCCGGATGGCGCCTACGAGGTTATGTTATTGGCTCTTGAAGATGCAGAGATGAAACCTGAAGATATTGATTATATTAATGTTCACGGTACTTCTACCGGTTTGGGGGACATTTCTGAACCCTCTGCAATTGTAAGAGTTTTTGGCGAGCATGCTTATGATTTGAATATCAGTTCAACGAAGTCTATGACGGGTCATCTTTTAGGAGCTGCAGGTGCAATTGAAGCTATTGCATGTACATTAGCTGTACAGAACGATATTGTTCCTCCTACCATTAACTTCCATAATCTGGCCCCTGAGATTGACCTGAAATTGAATTTGACGGTTAATGAAGCTCAGAAGCGAGAGGTAAAAGTTGCTATGAGTAATACCTTCGGATTTGGTGGTCATAACGCATGTATCGTTATAAAAAAGTAATCACATACAAAAAATATTGGCTGTGATTAGGCAAATTATTCAATCCATAAGACTTCGCATTCATAGAAATGGTAAGTTTTATGGATTGTCTATTTCACAATTAGGTTTTGTGCCAAACAATAAAGGGCTGTATCGTTTGGCTCTTCTGCATAAATCGGCTTCCAAAATAACCACAAATGGGCTAATGCTCAATTATGAACGTCTTGAATTTTTAGGAGATGCCGTGTTAGGTGCGATTGTTGCAGAGTTGTTGTATAAATTCTTTCCGAATCAGGACGAAGGTTTCCTGACGCGTGTGCGCTCAAAGGTCGTGAGTCGCGAATCATTGAATGAGTTGGCAATTAATATTGGACTTGATAAAGAAGTGGTTGCCAAATCGGATATTTCTCACAACAAGCATATTTATGGAGATGTTTTCGAAGCTTTCGTTGGGGCAATGTTCTTGGATCAGGGGTTTGTAAATACAAAGTGTTTTATAGAAAAATTTATTTTTCCAAATTTTTTCGACATTAAAAATCTGGTTGCTGTTGACACCAATTACAAGAGTCGCCTGATTGAGTGGGGACAAAAAAACAAAGTGGCAGTGCAGTTTCAGACGGAAGAAACCTATCGTAGACGTCAAAGCCGTTTTTTATGTGTAGTGACCGTTGAAGGCGAAGAAAAAGGTCGGGGAGAAGGTACTTCCAAGAAAGAGGCTGAACAGCATGCTGCTAAAGTTGTGGTTGATGCATTATAAAACATCGCTAATCGGAATCAAAAAAACTAAAAAGGCTACAAGTTGAAATTGGAGTCAATCAATGGCTTATAGCCTTTTTATAAAGACCGGTTTGGTGATTAGCGAACGCGCTCTACATATGAGCCGTCAGCGGTTGAAACTCGGATTTTTTCTCCTGTTTCAACAAATAAAGGCACCATTACTCTAGCTCCGGTCTCAACCTCTGCTGATTTCAATGCGGTAGAAGAAGCAGTATCTCCCTTTAATCCCGGTTCTGTATATGTTACTTCCAACACTACGCTAGGCATTAATTCAACGTATAGTGGAGTTTCCGTATCTGCATGTACCACCATTTCCACAGCATCTCCTTCTTTCAAGAATTGCGGTGCGTTGATTAGTTCTTCTGGGATATTGATTTGTTCGTAAGTTTCGGTGTGCATCATCACATAGTCGCTACCATCTTTGTATAGGAACTGGTACGGACGTCTTTCGATACGTGCTGTGTCGATTTTGATTCCTGATGTAAAGGTGTTTTCCAAAATTCTCCCGGTTTTTACATTTCTCAGTTTGGTTCTAACAAAAGCCGGACCTTTGCCGGGTTTTACATGTTGGAACTGTACGATTGTATATAAATCGTCTTTAAATACAATACATAATCCGTTGCGGAAATCTGCTGTTGTTGCCATTTGTTCTAATCTTTTAATGTGTATTTATTTTAGGTTGCAAATGTAGTAAAAACAGATAAATCTGCCAAGTAGTCATGACATTAACATCCATCTCTTATAGAAAAGGATGGGAGGCATGTGTTTAATTGGAATCAAATATTCTTGTCTTTTTTATAGGTATAGTTTCCGGATTTCAGAATTGTAAAAAAATCATGGGCAAAATAGTACTAAGCCAATGGTAAGACCCACCCCTGTTCAAATCTTTTGGCGATTCTGTTATTGAACATAATATTGATTGTTTTTTTATTATAAAATATAGAATTCATTGGGTACAAATGTATGAATACATTTATTTGCTTTAATTGTTCTGGAACGTGAAAATTGTATAGATTTTGAAATTTTTGATGAACAATATGGAGCAGACGGTTATGACTTCCGATACTAAACGATGCCCCAAGTGTTGATGCCGATGAATGTCATAGCCAAATATCCTATATCTCTGTATGAGGGAAGCGGCAGTTGCAATGGGAGCAAAGTCGGAGGATATGCATACCGCGACAGGAATGTTTTTGTGTTCCGGAAGGGCAAAGAGGCTCGTTTCTAATAACAGTTTGGATGCGAATATGAATTTTTGAGTCCCATGCTGTTTCTTCGGGAGGTTAGATAGCGGTGGTAAAGATAATGGTTTACTTTTTTTGTGATAGACTTGTACAATTATCTTTGTTTTTATACTTTTGGTTGTTGAAAAAATAAGTCTTGTTAAATATTAATTTTTTCAATTCCATATTTGAATAATCATGATGAGAAAAATTTCCAGAAGTTTTATTTCGTTTTTTTTATTGGCCACGGTTTTCAGTGTAGGAGGGACGTTGCCGAAACAGGCAACTGCGCAAAATCACAATGTTCCGAAAGATAATCCTTTGCAATGGCGCTTGATTGGAAGGGTATTTTTTGATGGCGGCATATTTATGAATGACACCTTGGGATGGGACAATGCTTTTCAGGTGCATGATGTCCGTTTGGGAACAGTTGTGAAGATTTATGACCATTGGGAAGTAAAAATAGAATTGGGATATGCAGATAAAAAAGTCAGTATGAAAGATGTTTTTTTGAGTTATAAGCTTGATAATCATTCTTTTCGTTTGGGATACGCTTACGAACCATGGGGAAATGCGCGTGTTGGTACTGCCAGTTTTCGTTTTATGCAGAATGCTACGGCAGATAATGTTTTAGGGCAGGGACGTCAATTGGGGATCAGTTACAGTTACAATTATAATTGGATAAATGTGATGGCCGGAGTGTTCAGCGGAGGGGATATTCAGACCTCGGGACAAATGAATCAGGGATATTCCGTAGCTGCTAAATTTATCGGTCGACCACTAATGAAAGATGGCAAAGTGTTGCATCTGGCAGTAGCTCCCCGTTTTGCCGAAGGTAAGGATGAGTTGGATTTCATGGGAGGAGTGCCGACCAATTTGGTATCGAAAAGCGAAAATGGTTTTGTGGATGCATCGGTTGATCGGGTAATTAACTCTTGGAAGTTGGATGCGGAGTGTATTTTTATTTATGACAAATGGTATTTTCAGGGACAGTATTTGTTTGCTCATTTAAACCGTAGTGGTGGGAGCAATTTTAATGGAAAGGGAGGTTATGCACAGGCCGGTTATTTGATTTTGGGAGAAAAGCATAATTATAATGTATTGACAGGCATGATAGGTAATCCGGCTCCTAAAAGTCTGGAACTGTTGCTGCGTTATGATAACGTAAATCTCAATAATGCTGGTGTGCGTGGAGGACGTTTGTCAGATATTACAGTTGGTGTAAATTATTTTATCAACAAGTATATTGCAGCTAAATTGAATTATACCCGAATGATGGTAGGAGATTTTTCTCCTAAAGGTGGAGGAGATTTTGATTTATTGCAGGCGCGTATGCAGATTAGTTTTTAAAATAATATTTAAATTATTAAATATCACAGATGCAATAGGGATACAGTAGCTTACCATTTTGACATAATCTCATGCATAATATAATGGGGAGTGTACTTTTTCTTGTATATTGGCATTTTTTCTGTATCTTGCCATTGTTTATTAAT
>JAHHTT010000047.1 GCA_020024465.1 Odoribacter sp.
TCAATCATTAGATTCATATAAGGAGGTTCATTTAGAGAGGCGAATAGCTTTTGTGGAAGGGATGCAATATCAATCACTTCAGAATACAGTATGTTATCTGTTTTCTGACATTCCCCATGGGAAATATGGAAAGTTCCCTGATTGAGCGGTAAAATATTGTCTGAAATGCAGAACGTTTCTTCTAAGTGTGGATGGGTGACTGCATAATGTTGCAGTAAGCTTTCTAAGTGAATGATACGTGCCATACCGTATGGTTGTGCTGTTTGAGAATTGTATGGGGTGCGGTAGATTGTGCGGGATATTTTTCCGTTGTTGGCCGCTGCCGTGAGCAGTTGGTTGGAAATATCCAGAGTATTATAAAGCAGTTCCTTTACAGTAATTTCTGATTCTTGGCTTGTAGCTAGTGCCATGCCGCAAATGGAATAGGGAGTTTGTAAAGAACGGGCTAAAATTAACTTTCCGCCTGATAGATAAAGGTCGCCTAATATGGTTTGGTAGTCTTCAAATGTATGTTCTATGTAGCAAGGTTTGTCTTGCATTTTTTTTGAAAAATATCTGTAGCTTTCTTGTATTATTGATTGTTTTGGCTGAGTTATGATTTCTATTTTGTGATTGGGATTGATTGCGAGTGTTGGCTGCCAAAGATTTGTGGATTTATAGAAAATTGTCGTATATCCTAATTTTGCATAATATTCATATAACCAATCTTCTGCCGGAATAAGAGTTGATAGAGCAATTTTCTGTTCATACATTTTTTGAAATCCTTTTTTTAGCAAGCGAGTCATCAATCCTCTGTTTCGTACAGTTTTAGCAGTGCAAGCTCCTGATATATAGTAAGTCATAAATGTCTTATGCTCCCAGACAAGAGGATAGGGAAGCATCAGATAGGCAGATAAAGCTTCTCCATTTTCTGTATAGAGCATGGAATTTTCATTCCGATATTTCCGTTCAAAATAAAATTGGATGAATTCTTCTGAATCATGGAAGCATTGTTGCCATAATTTCATGATACTTTGTTTTTTCATAATATTTCTCTTTAGGGTTTAAATAAAGCTCGAGCCTTTTTCAGCAGTTTGGTCGGATGGTAGGATAGTTTTGCCTGTCGCAATCCTGATATCCCTAAATCTTCTTCCCGATTTAGATAGGTGTATTGTTCCGGTAAGGAAGCAGCAAAGAGCTGATTAATGGCACTGTATGATCCGTCGATACTGATGTCTGCTTTTTCGTAATGTACTCCAAAAGTATTATGGTTGATGGGGTATCCAAAGGTAAAGGCTATAATTTTTCCTTCAATTCGGATAATAGAACCGGTCAGGTTTAATTCGTTCCAATGTTTGAATGCTGTTGTCAGGGAGCGACGTTCATTGAGAATATTGTTATTTTCGATGTATCCGTGTCTCATACACCAGGCTGCCTCAAATTCCAAACATTCCGGGATTGCAGAAGGCGTTAGCGCTTCGTAAATGTATTTGTAGTTTTTACGAAATTTATTGATATGATTGCGTTTCGGTTGATAGTTTTTCCCTTTTAGCTCAGCTAAATCCTGACGTGTGTAGATATAGTCGAAATAATCTCTGTCTTCTAAATACTCCCAATGTCCAGGATTATATTGTTCCAGCTTTTCTTGAAGAATCGGAGTTACTCCACGAAGATAAAGATTTTCTTTTGTAAGACTTGTTCTTTCTTTCAACTCTTCTAAAATCGGTGACAAATTATCTGTTCCCAAAGGAAGGAAATATTCATGTTCTTTTTCCGAATTAGAGAATCGAATAACCAGGCTGTTTTGGATGATGGCATAACTTGATTCTGTCTGAAAATGCCATGTGAACAAATTGGCAAAAGAAAGGTCACAATCCTGTTCATTTGAAGTAATAATATAAGAGTCTATTAAATCTTTGTCTTTGGTTTCTATTGGTTTAAATTCATTCATACACCTGATAATTTGTTGATGCGAATGTATTTTATTTTTAGTTATTTGCATACAAATCTGATATATTTTTATGCAAACGAATTCAGAAATGAAAAGTTTGGAGGAATTAAAAAAACGGAAGGTGAGTGTTGCCCAACCTTCCGTATAGGATTATAATACAAAGTTTTCTTTTTATCGGATAATTTCACCTTTTAAATTTACTTTGATTTTAAATTCGTGCTCTCCTTTTTCTAATTCGAATACGTAGTAAGTACCTGTTGGTGTTTCATATTTTTCGATGTCGTCAATTTTGTGATTTTTATATTCGTTTTTGATAGTTGTAAGGACAATTTCTTCAACATCAGTTTTCTTTACTTCATAGTTGGTATTTATCCATGAATTTGTGTTGTCATATACGACTTCCTTCACGATGTTGTTTTCTATGATTTCGATTTCGATGAATCCATCCTCAACATCTGTTTCAATAATTTGTGCATTGGGATATTTTATTTTTACGAGTTCGATTACGGTTTGAATTTTTACATTGGGTATGTAATCTTCGTATTCATCATCGTTATCATCTGGAATTGCTTTAACCAATATCCCATTTTTTGTGAAGATTAAATCCAATTCTTTTTCACCTTGTTCTACTTCAATAATATAAATTCCTTCAATATTCAAGCGTTCTATATAATCCACATCTTCAACTTTCCATTTGTTGTAAATGCTATTATTGAATGCTTCACGTACTGTAGCATCAGGAATATTGTCTAATGATTCGTACTCTGTTTTAGTCATATACAGCAGACCGTTCTGATCGAACCAAGCATTGATTTCGCAGCCGTTATTTACGAATTTTGCAACAGAGTAATTTTTTTTGAGTTTCCAGATAGCTTTGGAAGCATGAGGAAACTTACTTTCGAATGCTTTGGTTATAATGGTATTGGGGTGATATGAATTTTTATCATCATCACAGGCTGTCAATGAAAATAGGAATAATCCTGTCAATAGTGCTAATAATAACTTGCTCATGGTAGTTGTTTTTTTGAGTGTTTTGTAATTTAGTTTATATCCATATGAGTTTTTATCGATATTTGTTTTTTTGTTAAATCCCATTTTATTGCCATTGACAAAAAGAATTTTTATATTCTAAAAATCTTTTTCCTATGGTAGGCGATGAAATTTTTTGTTCTTTTAGAAAAATTTTCGGATTTTGTAAAATCGTTGTAGTGTAAAAAACAGGTAGTCTGGTAAGGCTACCTGTTTGGGTCGTAGAGGGAATAATGGATTAAATAATTTTAAGTCCCAATGTGAAATTGTAGGAACGGGGAGCTTTTAACTCGTGAGCCATTTTGTGGAATCCTTTTTCATAGTCGACATCAAATGTCAGTTTCCAAACATCAATACCTATTCCTACTTTACCACTCCAGTTGGATTTGTTCGGGTCAATTTCGTTACTCAGTTTTTTTAGATTTTTTAATTTTCCTACAGAATATTGAGGTCCAAGGAAAAGACGGATTTTTGCAATAGAAAGATCTACTAATTGAACTCCTAACATTATTGGAATTTCAAAAGCGTTGTTTTTGATGGTATAGCTGGGACGATTAGGGTTTTGCTGTGTTGTTTTACCTTCAGCGATACTTTTCTTTTGGGCAAAGTTGATTGCCGGTTCCAGATAAAGGCGCCCCAGGTTGATACGCATAAAGGCTCCGAGCATATAGCCCTGGTCTGCACGGGAACCATGTACACTGGTCAAGTCACGGAAATTGATACGGTTGCTGGAAACTCCACCATGAATACCGATATTGATGGGCATTTCAGCCTTTACGGCATATCCGATTACGCATGCAAATAATAATAATGCTAGTTTTTTCATGTTGTTTTTTTTATGTTTAACTTTATTTTTAGTAAATTCTTCTTTTGAATTCAGATAAAATGATTCCGGTGGCAACGCCGACATTGAGCGATTCTGTAGCTTTTTCAGTTGTGGCAAAGCCGGGAATGGTCAGTCGAATATTGGTTAGAGGCACTAGTTCTGGTGAAATACCTTTTCCTTCGTTACCCATGATAATCAGTCCGCGTGTGGACAATGTCGTCGTATAAATATTTTCACCATCTAAAAATGTGCCAAAAATAGGATAATCATAGGATTTTAACTTTTGAATTGCTTGTGAGAGTTCTAAATAATAGGGATGTACTCTGAATATGGCACCCATACTTGCCTGTATGCATTTGGGATTATATACATTGGCGCAGTCGCGGTCGCAAAGTATGTGCCGAATGCCAAACCAGTCGGCAACGCGCAGGATGGTGCCTAAGTTGCCGGGATCTTGTATGCCGTTAAGTGCAAGGGCAAGAGTGGTGCTGACCTTTTCTTGTGAATAGTGGTAAACGGGTATTTCTGCTAATGCAATGACTTCTGGCAGGGATTGGAAATTGGATATGGCATGCATTTCTTGAGGGGAGGCTTCCAATATACTAATGTCTGAAAGGTGAGGACCATTGGATTTTATCCATTGTGAAAAAGCAATGATATATCTGATTTTCAGATGAGATTGAAGAAGTTCGCCGACGAGTTTGGTCCCTTCGATTTTGAAGAGATTATATTTTTCCCTGAATTTCTTTTTTTCAAGGTTTTGGACTATTTTTGTTACCTGTTTGCTTAACATAATGTATCATGTTTCGGTACAAAAATAGTAACATTTTTGATAATTGAAGAAAGATATTCTATATAAGATTATATTGCCTTATTGTCTTTTTGTATTCTTTTGCTCTTGTGCTCCGACCAAATATCTGGAAGAGAATGATTATTTGCTGAATCGGATTAAGATTATGACAGACAATAAGGATGTGAGTATTTCGGAGTTGAAGAAAACTGTCAGGCAAAAACCGAATACAAGAATTTTGGGTGTGGCACGTTTCCATTTGGGAATATATAATCTTAGTGGTCGCAATGGAGAAAAAAGGTTTAATAAGTGGTTGAGGAAAATAGGAGAGGAACCGGTTGTTTATGATTCGTTTTTAACAGAACGGAGTGTTGAGCAATTGAAGTTGTATTTGAATAATAAAGGGTATTACAATGCGGAAGTGATGGACTCTGTCCGGTTTTATAAGCATAAGGCTGATGTCGAATATCGTATTAGTATGGGGGATCGGGTTCGTGTCGGAGAACTTTCTTTTCGAGCAGATTCAGGAGTTGCTGAGATATATTCACTGAATACGCCTTTATACCAAATAGTGATGAGAGATACTTCCCATTCGTTGTTGAAACGCAATATGCCGATGGATGTGGATATATTGGAGAAAGAACGAGAGCGGGTGACGGAATTATTGCGGGGCAATGGTTATTATAATTTTTCAAAAAATCTTATTCAGTATTATGCAGACACGGTGAATGTGGATGCCGGAAATGCAAATTTGTCAATGGGAATAATCAACAGTCTGCCAGATAGTAATGCTTATAAAACATATGTTATTGGTGAAATTCAGGTGAATATGGATTATGATCCTATTTTGGCTGGAGAGCCGGAAGCGGAAGTGTATGCAAAGGAAATGTATGGCAATTATGAGGTGTTGTATAATAAAAATTTGAAGATTAAGCCACAGGTGGTATTGGAAAGTATTCAATTTGAATGTGGCGAATTATATGATGTTAAAAAGGTTGTGAGTTCTTATGCCCGTTTGCAGGCATTGAATCTGTTTAAGTTTGTCAATATTCTTTTCCAAGAGAGGACAGACACACAAGGAGGTTTGTGTCTAGACTGTAAGATTCAATTGACTCCAATGAAAAGGCAGGCATATAATGTATTTTTGGAAGGGACGAATAATTCTGGAAACATTGGAGTAGGAGGGAACTTTTTATATAATCATAAAAATATTTTTCATGGAGGGGAAAATCTGAGAGTGAGTGTATGGGGGGCATTGAGAAAAGAAAAATTGAAAGAAAATGAAATATTCAGTACTACGGAAGTTGGAGCAGAATTGAGACTGGTGACTCCGCAATTCTGGTTGCCGGTGTTCCGTTTGGCTGAATTTCGTCGTGATTATGCTCCCAAGACATTTATCTCGTTGTCATATAGCCAGGAGAGAACTCAATTTTATCGAAGGAAAGTGGCGAGTGCAAAATTCGGTTATCTTTGGAAACGAACGGATAACAAATGGAATTATAGTTTCGATTTATTAGATTTGAATTACGTAATGATGCCGAATGTGGATCGTGCCTTTATCGATGGATTGAAAAATCAATATATAAAGAGTACTTATACTGATCATCTGATATTGTCTGCCAATTTTTTAGCGATTTATACCGACCGTGCTGTCAATAGTACGGGGAGTTCCAATTATTTTAGAGTGAATATTGAAACGTCTGGTAATTTTTTGTTGGGAGTGAACAAGTTATTGGGGAAAAAGCATTCGGAATTGAACGAAGAACGTTTTTATAAGGTTTTAGGTGTACGTTATGCTCAGTTTGTAAAAATGGATGGAGAGTATCGTTTCAATCATTATATCAATCAGGCCAATACTCTTGTGTATCGTCTATTCTTAGGATGTGGATTCCCGTACGGGAATATGAAGGCACTACCGTTTGAAGAGGCCTATTATTGTGGCGGAGCCAATGATATCAGGGCATGGCATTCGCGGACTTTGGGACCCGGAGGTTTCCGGACAGAAGATAATTATCCGAATAGTGTGGGTGACTTTAAGTTAGAAGCGAATGTGGAATATCGTTTTAAATTGTTTTGGCTTCTGGAAGGAGTATTGTTTGCTGATGCCGGAAATGTATGGAATCTGAAAAATTATACGAATCGTCCGGATACTCAGCTGGCACCGGATTTTTATAAGCAAATCGCTGTGGGGATTGGATCCGGTTTGCGTGTTAATGTAACTTTTCTTCTTTTACGTTTTGATTGGGGATTTAAATTGCACGATCCTGCGCAATTGGAAGGACACAGGTTTGTTTTGTTTGATAAAAACAGTGGTTTCCGAAAGCCAGTCTGGAATATTGCAATCGGATATCCTTTTTAATAATTGTTTTGATTATGGTATCAATTGTTTTGGAATATGTGTCATTGGTGTTGCAGGTTTTTGCAGCTGTTATTGCTATCAGTTTGTTTAAACGGACGAAATTCAATTCATCTTGGATATTGATATCTATAGGTTTCCTCTTGATGGCTGTTTCGCGGGTATTGGAATTGTGGCCTACAATTTATCCGGAAATGGAAGATCAGATGTCAATTGTACAACGCTGGTTAGCTTTTATTATTTCTTTGGTGTTATTGATAGGAGTGTTTTATATTCGTAAGATATTCCAGTTTATGCGACGTTTGGATGAGTTAAGGAGAGAAACAGAAAAGCGCGTTTTGGCTGCGGTGATTCGAACTGAAGAGCAGGAAAGACAACGTTTTGCAAAAGAATTGCATGATGGTTTGGGGCCTTTGTTAAGTGTAATCAAAATGTTGGTGTCTGGACTGGAAGGGATGAGTTCGGTGGAAACGAATGAAAAAATCAGACAGAATTTACGACAGGCTGTTGATGAAGCTATTATAGGAGTCCGAGATATTTCTGCCAATATCAGTCCGCATATTTTGAATAATTTTGGATTGAAAGATGCCATTGAAGCTTTTATCAAGCGAATGGGGCAGACAGATGGCTTTAAAATTTGCTTTACAACAAATCTGATTAATGAGCGTTTTTCATATAATACGGAGGTCGTGATGTATAGAGTAGTGTGTGAATTGATAAACAACACTTTAAAGCATGCCGGAGCTTCATTTGTCGTGATTGATTTACAGTTGGATGATCATCAGCTTTTTTTTGAGTATACGGATAATGGTATTGGTTTTGATTTGGATGTTGCAGAACGTCACGGTGGAATGGGATTAAACAATATGCGTTATCGATTGCAGTCGGTGAACGGGAATATTGAAATTGTTAGCGAACAGGGGCGGGGAATGCGGGCTAATGCTTATGTCAGAGTTTGATGTTTGTAACTTTATTCGTATTTTTGTAACCAAAAAGCAAATAAACTATGTATGATAATAAATTGAAAATATATATTGTCGATGATCATAAATTATTTAGAGAAGGTTTAAAACTATTGTTGTCGACACAGGATTTTGTTCATCATATTTATGAGGCTTCCAATGGACGGGAATTTGTAGAAAATCTGTCTTTTGTGGATTGTAATGTGGTGTTGATGGATATAGAAATGCCGGAAATGAACGGTATAGAAGCTACAGAAAAGGCATTGCGTATAAAACCGGATTTGAAGGTGATCGTGTTGTCTATGTATGGAGATGAGCAGTATTATTACAAAATGGTGGATGCCGGAGTGAAAGGTTTTGTTTTGAAGAGTTCTGGTATAGAAAAAGTGATTGCTGCGATAAATGCGGTTGCTGAGGGAGAGAATTATTTTTCAGAAGAATTGTTGATGAATATTCTTAGTAATATGCGGGGTGGAGGTTCTGTTGGAACGGAATCTTCTGATAATGAAATATCTGAGCGAGAGATGGAGATACTTTATCATGTATGTTTAGGATTGTCTAATCAAGAAATTGCAGACAAACTGTTTATCAGTAAACGTACTGTGGATAAGCATCGGGCTAATTTGTTAAGCAAAACAGGATGTCGGAATACTGCTGCGTTGGTGATGTATGCGATTAAGAACAAAATGGTGAAAGTGTGATATGGACGGAATGATTTTTGCAGCAGGACTGGGAACAAGGTTGCGTCCTTTGACCGATGATCGTCCCAAGGCAATGGTGGAGGTAGGAGGAAAGCCGTTATTGGAGCATGTCATACAAAAAATGAGGAAAGCTGGTGTGGAGCGTATCGTTGTGAATGTTCATCATTTTGCCGGTATGATAAAAGATTTTCTGAAAGATAGGGGATATTTGGAGCAGGGAATAGTAGTTTCAGATGAGAGTGATGAATTGATGGATACGGGAGGAGGTCTTTTGAAAGCGAGACCGTTGTTTAGGCCAGGCGAAGATGTGTTGATTCATAATGTGGATATCTGTTCATATTTGGATCTGAAAGATTTGATGGCTGCACATGCAGGACACTATGTAACATTGGTAGTGCGAGAATCTGTACCCGGACGGAGTTTGCGTTTTAGTGATGAGGGTTTATTGAAAGGATGGGAAAATAGTTTGACAGGCGAGCAAAAAGTGGTGGATAATGAGTTTTACAGTGCACTGAATTATCGTTTTTGCGGTGTTCATATCGTTAGTAGTGATTTTATGAAAAATATGGAAGGTGAAGGACGTTTTTCGATAATTGACGAGTATTTGTCGCAAGCTAAAAAGCATGAAGTCCGTATGTATCGTTACGAAGATTTTTTTATGGACTTGGGAACTCCTGAAGCTGTGATGAAGGCAAGGGAAATGATGGCCAGATTTTAATAAGATGTGTATTATGGCACGGAAGATTCGGAAATATTTGTTGTGGAGTATAGGGGTAACTATATTGTTACCCTTTTTGATTGTTTTTTTATTATATCTTCCTTTTATTCAGAATTTTATAAAAAATAGTGTGTCCGATTATATTACTGATAATTATAATATAATTGTGCAAGTGGGAGAATTTCGCTTGGATTATCCTTTGAACTTGACGTTGAAAGATGTATATATCGGTGAGACCGAGAAGGATACGTTGGCGGCTGTGGAAAGTTTGCATTTGGAGATAGGAATGGAGGATATATTGCAACAGAGTTTGAGTGTGAGGAATTTAGAGTTGTGTCATGTGAGATTTGGAATATCGAATGATACAATCGGGATGGATATGCAGGTGCAGACAGATATGTTGAGTTTGAAGGCAAAGAAAATAGATTTAAAAAACAGGAAAATAGATGTATCTTCTATTCGATTGGTAGGAGGTGATGTGCAGATGGATATCGGAAGCCGTAGAGAAGTGGATACAGTACAATCAAGTTTGATAGACTGGTTGATTTCAATAGAGTTGTTATCTTTGGATAGAATATCTTATAAAATGGGTATGAAGTCGCTACCTTCGTTAAATGCAGGACTGATACAAGGGAAGGTTGTAGGATGCGATTTGGCACTTGGATCTCAGGTCGTAGATGTGGATTCTTTGGCAGTATCGGGAGCTTGGTGTCGGATGTTTACTGCTGGTGGTGATACATTGAAAGAACCGGAACAGGTTGTTGATGATTCTGTTGTCAGTATTCCTTGGACGGTTAAAGTAAAGTGTGTGGAAATGGATAATAGTGTGTTTGATATGAGGGAGGATGAGACTTCTAAAGCAGTGATTGCATTACATGGTATAGGAGTTAAAATGGAGGATGTCTTTAATCAAGGAACTCGTGTCAGAGCAAAGCTGAAGGATGTTCGGGCTTATCAGCAGAATGGTCTGATATTGACATCCATGCAGGGAAATGTGTGTTTGGATACAGTATTGACTTCTTTGCAAGGTGGCTATATCAGTACTGCTAACAGTCGGATAAAAATTGAGGTAGCAGCTGATGCTGATTTTCAGAACTTGCCTGGAAGTAAACCTCTATCATTTGTTGTATCGGGGAGTGTTGGTATGAAGGATGCAGTGCTTTTTTATCCTCAATTACCAAAAGAACTATGGAATAGGCAAATGCAAATTAATACTTCATTTTCATTGACAGATGATCGTTTGAGATTGGGACAATTGATTTTGGATATGCCAGGACATTTTAAGATTACCGGTAGTGGTAGTGTTACAGGACTTTTGAATTTGAATAAGATGAATGGGGCGTTTATTTTACGTGGAGAATTGCCTGATGCCTCTTTTTTACGATACTTTATGTCTGATATGGGGATGGATATTCCGACGGGGATGGATTTGTTGGCGAAAGTGGGTGTTAAACAGGGGAATGTACAGGGGACCTTGCGCTTGTGTTGTCAGGAGGGGTGTCTTACTTTGGATGGAGGATATCATTTTGCAAAAAAAATGTATGATGGCGAGATTGTGTTGAATCACTTTCCATTATATCGTTTTTTGCCAGCAGATTCATTGGGTTTGATAACGGCAAATATTCGGATGACAGGCCATTCTTTTAATTGGGCTGCAGCAAAAACAGAAATATATGCACGGATACATGCATTTGATTATAAAAGCCATACATATGAAAAGATTGCTTTAGGTGTATTTTTGGATAAAACACGTTTAAGAGGATCATTGATGAGTCGGGATAAAGTTGCTCCTTTGGGATTGGTATTTAAAGGTGATTCAATACTTAATAACTATAGAATTTCGTTGTCAGGGAAGTTTGGAATAATTGATTTGTATCAATTGAATTTTATGAATAAGTCGTTTGCTATAGGAACGGGTATAAAATTGGAGGCTTTTCTTGGTAAGGATGATAAGTATGCATTAGAGGTACAATTGGATGATTTGAAGTTTTCGGATGCCTATAAGCGTTATAATTTAGGAGATTTGAATTTAAAAATGTCAAGTGAATCAAAAGGGACCAGTTTGAATTTAATATCGGGCGACTTGTTGTTGAATTTTCGGACAGAAGTACCATTGGCGGAATTTGTTGAGAACATGGAAAAAGTAGGGAGTATAGTGCAATCTCAAATTAGTCAGCGCAATGTGGATATGAAATTGATAAGTGAGTGTTTACCTTATTTTTCGTTGGAAATTAATGGTGCAAATAAGAATGCTATTGCTCGATATTTACAATTGCAGAGAATTGGTTTTAAGCATTTTGGAGCAGAGTTTGTTTCGCGTAGTAGTGGCGGAGTACGTTTTGGAGGGGTACTGAAAGAGCCTTATATCGGAACTGTGAAATTAGATTCAGTACAAGTGGGTATTTGGCAGACAGGAAAGAGCTTGATGTATTCGATGTTGACTAGTAGTTCGTCAGATACTTGGAAAGGATTATTTAATATAGGCATTACCGGACGTGCTCAAGGAGAACGTTTTCGTGTGGAGTTGAAGCAAAAAGATGAAAAGGATAGAGTGTGTTTTGAATTAGGTGTAAATACCGTTTTAGGAGATTCTATAGTTTCTGTAAGCTTTTTCCCCGTGAAACCCATTTTAGCCTACAAGCAATGGATGGTGAATGTTGATAATAGAGTTGATATTGGAGAACGTGGCAGAGTGCGAGCTAATTTACGGATGGCATACCAAAATAAATTGATAAGTATTCAGTCATTGCCGGATGAAGGAGAACGAATGGATAGAATTAAGACTGATATTTCGGGCGTTGATTTGACAGCTTTGTCAACTATGTTTCCGTTGATGCCGATGATGAGTGGTGAATTGAATTCTAATATATTGATGTATACCTATCAAAAGCAGCTAGGGGTTAATGGAAATGTTCTTTTTAAAGATTTAGGGTATGAAGGGAAACGGATTGGAACTATTGATTTGGATATAAAATATTTGTTAGGAAAACAGTTTACAGAGCATGATGTTGAATTAAAATTGAGTGTGGATTCTTTATATCAGGCTCGTTGTCGAGGAGGTTTCAATACATCTCAAAAGAATACCCAATTAAATATTGATGTAAATTTTCCGTCTTTACCATTGAATATTGTTAATGTTTTTATGCCAACAGATGTAATGAGTTTGGATGGAGAGCTTTCTGGAGATATGCGTTTGCGTGGGACAATGAAAAATCCTTTGTTGAACGGTAATATAGCTTTTAAAGATGGGAAGATAGATGTAGTGATGTTGGGTACAAAATTCCGTTTGGATTCAATTCGTATACCGATTAAAGGTGGTAAATTGAGATTTAATAAGTATCGTTTTATTGCACCAGATAATAGTGATCTGGTATTGAATGGGACTGTAACCTTAAGTCCTTTTGACCGAATGAGGATGGATTTGTTTTTTAATGCAACAAATTTTGAAATTATTAATGTAAAAAAGAATAGGACCTCTATGATTTATGGGAAGGCTTATGCAGGAATGAATGCTAAATTGACAGGTCCTTTTACAAATTTGAATATGACGGGTGGTATCAATTTATTGAATAGTACAGATATTACTTATACGTTAAGAAGTACGGGTCCGACTTTGGAGAATAAAAGTATTGATTTGGTGCGTTTTATTCAATTTAGAGATAGTATTGAAGTTGAAGAAGATGTTTTTTTACCCAAAGTAGATGCTAGTAGTTTTGCTATGAAGATGGAAGTGGAGATTGGCGATAGGGTGCGGGCTGGTGTGGATCTTTCTGAAGATGGTACTAATCATGCTAATATACAAGGAGGCGGTAATCTTGTGTTGGTGACTAGTCCGGAAAGTGGAATGATGTTATCAGGTAAGTATATCTTGACAGGAGGAACTGTAGAATACAGTGTTCCGATTGTGGGTAAAAAAGAATTTGGCATACGTAGAGGAAGTTTTGTTGAATGGACTGGAAATTTGATGAATCCTCTGTTGAATATATCTGCAGCAGAACAGGTAAAAGCAGATGTAGAGGAAGGAGATCAATCCAGACAGGTTATGTTTGAATCAATTATCAGAATAGAAAATACATTGTCTCGTCCGGATATCAAATTTGATTTATCTGCACCTAACGATATGGTGATTCAGAATCAATTAGCAACTTTTTCTTCAGAAGAAAGAACGAGACAAGCATTAAATTTGTTGATATATAACAGTTATACAGCTCCAGGGGCAGCAACTTTCAAAAGTAATAATACCAATATGGCTAATGATGCTATTTATAGCTTTGTAGAGAATGAGTTGAATAAATATACACGGAAGGCAGGATTGACGGTTGGATTTGATTCGCATGAAACTGAAGAAAATATGATGCGGACAGATGTCACTTATCAATTTTCAAGACAGTTGTTTAATGATCGGGTAAGAGTGAAAATTGGAGGACGTATTTCAACGGATGGGAATGAAGGAGAAGGAAGTAGTTTGCAGGATAATTTGGTAGATGATATATCAATTGAGTATGCGTTGACAAAAAAGCGTAATTTGTATGCTAAAGTTTTCCGACATTCAAATTATGAAAGTGTATTGGATGGTGAAGTTGTGCAAACCGGAGCCGGAGTTGTTTGGCGTAAGACTTTCAGAAAATTTAAAGACCTATTCAAGAATAAAAATAGAGAAGAAAGACGCAAAGAGAAGAGGAAGCAGGAGAATCTGGATAAATTGAAAGAGTCTGATATAATGTTACCGAATGATGAGGAGGAGTTGGAAGAAGAAATGGATAGGAATGAAAAATAAAATTAATAGAAGATTCTGAAAATATGAAGCTGTTGAATATTTTATCAAAAGCATTTGTTTTAGGATTCCTTTTCCTCCTGATGTCGTGTGTTACGACTCGTAAATTAGGAGAGAATGAAGTTCTCTATATCGGAGTGAAGGATATGAAAATCATAACACCTGAAAAGGTAAAATTGAATAGTACACAAAGTACCGCTGCTTCAGAACCATTGTCTGTCAAGCCTAATAATCCGATTTATTCTCCTTATTATCGCTCTCCTTTCCCTTTAGGTTTGTGGGTGTATAATTGGAATATAAAAAAAGAAAAGGGATTGAAATGGTGGTTGTATCGTAAATTATCTAAGAAACCTGTTTTGATTTCAGATGTGCAACCGGAATTGCGTTTAAAGATCGTTGAGAACAGGATGAAGGATTTTGGTTTTTACGGTACGAAATTATCGTATGAGGTAATTCCTAAAAGAAGTAATCCCAAGAAGGCTAAAATCAGTTATCGGGTAGAATTGTCACAACCTTTTAAATATGGAAATATTGGATTGTGGGGATGGAATTCTGCCATGGATTCTATCGTGCGTTTGTCTATGCATTTTTCAGAATTGAAAAGTGGAGATCGGTACGACGTGAATTTGTTGAATCAGGAACGTCAACGCATTTCAGAGTGTTTGCGCAATAGAGGTTATTATTTTTTTCAATCTGATTATATTGAATTTTTGGTAGATACGACATCAGATAATAAAGTAGCTGATGTGCGAATTGCTTTGAAGCAGGGTGTTCCTGCCAGAGCATTAAAGCCTTATAAATTGCAAAATGTTGAGGTTCTTTTAAATGGTAATGATGAAACGAAGGGTAAAGATTCGCTGACGATTGATAGTGTGAAAATTATATATGGGCTTCCAATGACATTGAAACCGAATGTTTTGATGAGAGCTGTAAGAGTACGTCCCGGTCAATTATATTCTGCTGTCCGACAGAATAGGACACAGGCGAAATTTGTGCAATTAGGTGTTTTTAAATTTGCCAATATGACAATAACTGTTCCGGATACGGCAACGCAGCAAGGATTGGATATGCAGATTAGTGGAGAATTTGCACTGCCTATAGAAACAGAGGTGGAAATGGATGTATCATCTAAATCCAATAATTTATTGGGACCAGGGGTGATATTCAGTATTACAAATAGGAATATGTTTAAAAGAGCTGAAACTTTTTCGGTTAAATTGACAGGATCGTATGAATGGCAAGTAGGTGGTAATAAAAATATTACAGGAAATTCGAATTTGATGAATTCATATGAATTGGGTTTGAATATCAATCTGTCTGTACCTAGATTGTTGGTGCCGAAACTGATGCAATCCAAGCTTGACCGTCATGAGCAGACTCATTTCCAGATAGGAACAGATTTGATGAACAGGCATAATTATTTTCGTATGATTTCATTTTGGGGTAGTGCAACTTATGATTTTAATTCTTCTTTTAGGAATTATCATTCCGTAGTGCCTTTTAAGTTGAACTATACCTATCTGTTGAAGACGTCTCAGGCTTTTGATTCGGTAACCATGCGTAATCCGACTGTTGCAAAGAGTTTTAGTAATCAATTTATTCCATCTATGTCATATACCTATACGTATGATCGGGTTGCATCTTATAGAAATCCCAATCGTCTGTTTTGGCAGACTTCTATTATGCAGGCAGGTAATATTATTGCCGGATTTCAAAAATTGTTCGGAAATAAAGAGAAGGAAGGGAAAACTTTTCTGAATAACCGATATTCACAATTTATTAAGTTTACAACGGAATTGATTGGATATAAATCGATGGATCGAAATAATCAGTTGGCTATAAGAGTAATGGGGGGAATAGGATATGCATATGGAAATTCGAAGGTGATGCCTTATAGTGAACAATTTTATATTGGAGGAGCTAATAGTATCCGTGCTTTTCAAGTTCGTTCAATAGGAGCTGGAAGTTATCATCCTATCGCAACAAAGTATTCATATTTAGACCAAACAGGTGATATTAAGTTAGAAGGTAATTTAGAATACCGTTTTACGATATATGAGAATTTCAAAGGAGCTTGCTTTTTGGATGTCGGTAATGTCTGGTTGTTGCGTAGAGAAGAGCAACGGCCGGGAGGGGAGTTTAGTTTGAAAGGTTTAGCTAAAGAATTAGCCTTAGGTTCTGGATTTGGGTTGCGTTATGATTTTTCTTTTATTGTGGTACGTGCAGATCTGGGAATACCATTACATGCTCCTTATGATACCGGAAAATCAGGTTATTATAATATAAATGATAAATTTTGGAAAGGATTGGTATTGAATATTGCGATAGGATATCCATTTTGAAGGTAGTTGATAACACTGATTTTTCATTTAATGAAAAAATATAGAAATATCCCTTTCTATTGAGAGGGGTAGTGTAAAATAACTCATCTCGCTTTTGAAAAAATAACGATGAAAATGAAATACAAAGCGGTATTTTGGCATTGTTGTGTATAAAATCACGAATTTTTCGCTATAAAATAAGGTTTGATTTTTGTATTCTATCAATTCTAATGAAAGTGCCATGAATAGATGAAAAGAATTTTTATTTTTTACTTTCCGGTTTCTACTTTTTATTCTATCTTTGTATCGTGTAATAAGAGGAAAGATGCAGGAGTGGTTGAACTGGCACGCCTGGAAAGCGTGTAAACCTCTAAAGGGTTTCGGGGGTTCGAATCCCCCTCTTTCCGCTGTCTGTATTGGACAGAAAAGGTCAGTAAATGGATAAAAAAG
>JAHHTT010000048.1 GCA_020024465.1 Odoribacter sp.
TGACGCTTGTTTCTTAATGGTCTTACCCGTTGGCGGAATTAATTTAGGGCATATTAAATTCTGCCAATGGGTGTTAGTCACTATAAAATTAACAAATGGAGCTACAACTGTAATTATTAATAATAGAAATTTAATAAATTTATGTTATTGAAAAAGTTTAGTTGGAATTATAATTCTTTCCGAATAACATATAGTTAAAAATCTAATCTGAAATATTTGTTTTGATCTTTGGGACTGGATATTGTTGTGCTTCATGCCGAAAAGCGGTGGAGTGAAGTTTATCAAGACTTTAAGTGTGGACTTAATGGCTAAATTTTCTGAAGTAAAAAGGGCTATCGGAAACAAGTATCGGGTATGCTAAAAGATTTCATTTACTTTACAGCAAGTGTTTTGCAATTGAGGTTGTGCCAACATTTTGGCACAACCTATTGATTATTTGTGAGATGGGATTTTGAAGGTCGATTTCTTTTTTGAACTTTTCAGCCAAAGGTAAAAAGCCAGAATGATAAACGCTGCAAGAATTGAAATCATTTCTGTTTTATATTCCATCGGGGCTATCCAGATTTCGCTGAAAAAGTCCATGCGACCGAGTATTTCCACTGGAGTCCAGAAGACTACCACAGTGGCGATAGCCATGCGGATATTGGCTCCCCAGGACGCTATTCGCAATTGCTTGGAAAATATAAAAAAAGAACCGATAAAACATCCTGTTCCAACGAAAATCGTTATCGGATGATTTACTCCTAGAAATTGGTCGTCATAACAGAACATCAGCAACAGGTAAGAACCCCATATAATCATGATGAGTTCCATGAAAGTAATAATAGAATTATGACGTGTCATCGGGCGAGCTGCCACTTCATTTTTTTGTCCGCGTAGCAGTACTCGCTGCCACCAGTTAATGAAGTTACAGCCATTCTTCGTACTGAACAGATACATGATCATAATCATCATCCAAAAGCCGAATGAAGCCGGCAGAATCAAATATTCCGGACGAGTGATGACTTCTCCGGTTATAGAATCCAGTTGTGGGTCTGTCCCAAAGCGATTGGCATAGTACATGAATAGAAATTCTATCCAACCTGTCCAAAAAAGTAGTCCACCGAAGAGTCCCCATAGCGTTTGTCGGGTGTCACCTTTGGCAAAGACGCCATAAATGACCATAAACATTCCGACTGCACCCATGGCAAAAGCGGAATAGTGAAGGGTGGTTTTGTCCATAAAGTGTTCCATCAGAATCATAAGAGCATGTCCCAATGGCATGGTAAATAGTACTAACAGAAATGAAACTGTTGCTTTCCACCAATATTTCTTTTTTGTGCTTGATTCTTCTTTCATCGTTTTTTTAAATTGCAATGATTTTTTTAACAGTCAGCAAAATTACATAGTCTGTTTGTGAGTAAAATACCTAAAATGTTTTATTTTTAAAAGAACTATACCTAATAGATGGTATGTGATGCTTTGTTTTTATGAAAGGGAATGAAAAAATATTTATCTTTGTCAGTCAGTAAAGCGAGGGGGTATGTCTGTAGTTTTTAGATGTTTGCTTCCTGTCTTGTTTGTGGCTTTGTTGTTATGTATGTTGGTGTATGGAAAATAATTAATCGTGTGATTTTTATAGAGATATGATTTCAGTAAATAATGTCAGTGTAATTTTTGGCGGCTGGTATCTGTTGGATGGAGTTTCTTTTTTGATTAATAAGAAGGACCGTATTGGTTTGACGGGTCGAAACGGAGCAGGAAAGTCAACAACATTGAAGATGTTGGCAGGTTTGCTGACTCCTTCGGAAGGAAGCATTGCTATGGCCTCGGATACAAAGATAGGATATTTGCCGCAGACAAAGGTGTATGCGGATGGAAATACGGTAAGGAAGGAGGCGGAGAAGGCTTTTTCGGATTTGTTTGAACTGAAGAATGAAGTGGTGCGGCTGAATATGGATTTGGCAGGACGGGAGGATTATGATTCACCGGCATATATGAAATTGTTGGACAGAATTCATGAGAAAACGGAATTGTTGTCTGTGCGTGGCGAGGGAAATATCGACAGAGAAGTGGAGGTGGTGTTAAAAGGATTGGGGTTTAAACCGGAGGATTTGGAACGCAATTGTGAGGAGTTCAGTGGAGGTTGGCGTATGCGTATTGAATTGGCCAAGATATTGTTGTCGCGTCCGGATGTGTTTTTACTGGATGAGCCGACCAACCATTTGGATATTGAGTCGATCACCTGGCTGGAGTCTTTTTTACAGAGCTACTCCGGGGCTGTGGTGCTGGTGTCGCACGACCGTGCTTTTCTGGATAATGTGACTACCCGGACAATTGAGGTTTCGTTGGGGAAAATTTATGACTATAAGGTGCCTTATTCGCGTTTTGAGGAATTGCGGAAGGAACGTGTGGAACAGCAGATGAGGGCTTATCAGAATCAGCAGAAGCAAATTAAGGATACAGAAGATTTTATAGAACGTTTCAGATATAAGGCAACGAAATCGGTGCAGGTACAGTCGCGTATCAAACAGTTGGAGAAAATTGAACGTATTGAGGTAGAGGAAGAGGATGCTGCCCGTATAACAGTGCGGTTTCAGCCGGCTGTCCGATCGGGAGAATTAGTCGTTACGGGACGTTCGCTGTCAAAGGCATATGGCAATTTGCAGGTATTGAAGGATGTGAATTTTGGGATTAAACGGGGGGAAAAGGTTGCTTTTGTCGGAAAAAACGGAGAAGGTAAGTCTACCTTGGTGAAGATGATTATGAATGAGATTCCTTTTGACGGGGAATTGAAAATCGGTCATAATGTAAATATAGGATACTTTGCACAGAATCAGGCGGATTTGTTGGATCCGGAATTGTCTGTCCTGGATACGGTGGATAGGGTTGCAGAGGGGGAAATAAGAAAAAAAATTCGTGATATTCTGGGTGCTTTTTTGTTCTCCGGAGAGGATGTGGATAAGAAAGTGAAGGTGTTGTCCGGAGGTGAGCGTACAAGATTGGCCATGGTGCGTCTGTTGTTAGAGCCGTATAATGTGCTTATTCTTGACGAACCGACAAATCATCTGGATATGCGGACTAAGGATATATTGAAGGATGCGCTCAGAACGTTTGAGGGAACGGTAATCGTTGTTTCGCACGACCGTGATTTTCTGACAGGATTGGCTGATAAGGTGTATGAGTTTTCTAATCGTAATATGAAGGAGTATCTGGGTGGAGTGACAGATTTCTTGGCAGCAAAGAAAATTGTCTGTTTCCGGGAATATGAGCAATGGCATAAATCTGTTGCATCGGCGGCAGTGGAAGAAGTGAAGGTGGAAAAAGAGAGTAAACTGGCTTTTGAGGAACGGAAACAGTTGAATCGCGAGATTAAGAAAGCCGGGCAGTTGGTGGAGAAAATCGAACAGAAAATAGCCCAATTGGAAGAGAATATTGCAGCAATGGAAGGTAAATTGGCTGTCGGTGAAGTAAGTGATGAGTTGTTGAAGACGTATGCCGAGAGCCAAAAGCAATTGGAGATGGCGATGGATGAGTGGACGATGGCAACGGAAGAGGTGGAGCGATTGAAAGGCGAGTGTAATGATTAAGAAATATAATTAATGGTATATGGCTAAATATAGACAAGAGTGCATTTTTGGCATTCGTGCTGTGATAGAAGCGATCCAGCAGGAAAAGGAAGTTGATAAGGTGATGTTGAAGAAAGGGGTGAGAGGTGAATTGTTCCAGCAGTTGTTTGTTATGATTCGCGAGCGCAATATTCCGTTTCAATATGTTCCGGAAGAGGTGTTTAAACCTTTTGCCGATAGGAATCATCAGGGGGTGTTGGCTGAA
Organism: Odoribacter sp.; assembly: GCA_020024465.1. Classification (GTDB taxonomy): domain Bacteria; phylum Bacteroidota; class Bacteroidia; order Bacteroidales; family Marinifilaceae; genus Odoribacter. Next base: position 3,814 of record JAHHTT010000048.1, read on the forward strand.
ATTTCTCCGGTTCCTTATCAAGATTTGACAGAAGTGCTGGATGCTGTCGTGGCAAAGGGAAGGATTCCCTTTGTGTTGATTTTGGATAGAGTGACTGATGTACGTAATTTTGGAGCTATTGTGCGGAGTGCGGAATGTGCTGGAGTGGATGCTGTTGTGATTCCGAATAAAAATTCGGCCAAGATATCTTCGGATGCCCTCAAGACCTCTGCCGGAGCTTTGTATCATGTGCCGGTGTGCCGGGTGCAGAATTTGAAGAAAATTGTTCGGGAGTTGAAGTTCCAGCATGGAATTCGGGTATATGCAGCGACAGAAAAGGCTGAGAGATATTATACAGACGTAAACATGAAAGAGCCAGTGGCAATTATTATGGGGTCTGAAGATAACGGTATAGAGGAGGATTTGCTGAATATTGCGACCGGACATGTTAAAATCCCGCAGCAGGGGCAGATTGAGTCGTTGAATGTATCAGCAGCGGCTGCAGTGCTGATGTTTGAAGTGGTAAGGCAAAGAAGAATGTAGTTTCTTTGCAATTGTTTTAAGAAAACGCTACTTTTGTTGAAATTTAAACAAGAGGAAATAGTATGGTGAGTATTTCACACATCGTTGAAGATTTGGTAAAACACAGACCTTATTTGTCGGAATCATTGGCTGACGGTATTATAAATGTGTCGTCATTGGCGAGACAATTACAGCCTTCGGTGGAGAAAATTCTGATGCGAGAGGTGAATACTGGAGCTATAGTGATGGCATTGAATCGTCTGGCTCCCTGTTTTCAGATGCAAAAACAGTTGCAGTTGACGACTTTGTTGGGGAATATGGGTGATATTATTCTTCGGAGTAATTTGTGTGACTATACATTTAAAAATTCACCGACGTTATTGGACTGTCATATTGAGGTGTTGAAAAATTTGTCTAAAAATGATGAGATTTTTTACACGATGGTGCAGGGGGTTTTTGAAACCAATCTTGTAATTAGTGCAACAATGGAGCATTGGGTAGCAGAATTTTTCCGCAATGAAATTTGTCTGTTTGAACAGCGGGGATTATCTTCGGTGACATTGAAATTACCAAAAGGAAATAGTGTACAGGCTGGTTTTTATTACATGATAATGAAAGAATTGTCATGGGAAGGCATTAATTTGACGGAAGTTATTTCTTCTACAAATGAATTTACGGTTGTTGTAGACAATGCTCTGATAGATAAAACTTTTGTGGTTTTGAAGAATATCGGGAAAAATGAGGATTATATAAAATAAATACATAAAGTATGTTTGAAAATTTATCGGAAAGACTGGAACGGTCGTTTAAAATATTAAAAGGTCAGGGTAAGATTACCGAATTGAATGTGGCAGAGACGCTTAAAGAGGTGCGTCGTTCGTTGCTGGATGCTGACGTGAATTATAAGATAGCCAAGGATTTTACCAATAAGGTAAAAGAAAAGGCATTGGGAATGAACGTGTTGACGGCGGTGAAACCTGGACAGATGATGGTGAAGATTGTCCATGATGAGCTTGCGGAGCTGATGGGAGGAAAGAATGTTGAAGTGAATATAAAAGGTAGTCCCGCAATTATTTTGATGTCCGGTTTGCAGGGTTCTGGTAAGACCACTTTTTCAGGTAAGTTTGCCAATTTGTTGAAGACCAAAAAAGGTAAGAATCCTCTGTTAGTGGCCTGTGACGTATATCGTCCTGCAGCTATCGAGCAGTTGAAAGTGTTGGGACAGCAAATAGGAGTGCCGGTATATAGCGATGAAACCAGCAAGGATCCTGTAAATATTGCTCAGAAGGCAATCAGGCAGGCAAAAGCCAGTGGTAATGATGTTGTGATTGTCGATACTGCAGGACGTCTGGCTGTAGATGAGGAGATGATGCGTGAGATTGCGGCGATTAAGGCGGCGATCTCTCCGACAGAGACTTTGTTTGTGGTAGATGCTATGACTGGACAGGATGCTGTCAATACAGCGAAAGAATTTAATGAGCGTCTTGATTTTGACGGTGTAATTTTGACAAAGTTGGATGGCGATACGCGGGGGGGAGCTGCATTATCTATACGGACGGTGGTGAATAAGCCAATTAAGTATGTCGGTACGGGTGAAAAACTGGAGGCATTGGATGCTTTCCATCCGGAACGTATGGCTGACCGTATTTTGGGTATGGGTGATATTGTCTCTTTGGTGGAAAAGGCACAGGAACAATTTGATGCTGAAGAAGCAAAGAAATTGCAGAAGAAAATTTCACGCAATCAGTTTAATTTTAATGATTTCTTGAGTCAGATTCAGCAAATAAAGAAAATGGGTAACATCAAGGAACTGGCTTCTATGATTCCAGGGGTCGGTAAAGCATTGAAAAATGTGGATATTGATGACGACGCCTTTAAAGGGGTGGAAGCCATTATTTATTCCATGACTCCTGCCGAACGCGAGCATCCTGAAATTATTAACGGTTCTCGCCGCATGCGTATTGCTAAAGGTAGTGGAACAACAGTACAAGATGTGAATCGCTTGTTGAAGCAGTTTGAAGAATCGAAAAAGATGATGAAAATGCTTTCTGGCGGTAGCAAAATGATGCGTAAAATGCCTGGAATGAGACGTTAGTGAATTCATAAAACAAAGGATATATGGAACTTATTGATGGGAAAAAAATAGCTGCTCAAATTAAACAGGAGTTAGCGGATGAGGTAAGTCGTATTAAGGCTGCCGGCATGAAAACACCGCATTTGGTGGCGGTGCTGGTCGGTAATGATGGTGCTAGTGAAACTTATGTGGCAAGTAAAGTGAAGGCTTGTCAGGAAGTGGGTTTTAAAAGCACAGAACTGTGCTATGACTCCGATATTACGGAAGAGCAATTGTTGGCGGTTGTCGATAAATTGAATAAGGATGATGATGTAGACGGTTATATTATGCAGTTGCCTTTGCCTAAGCATATTTCTGAAGAGAAAATTTTGCAGGCAATAGATCCGGATAAGGATGTAGACGGTTTCCATCCATGTAATGTGGGCAAGATGGTAACCGGACTTCCCACTTATCTTCCGGCTACACCGGCTGGCATTGTCGAGTTGTTGCGTCGTTATAATATTCCGACTCGTGGAAAACATTGTGTTGTGATTGGACGTAGCAATATTGTGGGAACTCCCATGGCTGTGCTGATGTCTCGAAAAGATGAACATGCCGATTGTACAGTAACGATGTGCCATAGTCGCACTCCGAATATCAAGGAGTTTACTTTACAGGCAGATATTTTGGTGGTAGCTTTGGGTAAACCGCATTTTGTGACTGCTGATATGGTAAAAGAAGGAGCTGTTGTCATTGATGTCGGTATCCACAGAATCCCCTCAGATAAGACTAAATCCGGATTCAGATTAGTCGGAGACGTTGATTTTGATGCGGTGGCTCCTAAATGTTCCTATATTACTCCTGTGCCGGGCGGAGTTGGGCCAATGACAATTGTTTCTTTGTTACAGAATACATTAAAGGCTTGCAAGGGATTGTAATGATGTTGATTAGGATTGGCTATATAGCCAATCCTATATTTTTATTTAATCTATGTTTCTGAATTATATCTGGATATTCTTTTTTGTTGTTGCTTTTTTGGTAGCGTTGTATCGTTTGTTGTTTGAAGGGGATACTGCGATTTTTGGTGAAATGATGAATGCTACTTTTGATATGTCAAAAACGGGCTTTGAAATTTCATTGGGCTTAACCGGAGTGCTGACTCTTTGGATGGGGATTATGAAGATAGGTGAAAAAGGTGGGGCTGTAGGAGTGATGTCGAAGGTTATTCATCCTTTTTTCAGAAGATTGTTTCCAGATTTGCCGAAGGATAGTCCGGCTTATGGCTCTATTATGATGAATTTGGCTGCTAATATGTTGGGCTTGGATAATGCAGCGACACCCATGGGTTTGAAAGCGATGCAGCAGATGCAGGAAGTGAATCCGGATACAAAGGCAGCTTCGAATGCCCAGATTATGTTTCTGGTGTTGAACACATCCGGTCTGACTATTGTGCCTGTTTCTATTATGGTGTATCGTGCTCAGATGGGGGCTGCAAATCCCACGGATGTTTTTATTCCTTTGTTGATAGCAACCTATTGTTCGACTTTGGTGGGTTTGATTGCTGTGTCTGTTTATCAACGTATCCGTTTGTGGGATAAGGTTATATTGTCTTATTTGTTTGTTTTGACGGCTATGGTTGTCGGAATTATTGGATATTTTTCTTCTTTAGATAAGGAAGAATTGACAGAGGTTTCGAATGTTGCAAGCAATGTGATCCTTTTTTCTGTCATCGTTTCGTTTATCGGCATGGCGGCATGGCGGCGGATCAATGTTTATGAAGCTTTTATTGATGGGGCAAAGGATGGTTTTGCCACTGCCGTTAAGATAATTCCTTATTTGATTGCGATATTGGTTGCCGTCGGTGTGTTCAGAGCATCGGGAGCGATGGATGTGTTGATGGGGGGAATAGCAGACGTGGTGGAAGGTTGGGGATTTGATGCGGAGTGGGTGGATGCTTTGCCGACAGCTTTGATGAAGCCATTGAGCGGCAGTGGCGCCAGAGGAATGATGATTGATACGATGACAACCTTTGGAGCTGATTCTTTTGCCGGGCGGTTGGCATGTACTTTTCAAGGAGCTACAGATACTACTTTTTACATCATTGCTGTTTATTTTGGTGCTGTGGGAATTAAAAATACCCGATATGCAATACCGTGTGGATTAATCGCTGATTTGGCAGGTATTGTTTCTGCTATTGTTGTTGCCTATTTGTTTTTTGCATAGATCATGAAAGGGAAGGTCGTTGTTGGAATGAGTGGAGGAGTTGATAGTTTTGTATCTGCCTTGATGTTGAAGCGGGAGGGGTATGAAGTGGTAGGAGTGAATTTGAAGTTGTGGGAAAGCAGTGATTTGACAGAGGTTCGAAAAATTTGTCAGCAGTTGGAGATTCCTTTGTTGATTAGAGGAGGTGAGAAACTTTTTCGGGAAAAGGTTGTGAATTATTTCATTGAAGATTACCGTGTAGGGAAAACACCCAGTCCTTGTTGTATATGCAATAGTTATGTGAAATGGGAGTTGTTGAATCAAGTGGCAGAAGAAGTCGGAGCCTCTTGGGTTGCAACCGGTCATTATGTCCGTATTGTTGAGGTGAATGGTAGAAGATACCTTTGTAAAGGAGTTGATCCTCAAAAGGATCAGTCTTATTTTCTTTGGGGTATTCCGCATCATATTCTGGCAAAAGTGTTGACTCCATTAGGGGATTTTTGTAAACACGTTGTGAAAGCTTGGGCTATTGAAAATGGGTATGAGCAGATGGCAAAACGACGTGAGAGTATGGGCGTGTGTTTTTTGTGCGGCAGTAATTATCGCGACTTCATCCGAAAATATGGATATATTAATGAATTTGTCGGTAATATTTTAAATTTGTCCGGTGAAATTATCGGAACTCATAATGGCATTCATAATTATACAGTGGGGCAAAAGCAGGGATTGCCTGTTGTGAATGGTAAACCGCTTTATGTTGTCGAATTGGATGTACAGCGAAATGTTGTAATTGCAGGAACGAAGGATGATTTATGGTGTGATACTATTTATTTAAATAGAGTTCAATTGGTTGAGCTAGATGATTTGAATAGAAGAATAACAGTTAAGGTGCGAGGAATCGGTCTGAATCCGGAAGGTTTGGTGAAAATTGTGCTTTTGCCTGATAATTGTGCCTGTGTGCACTTGTCGAAGCCTGCATGGGCTGTGGCTCCTGGTCAACCAGTGGTGTTTTTTCATGGTGATTTGGTGATTGGTGGAGGATTTGTTTGTCGGAACACAGAAATTTGAAAAAAATATTGTCTGATTCTATTGTGGGATTCAATAAAAATCCTTTCCTTTGCAATCGTTAAAAATACGGGTGTAGCTCAGTTGGTAGAGCACTGGTCTCCAAAACCAGGTGTCGGGAGTTCGAGTCTCTCCTCCCGTGCAATTTTTTCTTTTGTATACTCCTTTTTTTGTATAAGTTTCATTTCATTCTGTTTTATAGAAGATTTTTTTCATTTGTATTATGAAAAATAAGCTTTTTACATTGAATTTTTGTTTCATATTAACAGCTAATTTCCTGCTTTTTTTTGCATTCTACCTTCTGCTACCAGTGTTGCCATTCTATTTGGAGGAGGAATTTATGGCAGGAAAATCGATGATTGGTTTTATATTGTCTTGTTATACAATTGCTTGTCTTAGTATTCGTCCTTTTTCTGGTTATTTGTTGGATACATTTAGCCGTAAACCATTGTATCTATTGGCTTATTTTGTTTTTACCGTGATTTTCGGAGGATATATGTTGACAAGTTTATTATTTGTATTTATCGCTTTACGTATTGTTCATGGTTTTGCTTTTGGAATGGTGTCGGTGGCTGGTAATACGATAGTTATCGATATTTTGCCTTCTGAACGTAGAGGGGAAGGCCTGGGATATTATGGACTGGCCAATAATATAGCAATGAGTTTTGGACCGATGGTCGGACTCTTTATGCATAAAACCTGTTCGTATGGGTTGATATTCAGCTGTTCTTTATTATCAGGTTGTTTGGGAGTTGTTATGGCCGGCTTGGTGAAAACTTCTTATAAAGCACCGATGAAGCGGGAGCCTTTGTCTTTGGATAGGTTTTTGTTGGTGAAAGGAATTCCAGCAGGTTTTGCCCTGCTGTTGTTATCTGTTCCATATGGAATGACAACAACGTATGTGGCTATGTATGCGGGTGAAATCGGTATTAGGGTATCATCAGGACTGTTTTTTACATGCATGGCGATAGGTTTGGCTGTTTCGCGGATGTTTTCCGGGAAACAGGTGGATAAAGGCAGAATCACCTTGGTGATTCAATTGGGCATGTATATGGCAATAATCGGTTTTACCTCTCTTTTTGTTTGCCGTTATCTGATAGCTTGCTATTCCATGTTGACGTCTGTATTTTTTTTATTTATAGCTTTGTTGCTGGGGATAGCCTTTGGTACAATGTTCCCGGCGTTTAATACTTTGTTTGTTAATCTGGCTTCTAATAATCAGAGAGGAACGGCAACGTCAACGTATCTGACCAGTTGGGATGTCGGAATTGGAATAGGGTTGATGTTGGGAGGGGTAATCGGACAAATTTTAGGGGGATTTAATTATGCTTATTTGTTAGGAGCAATTCTGACTGTGTTTTCTGTCGTATTTTTTCATATAAAGGTTGTTCCACATTTTAATGTGAACCGATTGCGATGATTTAGATACTGATGGTATATAATGTTATAAAATCTTTTGTATTTAATGTCTGAAAATTTAAAATTATTTGTATTTTAGTGGCATCTAATGTCTAGCGAAATTTTTAACATGGGATTATTCGGTTTATTTGGAAAAGCAAAGAAAGAAACGTTGAATAAAGGTCTGGAAAAGACAAAGGAAAGCGTATTTAAGAAGTTAGCACGTGCAGTGGTCGGTAAATCTAAAGTTGATGACGAGGTGTTGGATAATTTGGAAGAAGTGTTGATTTCATCAGATGTTGGTGTGGATACAACGGTTCGGATTATTGAAAGGATAGAGAAAAGAGTGCAGCATGATAAATTTCTGGGGACAGATGAACTGAACAGGGTCTTACGTGAAGAAATTGTGTCCTTGCTTAAGGAAAATACTGTAAATGACAGTGATTCATTTGATTTGCCGGATAAAGGAGTGCCTTATGTTATTATGGTGGTTGGTGTGAATGGAGTGGGTAAAACGACAACTATTGGTAAATTGGCTTATAAATTTAGAGAGTCCGGTAAAAAAGTAGTGTTGGGAGCAGCGGATACATTCCGTGCTGCTGCTGTAGATCAGTTGGTGATTTGGGCAGAACGAGTCGGAGTGCCAGTCGTGAAACAAGGAATGGGTGCCGATCCTGCTTCTGTTGCATACGATACATTGAATAAGGCTAAGAATGAGGGTGCAGATGTCGTGATTATCGATACTGCAGGCCGTTTACATAACAAGGTTAATTTGATGAATGAGCTGACAAAAATCAAAAATGTTATGAAGAAGGTTTTGCCGGAGGCTCCTGATGAAGTGCTGTTGGTGTTGGACGGTTCAACAGGGCAAAATGCTTATGAACAGGCGAAACAGTTTACTTTGGCTACTGAAGTGAATGCTCTTGCTATCACCAAATTGGATGGTACGGCAAAGGGAGGTGTGGTGATTGGGATATCGGACCAGTTTAAAATACCTGTGAAATATATTGGGATCGGCGAAAAGATTGAAGATCTGCAAGTGTTCAATCGTGAAGAGTTTGTAGATTCTTTGTTTAATTAATATGAAGAAGATTTTATTTGTTTGTTTGGGGAATATATGTCGCTCACCAGGAGCAGAGGGAATCATGAAGGATTTGGTGAGAAAAAATAAGCGGGAAGCTGATTTTCATATTGATTCAGCAGGATTGTATGGAGGGCATGTTGGTGCGTTGCCGGATGCACGGATGCGGAAACATGCTGCATTGAGAGGATATACCTTGGATAGTAGAGCTCGGGTATTTTATCCGTCTGCTGATTTTTTAGAATTTGATATGATTGTCGGTATGGATGACCAAAATATTCGTCAATTATGCCAGTTGGCAGAAAATGATGAAGAACGGTCAAAAATATATAGAATAACAGATTTTTGTCGTAAATATACACAATATAATATGGTGCCCGACCCTTATTATGATGGTGCGGACGGTTTTGAATTGGTACTGGATTTATTGGAGGATGCTATTGTTGGATTATATGAGTATTGTAGTAATAAATAGATGAGTAAAATCGCATTAACTAAAATGATAAAAGAGAAGCCGCAGAGGATCATTCGGTTCGCCTGTGGCTTTTTTTTGTTGTTGCTCGTGTTGTGGTGGAAATTATTGCCGTGTCCTTTGTTTGATAAACCTTATGCTACAGTATTATTAGATCGGGAGGGGGAGATTATTGATATGCAAGTGGCAAAAGATGGACAGATGCGTTTTGAAGGCATTAGCGAACTACCGGAGCGGTATGTAATGTCGTTGCTTATGTTTGAGGACAAGAATTTTATATATCATAAGGGTGTCGATTGGTGGGCGATATGCAGGGCGTTGATCGCCAATGTAAAGGAAGGACGAATTGTGAGTGGCGGAAGTACCCTTTCTATGCAGGTTGTACGTTTGTCTCGTGATAATCCTCCTCGAACTATTTGGGAAAAATTTAAAGAAATTATTCTTACACTACGTCTGGAACAAAGTTATTCTAAAAAAGAAATTTTGGAATTGTATGCGGCTCATGCGCCGTTTGGTGGAAATGTGGTAGGGCTGCAAGCAGCTTCATTAAAATATTTTAATCGTCGTCCCCAGGATTTGAGTTGGGCGGAAGCAGCTCTGTTGGCTGTTTTGCCGAATGCACCTTCATTGATTTATCCGGGTAAGAACAATGGGCGATTGAAAGTAAAACGCGACCGTTTGTTGAAAAGGCTGTATCGATACGGTATCATTTCTAAGAGTTCTTATACTTTAGCATTGGCAGAACCGTTGCCTGTTCATTTGTTTGAAAAAATTTCGCTTGCTCCTCATCTACTTGCGCTTGCTCGAAAAGAAAAAGGAGGGACAGTAGTTTCCTGTATTGATGGTTGGTTGCAAAGACAAGTGAATGATATTGTTGAACGTCATACAGAGTTGTTGATTCAGAATTATATATATAATGTTGCCGTATTGGTGGCCCACATTCCGTCAGGTGAGGTGCGGGCATATGTCGGAAACAGTCCTGCACGTATGGGGAGTCGAGGTAATGATGTTGATATCATTCAAGCAAACAGAAGTTCCGGAAGTATTTTCAAACCGGTTTTATATGCGCAGATGTTGCAGAATGGTTTTATTTTGCCTGATATGTTGGTGGCAGACATACCATCGCGTTTTGGAGAATATTCTCCTTCTAATTTCAGTAAAGATTTTAAAGGGGCAGTGCCTGCTTCTCAGGCTTTGGTTCAATCATTGAATATTCCTTTTGTTAGAATGTTACGCGATTATACCTATACCCGTTTTTATGATGACTTGAAAGAGTTGGGACTGAAATCATTGAATCATCCTGCAGATCATTATGGATTGAGTTTAATATTGGGAGGTGCAGAAACATCTTTATGGGATATGTGTAATTTATATGGTGGTATGGCATCTGTCTTGAATCATTACGGAGAAGAGAATGGACAATATTATACTGGGGAATATTCGCGTTTGAGGTTATGGCAGACAGATGATTCTTTAAAATATATGCACAGACGCCAGAGGGTTGGTTTATTGCAGGCTGCGGCTATATGGCAGACTTTTCATGTATTGGAGCAAGTGGAACGGCCGGAAATGGAATCAGGGTGGAAGCATTTTGTATCGGCATTGAATTTATCTTGGAAGACTGGTACTAGTTTTGGTTTTCGGGATGCCTGGGCAATCGGTGTTAATCCGGATTATGTTATAGGTGTGTGGGTAGGAAATGCGGATGGAGAAGGACGTCCCGGTCTGATTGGTGTTCGTGCTGCTGCTCCGATATTGTTTGAAGTGGCAGGATTGTTGCCTTGCCGCCGGCAATTCTATGAACCGCGAGAAGAGATGCGATTAACGGCTGTTTGTCGCAAAAGCGGTTTTAGGCCTTCTATATTTTGTGAGGAGTTGGATTCTGTTTATGTGTGTGAAAATGGAATGCGTACCGATTTATGTCCTTATCATCGGATAATCAGTTTGGATTCGACAGAAACTTGGCGTGTTAATTTTGATTGTGAACCGGTATATTGCATGAAACGTAAATCTTGGTTTGTGTTGCCTCCTGTTCAGGAATGGTATTATTGTCGAACTCATTCTGATTACAAAAAACTTCCTTCTTATCGTCCAGGATGTCAGCCAGGAGATGAAGAAGTGATGGAGATGATTTATCCACAGCGGGGAGTAAGTGTGTTTATTCCCCGGGATTTTGGAGCAAAGCCAGGAAAGGTAGTCTTTGAAGCTGTTCACCGATCAGCTAATATGAAAATATATTGGTATGTTGATGATAGATATGTGGGAATGACACAAAATAGACATCAGATGGAATTTTGGTTACAGAAAGGAGTGTACCGCCTAACATTGATGGATCAAGAGGGGCGAGAATTGAAACAGATTTTCCGGGTAGTGGGGAAGGAGGTTTTATAATATTGTTGTGGCAAAATGTTTTTTTTGTTGTTTTCATGTTATTCTTACGAGAAAATTATTACTTTTGCATCGATTTATGCCAATTTAGCTCAGTTGGTAGAGCAACGCATTCGTAATGCGTAGGTCGCGAGTTCAAGTCTCGCAATTGGCTCTGGAATGAAGAAATTGTTTTTATTGAAGAGGTTATTCATTAACCTCTTTTTTTAATTATGCATTATGGAAGATTTTCAACACTTAGGATACAGTAAGGAGGTCTTGGAATTTGTAGCTGTCTGTAAAGAGTTTTGTGATTTTGTGGAAACCGCTCCTCAGATGCCGCGTAAGGAGTTTGTATTACGTTTGCAAAAGTTTATTCCTTTGATTTATTTAAAAGGTTCTCTTCTACCGATTAGCGAATCTGAAGGAATCGGTCTGACAGAAGATTTTGTTTCAGAAGATGATTATAATTATCTGTATGGCGAGTTGCACCGTATGTTGGGTGAATATGATGAATATCTGGAGGTTTTTGATGATAACATGCAATATAGTGAATCGCCAGTAGTACATTCGATTGCCGAAAAAGTGTGTGATATCTACCAGGATTTGAAAAATTTTATTTCTTCATTTCGTTGTGGAATGCCGGAAGTCATAGAAGAAGCTTTGTGGCTGTTGAATAATAATTTTGAATTGTATTGGGGGAAAGCCTGTGTCGGTGTGTTGAGGGCAATTCATCATGTAGTTTTTGAGGTTCGAAGTGAAGAGAATTAAAAAAAATGAAATGAAGTTCAAGCAAAGTATAACAAAAGAGGAAATCAAACAATTGCCTTTGTTTGTATATAAAGGTGAAATCGTGATTGTGGAGGATGAATCACAAATAGATGCAATTGTAAAATCTTTGAGAAAATATTCGCTTTTGGGTTTTGATACGGAGACAAGGCCATCTTTTCATAAGGGAGAAATGTATAAAGTGGGTTTGCTTCAATTAGCAACTTCGGAGATGGTCTATTTGTTCCGTCTGAATAAATGTGGTTTTTCTTCTTGTTTGCGTTCTTTGTTAGCAGATCCTGAAATTGTGAAAGTCGGGGTTGGAATTAGAGATGATATTCGTAACTTAAGAAAATTGAGGGATTTTGTGCCGGCTTCATTTGTAGATTTGCAGGAATTTGCAGAAAAATTTGGAATTCTTGATAAATCTTTTTTGAGATTGATGGCCATTATTTTGGGTGTGAAAATTTCCAAAAGACAGCGAGTGACAAATTGGAATGCACCTCAATTGTCTGAAGGTCAGATTTATTATGCAGCAACAGATGCTTGGGGAGCACTAAAAATGTACCAATATCTACTAACTTTAAAAGAAGATTCCGATAAGCTCCATGAATTTGGATAGCAGTTTTTATGCTCTTATATTCAGTAAGTTATTTGAAAGTTATAACTTTTGCGTATAAAAAATGCCTGAAAAGTTTGGCATCAAAATAACTTTTTGTACTTTTGTGCTCGGGTAAGTCCTATGCGACCAGCTCCTACAGAATCCTCCAGGGTCGGAAGGCAGCAAAGGTATGTGGTCGTAGCGGTGCGACATAGTAAGCTTACCCTTTTTATAATCAAAATGCCTCTTTAGCTCAGTTGGCCAGAGCACGTGATTTGTAATCTCGGGGTCGTTGG
>JAHHTT010000049.1 GCA_020024465.1 Odoribacter sp.
AATTTCTTTGATAAGAATCAATAAAGTTATGATAAATTATTTGATAAACATATTAATATTCAATATGTTGTTGAATATGTAGAACTTTTTCTGAATTAAGAGTAAACAGCTTCCAACTAAATCGTCTGATATGGTGAACTTTTAATAATATTGAAGATTAGAGTTTTAAATAAGTATTTTCAAAATAATGCTATAATATCAAAGATTCTATGTTCTGTTTTTTTATATAATTTATGTGTAATGTTTGATTCAACGGAGCTTTTAAGATTATTTAATCTTAAAGATGAAAAGGCTTATCGTACATTATTTGATATGTATTATGGGTATCTTGTTCTTTTTGCAAGGCGTTATGTATTGAATGATGAGGTAGCTAAAGATATTGTACAAGATATTTTTATTGGTATTTGGGAGGGTAAGAAAAAGTATAATTCTTTGTTAGGATTGAAATCTTATTTTTATGAAGCTGTGTTTCATCATTGTGTCGATTATTTGAAGCATTTGTCGGTGGAGGAAAAGTATTTGGAATATGTGCAGCATGTGGATTTTAAAGAGGTTTCGGTAGAACAGGAAGAGATTTATCGAGAATTGTATATTGCGATTGGAGAATTGTCGGAACGGTGTAAGCAGATTATGTTGCTGTCGTTGGAAGGTATGTCCAATCAGGAAATTGCTAAGAAGATAGGGCTTTCTGTTTTAACGGTGAAGACACATAAAAGGACGGCATATAATTATCTGCGCAAACGTTTGGGAGGTTTGATTCTTGGGTAATATTAAAACACATCGTTGGAATTCTGTCAAAAAAATAATTTAACTTATTATTATTTACAGCCAAAACTGTTTAGGTCTGGCTGATTTTTAACGAACGATTGTATATCAATGTCCAAAATCACTTTTCAGATATAACCAAAATTGCTATATAGTACGACTTTTTCTCAAAGTGACTATATAGCAATTTTTAAAGAATTTGATATATTCTTTTTTTAAAGAAAATTTCTATTCTTCAATCCATATTGGCATTGGAAGTTGTGGTTTATCAGATTCCGGTATGGCTTCTGGTATTTGAAAGGTGTCGTGTTTGAGAAAGAATTTTTTTAGTTTTTCCATTCCTTCTGGATTATAGCTGAATATATTTAATTTGAACAATACATATTGCATGATGGCATAACGGGATGTGGCATTGAAATAGGGTAGATTGTTTAGCATTGAGCTGTTTTTTTCGCTATGGAATACACTCACCCCTTCTTCCGGATTGTTGACTGCTCCGAAGCCGCCGGGCAGTTTTACCATGACCCCTTTATACTCCTCTTTGGCTTCCCAAATTCCCCACATATATTGTGGATAGTCAAAAGCCGGCATCGGAGGAACTCCCAGGTTATAGTAATAAAGGGATCTCATGCCTGTCTGGATGGTTATTTTGTCGGCTGGAGTGAGCAGCTTGTCTGGATCTGACCATTCGTCTGCCAGTTTGCCTATGGCATGGCCGCCTACTTCATGCAGGAATATGTTGGTGAATCCGCCGGGTAGTTGTGTGTCGCGGTTTAGAGGGACATAGCTAATTGTTTTACCGGATTTATACCAGTAGGTGCTGCCGCCGTAAGTCTCACTGTTCACCAGAACGACCACCACCGTGTTTGTCTTCATGATATCTTCGTTCATGCCAATGATTTTATCGGCATAGGCAAATGCCAGTTGGTGATGGCCTGTAATGCATTTTTTCTTGTAGTATGAAGTTAGGAAAACGGTATTTTTGTTTTCTTTGTCATGGCTGATTCTCTCTTGGGATTCGCAGGCAATGGAGTAGACGTTGAAATATTGTTTGTGTGTTCGGAAAGGTTCTATACTGAATAGGGCTTCTGTCGCTTCTTCGACTGCCTTGTCAAAAGCGCCGGTCTCAGCTATGAGATCTTTGTCTATGAATCCGTCTCCAAGGAAGATGATGTTGAAACCATCTTTTATTTCACGTTCTCCGAAATGTTTCTGGATATGTCCGTTTGCACGAATTCCTCCTTTTTGGATAGCCGTTAATTTGATGGAACGCATGCCGTAGCGGATGCGGACGGTTGTATTGCGTTCTTTTCCTGTGCTGTTATCCAGGGTTGTGAATATTAATTGGCAATTGCCAGTGCCAGCGGTGTCTGTCACTTGCAACCAGCCTGTGGTATCTGCTATCTCGATTTTCCAGTTCATGTTGGTCTGGATATCAAGCGTGTCTGTGCAATTTTTTTTTAAGAATTGCAAGCTCTTCTTCTCATTTGCTATAGAGAATTCCATTGGCTTTTGGCGGATAGAGATACGCATGATATTATCCCCGCAATTGATTTTTATGGCTGTGCCACGTTCGTAAATGTCATTTGATGGAGATACGTATATAATTAATTTGTCTGATGCATCTCCGGATGTTTTGTCCAATTGACACCATTGAGCCATACTTTCTGCATTCCACGAAGAGCCGGCCGTAATGGCCACCTCTATCGTGTCTCCTGCCGCATTGAGCAGGAAATTGTCATCGGAGAATTGTAAGTTTTTGTTTATTCTATCATTATTACAGCTTGTAAAAAAGATTACTGACTGTAGAATGAATAAAAGAATGATGTTATATAATCGATGTAATTTGAATCGTTTCATATTTGTTGGTTTGAATAATGAGCCATTATTTGTTCAATTGTTTTAGACCTTCTTGCATTCTCTTGATTAATTCTTCAGCGGGGATATAGCCCTGGGAAGAGTATATAACTTCTCCTTGATTATTTAGTATTAGATAAGTTGGAAATGCATTGATTCCCCATTTTTTGAGAAGTTCTTTACCTTCACCTTTTTCCATGTCTATTTTGATACTTACAAAACGAGGATTAAAGAAATCCCCGGCTTCTTTGCTTGGAAATACCTTAGAACTCATCATGTGGCATGGGCCGCACCAGGATGTAAAACAATCTACAAAGAGAGGTTTTTTCTCTCTGCTTGCTTTCTCCAGAGCTTCTGCCAGATTCCCTGTCTCGAACCGGATTCCCTGATAATCTGTCAGGGTTTGGATGGCATATCGGTATTGTTCCAGTTTGGTTCCCTCCAGTCCTGCCAATTTGCTCTTTAGATAATTGCAGGCTTTCTCTTTCTCTTGTTGGGGCATATCATGTAGGAGGGGAAGAGTCATATCAAATTTCCATTCAACAAAAGCATCGGGGAAATGAGTCATAGTCGTTTCCCATAATGAAAGCATCTCTGAATATTTTTTTTCATGTCTGAGTCGTAATATATGGCAGATGTTCATTAATTGCTTGCAACTTTCGGCGCTGGAAGCCAACGGACGCATTTTATTTTCAATGTCAGTAATGAAATGTTCATTATATGGACTTTGCATTATCATAATGGGATATACGATCATGAAAGCTCCTTGTACGAGAAAATCAGGTACCGATTCTCCGTTTGCACGTATCAATTCGTGTTTATGGTTGTAAACAAAATTATACCATTTGCTATTGTATTGTATTCCTCTTTTGCGTAAGATATTCCAACTGTTCGGTTTTAAAAGTTCTTTTGTCGAGGCTTGCTCCAGATAATAGTCTGTAACTTCAATGAATTTCTCTTTCTCATCTGCTGTGTTTAATGCGTTGGCATAGTTGGATAGAAAACTTAATGAGCGGTCTCCATTTTCATAACGCTTGCCAAGACCTGCTAATGAAGTCTTGGAGCTTAATCCTTTTTTCAAATGCTTTTGAAATTCGGGAACTTTGGAACCGCCTACAATTCGGTGAATGATTTCTCCTTTCGAATTCAGAATGAGAAAGTGTGCAAAGAAGTGCACACTATATTTTTCGGACAGTTTGCGTCCTTCCGGTGTTTTTACCATATCAACACGTAGACTGACAAAGTTTTTTTCAATGAATTTTACAAGTCTAGGATCCTGTAAAGCAATGGAATCCATTAGTAGAGAACCTCCAGACCAACCGGCAAAGCAATTGAAAAATATAGGTTTATGCCTTTGAGTTGATAGCTTCATGGCTTCTTCTAAAGTAGTGCAATAATTAATGCGCTTTTTCTTTTCTTCTGCTCGACTGGCAGTTACAAATAAACAAAGTATAATAATTATAAGATTTTTCATTTCGTTTTATTTTTCAATTTTTACTAATCTAATGTTGTAAGAAGGTCTGATGTTGTCAGGTGAAGCAATCAAACGGCTGGTCATGCGTTGAATTCCTTTCCGATAAATGGATATTTTACGTACGATCCCGTTTGAAAGACTGTCAGATACAAACACTTGGTCACTGCACCAAAAAAAAGCGGATTCTCCTTTTTGTATATAATATGTATTGTAGGCAGTGGATAGAGCATAGACTGCTGCGCCTGCATAGAGTGCATCGAATCCGATTCCTTGAGGTCCTGTCTTTAACAGATCCCCCACATTGCCACGCCAAATATCTGTCCCTTCTAATTCTCCCGAGGTCATGCCCAAGCTCCTTTCCAGCATCATCCACTCTGCATCTGTCGGCAGATGGAAACCTTCTGGCGCGCCTTCTTTTACTGCTCGTAGGGCGCCCTCATAAGAGTATAGGTATCCGTATTTATTTATATACTCATGATCTATTTTGAAATGATGATCGATAGCATCATTCCAAATGCGCATCAATTCATCTTTAATATCATTGTGCATATTATAGGCGATAAGCATAGGCATAGAATAGTTTGATATCTGTTCAGATATCCAAATAGCATCAAACATGCTGTTGGTATTTAATTTTCCAGCTTCATTAGAAGCGAAAATTTGTTCACGCAAATAGAGTAGGAAAGATTGTCCTGAATAGCTTCGACAAAAATGCTGATAGGCTTTTTCATCAGTCCCTTCTATAATTTCACGTTCGTTTATGCCGTAAATTTCTCCGTAACATATTTGCTCTGATGCATCTCCGTCGGGGAGTTTGTAACGGAAATTTTCCGCCAGCCAGGTCTGTTTCCCGATAGTGAAGGTCTTGTAGCTGTTGCCGGCCTTGTCGGTTATTGTCCCATATGTGATGTCTGCCGGCTTGGGGATAATTTTTTCTGTTTCATTGCTGCAGGCGATAAAAAAAACGAAACCGACCAGGGCAGAGGATAAAAGGTATGTTAATCTGTTCATATCATTGTATCATATTTAGAGTTCTACACCTAATTTGTTTTTTATAATGGAATATAATATCTCATATTTCTTCAAGACAAGAGGTGAACTGGACCACCGTTCCAGAAATTCTGCTCTCGGATATTTCATCATCTCTTCCAGAAATGTTTCCAGATCGCTTTCTGTGTTCTTGGGGGAATTGCGGCTTCCTCCGTTCTCCCGCTTCTGTTCATAGGATACAAAACCGTATGATCCGACCAGTTTCCTGCAATAAAGGATATATTCATCAACCTCCGCATCGCTCCATAGACCTTCCGGCCAGTTGGGATTGGTTGAATTCCCGTATTTTTTCATTTCTTTACGAAAACTGCTGTCTTGTTCCCATTCTTCTTCCAAAGGATAAGGATACCAATATCCGAATGATTTATAATATGGAAGTTCTTCGTTTTTATATAGTTCCTGCCACATTACACCATAGTATTTTTCATTTGTTATCTTATTGAAGGTGTTGAGTTCTGAAGTGTAGTTCTGGACTTTCAGTTTTATCACTTCATTCCGATATTCGACAACTTTGGGTGTCATATCTTTATTTTTAATTTTATGTGATGCTGCAAATAATAAGTTACGATAACGGCTCACCATCTCTTTTTCTTGCACTCCGCTTGAAGAAAGCTGGTGGCATTTCTCCACTAGCCAAAGGGCATGTGGATGTAATGCCGCCTGACAGGTCTGCAGAAAAATTTCTGTAAAATGTAACGCTTGCATTTTTTGTGTTGCATCTTGATATCGTTTTACCTGATAAGTTACGGAACCGCTGTTGGTACCATCAAATATCCAGTTCAAGTCTAAAGTTTCATATTGAAAAATAGAATCGCCATGAATATCTGTTTTTATATATACTTTGCCAATCGTGTCATTGAAGTAGACAGGCACCCCATAGGTTTTATATATTTCATAGCGTTTGTGTTGAATGGAGTCGGCAGGGTCATCTTCTATGGTATACAGGTTTTCAAATCCGATACTATCGGTGATGTTATCTTCTTTTTGGCAGCCTGCCAAAAAGAAGAAGAATAGAATAAATAGTATATAATATCTCATATTGTATTATTGAAATGATAGATTATTCGTTGGTATCTCCCACTGGATTGCGCTTGTATCTCAGATTTTCTTGCATTTGAACTTTGTCATAGTCTAATACCGATTGGGGAATTTGCATCACATATGCCGGGTCGTCGGGAGGTAATATGTAGATGTCTGTTCTATCCCAATTGTTCTGATTTCCGTCAAAAACATTGAACTCATGCACAATGGTCTTATGATACGGATATTGTTTACATACGGCATAACGCCTCAGGTCAAACCAGCGATGTCCTTCGAAACAAAGTTCTTTCCGACGTTCAGTCCGAATTTCATTTATTAAAGCACTTCCGCTGTAATTGTTGTGTACATAGTTGTTGATACGCTTTTCTCTGAGCAGTCGTAAATATTTATTGGCTTCTTCTGTGTTGTTATTCATGGCATATGCTTCTGCTATATTCAAATATGCTTCTGCTATGCGCAGGGTATAGAGGTCTGATACATGTGGAATGGCAATCGTATCATATTTCCATTGTAGTTTATTGGCGAATGTGTTGCTGTTGATGCCAAAGAAATAGCGGCGGAAGTCGTTTTTCTTGTCATATAAATTAATAAGGCTGTCAGAAACGGCAAAATCTCCGCTGGCTCCTGTCAGTCCATTATGAAAATTCATGGATCCTTGTGAAAATAATATTTCGCTGTTGTCTTTGGTCAGGAATATTTTTGTTGAATCATTTTCACTCATCTGATAGAGCCTGCTGTCATTGTGCAGGAGTTCTGAAGAAATGGCAATGGTGTTATTCCAGTCTTGCATATATAAATATACACGGCTTAGCAATAATTGTGCTGCTTCCTTGGAAGCACGGTGCAGTGGATGTTTTTGAGGACTTTGGGTGAGATAATCAATGGAACTTCTCAGATCTTTTACAATTTGTTCGTATACCTTGGCAACAGGAGTGCGTTCGAATTGTGTGTCTTTGTTTTTGTCATGCTCTATGTATCCTGTCAGTTTGAGTGGAACACCTAAGTCTGTGGATGAAGTCTGTGGATGAAAAGGTTTCCCATATAGATTGATTAAAGTAAAGTAGAGAGATGCACGAATGAAATGGCATTCTCCTTTGACACGGATACGGTCTAATTCTTCTTGATAAGAATCAACATTCAATTCATCAATTTCTTTTAAGATAACGTTTGTTACACTAATACGGCGGTAGAAATCAAGCCAAGTTTGACTATCGTCTTGCAGGATGTTTCCGGAAGGATTTCTTCCTACTTCCAATTGCCACGCATAGTAACCGAACAAACCTTCCATCATGCCACTCCAATAGTGTATGGCAATACCTCCTGATACGGTGGTGATGTCATCGTCCAATACATTTAGAAAGCCCGCATGATCCGTTGAAATATATTTTTTTTTGACAGCAGGGAGATAGCCGTCTCCCAATAAAAGTTCATCGAAGTGTGCCACTTCTTTAGCTACCGTTTGTGATTCGGAGTAGTCTTCAAGAAAGTTGCTGCATCCAAAGCAACATAACAGTAGTGTAATTTTGTATATTATTTTATTCATAATTATATTTTTTAAAATGCGACATTAAATCCCAATGTATAGGTTGGACGAATGGACAGATTAGGTTTAGAGAATCCCGCTTGAGATGGATCTTGTCCTTTCAATTCTTTGGCAGAAATGGTAAACAGATTCTGTGTGCTAAAAGTGATTGCTGCCGATGAAAATGGAGTCCTTTTAAGTAGTTTCGGCTGCAGAGAGTAGCGTATGGATAATGTCTGCATTTTCAGATAATTGCCACTGACAACGCGAATATCCGAATTGTCATACATATTCCATAGGCTGGTGGCAAACGTTTTGGTGTTATTGCCTTGTTCTTGTGACCAATGGCGATTGTAGTAAATGAACATGTCATCTGAACGGTTGATGATAGACGGAATGTTTGTGCGTTGCTCATCGCCGGGCACTTGCCAGCGATGGATGAATTCCTTGCGTACATTGGCATCTGCACTTACTCCTGTGATAATCGGTCCGTATAGGGGGAAAAGGCGTACTTTTGAACCTAAACTGTATGCGAGATTAAATGAAAGTGTAATGCCTCTCCAGGTTAGCGTGTTGTAAAGATTGCCGTTGAACTTGGGTTCGCGGCTGCCACTATTCACCATTACAAGTTGTACAATGTTTTCCAAACTTTTTTCTTCAAGCAGATGGCGGCGGTCAGTGTAGTCATCGAATACAGGAACCCCTGTTTTTGAATTCAGACCTAAAAATTCATATGAATAGAAAGTACCGATAGGTTCGTGATTGATAACGGCTGTTCCGGCCAAATAGTCGTTTAGTTCATAGTTCTCTACGGCATCTGTCTGTACTGTATTTTTATTGGCAGAATAACTGGTAGATAAACGCCAGCTGAAATCTTTGATCTTCAAAGGAGTGGCAGACACGGATATGGAGTAGCCGATGTTTTCCAAATGGCCGTTATTCATTAAATAGGACACGACACCGTTGGTAGGTGCAACATTGACATGTGAAAATACATTTTTTGTCTTTTTATAATAAAAGTCGCCGGATAGTTGCAGGCGATTATTGAAAAGATTTGCCTCCAAACCGATGTTGGTCTGTTTTGTTTCTTCCCATTTTAAATTCGGATTGGGGAATTGGTAAACAGTGGATACATTCTCATTGTAATATGAACTGAGAGGCAATTGGTTGATGAGCATGTTGGGTGTTTGTCCGTCCAGCATATTTCCTTGCATGCCATAAGATAGGCGGAAACGCAATTCGGAAAAGAATTCGTTGTCTTTAAAGAAAGTCTCTTTGATATTCCACATTCCCGAGGCGGACCATATAGGAAGCAGGCGTTCATTATTGTTGCTGCCAAATTTATTGGAGGCATCTGTGCGGCCATTAAGGTTTAGAGTGAAATAGTTTTTGTACCCGTATGATAAAGAGAGATAAAGGCTGAGGGAATTTGTCAGGCCACGGCTTAACGAAGTGTGGTTTTGCTGTAGCCATTCTTT
Source organism: Odoribacter sp. (assembly GCA_020024465.1). Lineage (GTDB taxonomy): Bacteria > Bacteroidota > Bacteroidia > Bacteroidales > Marinifilaceae > Odoribacter. Next base: position 9,188 of record JAHHTT010000049.1, read on the forward strand.
GTATAGCGGAAATTCCTCCAAATTAATAGAACTCATATCTACAAATTGCATTCCACGATCTTTTAAATAACCTCGAACTTCATTGTCCATTCTTTTAGAGCGGTTCATATTGATTTCATATCCTAACAAAGCTGTTATCAAATGCGATTCATCAGTACCGAACACTTTGCGATAGTTTGATTGTAGACGTAGAGTCAGATTTTCTGTCTCTGAATTGGCTGTGTTTAAAATACCTCCATAAGGTAAGATGCATTTCCCATCTTCTCCCGGGATAGGGGCATCTTTGTATTCTCCGTTTTTTAAAGCTGCGATGTAGGCTGATTTTTCTCCGTACCAGTTTTCTTGCAAGGTACTGGTTGTGCTGTATGAACCGGTTGCTGAAACATCCCAGGTATCCAATATGTTGTAAGTCAGGTTTAAATCTACCTGTATGCCTTTCCCGTCATATTTGTTGGAACTGTTGTCTATTTCATTGAGGATATTGTAACGTAAATATTTGTTTCCTTCTCCCGAGTATCCTCCTCGGTAACGGTCATAGTAAAAAAGTGAACCGTCTTCATTATAACAGGGAAGCGCCCTGGTCGTATTGTAGGCATAGTCCATCGTATTGATGTTGGATACAAGGTGATTCTTCTTTTGTATGTTACCGTTTATCTTGATGTCAAATTTCAGTTTTTCTGTCAGATTGACTCCCATTTTGGCTGTTACGGTATAACGTTCTGTATAAGTCGTATTGCTGACACCGTTATCGCGGTCATAGCCTAAAGAGGCGTAGTAACGGATAATATCGGAACCGCCACTGATATTCAGTGTATGTGAGTGTGAATAGGCATCGTGTGTCAGAATGTCAAACCAGTCTGTATTAACCTGTTCATACCAGGTGACTTCATTTAAGAATTCATCATAAGTGCTTTGACCGCTTTCTAGACGGAAAAGGGCTCCTTCATATCCTACTAACGGCATTTTAGTTGGGAATACATAATGTTGATCTGTTAATGATTTGCCAAAGGCTACACGTTCCTGTGAATTCATCAAATTGATGTTACGGTCTGTATAGCGGGGGCGGCGTGTGAGTTTGGATGTGTGGCTATAAGAAAGTACCGGCTTGCCGATTCGTCCTTTTTTGGTGGTGACGACAATGACTCCATTGGCTGCTCGTGTCCCGTATAAAGCCGTTGCAGAGGCATCTTTTAATACATCAATACGTTCGATGTCCTGTGGGTTGATGCCGGCGATCGCGTTGCCGATGATATTTAGGTAGTCAGGATTGTTTAATTCATCAGGATGGATGTCCACGGGATCGGTCATGACAATACCATCTAATACCCATAGTGGTTCACGGCTGCCTAATAAGGTGGACGTTCCACGTACACGAAGGCGGGGTGTCGCTCCGACTTCGCCTGAGTTTAGAGTAAAGGCCATATCTGGTATGCGTCCCTCCAGCATCTGGTCGATACTGGTTACACCGGGGATCATGATATCTTCAGCCTTCACGGAGGTGATTGCACTGGTTTGGGTTCGTTTGTCCAATACCTGATAGCCTGTGATGACAACTTCATCCAAATTTGTTTGTTGCTCATAGAGCGTGACTTTGATTTCTTTTTGTCCGACATATTTGACAGAGACTGTTTTCATTCCGATGAATGAAAATTCAAGGATAATGTTTTCTGAAATATCGGAATAATTAAATTTGAATTTACCGTCTGCATCTGTTGACGTTCCGAAGGTGGAACCTTTTATGATTACGGTTACTCCCGGAAGAGGATTGTTTTGGCTATCTGTTACTTTACCCGAGATAGTAATGATTTTTTTCTGAATCTGTCCTGACTCTTGAGTGGTAGGCCGTGCTTTTGTGATAAGAATGATATTATTATGAATTCTCCAGGCCAATCCAGTGTTCGAGAAGATTCGGTCTAAAAGATGTGTGACATTTTCATCTTTAGCGTGAATGTTGATGTTATTGATATTATTTGTCTGTTCTGTCTGAAAAATGAAACTTAATTCTGTCTGTTGTTGTATCTTGTCCAGAATCTGCCTGATGTTGGCATTATTCAATTCCAATGTGACTTTCTGATCCTGTGTATTTGGTGTTGCATGAACCGAGAGGTTTAGAGTAAACTCCAATGTTAGCAGCATTCTTATTATTTTCCAATTGAAATCCCAGAACGATCGGGATTGTAGAAAAATTCTATTCGTTTTTTTCATATAAATTTTATTAAGTGGTTTGTTTTATTCTACAAATATTGTATTCCCTTTGCATTGAAATGTTATGTTTGTTAATTCGCTGATGGAACATAAGATGGAGTCAATCTTATCGTAGCGTTTGATATGACCTGAAAAATGAAGTTTCCGATGTTCAGGTTTGTGAAATATAATTTCTTTGCCATACCAACATGCTAGCATATTTACAATTTCTTCTAATGATTCTGCATCGAAAGCGAAAAAACCATTTTTCCATGCTGTGTAAGTATTGGTGTCTACTGGTCGGATTGTGATTTCCGATGAGATTTGTTTAAAGTCAGCACATTCTCCGGGATGCAGTGCTATATCTTTATGACCTTGCCGGCAAAGAGCGATGGAGCCTTCTACGAGAACCGTTCGGACTCCTTCCAAATAATGTGTATTCACATTGAAATGAGTCCCCAGAACTTTGATTTCGACACCTTGGGTTTCGACATAAAAAGGGCTGTCCTGATATTTGGCAACTTCAAAATAGGCCTCTCCATCTAAATAGACTCTGCGTTCCTTTTTTGAAAATGCAATCGGATATTTTAATTTAGAATTGGCATTTAGCCAGATTTTTGTTCCATCTGAAAGTATAATTTGATAATTTGTCCCTTGGGGAATCTGCAGATGATTCCATTGTTGGTTTTTTGTTTTGTTTTGAGTCTTGTATATCAGACTTTGTTTGTTGTGGTAGGCTTTTGTTTCCTCTTCTATGAGAATTTCATTTTGCGGGGCATCATCGTTGAGAATAAGTTGTTGTCCATCGTCTAAAGTAAGGATGGGCTGCGTTATATTGGAGGATGTTTCAAGTTGTGCTTTTAATAGGTTGGTATGTTCTTTGAATAAATAGAATGAAATAGCGAAGACAAAGGGCAATGCTATGGCAGTGTATTTTAGTAGGCTTCGTTTTTTTATTTTGGGATGTGGACTTTTGGAAAATGTGTTCCTTTTGACATTTTGCCAGCCTTGTTCTGTATCAATTGAAAGGAAATAACGGACTTCTTCCGCTTTCCATTCTTTTTTTATCTTGTCTTGTAAAAGTTGGTTGGTTTTAGATTTTTTACACCGTTGAGCGAGGATTTTTTCCTCTTGCTGTGTAAGTCCGTGTATTAATGATAGCTGAATGAGTCTTTTGATGGTTTGGTTGTCAAATTGTGGCATATGCTAAACTTTTAGTTACATATTATACGATGAACCGTTCCAAAAGAGGTAGTTGATATTGAAGAAAATTAAAAAAAATAAAACAATGTCGGGTCGGAGAAAATGGCTTTTGCCTGCAGGAATATGATAGTAAATAATGGGTTCTTGGAAAAATATCAATGACTTGTAGGTTTGGTTGGAGCCGGACATGAAATCATAAAAGATTTTCATTGTTTAACCACAGTTTTCCCATAATTTAAGTCTCTTTTAAGCGGTTAGCATTGGTTTTATAATTCGTTTTATCCATGCAGGCATCATATCTACATCTTTGATTAAAGTCTCCCTATCTGTTTCTTTTGATACCAATTCTCGAATTATATTCAATTCACCTTCTCCTACATTCTCTTTTTTCAGAGCCTTAAGTGCTTGAACAAGTAGTGAAATAAGACGAGTCCTATAACAGAAGTTTTTGAGGACACCTCGTTTTAATACTACTTTCCTATTTGATAAAATTACTGTTCTTTTACTACCAGTAGTCAGGAATGTATAATTTATCGGAACTTGAGTCGATAGCTCTAATGAATTCAATGCAGTCATACCTGATGGCAACACTTTTGCCTTATCTCGAGTTGCAATTGCTTGTACGATCTTATCGACAGAAGGAAGTACAATACCGAATCGACTTTTTCTTGGCTTGGTATATATTCCATGTGCAATTTTAACAAGTGTACCTTCATTTGTCAATTCAGTCAAAATACTACCAACAAATTCTGTGTGATATTCAGGGAAGTCTGAACGAAACAGGATACAATCTTCAGGCATCGCTTCTATACGTTGCTTGAGAGTAGTACTATCTATAGAATATTCATTTGTCATATCACCTTTGAAATTTTGACGATTTTTCAAATGCAGAGATACGGAAAGAATTCAAATAAATGATAAATTACCAAATAATTTGTTCGTTAGCCTTGGGAATATATTTTGCAATGGCAATAAGAATGCTGTTTCTTTATATTCTTATTGGTGTTCCAATTCTTTTTCGATTTACCGAAAAAGAATCGTACTTCTTTACACTATTTTGCCTCTTAAAAAATAAAACAATGGGAACTTTACGGTATCAATACATAACGTATCCATTATAGTATCATTGATTGTCAGAATAGTAAATTTTAGATTTCGGTTCAAGCGTGGTACTGCAATACCATGTCTTGGTTTTGAGAGTCGTAGGAAATCCGAATGTACAGATATGATAATAGCAGCCCACGTTATAGCATGAGAATCACTATGCTATCTTTGTACATTCTTTTTGAAAATTTCCTACGTTCTCAAAACTACAAGTTAAGCATAACGCTTCTTCTTTTTTCTAATATGTTTTGATATTTGGTTTTTCCCAATTCAAATACAAAAATAAGCAAAAATGCCGGAATAACTTCGTAAAATGGAAAGAATGACCTTGGGAAATATAAAATCGATTGCCTCACCAAAACTGTTCCACTTAAATTATAATGGAAATTGCCCCCATAGAATAAGCATATTCCAATCTTGTTTCTGTACATTAAAAATCCATTGAAAGACTGATAAAGTCTGCCAACTTCAGATACAAGGCATATATGGAAAGTATAGACTATACAATAAAACGTAACCTTGACAGAAAACATCTCGAAAGACTTGCCTTTCTTGCCTTTTAAGAAATGGACAGAATATTTTTATTACAGGAAGCTCCGGGACAGACAAAAGCTATATAGCTTCGGCAATAGGATATGATTAGTTAATGATTGACATGAAAAAGGATTATAAGTTCCGGAAAGAGTTCTTAAAAGCAAAGCGGATGATTCACAAAATGATTTCTGCAAATCCGGAAATCACGATTGCCGAAATGGCTGTGAATACAGGTGTTTCTGACCGCCAGGTGCGTAAATACATAAAGAGAATGATAGATATGAAATTCTTTTTTTATTGGACGTAATGTCTTTTTTTGGGGGATTCGATAATTTTCCCATGAGTGATATGGATCTGTTGACGTGTTTCTGTATTGATTTTTCAATATGGGGATTCAATCCGATTATTTGAAAAGGCGTGGGTGTATTTGGCCGTTTTGTTGGAATAAGAGTGCAGCTGTCGGTTTGTATGCTTTGGCAAACATGGCAGATATCAGAATGCAGGTCAGTCCTGATAATGTGATGACAGTTGGCAGATCAAAGCGGTCAACCATGGAACCCAATACCATGCTGCCCAGTGGGCTGATGCCGGTGAATGTCATGGCCAGATATCCCATAACGCGTCCTCTTTTGTCTTCGTCTGTCACTTCCTGTACCAAGGTGTTGATGGAGGCGGCTGTGGCAATCAGGGAAAAACCGGCTGAAATGCAGGCCGTTACTGCAATGGGGATGTTTTGTGTCCCGGCAAGAGTGAGAAGGCTGCCTCCTAATAGTAGACCGGAAAGTAAAATGAATTTTTCCAATCCGATACTGTTCTTGCGGATGGCAAGATAGATGGCTGCAATAAAAGAACCGATTCCGGTGCAGGTCATTAATCCGCCGAGAAGTTCGCTCCCGCCTCCCAGGATATCCTTGGCATAGGCGGGTATGAATGTCACTAACGGTAGTCCGAAAAAACTGAAAGCACACATGGTGAGCAACAGAATGCGGAGCGTCTCCTGTTGACGGATGTAGCTGAATCCTTCGTACATTTCTTCGAAAACATTTCCCCGTTTGTTTTGTGGATGAAACTCTTTCGGATGCATCATCCCTAAGGTGGTGAGCACTCCGATGTAGCTCAGACCGTTGATAAGAAAACACCATCCTTCTCCAATGATGCCGATGATGAGGCCTCCGATGGCAGGACCTATCAGGCGCGAACCGTTTATAACGGCGGAGTTCAGAGCAATGGCATTGCCCAGTTCCTCCTTATTCACCAGACTGGGATAAAATGCCTGGCGGGTCGGATTGTCCAAAGCATTGACACATCCGATGAAAAGGCTCAGAGTCAGCACGTGACATACTTCAATATGTCCGGAAAGTGACAGGAATCCTAAGACCATGGCCTGTAGCATAGACAGACTTTGTGTGAAAAACAGAATTTTGCGGCGATCTGTCCGATCTGTCCATACGCTCATAAGGGGAGTTAGGATTAGCACGGGGATTTGCGACATGAAAGTTGTGCTGGCAAGCAACAATACAGAACCGGTCAGCCGGTAGACCAGCCAGCTCATGGCGACTTGTTGCATCCAGGTGCCTGTCAAAGATATGCTCATCCCGCAGAAATATAGACGGAAGTTTCTATTTCTCAAGGATATTGTTATTTGTGCGAGTGGTCCGGATTGTGCCATGATGCTGATAATGATTCGACTGGCAAAGATAATGATTTACTTCTTTTATTGCATGCTTTTGTGACATTATAATGTATAGGCAGGCATGATGGGCAATGTCCGTGGTACTCTGTTTTTGTGGGAGGATATACTTTTTGAATGTGCGATATCGGATGCTGAATTCTTATACTGTTTCTCATACAAATCATTGTTTTGTATGTTTTGTAAATTTATTTATACCATATTGGGGGGATTGTAACGAAAACAGATCAATATAAAAATAGAATATTTGTGTATTATTGCTTTCGGTCTCCGAATTTTTTCCGAATACACAGCTTCTGATGTCTTTCTTATGTTTTAC
>JAHHTT010000005.1 GCA_020024465.1 Odoribacter sp.
AACAATACACTGTCGACTCCTTTTACGGCTTCTGATGCAGCCTTTGTCTGGGCTGGAACTTATGAATACAAGGGTATCAGAGGCTGGTATCTTCCGGCAGTGGAAGAATTGGAAGCAATTGCTCCTAATATTGACAAAATCAATGAATCCATTTCTTCTCTCGGAGGTAAAAATATCAGTGCCAATTTTGGTGACTTGATTTTGTTTTCATCAACAACTGAAGTAAAATCAGAAGCTGATACTAAAATAATTTATAGCTATAATTATAATCAAAAACAGATTATAGCGAATAAGGCAAAAAAAGCAGGTCAGGAATATCTCGGTTATATATCTGTCCGTGCTTTCAAGAAAGTGACCAAAAACTAAAATTTTCATGAAAAAGATATTATTAAGTTTAGTATTGACTGCGTTTCTGTTTCCTGCCATTGCGCAGGAAAGCGGAATCCGCTTCTTTCACGGAACTTGGGAAGAGGCAATTGCATTGGCAAAAAAAGAGAAAAAGCCTGTTTTTATTGATTTTTTTACAGAATGGTGCGGACCTTGTCTTAATATGGCTTTGACGATATTCCCTTTGCCACAAGTAGGAGATGTGTATAATAAGAACTTTGTCTGCTTGAAAATAGATGCAGAAAAAGGTGAAGGTAAGGAATTGGCTCAAAAATATGGAGTATATTCCTATCCAAGCTATATTTTTGTTAATCCCAAGACTCAGGAGTTGATTCATCGCAGTGGTGGCAATAAATCGGCAGCAGATTTTATTGCAGATGCTGATGGTGCGTTGGATGTCAAGCATAGTTCCGTTTATCTGGACAAAAAGTATAAAAGCGGTAGATATGATGTACGATTTCTTATGGAATATATCCGCAGTCAACGGATTTCGGGCAACCGGGATTTGGAAAATGATTTTGCCAAATTGCTGGAAATGGGATGTGAATTGACAGATAAAGAAGTTTGGGAGCTGTTCTGTAAATGTATCAGTGGTTATAGAAATCCGTATATACAACAGATTTCTGACAATTATCAGAGATTTGTTGAGCTTTTCGGTAAAAAGGCAGTAGATGCGAAATTAGCAGAAGCAACAGTTTATGCTCCTGTGAATTTTATAGAAAATCTGTGCGATTTTGAAGGTAAATATTATAATATGCAGATGGTTAAATTGACCGAATTGTTCCGTGATAAAAAATATGACGAAGCATGGGAGATGGCTGATAAACTGATAGCTGATCCTAAAATCGACAAAGTGCAATTTGTGAAACAGCTCTCTTTTTATACACGTATTAATCCCAAGTATCAGGATAATGAACTGACTTTTGAACAGTTGGTCAATAAAATCAAATATACCCGTTATGTAGCTTATAATATGTATGATCGCGATGATGCCTATACGCATTATACTTATGCGGTAGCTTTGGAATATTTGATCCAGCGTGCTTTGCAGGAAGGCAAACAGATTCCTGCCGATTTGCTGGCTAATCCGCCATTGGGAAAACAGGAATATGATATGCGGCATCCGTTGTTGAAACCGAAACCAAAACGTAGATAGTAAAATAAGTTTTTAATGTCTTGATTAAAACCAAAAGGGCGGTTCTTTGTGAACCGCCCTGTGTTTTATTGTCCTGATGGATCAGATTGTCATGATATCCTTTTCTTTTTGAATAAGAATCTCATCAACTTTTTTATTATAGCTATCGGTCATTTTTTGTACTTCGGCCTCTGCATCTTTTGCGGCATCTTCAGGAAGACCGTCTTTTACCATCTTTTTGAAAGCATCAATGGCATCACGGCGTGCATTGCGGACGCTGACCTTGGCATTTTCTCCGATTCCTTTGGATTGTTTTACCAGTTCTTTGCGACGTTCTTCTGTTAAAGGCGGTATGTTGATACGTACAATTTCACCATTATTGTCCGGATTAAAACCGAGATTTGCTATCAGAATAGCTTTCTGAATAGGAGCCAGCATACTTTTTTCCCAAGGCTGTACAGCTATGGTGCGGGGATCAGGTACTGTGATATTTGCAACTTGGGAAAGTGGGGTTGGTGAGCCATAGTAGTCTACTAGGACATCGTTTAGGATTTTGGGATTGGCTTTGCCGGCCCGGATTTTTGCCAGTTCGTTATCAAGATGGGCAATTGCATTTTGCATGAGTTCTTTTGCCTCATCCATGTACATTTTAACTTCCTCGTTCATATATGTTTGTTTTTGTATATTCTTTATGGATGCAAATATAGGGATAATATCAATTATTTCAAGAATAAAATCTAACTTTGTACCTCTTAAATAATAAGCGGATAGTTGGATATGACAAGAAAGGATTTTGAAATAATGGCTCCGGTCGGTTCATATGAGTCGCTTTATGCAGCTTTGCAGGGAGGGGCTGATTCAGTGTATTTTGGGGTGGAGGGTTTGAATATGCGTGCACGTTCGTCGGCGAATTTTACCTTGGATGACTTGAAGAATATTGTTTCTATATGTTCGGAAAAGGGAGTAAGGACTTATTTGACGGTGAATACGGTGATTTATAATAATGAGCTGGATAAGATGCGGAAAGTGATAGATTGTGCGGGAGAAGTCGGTGTTAGTGCGATCATTGCATCTGATTTGGCTGCTATTGTATATGCACATTCGGTTGGTGTGGAGGTGCATATTAGCACACAATGTAATGTTACCAACTTTGAGGCATTGAAGTTTTTTGCACAATGGGCGGATGTGGTGGTATTGGCACGGGAAATGGTGCTTGAGCAGGTGAGAGAAATTCATCATCAGATTATTGAACAGAATTTGAGGGGACCGAAAGGGGAATTAATCCGTATTGAAATGTTTGCTCACGGAGCGCTTTGTATGGCAGTTTCCGGCAAATGTTATTTGAGCCTGCATGAGCGGAATGCTTCGGCCAATCGGGGTGCTTGTAATCAGATCTGCCGTCGTGCCTATACGGTCAAGGATCGTGAGGATGAGGTGGAATTGGATATAGATAATGAATATATAATGTCTCCGAAGGATTTGTGTACGGTGGGATTTGTAAATAAACTGGCGGATGCTGGAGTGAGGGTATTGAAAATTGAGGGACGTGCTCGTTCTGCAGAGTATGTGAGAACTGTTTGTGAATGTTATGATGAGGCTATTCGGGCTTATTTGGATAATAGCTATTCGAAGGAGAAAATTGACGGATGGAAAAAACGTTTGGCAACGGTATTTAACAGAGGATTTTGGGATGGCTATTATTTGGGACAGCGATTGGGTGAATGGAATGATGTGTATGGTTCGAAAGCTACAAAGAAAAAGATTCTATTAGGGAAAGTGACCAATTATTTTTCCAATTTGGGAGTAGCTGAACTCAAGATAGAGTCATTTGATTTGAAAGTAGGCGAAGAGATTTTAATTCAGGGACCGACGACAGGGACTTTACAGATGACGGTGCCGGAATTACGTTTGGATTTGAAACCAGTGGGACAGGTGGAAAAAGGAGATGTGTTTTCAATGGCTACGGAAGAAAAGGTAAGAAGAGGAGATAAATTTTATAAATGGGTGGATACAACCCCGGATTTGATACAATAAATTAATTAGACGATAAAGTATGAAAAGAATAGGATTGTGTTTGATACTTGGCTTGCTGTGTTTTTCGTGTATTCGTAAAGAAGCAGCCAACACAGAGGCAGACATGGAAACATGCGTGATTTTGAATGAGCAAGGAATGCCGGATCCCAATATTAAGGGAAATGTTATTATCGGCAATACTCGGGTGATTGCACAGGCCACTCCGATTATTGATTTGACAAAACTGGCTTTGAATGTGACATTGACAGAGGGTGCAACAATTTCTCCTGATCCGAAAGAGGTGAAGGATTATTCACAACCGCAATCTTTTGTCGTGACTTCAGAGGATGGAGAATGGCAAAAGATTTATCAGGTCAGCGTGGATACTTTTGATTTGCCTGTGAAATATACGTTTGAATTGGCCGAATTGAATAGAGATAATAAATATAACATATTTTATGAAACGATAGACGGACAAGGCGCTAATTTCCGACAGGATATATGGGCTTCAGGTAATGGCGGATATGCGATTACAGGCGTAGCGAAACAACCACAGGATTTCCCGACAGTTTCAGTATTGGAAGGGAAAAAAGGTAAAGGGGTACGTCTGGAGACAAAAAGTACGGGAGGATTCGGAGAGATGGTAAAGATGCCGATTGCTGCAGGGAATTTATTTATCGGGGATTTTCAGGTGGCAAATGCAACAAGTAAACCATTGGAAGCAACCCGTTTTGGCATGCCTTTCGGAAAAAAACCGATACGATTGACTGGCTGGTATAAAGCAAAAAGAGGCAAGCAATTGACAACCGTTGGCGATGATGGTAAGGCAGTACCTATTGAAGGAAAGGATGCTTGTGATATTTATGCTGTGTTGTATGAGTCGGATGGGTTGAGTCAGAAAACCTTGGATGGAACGAATGTATTGAGTAGTGAAAATATTGTAGCTCAAGCTCGGTTGACTAATCCTAAAATGTATGAATCGGGAGTTGATTTGTCAATGATAGAATATGAGCCTTTTGATATCGAGTTTGATTTTAAGAAGCCGTTTGATGAAAAGAAGTCAAAACAGTATAAGTATAATTTGACTATTGTATTTACATCCAGTATCCAGGGTGCCTATTTTATAGGGGCCATAGGTAGTGTGTTATATGTGGATGAAGTTCAGGTTGTTTGTGAATAATTGTTATATGATGAAAAATATATTGATAATATTGTTTTTATTGGTGAGTATGTGCTTGCATGCAGAAAGCAGAAAACCCAAAGGATTGATATGGTCGGCATTCCGGGGATTGGAATATCGTATTAAAGGAGGTTTTAATTTTGGAGGCACTTCTCCTTTGCCTTTACCTGTAGAAATCCGGGAAATTAAAAGTTTCCGTCCAGGAATGCAGATTGCTATAGAAGGTAATGTGATAAAGTGGTTTGACAGTAATAAAAGATGGGGCGGTTTGATTGGAATCCGTTTGGAAAATAAAGGAATGAAGACGGATGCCCGGGTGAAAAACTATTTTATGGTAATGGATGCTGCAAGTGGTGATGTCACAGGGCACATGGAGGGAAATTGGACCGGATGTGTGAAGACAAATGTGAAAAATTCGTATGTGACAATACCATTACAAGCGGTTTTCAAGGCTTCGCCCCGTTGGGATGTGAAGTTTGGTCCCTATGTTTCCATATTGACTAATGGCGATTTTTCAGGAACGGCTTATGATGGCTATTTGAGGGATGGAAATCCCGTTGGTCCTAAAGTGCATGTATCGGAAGCAACGTATGATTTTTCGTCTGATTTACGCACTTTTCAATGGGGAATAGATGTTGGGGGAGAGTGGAGGGCTTATAGACATTTAAGTGTATATGCAGATTTGACTTGGGGGTTGAATGCTATCTTTCCGGATGATTTTAAAAGTATCAGTTTTAAAATGTATAATGTATATTTGAATTTTGGATTCGGATATGTTTTTTAAAAATCAGGGATGGGGGTTGTTATTCGTCAGAGTATTAAGGCAACAGTCTTTAATTATATCGGAGCTTTTATAGGTTTTCTGACTACCTTTTTTATTCTGACGAAGTTCCTGCAACCGGAGGTAATCGGTTTGACAAAGGTAATGTATGAGGTTGCAGCTCTTGTAGCCGGATTTGCCCAATTGGGCATCTCTGCCTCTGCTATGCGTTTTTTCCCGTATTTTCAGAATTCAAATAACGGGCATAACGGTTTTTTCTTTTATCTGATGTTGGTGCCGGCAATCGGTTCGATTCTTTTTATCGGGGTGTTTTTGTTATTGAAAAGTCAAGTGATTGATTTTTTTATCGATAAATCGGCATTGTTGGTGGATTATTATTATTGGATTATTCCTTTGATTCTTTTTCTTACTTTTGGCACGGTTGTCGAGACTTATATCAATATTTTGATGAAGATTGTTGTGCCGAAGTTTATCAAAGAAATCGGAATACGGGTGATGTTGTTGGCCGTTTATTTTTGTTATGCATTGGGATGGATAAACTTAACCGGATTGGTAACCGGTTTCGTATTAATATACGGATGTGCCATGCTGGCTTATATGTATTATGTTTCAATGATAACCCCTTTGTCTTTTAAACATGACAATTCGTTTATTGATAAAAATTTGCGTCGGGATATTCTACGTTATACGTTGGTGTTGATAATCGGAGCGGTCGGTGGTAATATTATACCCCAATTGGATATCTTTATGGTGAGCTCGAATATGGGATTGGAATATGCAGGAATTTATACCATAGCGATGTATATGGGTGTTGTGATAGAGCTTCCCAGTCGTTCTATTACTGCGATATCCAAGCCTTTGGCGGCGAATGCATTAAAAGAGGGGAATATGGAGAGGGCCAATCAGCTGTATCGGCAGGTGGCTCTGCATCAGTTGATGATCAGCAGTACACTGTTTTTGCTGATTTGGATTAATATAGATAATATATTCGATATTCTGCCTAACGGTGAAGTTTATGAAGCCGGTAAGTGGGTCGTGTTTTTTATTGCAATGGCTCGGATTCTGGTAACTACTTTGGAATTTGGCGGGGTCTTGATTTCGTTTTCAAAGTATTATTATTGGGGGTTGTATATTACTTTTTTCTTGACAGTACTGACGGTCTTTACCAATAGTGTGTTTATCCCCCGGTGGGGTATTTCTGGAGCAGCGATGGCAACTTTTTTAACTTGTATGGTGAGTTATTCTTTTCAACAGTGGATTGTTCTGCGTAAAGTGAAGGGAAATCCGTATAGTGTAGGAATTTTGAAACAGGTGTTGCTTGTGGGAGTATTATTTCTGGTGAATGAGTTTTTGCCACGATGGAGTGATAATCCTTTTGTAGATGGGATTTACAGAACAGTACCTATAGGAATTTGTTGGATTGCATCAACTTATTTCCTGCATACTTCAGAGAGTGTTAATGGATTGATATATAAAATAATACGGTGTCATTGTAAGTAAGATAACCATTGGTGTATGATATTCTCTGTAGAGAATTTAATACAGTCGGTCAGGGCATTTTTTGCCATTTTTTCTCGCATTTCCGTATTTTTCATTAAAGTAGACAATTGTTTTACAAATGTTGTGTGATCGCCGGCAGGGATGATAATGCCGTTACGACCATGGGTTATGATGTCGTGTACTGCTGCATACGTGTCAAATGCCATAGGGACAACACCCATTTGTTGGGCTTCCGTAAGTACCATGCCAAATCCTTCGTATGCAGAGGTAAGTATGCAAATAGCCGCGTTTTCATAATAGGAATGAGGATCTTGTTTGCCTTCAAAATCAACTTGTTTTAGTTTAAGTTTGTATGCCAGGTGGTGATAATACTTTTCATCCGGTCCGGTGCCTATGATTTTTAGCCGCCAATTAGGAAATTGTTGTGAATTTTCAATGCATTTCCATATTTGTAGGGCTGTAGAGAATCTTTTTGCGCGTTCGGACAGACGGCCTACAATTAAAACCTCCTTGTGTTTCTGTATAATCTTTTCTGCAGGCAGATTCTCCTTGAAGGAAAGGCTGTTGCCAATTCCGGCGAAGTGAGACAAATCTATATTTGGAATACCGGCCAATTGTTGAAAAATAGGAATGTATTTTGGAGACAGTAACACAATCTTGTCTGAACACTTATAGATGCAAGAATAATCTTTTTTGATTTTGGAGCGTGTCAGGACTTTATAAAAAATGGGAGGCAGGAGGGCTACAGCGGCTTTGAATAGAGCGTTTTTCTTTCCTCTCTGGTGTACTAATCGGTAGAATTCTGCAGATAAGGAAGGACGCACAAATTCTTTCCCCGGAGCACTGTGATTACAGTAATATAATTTGCAGGAAGCAATGCTTGATGTGGCTTGACTGACTACTTTCAGTTTGATTAGCGGCATACATTCTTGTACGATGATACGGCTGATATTATATTTTTGAATGAATGCAGTCAAGTCTAAGGATGATTTGCCTGAATAGTCTAATTTGAGCGTGTCAATAAACAGCTCTTTGGTGGATGGTGTATGTTTTTCAAAATTGGCACCGTAACAATTGTGACCACGGGCAGTAAAAGCCCGGGCGAGCACATAAGTGATTCGCTGTATTCCTGAATTCAGGGGATTTACTTCGCTGTTATTGACAAATAGAATGTTCATGACACAAATGTAGTAAGATTTATTATCATTATATTTGCACAGAAATATTTTATAGAATGAAATTTATTGTATATCTCATTGGTTATGTCATTTGGGTGTTTTCTCTGATAGTTCCCCGAAGTAAAAAAATATGGGTATTCGGTAGTCCCCGTGGAGCTTTTACGGATAATTCGAAATATCTTTTTATTCATGTATCAATATATAACAAGGAGGTGAAGCCTGTATGGATTTCATATAAATCTTCTACAGTAAAGCATGTGCAGGCGTTGGGATTGTGTGCCTATTCGATACTGTCTCTGCCAGGACTTTATTATGCTTTGAGAGGTGGCTATTATTTTTTCAATGCATATAGTTCAGATATTTGTTATTTTACCTCTGGAAGGGCAAAACGTGTTAATCTTTGGCACGGAGTGGGCTTGAAGAAAATAGAATTCTGTACAGATAGAGGACCTTTATATAATCGCTATGTACGGAAGACTTTTAAAGAACGTTTTTATTATCCGCAGGTATATCTCCGGCCGGACAATCTTATTTCGTCAACTCCTTTTCAGACAGTAAAATTTGCACAAGCATTTCGAATACATGAAGAACAGTGTTTGAATGTCGGTTATCCGAGAAATGATATTCTGTTGATGTCTGAAAATGAACGGAAGATATTTATATCTCGCTTTGCATCAGATAAGATGAAAGAATTGATAGAAAAATTTCAAACTTATAAGCGGGTATTTCTATATATGCCTACTTGGAGAGAATCGCAACGGAAATTATTTGCCGAACATTTGGATTTAGAATCTTTGAATGAATTGATGAGGCAGAAGGAGTGTTTGCTAGTCTTGAAACCGCATCTCAATACGGTTGTTGAAGACCGGAATAAAATAACAAGCTATTCCAATATATTCTTGTTGGAAGGAGGGGAGGATATTTATCCCCTATTAGCCTATACGGACATATTGATAACAGATTATTCATCGATATTATACGATTATCTTTTGTTGGACAACAAAGGAATTATTCTATATCTTTATGATTATAAGGATTATGTGAAGGAGAGAGATTTTAATTATCCTTTTATGGAAAATGTAGTTGGCGAAGTGGCTTATACTTTTGCAGAACTGACTGCAGTAATAGAAAGCGATATATATGATAAAAGCCGTTACGGATGGATGCGTGAACGTTTTTGGGGAGGATATGATGGACGAGCCTGTCAGATTATTACAGAATTATTTATAAACAAACGATAAAATGCAACCTTATTTCTCTATTATTATTCCGGTGTTTAACGGAGAGGCGAGACTTGCACCGACATTAGATAGTGTGTGCAGGCAGACATTTCGTGATTTTGAAATAATAGTGGTTGATGATGGAAGTATGGATAATACTTCTAAAATTGTGTCCTGTTATTGTGAAAAATATTTGCAGCAAGTGTATTATTTCTATAAAGAAAACGGAGGTGTTAGTTCTGCTAGAAATGTGGGACTTGAGAAGGCTGAAGGTGTATTTGTTATTTTTCTTGATAGTGATGATTTCTTGGATGAAAATTATTTACAAAAGATGTATGATGAATTGAAAGGGACGGACAAAAAGTGGGCATGTTGTGTCAATAAGGAAAACGGGAAGATAAACTGGTCCAGATTTACATACACGGGAGAAGGAGGATTGCTTAAATATATATTGGGAGGAGGAAATTTACCTCAAACGGCTTGTTGGGTAATTAAAAGATCATTACTGACATGTTCCGGAATGTTTTTCGATGAGGAGATCAATTATACAGAAGATTATAATTTTTTCTGTAAATTATTGTATTATGCAGAAAGGATGGGAATAAAGGGAGGATATTTGAGAGAACCTTTGGTTGATTATAGTGTCTATTGTGGAACTTTGTGTCAAAGAGAAAGATTGTGGATAGATTTAAAGCATCTGGCGGATGATTTTAAAAGTACAAAGGATATTTATCGCTACATCGAAAGAACAGGACGGGAGGATAGTGCTGTTTATTTGAGGCTTTTGCGGGTACGTTTAAAAAAGAAGTATCTGTATAATTTATGGGGGACGTTATTGCTTGGTGAGTTGGCAGATTTTAAGTGTTTGAGGCGAATGTATGTAGAGGATAAAAAAATTTATTCCTTGTTTGATATAGGATTAGGCATGAAATATTTCATTTGGGAATGGGCGACACGTCCGATAATATGTTATTTGACCCTTATATTGTATCCTTATAAACGTTTTCAGAAATTCAGACAGCGGAAAAAATATTCTTTAATGAATCGTCTCTGTTAGGTATATGATATTTTTTTGTCTATTTTTGTTACACTATTTACCAATAAGTCAGAGTAAATGAATATAGCTGTAATATTGGCGGGTGGCGTTGGCAGTCGATTGGATAGCAGTCATCCCAAGCAATTTTTTAAAGTAGCTGGTAAAACAGTCATTGAACATACAATAGAAATTTTCGAACGTAATGTATTAATTAATGAGATTGCAGTAGTGATTAATCCGGCCTATCTGACAACAATAGAAGAGATTGTTCTTAAAAACGGTTGGAGAAAAGTCCGTAAGATACTGAAAGGAGGAGCAGAGCGTTATCATTCCAGCATGGCTGCGATTGAAGCTTATACCGGATTGCGGGGTGTGAATTTGATTTTTCATGATGCCGTGCGTCCCTTGATAACAGATAGAATCATTAATGACACAATACATATGTTGGATACTTATAACGCTGTTGATGTCGCAGTTCCGGCAGTAGATACAATTATCTCTGTCAATGGAGATTTTATCGATGCTATTCCTGACAGAAATAAATTGCGAAGGGGACAGACTCCACAGGGTTTTAAATTGGAAACAATTCGTGAGGCATATCGATATGCATTACAGGATCCGGCTTTTAAATCGACAGATGATTGTGGGGTGGTATTGAGATATTTACCTGATGAAAGGATATATGTCGTTCGAGGAGAAGAGTCAAATATGAAATTGACATATAAGGAGGATTCTTATCTGTTGGATAAATTGTTTCAGCTGCATTCGTTTTCCTTACAAGAGCAAGAAAACGCTTTTAGCAAATTGAAGAATAAGGTTTTGGTGATTTTTGGAGGGAGTTATGGTATTGGAGCTGAAATGGCAGAGATTGCCCAAAAGTATGGAGCTAAAGTACACTGTTTTTCTCGTTCCATGAATGGTGTGGATATCGCTTCATTGGAAGATGTAAGAAAAAGTCTTCAGCATGTGGCTGCAGAAGAGGAGAGAATAGATTACGTTGTGAATACGGCAGCCTTGCTTATACGGGAACCTTTAAATAATATGACATATGCAGATGTTTGTAATGTTATCAATGTTAACTATTTAGGTATGGTAAATGTTGCATTGGAAAGCTTTCCATATTTAAAGGATTCTAAAGGGGCGTTATTGTTTTATACTTCTAGTTCTTATACTCGTGGACGGGCTTTTTATAGCCTTTATTCTTCTACGAAAGCAGCTGTAGTCAATTTTGTGCAGGCTATTTCTCAAGAATGGGAGTCGAACGGGATTCGGGTGAATTGTATTAATCCGGAACGAACAAAAACGCCTATGCGGGTAAAAAATTTTGGTATAGAGGATGATTCTACGCTTTTGAAAGCAGAAACGGTAGCGACAGAATCACTGAAGACTCTTTTATCTGATTTTACTGGTCAAGTGATAGATGTTAAATTGAATAAATAGTAATTTTTAATCAACTGATATGAAAACAGTTTCGATAATCTGGACAAAGATACGTTCTCATGTATATGCCTGTCTTTTCTTTTTGATTATTTCAATGATATATTTTGTCCCTAAATTTCAAGGGATGCAACTGCGGCAGGGTGATGTGGAAAAATATATAGAGGTATCTCGGGAAGCTAGAGAATATTATGAAAAAGAAGGCGAAGGAACATCTTGGACCGGAACTGTTTTTTCTGGAATGCCAACTTATGCTATTACTACGCAGGGAGGTCCCGTAAATTTTTTGGATTATTTGGAAAAGCCATTTAAAGACTTGGGTGGTTCGGATTGTGGCGTCGTATTTTTTTCTTTATTATCGTGCTATTTTTTGATGTTGTTGTTAGGTGCCAATATTTCAGTGGCAATATTAGGGGCAATTGCTTTTTCTTTTTCATCATATAGCTTGATTATTCTGCAGGCGGGGCATATTACAAAGGCATGGGCAATGGCTTATATGCCGCTGATTTTATCAGGGTTTGTATTAGTGTTGAGGCAAAAATATCTTATAGGAGGTTTTATATTTGCTTTGACATTAGCTTTACAGATAAAGAATAACCATCCTCAGATTACTTATTATTTGGCATTGTTTTGCTGTATTATTTATATCGGATATGTAATTAATAATATTCGTTTGAAAAGTTGGCGGCCGATTGGAATTTCTTTTGCGACTTTAACTGGGGGAATTTTAGTTGCTTGTCTATGTAATATGGGACCTTTATATGCCAATTATGAACTTTCCAAGGAAAGTATTCGAGGACGTTCGGAATTGGCTCACCATGTGGATGGAAAGACCGACAAGTCAAGCGGATTAGATAAAGATTATGCTTTTGCTTGGAGTTATGGCATCGGAGAAACGTTTACTTTCTTAATTCCTGATTTTTATGGCGGTGCATCCGGAGGGATTTTAGGTAGTGATTCGAATGTGGCTAAGGAACTGTATAAACAAGGATATCAAGTACCTAATCCATTGCAGTCATATACTTATTGGGGGAATCAGCCTTTTACGGCAGGACCGGTTTATTTGGGAGCTATCGTCTGTATGCTTTTTGTGCTGGGACTTTTTGTTATTAGACATCCGTTGAAATGGTGGATGGTAGGTGGAATGGTTCTCTTTGTCTTTTTGAGTTGGGGGCGAAATCTTGATAGCTTTAACACTTTGATTTTCCATTATTTACCTTTTTATAATAAATTCCGTACCGTCTCAATGGCTTTGGTGATTCCTCAATTGATTTTTGCTGTTATTGCAGTGTGGGGTTTGGTAGACCTTTCCCGAAGGAAAAATGAGAAGCAGCAATTATTGAAGGCATTGTATTATGCGGTAGGTGTCACGGGCGGATTATGTCTGTTTTTTGCTTTTTTTGCACCCATGGATTTTCGTTCAGATTTGGATGTTCAATATGGAATGCCGGAATGGTATATGAATGCCTTGACTGAGGATCGTGCAGCCTTGCTCCGTATGGATGCTTATCGTTCGTTGTTGTTTATTTTATCAGGAGGTATTTGTTTGTATCTCTATATAAAAAATGATAAACCTTCCCGTTATTTGCCTTATATTTTATCTTTACTTGTCTTGACTGACTTGTGGGGTGTAGATAAGCGTTACCTGAACAGTTCACACTTTGTAAAGGCTAATGTTGCTCAACAAATGCGCATACCTTCGGTTGCAGATCGGATGATTATGCAGGATACTGCTCCTTCTTATCGTGTATTATCGATAAATGATCCATTTAATGATGGCGGACCTTCCTATTTTCATAAGAGTATCGGAGGGTATCATGCTGCAAAATTGCGTCGTTATCAAGATTTGATAGAGATGAAGTTAGTTCCCGAAATCGAGTTGTTGAAGAGACAATTAGCAAATGTTTCTTCTGCAGAAGAGGCAGAAGAAACTTTTAAAGCTGTGCCCGGGTTGAATATGTTGAATATGCGTTACTTGATACTCGATCCAAATCATGCTCCATTAAAAAATCCGTATGCGAATGGAAATGCTTGGTTTGTGTCTAAAGTGCAGGTTGTTGATGATGCTAATGAAGAAATGCTTGCTTTGAAAACAAGTAATCCTCGAGAAGTTGCTTTGGTGGATAAGCGTTTTGAGGCTCTGTTAAGTCAGAAAGAGTGGACATTGGATTCGATGGCAACAGTTAAATTAATTTCCTATAAACCCAATTATTTAGAGTATGAATATAAATCATCGCAGCCCGGTGTGATATTATTTTCAGAGGTTTATTATCCCCATGGCTGGAAAGTTTTGATAGACGGGAGGCCTGCGGAACATTTTAGGGCAAATTGGATCTTAAGAGGAATGGAAGTGCCTGCCGGTGAACATAAAGTTTTCTTTTATTTCTATCCGGATGTTTATATGACAGGCCGATGGATAGGGACGATTTGTTCTGGCTTGTTGGTATTGATTTTGATTTTAGTTATTTTCCGTTATGGGAAAAGATTGCAGAGTAGGCTCTGAGTAAAAATGGTAATTTAGTTGTTTAATAAATGTTGTAGAAATGTATTTTTTCGTTTGTATGCATCCGGACTAAGTTTGTAGGTCAGTTTGTGTACGGACGAAATCTGTTTTATCTGTTCCCAGCGTTCTGTATAATACGGCATTGTGATTTCTGCAGAAAGAGTGTGTGGTATGCTGTTATTAAAATAGGGAATAGTTGTCCATTGTTCCTTCAAATTTGTCCTGCTGTCAATGGCAATGGAAAATAGCAGGTGGAATAAGTAATAGTGGCATAGCCATGTATGATGTTTCCAATATTCTGTGATGAGTTGTTGTGTTCGGACAATAATTTCGTGATTGGGTTGTGCAGAAATAAACCAGCTGCTCATTTTTATTGGTTCTGTTCCTGAAAAGGATGTTTTATAACAAAACAGAGGAGTGTTTAGAGTATATGCTGGTAGCGGTCCTGTGAGATAAACTGTAGCGTCAATCCAAATCCCTCCATATTGTGCCAATAGGTATATGCGGATGATATCAGAGAAGTGAGTGTTGGTTATTCTTCCTTTGGCTTTATTTTTTAAGATAAAATCAGGGAATGTTATATAGTGGGATAAATTATCGTTTGTAATAATAATAACCTCTTTGTCGTTGGCGTATTTACGGATAGAAGCAATGCATTTTTTTACTAAAAGAGGTGCATTTTCTTCTCCTTGTAGCCAACAGACCCATATCTTATTTGGGTTGGGATTGGGACTGGTCATTAGAGAAGAGTAATGATGTTCAAAGCATGCATATTTTTTTTGTAGGTGCTTGCTTATTTTGTATAGCCATATTTGTTCAAGGAGGCTTTGATCTTTTATGTAATGTAATCGATCAATTAATCGCCATACTTCGGCAAAGCTGTAGCGGAAGCCTTTTTGTTTTAGAATATTTCTGTATGTAGTTAATGAACGCATAGGGGCAAGTGGTTAATGTGAGAGTAGAGCTTGACTGACAAACCAGCGGAAATAGAGTAGTATTTCACCTTTATGCGGCATACCGATAAGGATATAGCCGATACATAATACGATGGAGGCTGTCCATTTTATAAATTCCATACCTAACGCCTTGATATAGGCTGTGCGAGAAATTTTTATAGTTCTGAGTTGTTCGCTTTTCCCTACTCCTCGGGCTAATTTTTTGATGTATTCGCGGGTCGTTCTTTTTTCTGGAATAACATGTAATACCTCTATTTCAGGGAAGTATAAAATATTCTTGTGTGCTTTTTTTAGACGGTTGAAAAGCTCTTTTTCTTCTCCTCCCATTAAATTATCTTTGCTGCGACCTAAAGAGGTATTGAATAAACCTTCCGGTAGAGCAGAACGTTTGATTCCCATATTGGCTCCTATCGGATAGGATTTTCCTTTGAATATACATACTTTTTCACCTTTATTGATAGCAGAGACCCATGAATAAGTCCATTTACCTAACCATTGCGGAGGTGTGTTGTTTTCGAATAAAGGTTTTATTTTGCCTCCGAAAGCATCAGTGTCTGGGTATGCTTCCAAATAATCAGCCAGGCGTTGCAGGTAATTGTTGCTGATAAATGAGTCGTCATCTAAAAATACCAGAACCTCACCATTTGACTCAAGGATTCCTCGATTCCGGGCATAGGATAATCCTTGCGTACTTTCTATATAATAGTGGTAATTTACATCTGGAAAATCTTGATAAAACCGTTGGCACTCTTTGTCCGTTCGGTCGGTACTATTGTTGTTTATTAGTATAATTTCATACTTGTCGGTAGGGTAAGTATTCTTTGCTATTCGTGATAGAGTTTCATAGATGAATTTATCCCGATTATAAGTGCAGACAATGACTGAAATTTTAATATCCATATTTTCGAACTATCTTTGATATGCCAAAGATAATAATTACACTTGTAAAAACATAAAATCGATTAATTTACTAATTTTGATTTGAAATTGAATTTTTATGAAGATAGTTATTTTAGGTCCTGCAAATCCATATAGAGGCGGTATAGCAGCTTTGAATGAAAGGTTGGCTGTTGAATTTATAAGGGGAGGACATGAGGTTATAGTGTTTAATTTTAAATTACAATATCCGGGATTTCTTTTTCCCGGAAAGACTCAGTTTACGGATGACCCTGCTCCTGAAGGCGTGAAAATACTTCCTCGCGTAAATTCTATAAATCCTTTTAATTGGTGGATGGTTGGCAGGGAGTTGAAACATTTGTCTCCTGATATGATTATTGTGCGTTACTGGTTACCTTTTATGGGACCGTCTTTAGGCTCAATTTGTCGTATTGTGAGAAAGAACGGACATACTAGGGTAATTTGTATTGCGGATAATATTATTCCTCATGAATCAAGGCCGGGAGATCGTCTTTTTACCAATTATTTTGTAAAAGGTGTGGATGGTTATATTGCAATGTCTCGTGAGGTATTTAAAGATATTGACTTATTCGTTAAACATCCGGTAAAGCGTATGGCTGCGCATCCGGTTTATGACCATTACGGGACAATTGTTTCTCGGGAAACGGCTATAAAAACTTTGGGATTATCGTCCGATTATCGTTATTTACTGTTTTTCGGATTTATCCGTGATTATAAAGGCTTGGATTTGTTATTGGAAGCTATGGCAGACAGTCGTTTGAAAAGTAAGCCCGTGAAATTGATTATAGCTGGGGAATATTATGGTAATCAAGATAAGTATGAGGCATTGATTAAAAAATTTAATTTGGAAGAGCGATTGGTTTTATGTACAGATTATATACGAGCAGATGAAATAAATAATTTTTTTTGTGCTGCAGACATTGTTGTTCAGCCGTATAAATCAGCAACACAAAGTGGGATTACCCAAATTGGTTATCATTTTGACAAACCGATGCTTGTAACTGATGTCGGTGGTTTGGCAGAGATTATTTCAGATAAAAAGTCAGGCTATGTCGTATCTCCTTGCAGTAATGCGATCGCTGATGCGATTGTTGATTTTTATGATGGGCATAGAGAAGAATCGTTTGTGCTGGAAACACGGAAATTAAAGAAGAACTTTTCCTGGGATAATCTGACGATGAAGATAATGGAGGTTTATAAGGAAATAAGAAAATCATAAAAGGAAATAAAAAAAGGCTAAAAGCAATTTCTAAACCTCGCTTTTAGCCTTTAATTTCTATCGCTATATTCTAGTAGAATTTGTAGCGTTGGTCTTTTACTTTTCCGTTTTTAATGATTGCTTCTATCGCCTGATAATTGGCTCGATACATATTGACTTGCTGTAAAGAAGCTTTTGTCTTTTGTATATCATCCGTCTCTGTTTCATCGGTTGTGCGATTATTGACCATGATGACAAATACGCCTTGATTTCCTTCTATTGGAGCAGACAATTTGCCTTGTTCTGCGATTGAAACTGCGGCGATGACACGGGGCTCGATTCCGGCTCCGGGGATTTGGAATGAATTAAAGCTTACTTCGGATGCTTCCTTTATGTCTACACCGGCTTTCTGTGCAACAGATAATAAACTTTCGCTTCCATCCATCATACCGGCAAGTTCTTTTTTCAAAATCTCGGCTTTTTTCTTTTGAATCAAGATGCGCTTGATTGTAGGAGTAACGTCGTTTATGTTTGCGATGCCTTCTTCTTTGATTTCTGTTAGAACAGCAACAGTATATTTGTTCCCGTTGGTGAAGATGATGGATTCATCTTTTGTCTGGACCACATCTGGTTTTTCAGTTAAATAGATTTGGCGGATCATTTCACGGGCATTGTCCATACCTGCTATTGTTTTATCGTTTTTGCCAACAGTAGCAATGCGTTTGGTTAATCCTGTCTCTTCCACTTTTTTGTCAAAACTTGCAGCATCATGGATACCGGTTGCAAAATTGCGGGCGTCGTTGTAAATCTTATTCGTCGTTTTACCGGATGCGTTGATCTCTTTTTCAATGGTTGCAATTTGTATCTTTTGTACAGGTTTTGCCATGTCTGTAACCTGCACGACATGTGCTCCAAACTGAGTCAATACAACTTTGATGTCGTTTTTCTTTGCAAAGAATACAGAGTCACTAAATGGTTGGACCATCATTTTTTGATTGAACCAGCCTAAATCACCTCCATTGATGGCAGAGTTTTGGTCTGTTGAGTTTTTGAGGGCCAGTTCTTCAAAGTCAGCTCCATTTTTTAACAACTTGGCTAAACTGTCTGCTGTGGCTTTTGCTTGCATGTAATTGTTGTTCTGCGGTGCGATTAAGATATGACGGGCGCGAACGGAATCCGGTAACATTCTAACATCTCCTACTCGTGAAATTTTGTAGGCATTATTTTCTAAATACGGACCAAATACTTCCGTATGGTTGTTGAATAAGAAGTCAGCTAAACTGTCATTGGTAATTTCATCTTTTTTATAATAATTCAAGTCTGCTTTTGCATCTGAAGATAAGTTGACAAATTCCATCGGTTCAGTGCTTGCAGCGAATTCATGGACCAATTCCTCAACACTTTTTTCTGTTTCTGAAAAATCTTCTCCTGACGGTTCAATGTCAAAGTTAACATAAACAATGCGTCTGGCCTCGTTTTGTTGGAACCTGGCCTGATTGTTTTTGTAATATTCTTTGATTTCGTTATTGCTGATATGGATGCCGGAGTCAGCAATTGAGCTGTAATTTTTTACAATATAGCTGAAATCTGTCTTTATCGCATTGCCATCTATATTCGCTTTTGCCTGCTCGTCTGTAATATACATACCTTTGGCTAATAAAATGCCATATTTGTTTAACAGGCGGGTGTTAAAAGTTTCATGCTCCATATTCAGCCAATAGTTTTTCTGATTAAGCATTGCTCCGTAGTCAGGCGAATTTGGATTCAGAGGAGTTTCGAGAATTTGTTTTACGATCAAACGGGCACGTTCCTTATCTACAATGCCGGTCTTGGGATCTGCAAACAATTGATGCATTGCGGGTGCCATATTGTCTCCTAATAAAACATCATACAATTCTTCATTGCTGACTGTTAAGCCTAACTCTTCGTATTCTTTACTCATGAGTTTTTCCATGATCATTTGTTGCCAGATGTTGTTGCGGAGCATTGTTTGTTGTTCTTCGTTCAATGCTGTGATTCCATTCATTGCTTTCAGCATTTCCTCCTGCTGGTCAACTTTGTTCTGGTAATCGGTGATGGATATCCCTTCGCCGGCGATCTCTCCTACTTGATTACGTTCGTTATTAAACATACTGGAGCCCGAACTTAAAGCGTCTCCTACGATGAAAGCGACTAAGGCCAGACCGATTACAATGCTGACTAACAGTCCTCCACGGTCTCTGATTGTTTGTAATGCTGCCATTTATAGATAATTTAATGTTTTTTGCAAAAATCTCTTTTCGAGGGTACGAAGATAGATAAAACTGTGTTGTTGTGCAAATAATTAAAATGATTATTCACCGATTTATTTATCTGTTTTTGTGCCCGATGTGGATTTTTTAGTTTTAGTTTTAGTTGTTGTTTTTATTTTTGAGCCTGCAGAAGCTTTCTTATTTGAGGATTTTGTTTTTTTTCCATCTTCTTTTTCGATAAGTTCCATGCATTTTTCTAAGGTTAATTCTTCATTTTTTAGTGTTTTCGGAATTTTATAATTGGTTTTGTTATACGTGATGTAAGGTCCGAAACGTCCGTTTAGTACTTTTACTCCATTCTCAAATTCATGTATTAGTTTGTTACGATCGTTTTCTCTTTTTTCTTCAATGCGTTCTATGGCCGTTTCCAATGTGATTGTTCCCGGATCGTCAATGTCTTTTTTCAAAGAGACAAATGCATTGTTGTGTTTGATGTAAGGTCCGAAACGTCCTATTCCGATGCTGACATCCTTGTCTTCATATTGTCCTATCTTGCGGGGAAATTTGAATAGAGAGAGAGCTTCTTCCAGAGAGATCGTTTCCATTAGCTGTCCTTTCAACAAACCGGCATATCTGACATTTTCACCTTCACCTATCTGTGCCATAGGACCGAATCTGCCGATACGTACACTTACTGTTTCTCCGCTTGTCGGTTCGGTTCCTAAGATTCTTTGCCCGCTGTTACGTTCCGATTTTTGTAAGGTTGTCTCAACCGTTTCGTGGAATGGAACATAAAATTCACCTATCATTTTCTGCCATTGGACAGAACCTTCTGCTATATGGTCTAAAGCTTCTTCTGCTTCTGCCGTGAAGTTGTAGTCCATGATATTCTGGAAGTGTTGTGAAAGGAAATCAGTAACCACCATGCCTATATCGGATGGAAACAGTTTTTTCTTTTCGGTTCCGAATATTTTTTTAGATCTTCTTGTTTTTATTTCGTTGTTGCATAGTTTGATTACTTCTATGTTTTTTTCTACTCCCTCACGGGATTCACGGATGATGTATCCGCGGTTTTGAATGGTTGTAATCGTGGGGGCATAAGTGGACGGACGTCCGATTCCCAATGCCTCCATTTTCTTTACCAGGCTGGCTTCTGTATAGCGTGGAGGGTGCTGGGTGTATTGCTCTTGTGCAGTGATATCGGTGTATGTTAAGCGGTCTCCTTTGTGGATAGGGGGGAGAAGGGACGTCTGGTTATCATCCGTTTCATCGTCATGTGATTCCATGTATACTTTTAAGAATCCGTCAAAGATAATGACTTCGCCTGTTGCTGTAAATGGGATGTCCTGATTGGATAATTCAAGTATGATATTGGTACGCTCCAATTCCGCATCAGCCATTTGTGAAGCCAATGTCCGTTTATATATGAGATCATATAATTGTTTTTCATTCTTGTCTCCCTCTATTTCTGGTCGGTTTATGTAAGTCGGACGAATCGCTTCGTGAGCTTCTTGTGCCCCTTTGGTTTTAGTAGCGTAGTTACGGGATTTTGAATATTTTTCGCCCATTGTTTCACGAATGACCGCCCTGGCGGTACGAATTGCCAGTTCTGAAAGATTTACAGAGTCTGTTCGCATATAGGTGATAAGTCCGTGTTCATATAATTTTTGGGCGACAGACATCGTTTGGGATACGGAGAATCCCAGCTTCCGTGATGCTTCTTGTTGAAGTGTTGACGTTGTAAATGGAGGGGCGGGCTTTCTGATGGTTGGCTTGGTCTCAACATTTTTAACGCTGAACACGGCATCTTTACATGCTTCAAGATAATTCATGGTAGCTTCATGCGTACTGAATCGTTCCTGTGCTTCTGCATGTAAAGATGCGTGATCGGCAGTGACAAAATTGCCTGTCACTTTATAATATTGCTGTTCTTTAAAGTTATTTATTTCTCTTTCTCGCTCGACAATTAATTTGACAGCGACAGATTGCACGCGTCCTGCTGACAATGAAGGCTTTACCTTTTTCCAAAGGACGGGAGAAACTTCAAATCCGACAAGTCTGTCCAAAACACGTCTGGCTTGTTGGGCATCTACCAGATTTTTATCAATCATGCGTGGATGTTGGATTGCATGTAAAATGGCGTCTTTCGTGATTTCATGAAAGACAATTCGTCTTGTATTTTCGGGTTTTAATTTCAAGACTTCAAATAAATGCCATGCTATAGCTTCTCCTTCGCGGTCTTCATCGGAAGCCAGCCATACGGTTTGCGCCTCTTTGGCAAGAGCCTTTAAATCCTTTACAATAGCCTTTTTGTCGGCAGATATCTCATACTTGGGTTGAAATTCATGCTCGATATCAACTCCTAAATCCTTTTTCTCCAGATCTCGTATGTGTCCAAAACTTGATTTTACGATATAACCTTCACCTAAAAATTTCTCTATAGTTTTAGCTTTTGCTGGAGACTCTACTATTACCAGATTTTTAATCATATAATATAATGCTCAGGCATGACAATATGCCAAAGTTAATAGTTTGAAATTGGAGTGCAAACCTACAAAAAAAAGTTACAACTAAAAAACTTCCGAAAAAAAACCATTTAAAAGAGGTATTTTTAAGTATTCAATGTTTCTTGACGGCTTCTTTATTTTTTTCCGATGAAAAGAATTTGCGATAAAATAGTAGCAACATTAATACTCCGATGGTGATGTATGAATCGGCAAGGTTAAAGACGGGACGGAAAAATATGAAGTCCTGCCCTCCCCAAATGGGAAACCATGAAGGGAATTGACCTTCAATGAGAGGGAAATACAGCATGTCAACTACTTTCCCGTGCAGAAAAGAGGAATATCCTCCGTCGGTCGGAAATAGCGTTGCAACTTGAAAATGACTGTCATTAAAAATCATTCCGTAGAATAAACTGTCAATAATATTACCAATTGCTCCGCAAAAAATGAGAGTGAAAGAATAAAGCACTCCTGCCGGGGTCTTTTCCCGTATCAGTTTCATGATGTACCAGCCGATGGCTCCTACTGCAGCTATTCGGAACAGGCTTAGAATCATTTTGCCTATTCTGCCATCGCTTAGTTCCATACCGAAAGCCATGCCGTTATTCTCAACAAATAGGATTTTGAACCAGTCTCCCAAAACGGAAATTTCTTCTCCTATCGTCATGTGGGTTTTAATCCATATTTTAACAGACTGATCAATAATTAGCAGTGCGGCTGTGAATAATAATAATTTATTACGTAAAATCATGAAATTGGATATTAAAGAGGAAAATTGGAAATGTCTTCCCATTCCCAATTTTCAATGTTTTGTTAACCCTGACCGTTTTCTTTGGCCTCAATGCTGAGTGTTGCATGAGGCACTGCGCGTAAACGTTCTTTGGAAATCAACTTGCCGGTAACCCGGCATATACCATAAGTTTTGTTTTCAATGCGGATAAGTGCAGCTTCTAGATGGGCAATAAATTTTGCTTGTCGTTGCGCAAGACGTCCGGCCTCTTCTTTAGACAGGACAGAAGCTCCTTCTTCAAGCACTTTAAACGTTGGGCTTGTGTCGGCGATATCGTTGCCGTCACTACCAGAAAGCGAGGCTTTAAGAATTTCATAATCCTTACGGGCCTTGTCAAGTTTTTCAAGAATTAACGTTCTGAATTCTTGTAACTCTTCGTCGGAGTATCTAGTTTTTTCTGCCATAGCTTTAAAGTTTTGCCTAAAATTAATGACTTTTTTCCAATATACCGCATTTCCATTGAAATAATGGTGGTAAAATGTTATAATTTTTCGATTTTGATGAATGTATGTATTTCGTCAATTTCCACTTCTTTGGATTTGCAGTCCCGGTTATCGGTGAGTTCTATGCTTTCCGCCAGCACCTGGCTTGCAATGTATTGCTTGAAATGTTCTACTGCCTCATTTATCTCGGGATGGCGACCGATTGCTAAGGTGATTTTATCAGTGACATCAAAATCACTCTCTTTACGGAGATTTTGAATACGGTTGATAAGTTCACGGGCTATCCCTTCTTCTTTCAGTTCTTTGGTTACGTTGATGTCCAAAGCAACGGTTAAACGTCCTTCGTTTGCAACCAGCCAGCCCGGAATATCTTCAGAAAGTATTTCTACATCCTCAAGAGTTATGACAATGGTTTCGTCTCCGATGGATAAATCATATCTGCCATTCTTTTCCAGACTGAAAATGTCACTTTGTTCCATTTGGCCGATTTGGGCGGAAATTTGTTTCATGTGCTTCCCGTATTTGGGGCCTAATGTCTTGAAATTCGGTTTGATGCGTTTTACAAGAACACCGGTTGTATCGGTGATGTATTCAATCTCTTTGACATTTACTTCTGAAAGAATGATGTTTTTAACGGCTTCCAATTGTGGAATCATCTCATCATTCAATATCGGAATGATGAGTTTACTCAGCGGTTGACGTACTCGCAATTGTACTTTTCTGCGTAATCCCAATACCATGGATGATATGTTTTGGGCTAATTCCATACGATTCTCCAAAGCTTTGTTGATCAGATTTTCGTTGGCCTTTGGAAATGTTGCAAGATGTACGCTACCGCTATGACGGCCTGTAACACTATTTAGGTCGTTGAACAGTTTCTCCATGTAGAATGGTGCTATGGGGGCCGATAATATGGCGATAGTCTCCAGACAGGTGTATAAAGTCTGGTATGCGGAAATCTTGTCTTGCGAATATTCTCCTCCCCAATATCTTTTGCGTGAAAGACGCACATACCAATTGGATAAGTTTTCGATAACAAATTCCTGGATGGCACGTCCCGCACGGGTCGGTTCGTATTTTTCAAAGGCTTCTGTAACCTCTTTTATCAAAGAATTTAACAAGGAGAGAATCCAGCCATCGATTTCCGGTCGTTCGTTTATGGGAATGTCGGTTTCTGTATAGCGGAAATTATCCACATTGGCATACAATGCGAAGAATCCGTATGTATTGTATAAGGTCCCGAAGAATTTACGTTTTATTTCATCAACACCGGCTACATCGAATTTTAAATTGTCCCAGGGTTGGGAATTGGTTATCATATACCAGCGCAACGGATCGGAACCATGTTCCTCAATGGTGGCGAATGGGTCGACGGCGTTGCCTAGACGCTTGGACATCTTATTGCCTTTGGCATCCAAAACCAATCCGTTGGAGATAATGTTTTTGAATGCGACAGAATCAAAGGCCATGGTTGCAATTGCATGTAAGGTGAAAAACCAGCCGCGGGTCTGGTCAACGCCTTCCGC
The DNA here is from genome assembly GCA_020024465.1 of Odoribacter sp. GTDB lineage: Bacteria > Bacteroidota > Bacteroidia > Bacteroidales > Marinifilaceae > Odoribacter. The sequence continues at coordinate 24,937 of JAHHTT010000005.1, forward strand.
TATAAAGTCTGCCGGAAAACGAAGATGTTTGTCAATATCATCCTTGTGTTCAAACGGATAGTGGAGTTGGGCATAGGGCATGGCGCCGGAATCGAACCATACATCAATCAAATCTTTCTCCCGGAACATTTTTTGACCATTGGATGAAACGAGTATGATGTCGTCGACATAAGGCCGGTGCAAATCTATTTTTGCATAGTTTTCTTTTGAATTGTCGCCTGTGATGAATCCTTCATAAGGATTCCCGGTCATGAATCCGGCTGCGACGGATTTTTTAATCTCCTCGATTAACTCTGCAACTGAGCCGATGCATTTTTGTTCTGTGCCGTCTTCGCTGATCCAGATGGGTAGCGGAGTGCCCCAATAACGGGAGCGGGACAGATTCCAGTCTACAAGATTTTCAAGCCATTTGCCGAAACGTCCTTCTCCTGTGCTGGCCGGTTTCCAGTGGATGGTGCGGTTTAATTCTATCATGCGCTCACGCACGGCTGTTGTTTTTATAAACCAGGAATCCAACGGATAGTAGAGTACCGGTTTGTCTGTACGCCAACAATGCGGATAGTTATGTTCATGCTTTTCGACTTTAAAGGCTTTGTTTTCCTTTTTCAGCATGACGGATAAATCGATGTCCAGCGTTGGATCATCCTCTGTCAGTGCCGGGTCGTAGGCATTCTTTACAAAACGTCCGGCATATTCACGGTATAATTCAATATTTACGTTGGTCTTTATAAACTCGGGGTCTATTTCTTCCAAAACAAACAGGCGCCCGCGTTTGTCTACCATCGGTTGTTTGTTACCGTCCCTGTCGACCAGTAGCATCGGTGCAATTCCGGCAGCTTTGGCCACACGATCGTCATCCGCTCCGAATGTCGGAGCAATGTGCACAATACCCGTACCGTCTTCTGTCGTTACATAATCTCCTGAAATTACGCGGAAGGCATCGCCCTCCGGCTGCATCCAGGGCATCAGTTGCTCGTAGCGTATGCCTTCGAGTTCAGGGCCTTTGAATTCTGCTACTTTTTGATAAGGGATAAGTTTATCGCCTTCTTTATAGTCTTCCAGGGCGATATCTGCCGCTTTGGGGTTAAAGTAAGCTGCAAAACGGTCTTTTGCAAGAATAACGGTAACTGGCAGATAAGTGTAAGGATTATATGTCTTTACGACATAATAAGTGATATTGGGACCTACTGCCAAAGCCGTATTGGATGGCAATGTCCAGGGGGTGGTTGTCCATGCAAGGAAGTGGACCGTATCGCTGTATGCGAACAGCTTTTCTGATTTCTCGTCGCGGACGACTTTGAATTGCGCGACACAGGTGGTGTCCTTTACATCCCGGTAACAACCCGGTTGGTTTAATTCATGAGTGCTTAATCCGGTCCCTGCTGCAGGCGAATAGGGTTGGATGGTGTACCCCTTGTAAAGGAATCCCTTGTCATATAGTTTTTTCAAAAGAAACCATAAGGTTTCTATATATCGGTTGTCATAAGTGATATAAGGATTGTGTGTATCCACCCAATATCCCATCTGTTTGGTCAGGTCTTCCCATTCTTTTGTATATTTCATGACATCAAGCCGGCACTCCTTGTTGTATTCGGCCACGCTGATGCTTTTGCCGATTGCTTCTTTGGTGATTCCGAGTTTCTTTTCTACGCCCAATTCAACCGGAAGGCCGTGAGTGTCCCAGCCTGCTTTACGTTCCACTAAAAATCCCTGAAGAGTTTTGTAACGGCAGATGACATCCTTGATGGTACGTGCCATAACGTGGTGGATGCCGGGCATCCCGTTTGCAGAAGGCGGACCTTCATAAAAGACAAACGAAGGATGGCCTTCCCGTGTCTTCAAACTCATTTCGAAAGTATGGTTGTCTTCCCAAGTTTTCAGTATTTCTTTGTTTGCTTGAGAAAGATTCAAACCTTTGTATTCAGGAAATTTCTCGTTCATTTATGTAGTTTTAAAATGGTTCTTAATGAATGGACTGCAAAGATACTATTTTTTTTCATCTGCAACAACAAAACGGGCAGTCAGGCGGCTGCGTTGTTCTACCAGAATGTTTTTGTCTGATGTGAGTTTTGTGATAATGTCTTCATTGTAATGACGTATGGTCAGTAGACGTACGTTTTTATTGTATAATACCTCATATTCATTTTGAAGTTCGTTGATAAAACGGTCAAAAATGGCTTCATTTAAATCGATGCAAAATGAAAATGTGATGGCTGAAGTCTGCATGAGATTCAAACGCAATCGGTATTTGGCTAAAATGGCAAAAATGTGGCTGAGTTTTTCTTCTGCGATGAATGAAAAATCCCGCGGTGAAAGCGTCAGCAATAATTGATTCCCCTTGTCGATGAAAATAGGAGGGAGATTCAGGCGTTCATCCAGTTCGCGTATTACTGAACCCTGGCTTTCCGGATAAAGAAAAGAGCGCACATAGAGAGGAATGCCTTTGTTTTGCAAAGGCTTGATTGTTTTGGGGTGAATGACTTTTGCCCCGCAATTTGAGAGCTCTATGGCTTCTTTGTATGACATTTTGCTGATGATTTCTGTGTCTTTGTAAAGTTTGGGGTCGGCATTCATGATTCCTGGCACATCTTTCCAAATCGTAACCGACTCTGCATCCAGCAGATTGGCCAATAAGGCTGCGGTGTAATCAGATCCCTCCCGTCCGAGTGTCGTCGTTTGGTTGGTGGTTGTACCTGCAATGAAACCTTGGGTGATGTATATGAATGTGTCCTGGAATGAAAATGTCTTTCGGCACAATTGGGACGAAAACTCCAGATTGACACATGCATTCCGATAGTTTTGGTCTGTGATCAGGCATTTGCGGATATCTATGAATTTTGCTTTCCGTCCCTGTCTTTCCATATAGGCGGAAATAATGGTAGTGGAAAGCAATTCTCCAAAACAGATAATGCGGTCATATTCATAATCATAGGATAAGGACGGATCACTGTCGATAATGTTCTGTAATTCGCAGTATAAATTATCGGTTAAACGGCTTACTTCATCAGCAGAAGTGCCGAAGAGGTCATTGATAATATTTTGGTGAAAATCTTTGATGTGTAAGAAAGCAGATGCAGTATCTCCTGTTTTATGGAAATAGGCATTACATAAGACTTCCAGTGCATCGGTCATTTTGCCCATGGCTGACACCACAATAATCAGATTCTCTTTTTGAGTGTTGATAATCTTGAACAGGTTTTTCACTCCATCAGCATCTTTTACGGATGCGCCGCCAAATTTATATACGTTCATATTTTCGGAATATTACAAACACTTTTATTTTAGGCCGCTAATTTATAATTAAATTGGATATATTCGGTACATTTCCCTTGAATACATTTGTCAGAGGATTTAAAATTCGGAAAGTTTAGCTGACATTCGGTTGGAAAATGTCGGAAACAATCAGATTCCATCATTCCGGTTTATCTGTTTTCTCTCCATGTGGAATTTTATTTAAAAGGTTATGATAATCATGCGGCATATTGATAATTGTATCTTGATACTCTCAATTTACTTTGATTTATTTCCGGTATAAACTTATGACAAATACCAGTCAAAGATATGCTTCGGATATCTTTATGATATCTTTGTGATAACTTTGAGATATCTTTGATATATATTTGAAGGGACGGGAAGAGAGTTTGAAAACGATTTTGTCATTGGCGGCTTAAGACATGGAGGGAAGCAATAGACACCCCTCCCGACAAACTAAATAATATGAAAACGTTTGTGTATTACGATTTATCATTTTATATTTGCATCTACTAACAAAAACATTCTGATTCTATGAACAAGGTTACAACTTTAAATCAATTTATTATAGAACAACAGGCTGGTGTTCCTGAGGCAACCGGAGGTTTTTCCTGTTTGCTGCACCATGTGGGGATTGCTGCAAAGAAAATCAATAGAGAAGTAAATAAAGCCGGATTGGTGGATATTTTGGGACGGGCCGGTTCTGAAAACATACAGGGTGAAGATCAGCAGAAATTGGATGTATATGCCAATGAAACATTCATTGCAGAGTTGAAAGCAAGCGGTGAATGTTGTGGTATTGCTTCTGAAGAAAATCAGGATGTGGTTGTTTTTGAAGAAGGGATGGCGCGTGATGCCAAATATATTTTTTGTATGGACCCGTTGGACGGTTCGTCAAATATAGATGTAAATGTTTCTATAGGCACGATTTTTTCTGTTTACCGTCGGAAATCACCGATTGGCGAAGTTGCAAAACTGGATGATTTCCTGCAAAGCGGTTGTGAACAGGTGGCTGCCGGATATGTGATTTACGGCTCATCGACAATGTTGGTTTATACAACCGGGAATGGGGTGAATGGCTTCACGTTGGATACCTCTATCGGAGAGTTCTGTCTGTCTCATCCTGACATCAAGACACCGGATGATGGGAAAATATACTCTATCAATGAAGGCAATTATGAAAAATTTCCTGTGGGTGTGAAAAAATATATCAAATATTGTCAGGAAACGGATAAAAAAACAGCTCGTCCTTATACTTCGAGATATATCGGTTCTCTTGTTGCGGATTTTCACAGGAATTTGTTGAAGGGAGGGGTATTTATCTATCCGGAGACCAATAGCCATCCGACAGGGAAATTGCGTCTGTTGTATGAATGCAATCCGATTGCTTTCATTGCAGAACAGGCAGGAGGATTGGCAACGGACGGATGCCGCCGGATTCTGGAAATACAGCCGGAAACAATTCACCAGCGCGTGCCGTTTTATACCGGCTCAAAGAATATGGTGGAAAAAGTAGAGGATTTTCTGCGTTTTTTCGAACAAGTGTAAAAATAAAAAGATAAAAACAATATGATAAACAAACAATTACTAAACCCTTCCAGTATTGTGGTTGTTGGAGGGTCGGATGATATACAGAAGCCCGGAGGCAAAGTGTTGAAAAATTTGCTTGACGGACAATTTAAAGGGGGCTTGTATGTGGTCAATCCTAAAATGGATGAAGTGCAAGGAGTAAAAGCCTGTCATGACGTGAAGGAATTGCCGGAGGTGGACTGTGCTATTATTGCTATTGCTGCTAAGTTTTGTCCGGCTACTATCGAAATTCTGGCGAAGGAGAAGAATACACGTGCATTCATCATCCTTTCGGCAGGATTCAGTGAAGAGAATGCTGAGGGGAAGGCATTGGAACAGCAGATTGTCAATACGATAGATGCTGTAGGCGGTTCGTTGATCGGTCCGAACTGTATTGGCGTATTGAATACAAATTATAATGGAGTGTTTACAACTCCGATTCCTGAATTGGATTCGCAGGGAGTAGATTTTGTATCCGGTTCCGGGGCTACTGCTCTGTTTATTATGGATGCCGGAATGCAGAAAGGCGTGAAGTTTAACAGTGTATATTCAGTAGGCAACTCGGCTCAGTTGGGTGTGGAAGAAATCCTGGAGTATTGGGACGAGTCCTTCGATCCGGAAACAAGTTCGCGGATTAAATTGATGTATGTGGAAAGCATTGACAAACCGGACAAGTTGTTGAAACATGCTTCTTCCCTGATACGTAAAGGGTGTCGTATTGCAGCCATCAAATCGGGAGGCTCTGCTGCAGGCAGCCGTGCTGCATCTTCGCATACAGGAGCGTTGGCAAGTTCGGATGTAGCTGTAGAGGCATTGTTCCGTAAGGCGGGAATTGTTCGTTGTCACGGTCGTGATGAGTTGGCTACGGTTGCTGCGATTTTTACATATCCGGAATTGAAAGGTAAGAATATTGCTATTGTCACACATGCAGGCGGCCCTGCCGTGATGTTGACCGATGCTCTTTCTAACGGGGGCATGGAGATACCTCATCTGGAAGGTCCGAAAGCAGAAGCTTTGTTGTCTCAATTGTTTAACGGTTCTTCTGTCGGTAATCCGATTGATTTTCTGGCAACGGGAACGGCAGAGCAGTTGGGCATTATTTTGGATGCATGTAATCGTGATTTCGATAATATTGATGGAATTGCAGTTATATTCGGTAGTCCGGGATTGTTCCCTGTTTACGATGTATATAAAGTATTAGGAGAAAAGATAGCTACTTCTAAAAAACCGATTTACCCGATTTTCCCGTCTTCCATGGTTGTGAAGGACGAGATTGATGAGTTTGTACGCAACGGGGGTGTATATTTTCCGTATGAGGTGAATTTTGGAAATGCCCTTTGCAAAGTGTTCAAGACACCGGTACCCCAGCCTGCACAGCCGGAATTGCCGGAGGTGGACGGGGCACGTATCCGTGCCGTTGTAGATAAGGCTGAAAACGGGTATCTGGATCCGGAGCAGATACATGAATTATTGGACGCGGCAGGTATTGCACGTGCAAAAGAGGGTGTTGCTGATAAGGAAGAGGAGATTGTGGCTTTGGCTAAATCTATCGGTTTCCCGTTGGTGATGAAAGTTGTTGGTCCGGTGCATAAATCAGATGTGGGAGGTGTAACATTGAATGTACGCGATGAGGCTACTGTACGCAGTGAATTCCGTCGTATGATGCAGATTAAAGATACGCATGCTGTTATGCTGGCTCAGCAGTTGTCCGGTACGGAGGTATTTATCGGCGCTAAGCGAGAGGCTAAGTTCGGTCACATGGTGCTTTGCGGTCTGGGAGGTATCTTTATTGAGGTGTTGAAAGATGTGCGGGCAGGATTGGCTCCGATTGCAGCTTCTGAAGCCCTGGATATGATTCGCGAATTGAAGTCTTATAAGATTATTCAGGGAGTGCGTGGGCAGGAGCCTGTAAATGAACAAAAATTTGCAGAAGCTGTTGCTCGTGTCTCTATGTTGGTGAAAGTCGCTCCGGAAATTTTCGAGATGGACTTGAATCCGTTGTTGGGTAACAAGGAAAATGTAGTGGCTGTAGATGCACGTATCCGCATTGAAAAGTAAAGCTATGAAGAAACAGGATTTTTTATTTATACTGGGGGTAGCAGTTGTGCTGTTACCCTTTTTTGTGAGCGAACCGGTCTGCCATTGGTATCACTCGTTTAATGCCGGACACGGTATGGTGATGAGTTTTTTCAAATTTGCCATTCTTTCCACCTTGGGAGAGGTTATCGGTTTGCGAATCAGTTCGGGAGTCTATGTCCGAAAAGGTTTTGGTATATTGCCGCGAATGCTTGTTTGGGGCATCCTCGGGATGGGAATCAATGTTGCGATGATTATTTTTTCCAATGGGACTCCGGTCGTATTGCAATATTTGGGAATGCAGGATGCTGTCGGAATATTTCATAGCGACGGGCTTTCATGGGAGAAGGTGCTTGTGGCATTTGCCGTATCTGTGGCGATGAATACCTTTTTTGCACCGGTTTTTATGACCTTGCATAAAATAACGGATATTCATATTATTGAAAACGGAGGAACGTTGGCAGGTTTTTTTCGTCCGATTAAGATGAGGGAAATAATGATGAAATTGAACTGGGGTGTACTTTGGGGCTTTGTATTCAAAAAGACGATTCCTTTATTTTGGTTTCCTGCGCATACAATAACTTTTTTATTGCCGGGCAATATGCGTGTCTTGTGTGCAGCTCTTCTGGGGGTTATTTTAGGAGTTCTGTTGGCTGTCGGGGCGAGGAAGAATTAAATGCGAATGATTGTTAGGGAGCCTGGCACGAATCGTTATCGGAATTATCATGATGCTGAAGAGAAGATGGTTGAGAGTTGGGCTGCAGGAGTACAATGGTATTTAACAAGAATGGTTTATTCCAAATACAGAGGACGACCAGAAGGGACGCCTAATTATACAAATGTAGTCGTTGATTTTGTAGATTCACAAATTGATGACGGGCAAAACAACGACAAGCCAGATGCGCAAGGTGACAACGTCGGAGGTTATACGATGCTACAAATAGAGAGTGCTCTCATAGATTGCAATAAATGGGATAAATGACGAGATAATATTAAACGAAAATATAATATAGGATCATTGCTAGAATAAAGGATGAATTCAGTGAAAGAGGGGCATGCAACAATCTCTGTATATTAATCTATTACATAAGACCTCTTGCGTTGAACCTCCGTTAACATAAAAATATTTGCAAGGTTTTATATCTCAAAGATACAAAATCTTGCAAATATTCACAAGCGTGTCAACTATAAATTGATTGTATATCAGGTAGATATCTTATTTTCCCACTTGATCAATTAACTTGTCAAAAACTATAAGTTTGAATTAAATATTTAATTCTCCTAAGATATACGGCTCTTGTGGACTAAAACAACCTAATGCAGAACCATAAGTCCCCGATAAACCAATACGATATTTTCCTTTAGGCGACGTTGATAACTTAACAATATTGCCTTCACGGATGTGATCTACTCCGTCTTCCAAGTAATCCCATTTTTGAGCCTTCTGATTCCATCGGACGACACAAAGGGAACAGATTCCCTCGTCAATATACTGAACATAGTGACTATAGTCAACTGTTTTGGAATCAATGTCTTGATAATCTAAATATAATTGAGGAGCGAAGCTGAACTTACTTGGATTAATTGGTTCATCACAAAGTTCATATAAACTAATTAGAGTTTCTATATCTATATTATTATTTTTGGCTTCTATCCTGTCAAACAAGTTGCGATCAAAAGGTCTATCAGGTAGTATAATGTTTGATATGTTGTTGTTATTCATTAATATTCGTTCCAAACGATGATGTAAAGCAGACAGATCTATTTTAGCTATTTTATTGTCATTAATATTGATAATTGACATGCTTTTCATGATCTCAGCAGGATAAACAAATGATGTCAGCTGATTATTATTAAGTGCAACTATTTCCAACTGTGGACTCGCTCCATGAGAATCAGCAATTATTAATTTTGATATTTTAGAATTTGTAGCACTTAAGTTTTTTAATGACTTAAAAGAGCTTATGTCCAATGTTTTTATTGAGACATTACTTAAATCAAGTACTCTCAAGGCTGTTCCGTCACTTATTGAAAAATCAGCCAATCCATTATTATTAGATAGATCAACTGTTCTTAATTTTGGACAATCATCAAAAGAAATGGAGGAAAGTTCGTTAGCTGCCAATCGTACCTCTTCTATAGACTCAAGCATTTTGAGTTCAAGTTTTCCTCTTAGTTTATTGTTAGTAAGTGAAAGTGTTTTCAGATTAGGTACAATTGACTTATTCATATCGAAAATCTCTATCTCCTTACCATGTAAGTAGATGTAGTCAAGCTGTGACATATTACCTCTTATCTCTACCTTCTTAATAGTATTATGTGCCAATATCTCATAATTCCCATACTCATCAGGCTGTTCTGACATGATGCCACTTATGTTAAAGCTAGCAAGATTTGGGAGATCCCCAATGTGTAACAGGTTCATTTTTGCAGCACCTAGTTTTAGTGTGGTTACCTTAGGGAAATTAGTGATAATAAGCTCATTTATATTACTATTATTGGTCACTTCTATTGTTTCAAGAGGCGATGCAGTACTACCAGATAGCTCAACATATCGTAATTGAGATTGATCTCTAATGCTGAGTTTAGAGATTTGATCTGATTTTATAATAAGAGAATCTAAGTACTCAAGCTTTGGCCCACCCTTACCAAGAATCATCTCTATTGGTTGACGAAAATCAGCATCCTCTAAGATTCTAATCGTTTTCACCACAAGATTTTCGCCTCGACTTTGCCAACTTATATTCAGACCTTTCCACCTCTCCTTTACTTCATCAGCAGAGGGATCAAAATTTTCCTTACCTATGAGTATGTCTATAGCCTTAATTTCTTCAGGTAAACAATCATTGACCGTTACAAGTGTAGTCTCATAGTCCTTCTCATCAGGTTTGTCTGTGTTATTGGTGCAACCGATTGATGTAAGTATAAAAAGGCAAGTTAAAAAATAAACGTACTTTTTACCAATATTCAAATTCATAATTTTATTTTTTAAATTAATAAATCGAAAGCAAAAATAATCTGTTGTATAAAATACCACAATAGCCAATAATAGGTATTTCCCGACGGCATTCGTAGTGCTTTTGAAATATCGTAACAGAATTCATTTCAAGTATGAAAAGATGCATTTTAACCCGGATTAATTTCAATTATAATAATCTACAATAGACACTATTTCTTTTTAGCATTAATGTTTCTTACAGAATCTCCTGTAAGTTCAATCTTGTGTGCAGTATGTACAATTCTGTCCGGTATTGCGTCATCTACTGTAGGATCTCCAATTGCATTATACCGTGTTTCAACAGGGATCTGTGATGTTATTATGATTGATTTTAATCCGTGTCAGTTTTCTATTATTTCCATAAGGGTAGACCTTTCCCTGGCATCCAGTCCTATAAGAAACAGATCCATAAAAGAGTAACAATAGCTTCAAAAATACATGCATTTATTTTGTTGGCTTTAACCTTTAACAATATTATTAGCTTTGACAGTATGAGATATTTAGATTTTCCTTATTAGCCGATTGAATAATCGTAACGCTGCCAAACATTATTTATCCTCATAAATCAGAAGAAACGATGAAAGTAACAATAAATAAAAGACATATATTACTCCCTGTTGCAGGTTTTGTGATGGGTGGCTTATATGTGCTTCTATATGCTTTTATCGATTATTGCGATACTGCGTCTTTGGATGAGTCTTTTTATGATATAATATTCAAAATACTATCTTACAATGATGTGCGGTTGGCTATTTATTTGTGGGGATTCATAGGATTTATTTTAGGATGTATTGCAAATCTTTTGATCGGTTTTCTTCAAAAACATATTAAACGGATGAAATAACGTCAGATAACAAACGACTGAATTTCCCCTGAAATGTTTTTACCAACAAAACAAGAAATATAACAATGACTGCAAGATTGAGACGACATAAAGGAATGATAATAATAGCTATTATAGTGGTTCTAGTGCTGTTTGGATGGCTATATCGGGAAGCTTCATCCGACAACTTTTTAACATTAATTAACTGGGGGGGGTAAATGGAATTATTTGTATCTTGCGGCCGGAATTATAGGATTGACTGGAATTATGCTGTAAGGACAGACACTTCCCCACTGTAATATCAAGCGACCTGTGAATCATCCCTGCATGATTTATCAATTTAGTGATAACCATTAAAAAACAAGACCTATGGCAATACCGATTACATTTGCGGTGATTATGGCCGTTGTTCTCCTTCTTTTCCTTTGGGGTGTTTTTACCTCAAACAGCCTGATTGCGAAACGCAATCGGGTGAAACAATGCCGAAGTGGCATTTGTGTGGTACTCAAACAGCGCAATGATTTGATACCAAACCTTGTAGCCGCAGTCAAGTCCTATATGGGACATGAACATGAAATCCTAACCCGTATAGCCCAACTCCGTTCACAATCATCTTCATCTTTTTCCGAAACAGAACAGATTCAGCAGGGAGATCATCTGTCATCTCTATTGAAAGAATTGAATATAGCTGTTGAAAATTATCCGGAATTGAAAGCTAATGCACAATTCATTCATCTGCATTTACAGATAGAAGAAATGGAAAATCAGCTACAGGCCATCCGGCGCACCTATAATGCAGCGGTGACAGATTACAATAACAGCATCGAGATGTTTCCCTCTTCTGTGATTGCGTCACTGCGTGGACATGAAGTGCAAGGCCTGATAGAAATCCTTGAAACAGAAATGGCACAGCCAAAAGTTGAGGATTTATTTAAACGCTAACTTCTATTATCTTTCCATCTATGAATCCTGAAAAATTACACCTTGAATATCGGAAACAAATGCAACGCATCCGGCAATTCCGAATTGTTGTCCGAGTGCTCACGGGTATTGTCTACTCCATGGCTTTATGCTGGTTTGTTTTTTGTATATTCGGTACTGCCGTTTTAGGCAGGGGAACTGCAGAGGAAAACGCAACTGTCACCCAATACATTATGATTGGTTTTGCAATCTTTTTCCCCTTGCACTACTTGTTTGTACATGCCCTCATGAAATTGGGGCGTCAGGAAATAAATGTAATGGCTGGAATTTTACATCGGATGTTTCCGGATTCTTTATATCATCCAGATGGCAAGATAAACCGGAAAGTGATATTGGAAAGCCGTTTTTTCAATGCTTCATTCACTTCAGAGGAAACTAACAGTACAACCTGCTATGGTACTGTGGAGATGCCCTGTGGCAACTACCGGATGATGATGGCAGACATTGGTATTACTACGGCACGGGACTCAGGCTTGTACCGGCTTCCGGTTGTGAATTATGTTTTCACATTATATCGGTTGTTGCTTCGCCCCCTATTCGGGATGCGTGTTGAGAGCAGTATGCACAGTTTCAGGGGGATGTTCGGGTATTGCGAAACTGATTTATCGTTCCGAAGCGGTGTCGTACTGATCCCTGACCATTTGGAAAATAAAATAGGTTATCTTGCCCACCATATACAAAAATTCAATCAGCAAAACAAAGCCAAATTCATGCGATTGGAAGACCCTGAATTTGAGCGGTACTTTGCCGTATATGCCGAAGATGAAGTGGAAGCTCGCCGGATTTTGACCCCACTCATGATGCAGCGCATCACCGCACTGCGACGCTTGTCAGACCGCAACTTGTTGTTATCCTTCTCGGGCAACCGCCTTTTCTATGCAGTATCCACCCCTGACGGGTTTCTGCGTCCCGGAAGGAAATCCCTTCAAGACGCAAAATTGCTGGAACAGCTGTATGCTGATATAAGCCTGTGTCGCACGATTGTAAATGAATTGAGATTATAACCCTCTTTTTTAAGATTTAATCCCTTAGATTATGAAGAATACATTTAGCTTTATGCCATCCGTGGAGGAAGCCAAACGGCAACCTGTCCGCAGAGAGATTTACGAACAAAGCGTAGATCTATACAATGAAGGAAAATATCTGGAGGCATTTCACTGCCTGTTGGACTATTTGAATGAGGGATTCCGAATCGAGTTCGGAAACGAAAACGGTACGGAATTTCATATTCCTCATGGATCCATCGTGGTGCACATCCGTATCCTTGACGAAATCATGTACATAGAGGCCGACTTTCTGATTCTGCCGGAAAAAGGGCGCGTCGCCATGCTCCGCCAGATAGCAGACCTGAATATTAACAAACTGCTGCTGGCAGGCTTTGTTAAAGAAGGAGACCGCTTGAAGATGCGTTATGTGACCCCACTCCAACAAAGTCATCCCCATAAAATATACGGAGTGCTTCAAAACATCTGCCATGTGGGTGATCGCTATGATGATGAATTCTGTACTCAATTTGGGGCTACCCGTTGTTATGAACCTCAAGTGACACCTTATCCGGCAGCAACAGTTGACCAAGTGTATGAAGGAATCCAAAGTTTAGGCAAGGCTACATTGGATACCTTAAACGAATACAACGCTGCACGGCACTATGGTTATTCATGGAATGTGCTCGACACTGCCTTCTACCAGATAGCCTATCTTGCCAATCCGCAAGGACAGTTCTGCAACAACCTCGAAAAGGCCATTGACGATATGGATGCTGAACGGCCGGTGGAAGAACTTGTTTCCAAAGGGATGGACTATCTTAAGAAACTGCTTGCTACTTCCAAAGAGGTGCTGGCTGAAGATTTGTATTTTGCAGGCAAACTGGTTTCCAACCGCCGAAGCGCATCCCTGCAGACCATTCAAGAAATTTTTGAGAATGTATATGAGGAAGCAACAGCTGCAGTACAATCCGGTGACTTTGAGCGTGCTGCTGTACGAATGCTATACATTATCTATGAAACCTATTACTATAACGACATACCCGAAGAAATCAACGTGCTGCTGACACATGCCCTTAAAGCATCCGGAGGACAATCTGTGGAACAGGCTGCCCGCACGCTCTATGAAGTTATGGACAACATTATGGAGGGAGACCTTTCCGGTAGTGCATTCTATTCCTGTGCAGACAATCCGATGGCCGGTCAGATGATGGAACAGGCTGTCAGCGCCGCCCAAGCCATGCAGCAAAAGATGGCAGAAAAAATGAGCGGAAACGACATGGCAGAATTACAGCAGAAGATGGTGGAAGCCATGATGCGCGGAGACATGGCAGAATATACCCGTCTTGCCGGAGAGCTGCAGCAGAAAGTAATGAGTGGTCTTTTTCAATAATCCCTAAAACGAAGCACTATGGAACAAAATATCTATAAATCGGTTTTTAAAGTGACACATGCCGGAGGTTCGGGTAGCTGTTTTTATCTAAAATCATACAATCTGTTTGTAACCAACTATCATGTAGTGGAGGGCTTTCATGCAGTGGCCATTCACGACAGTAACCGTAATCCTTATCTGGCTAAAGTAGTATTGGTCAATATACCTCTTGACATCGCTTTGTTATCCGTTTCCCACGATTTTTCGGACCTGCCGGACATCTGCCTGTCAGGGGACGACACGGTGAGCATTGGAGGAAAAATCCGTGTAGCCGGTTATCCTTATGGAATGCCGTTCACTGTGACAGAAGGAACCGTTTCATCCCCCAAGCAGCTCATGAACGGACAGTATTACATACAGACAGATGCAGCAGTCAATCCGGGTAATTCCGGAGGTCCTATCCTAAACGAAAAAGACGAAATAGTAGGTATCACAGCTGCCAAAATATCAGAGGCCGACAATATAGGGTTTGGCATCCGGGTAGAAAACCTGCGTAAGGTATTGGAATATGTCGATTCGTTAGACCGAGAAACGTTCAGCGTACAATGTGACAGTTGTGACGAGCTCATTTCAACTCCGGATGACTATTGTCCCTCTTGTGGGGAAAAATTGCCCGAAGGTATCTTTGAAGAACAGCATGTGTCACCCTTAACAGAATTCTGTGAAAGCGCCATAGAGCAAATGGGCATCAATCCGGTGCTTGCTCGTGATGGTTATGAAGCATGGTGCTTCCACAAGGGCAGTTCGGAGATTCGTATCTTTGTCTATAACAGTGCCTATCTTTTTATGGTATCGCCCGTAAACTTACTTCCCAAAAAGGAAGTGGAAAAGGTGCTTGACTACATGCTGTCCAATGATTTTACACCCTATAAAATGGGAATTGACGGCAGACAGATTTACCTGATGTACCGCATTCATCTATCAGACATAACGGATGAATACGAAGACCTAATTAGAGAAAACATGGTAAACCTTGCAGAAAAGGCCGATGAAATGGACAATATGCTGGTTGAACAGTTCGGCTGCGAATTTTCTGCATACAGTAAACAGGAAGAAGAAGTTTAATCTAATAAAGCGAAACAATATGAACGAAATAAAAATGATTACCGAAGCTCTACAGGGCAGCGAAATCCAAGCAGGTTATGATGCGGGAAAAATCAAGAAATGGGCCAAGACATTTCAGGAATTGAAGAATCCCCGAGTAGTAAAACTATATCCAGTAAGAGATACCCGTTATGATGATAGTCTGTATCGAACCTTTGCTTTTTCATTGGACGGGAAAGATATTGATGAGCAACTTCTTACTCAGATAAAGGAAGTAATGAGTCAAGTGGAAATAGGTGATATTCGTTATGACTCCGTACAGTCTGCCGGATTTGACTACTATTATCTGGAGGAAGGAACCGGCAAACACATTACCGATGGACGCGGTAAAAGCACGATGAAGGATGAAGACAGAAGTGGAGTCATGAATATAAGTGACATGTTTGACGGTATCGTTCTTTATACTGGTTGTGCTCATTTCAACAGCGACATAAAGAAAGAGTTGGATTGTTCCTATGCCTTTATCGGCATGGAGAAAGAACCCGATGAATATAAATTCGTCGCCATGGCTAATAAATTTTTGAAGCTTCCCAGTACGGTTGAAACGATATGGGAGCAAGCATCCGGAGACGAAGAAGAAACAAATCCTGTGGTCAAGAAGTATCAGTCGGTCATGCAAATTCTGACTTATGTATTGATTGCAGCCGCTATCATCTGGTATTTCTTCTTCCGTTAAACTAATAACGATTTCAGTAGCGATTGCCGCCACAGTCTCATAGAGTGCGGCAGTAATCGCTGCTTATTTTTTAATTCTGACTGTAAGATTATGAGCATAAAAATCAGATAGAAAGTTTGTGTAGAAACTGCATATATGGAAGAATACGACCAAGTGTATAACATAATAAACAAAGAGAAACAGTATGCTCGAAGAAATATTGAGTGCCGGGAACATGAGAGCCGCCTACAGTCAGGTCGTTTCCAACAAGGGAGCGGCAGGTATTGACGGTATGGGAGTGGATGAACTCCACGACCACTTATGGAAGAACTGGTCTGTCATCAAATCGCAGATACAGCATGGCACTTATATTCCCTGTGCAGTCCGTAAGGTAGAGATACCGAAACCTAACAGAGGGAAACGTATGCTGGGCATACCTACCGTTACCGACCGTTTGATACAACAGGCAATGGCCCAAAAGTTGAACCTATTGTATGACGAAAGTTTCAGTGAAAGTAGTTTCGGTTTCCGTCCGGGATGCTCCGCCCACCAAGCTGTGGAACGTGCGCTGGAATACTTTGAAAACGGCAAACGTAAGGTAGTGGAGATGGATTTGGAAAAGTTTTTCGACCGTGTGAATCACGACAAGCTGATCAAGAAACTGAAACAGTTTGACATACCCGAATGGGTTGCACTGACGGTAGCTAAAACTCGGAAAGGAGCTGTACGTATCGCTTCTACAGCGTTGAGTACAATCATGACGAGTGAGTATCTGAAAGGACTTGGCTTTACACCCATGTCCGAATATTATTATGTTAGAACATCATGTTTAATGAACCGCCGTGTACCGAACGGTACGCACGGTGGTGTGAGAGGTCGAAGCGGGAAATAATTCCGTTTTTCCTACTCGATTACATCTAATATAATTTGAATGAAGAAACAGGAATATAAAGAGCAAGAACGAAAACGACGTTATTATTTCTTCGACTATCTGTTCTGGTTGGGAGAAATAACATGGGAGAATTATCACAAGGTCAATTTCAAACAGCCCAGAGGAAGTGATATGCTGTGGGCCTGTATCGTGCTTTTTATATTCATGCCGGTTCTGACCATAGCCGGTCATTTCCTTCATGACTTGGCATTCGAGGTGTTTGGAGCCATTCTTCTAATCGTGTTCTCTGTTTCTGTATTCATGACAGACCGCTTGTTCGGCAAAATATACCCGCCTTCCCGGCGGAAAGCGGTCATGCAGCATTATGCGGGCTGTAAGTTCAGTCCTTTCCGGCGTAACCTGTTCTTTTTCTCCCTCTATTTACTGGGTATTCCCGCAATGGTTTTATTAGTAACAGCACTGAAATGGATAAATGAAATACTCCAATGACAGAAGGAAAGAACATATTCAGCCGATTTTTCCGTATGTTGGTGATGCTGCATAAAATTCCTTATGCACATTTCACGGAATGGAACAATAAAAGGAAGCGAAAGGCATTAGCGGCCGGAATATACTTCCTGAGCATCCTCCCGGAATATGTCCTGTTGGCCGGCACATTTCTGGCTGCAACGGGGCAAGACGGGTACGTGCATCTGGTAAACGTGCCACAGAAGATTGTCGTTTACGGTCTGGCGGGGCTGGCTATGTTACTTATGGCTATTCCTCTTGGTTTTGGGGACGACAAGAAGCTATGCAAGGAAGTCCGTCAGGAACTTCGTAAGCGTCCCCGTTACTGGAAGCGGGTGTTAGCGGTCTATTGGACTATTATCGTGGCTTTGGTGGTAGTTGTGAATATTGCATTTCCCACGTTCTCGGAGAATACAATTCATACTGAGAATGAGTATGTTAAAGAATCAAAAAGGTGGAGGGATTATCTTTCACTACGTTTTGCCATAGGAGCCCGTCAGGAATCGCCCAATGAAGCCTTGCAGCGTCTGATTGACCAAGACAAACGCACGGTCCGTTACGGGCTACCGGTCTATGCCATGCAAGTAAGGAAGGAGGATATGGCTGGAGAGTTCCGTGTAGGGTTGCTGAACCATGCCACATTCGAGAAAATCGGAGACGGCAGACGAAAATTTGTAGAATGTACATGGGTTAAGGGATATACGCCTGACAGTATTAGGATATTGCTGACCGGTTGGTACGAAATGAAGAAAGTAGAACTTTGTCCGGTGGACTCTTTGGAATGGACGGAGAATATGGAGTTTTAAGAGAGACAAAAGCATGAAAAGAGCAAGAATAAGGCGACCTGATTTTTTCCGTATGATTGCGATGATACATAAAACCGCATACATCCTCGCTTATGATATGCTGCGAAAGAAAGGTGTGCATGATTGGGTGGAGCGTCGGGCTGTCGGGATAATCGGGCTTCCCTACCTCTCTTTAATTTTGGTGGTATTACTTACATTAAAAGACGAACCGGGTACCAGTCAAAAAATAGTTATCGGCATACTGATCGGATGGGCTGTCATCGCAGCATGGTGCACCTCTGGATTTCAGTTCAAACCTTCAGAATGGAGAATGGAAATCCGAGAAGAACTTGATTTGCGTTACTTGTACTGGAAAAAGGCGATAGCGGTGTACTATGCCGTTGTCATTGCAGTGGCGGTAGCAGCAGGTATTGTCATGCCCAATGTATAAATCCGAGGTGAAACATCAGTACGGTATTCGCCACAGCCAGTGCGATGGAGATAAGGATGATTTTGAAGAGGTTTCTGCCGGGATGTTTCATTTCCCGGTAATGTTCACGGATAGTTTTGCACCGTCTGGTCGTATAACGGAGCCTACAGAACATAGAGGGAAGAAAGCAGAATATCATTACTACGGCAAAAGCAACAATCTGACTGAAACAGCGAGACATCAACGGTATTCCGATTGGTATGAGTATGGCGAACAGCCAGCACTGGAAAAGCAGCGTTCTCCCGTTGAGATTGTTATGTTCCCGCTCGCTCCATTTTTCGGCGACATACCACATATAGTCGATGAAGCAGATCCGGTATTTGCGATTGTTCTTTTCCATACCGTTATCTCCATACAAAGAAATCAATCAATATAAGTATAATCAGAACGCTGACCAACACAATCTTAACCCTGCGGCGTGTTTCAGGCTTGCAATCGTCAAATAACCACAGTTTGCTGTTAAACTGCCAATGACACGCCCATTTCCAACGGAACAGCAACCCTGCAAGCCATAGGGCAAGCAGTCCAACACCAAACAGAAACCCGTATTTCGTGTGAGCCTGCAACCACTCGAAAAATGAACCGGCCTTACTGTTCATTGCTTCGTATATATCGGTAACTGTCATATTTATAATTAAAATGATTCCGAACACAAAAATAATGTTTCCCGTTCACATAATCGCTACTTTATGCCTGAAAACACGGCGAAGGACATTCTGTTTCTATCGTAAAAATGCTATTCCCCCATAACGGTTGATGCTTCTGATTGGTGAAAGCAATCAAAAATTAGATGTGTTTGCCTTAACATTGCTTTTAAATGATTTGTTTTTACTGAGATAACCTTTTATATTTGTAAAAACTTTACTGATGAAAAAGATTACACTACTATTGACCCGTCATGGGGAAACAATTGAGAATAAAAAAAATATCCTGCAAGGTCAATTGCCGGGAACATTGTCAGAACTTGGAATTCAACAAGCGAAAGAATTGTCAGAAAAATTGTCGGATGTTCCGTTGGATGTTATTGTATCCAGTGATTTGTCCCGGAGTTATAAGACTGCCGAATTAGTGGCAAAATCGAAAAATATGGAAGTACATCCGACTCCATTGCTTCGGGAAATGCATTGGGGAGAATATACGGGGGATTCTTTTAATAAGGTTGACTGGAGTCATCTGCCCTTTGGTGTGGAGTCTTTGGAAGAATTGGATATGAGGGCTGGTGAATTTGTGAATTATCTGCGTGTAAAATATCCGGGGAAAAGGATTCTGGCAGTAGGACACGGGGCGTTTAATCGGGCTGTTATAAATCATTTGGAAGGGCGTAAGCCGGTGGAGATGTTGGAAAAGCCTATAATGGGAAATATTGAAATTGTGGAATTAATATGTTAAGTAACTGCCATTATTACCCATGAGAATGTTCGGTAAACGAATCGGTATATTGTGCTTCTTTATGTTGGGGATTCATATGCTTTTTGCTCGGGAGCATTGTCAGGATACGATTCTTCAAGATACTGTAAAGCGGACATTGTTGACTTTGCGTGGAGTCATTGTGGGGGGAGAGGAGAAAGAATTGCTTCCCGGAGCTTACATATATGTAGGGGAAGCCAAAACTCCTGTCGGTACAACGGATGTTGATGGTCATTTTGTTATTCAGGGAATTACTGCGGGGGAAATTCATCTGTCTGTATCCTATATCGGATATGAAACTTATTCAGGCGTATGGAAAGTTACAGAAGATACGGATATAGGACAGATATGTTTGAAGACTGTTTTACTTGAAGAGGTGCTTGTTGAAGCAAAAGTTCCGATTGCTGTCCAACATGGTGATACGACAAAATTTAATGCCAGTGCTGTCAAAGTGGCTGTAGATGGAGATTTGGAGGCATTGATTAAAAAGTTGCCTGGATTTGAAATCGTTGACGGGAAGATTATTGCGCAAGGGAAAGAGGTGACTCGTCTGTATATTGATGGTATGGAGTATTCTTTCAATGATCCTGCTGCTGCGTTGAAAAATTTGCCGGCTAAATTGGTGAATAAAATCAGTATGTATGATCGGGGTAGTGATGAGGCTGAATTTTCAGGTTACCAGGATGGTAAAAAATACCGTGCGTTAAATATTGAAACTTACGATCCGGATAGAGCCAAGATATTTGGTAAGACAAGTGCTGGATATGGAATTACTTCTCCGGTTAAGAATACTTTTAAGGAAAATAATTATAATGGAGATATCTATGGTAATTATTTTGATAAAAAAAATAAGATAACCCTGAATGCTGATGCTGAAAATCAAGGTCAGCAGTTTAATATGCCGGGAAGCCGTTTCGGAGAGGGTAAAGGGTATAATCGTTCTGAAAGGATTTATGCCAATTTATCTACCGATATCGTAGAGAAATGGAGTATTTCTACCAATTATCACTGGAATGATAATGCTTCTAATTCAGCTTCTATGTCAAAGCAGGAGTATTTCCCTACCGAACAATATGAAAGCCGCATATATGATAATGAGAGCCGTTCTCGTCAGGATGGAAAAGGTCATTCTTTTAATGCAAGAATTGAATATACTCCGGACAAAAAGAGCCGTTTGGTTTTTTCTCCATCCATGTCGACAAATAAATCAAATTCGTGGAATATTACTTATGGTTCAAATGTAGAAAATAATGATACCGTTAATATTTCGAATACTGAGAATTGTAGCGAAGGGAATTCTTTGGACTTAGACGGCAGTATTCTTTGGATGCAGGCATTTAGAAAGACAGGACGCTTCATGACCGTGAATATTACCGGTGGATATTCTCGTAATTTGTCAAATCAGTGGCAAAATAACGATGAGCATTCCTTGAAAATGGATGGAGTTTATTCGGATACACTCCGTAATTTGGCAATGGATAATAATCAGAAAGATTATAATTGGTCTGTTTCTACAAGATGGTCCGAACCGCTTTCTGAGCATTCACGTATAACATTGGATTATACGTATCAAGACCGGACAAGTAATGCTGACCGTTCCAGTCTGTCATACAGTGATAAGGATTTCCAAAATTTGGTAGGTATCGATTCTGCCCAGACGAATAAACTGGAAAATATCTATCATGTACATCAATATGGCATAAATTATAGTTTTACAAATGATAAATTGCGTATAGGAACGGGTCTGTCATTAAGTAACACGATGATGGATAACCGATATAAGTATCTGGGCAAAAGCGATTCTGTTTTAGTCAGTCGGTATATGGATGTGTCGCCTATGATGAATTTAGGGTATAATGTAAATGAGAATAGTAATTTAGATGTCATTTATTCCGGCAATTCATCTTCTCCTTCTGTTACTCAGTTGCAGAATGTGTTGACAATTAGTGAGCCGTTGCAGGTATCTAAGGGGAATCCCCGTTTGAAAAAGTCCTTTACTCACAATCTGATGATGAATTATACTTATTCACAACTTGAAAGTTCGGGTTTTTTGAATGCGACGTTAAATGCCGGACAGACATTTAATATGATAACGTCGAATGTGCAGTTTATTAATCGTGATACAATTGTGGATGGCTATCTTTTGGCCCGTGGAGCCAGTTTGACGGAACCAGTGAATTTGAACGGGAGCTGGAATCTGTCAGGAAGTATATCTTATTCTTTTCCGTGGGAAAAGTTGAAGTTGCGCTTTAATACACATATGGGCTATGGCTTTTCGCGTACGCCGTCTATTTATGATAATCTGGAGAATATGAACAGTTCGCATACAGGGACGGTGGGCTTGACGGTGTATACCAATATATCTGAGGATATCGATTGTTATTTTTCGTCAAACAATACGTTATCGTGGTCAAAAAATACTGAAACAGGAAATGCCAGATATTACAATAGCCATTTGAATGGTTCGTTCAATTGGGTATTTTGGAAAGGTTTTTATGTAGAGGCAATGTATACCGGAAGTTTCCATATTACGAAGAAAGACGAACGGGTGAAACAATCCGAGCATATACTTAATGCGACTGTCGGTAAGAAATTCGGTAAAGAACGTCAGTTCAGAGTTTCCTTGTCTGCAAATGATATTTTGCAGAATCAACGGTCAATGACTTATTCCTTAACGGATTTATATACAAGTGTATCTTATAATTCAGTGCCTTCGACATGTGTTATGTTGGGTGTGTCTTATTGGTTTGACAATATGAAACGGCATTGATTATAGATGTATGACGGTTTTGCTGCCATAGGGAATAGCTTCATCAAAAGATTTTTCAATAGTGCAATGATGGGAATATACTAAAGCGCAGGCGATAACACCTCTATGTGTGAATATACAACACTGTTGTTGTGGGGTGTTGCGTATTTCGTCCAGAAATTTTGAAACACGTTGATATTGTTCTATATAACTTTCTGCCCCTCCTGCCGGTTGATGTATCCAGTCTTTATACCAAAGGTTTAGGTGCGGATCTGTGATAGCATCCCAGCGTTGCATTTCCCACGTGCCGAAATTCAATTCTTTGAGCCTTTCGTCTATTTGCGGATGTGGATAGCCGCAAAAGCCGGCCAGTCGCCGGCAGCGTGTCAATGGGCTGCAATAGACCGTATCAAAATGTTCTCCTTTTATACTTTTGCGAACTGTTTCAGCCTCTTCGGGAAATGTGGAAGCTGTGTCAACATCGCTCCAGCCATAGCAAATATCTGGTTCTACAGCAACGCTTGTATGTCTGATAAATGTGAGTTTCATAGAAAAGGTGTGGTGGTTATGAAAAAACCTAAATAAAAAGCCTGTTCTGACAATAATACGCTGGCCCCGCAACAATCTCCTGTGTAACCGCCAATTTTGCGCTTGAAATAATGTCGTAGGCCAATTGTGACAAGTATCATCGGAACGGTTGCCAGAAAGTTGGTTCCTAGAAAGAACAATGGGATGATGCATATTACGGCCATTTGCAGTAATTCAAGAAGGCAAATAGGATTGTACAAGACTTTTGTCTTGCTTGTTTCTTCTGTCCGGGCATAGCTTAATGTATTGATCATGAATGCTGTTGCAAACTTGGACAGGACATCTGCTCCTATGATGATACCTGCCTGGGCATTCGTCGGTAATGAGTACAGGAAAGAAGCGTATAGAAAGAAATAGACAATCAGGCCAATGGTTCCATAGCTGCCAATGTGCGAATCTTTCATGATGGATAGAATTTTTTCCTTGTTCGTGCCTCCTCCGAAACCATCAAAGAAATCTGCCAGACCGTCTTCATGCAAGGCTCCTGTCAATAAAAGCCTGGCTGCAATAGCCAAAATACAAGCCGGTAAGTCTGCCCAGCCAATCATACTGACAATATACAGGGTTGCCCATGTAGCAAACCCTGTTATAAATCCAATCAATGGCCAGTATAGCAGTACATTGCTATAGTATTTTTTATCTACCTGGACGATTCGCCATAAGGGCAGACGGGTGAACATCATTATTGCAGCTAAAAAAGAGCGCATGTTAAAAATATTTGGTTACAGCAGCTGATTGAAAATCATTCATTTCATTAATCATGCGGATAGCAGATTCTATTATCGGATAGGAGCAGATGGCCCCGGTTCCTTCGCCTAATCTTAAGCCGAGATGCAGAAGAGGATGTGCATGCAAGGCTTCTAAAACCAATTTGTGCCCGGCTTCATCTCCTTGATGTCCGAAAATGCAATATTCCAAAACTTCCGGATGAAGCTGTGAAGCGGCAAGTAGGCAGTTGGTCATGATAAAACCGTCAACAATTATTATCATTCCCAATTCTGATGCACGTAGCATACCGCCGATTGCAGCAACCATTTCAAAGCCTCCAAACCAGCGTATGATATCTTCCGGAGTATGATTGCCAGTGTAATTTTCCATGGCACGTTTCAGAACATTGTATTTGTGTGCTATCCCTTGGCTGTTGAGCCCGCTACCGGCTCCAACACATTCTTTTAAAGGAATTCCCGTGAAATAAGTCATCCACAAAGAAGATGCTGATGTATTAGCCATTCCCAATTCTCCGAAGCTGATGATATTGGATCCTTCATTGAAAGTCATATCAACGATTTCAACTCCAATTTCGATAGCACGTTCCATTTCTTCTTTGCTCATGGCTGCTTCGTAAAGATAATTGCTGGTGCTTTTTCGTATTTTCCGGTCAATTAATCCCGGGAGATTGTGAAAATCGGCATTGACTCCACAGTCAACAATCTTGAGATCGAAATGATGTTGGCGGGCAAACATATTGACACCTCCCCCTCCTTTGACAAAATTATAAATCTGCTGTGCTGTGACTTCCGGCGCTGAAAAGCTGACTCCTTCAACGACAATTCCGTGGTCTGCTGCAAAAACGATGTTCTGGGGTTTGTGTAGTCGGGGAGAAAGGGTTTGTTGGATGGTACCGATTTGTATTGCCAATTCTTCCAGCCTGCCCAAAGAACCTTGGGGTTTGGTTAAATTGTCAATCTTGTCCTGTAAGGCAGGTATGATTGTTTTGTCCGGAGTTTTAATGTTAAAAGTTCTCATGGTGAATATGTCTTGAAATTTGGTGATTATTTTATTTTCATGGGTATGCCTGATACCATTAGCACCACTTCATCTGCTTGTTGCGCTGCAAATTGATTCATCCAGCCTTGTAAATCAGTAAACCGGCGTTGTATCGGATTCTCAGACACTCCTCCTGAACCGATTTCATTTGTGACGAATATGAACGTGGCATTTTGGTTGGTGAAGCGTGTGAATTCGTCTTTCAATTCAGAGAGCGATTTATCGACATCGGAGTCGTTGTCAAAGAAAAAATTTGTTGCCCAAAGCGTCATGCAGTCTATGACAATGATACGCCCCGGTAAAGTATGTTTGCTCAATTTTTTCTCTTCTTCAATGTTGGTCCATTGCGGTCCTCTGTCACGTTGGTGTCTTAAAATGCGTTGACGGTGCTCTTCGTCCCATACTCTGGAAGTTGCGAGGTATACCGGATTTTCCGTCAATTGGAGGGCTAAATGCTGGGCATATCCACTTTTGCCGGACCGTTGTCCACCGGTGACAAGGATAATTTTTTTTGCCATATCTTTCTTTTTTTTTGCTCCGTAAAGATAGCTCTTTTAATTTAGAAAATGGTGGTATATTCGTATCTTTGCTACGAGTAAACAGAAGAAGTAATGAAGATTTATACACGTGGCGGAGACAAGGGGAAAACCGGTATTCATGGTGGTTTGCGGGTTGACAAAGATGATATTCGTATCGAAGCAAATGGGACGTTGGACGAATTGAATTCTTTGTTGGGACTGATACGGGCGTTGGCAGGAGAAAAGCATGAATGGCAAGAGATGCTTTATTTTTTGCAGGAAAAATTGATGATTGTGATGTCGCATGTGGCAACGCCTGCCGGATTGCGTTCGCAGAATCCGAATCCGCTTCCGGAGGATTTGGATGTTTATTGTGAAAAACAAATCGATCGTTTGAACGAACACATAACCCATCCTTCCTCGCATTTTATTTTGCCGGGTGGTAATATCCTTTCTGCCCAGTGTCATGTGGCAAGGACTGTAGCAAGGCGTGCTGAACGTCGTTTATGGTCATTGAATCGGATTGATGGATTGCCTCCTGTTATT
The DNA here is from genome assembly GCA_020024465.1 of Odoribacter sp. Lineage (GTDB taxonomy): Bacteria > Bacteroidota > Bacteroidia > Bacteroidales > Marinifilaceae > Odoribacter. Next base: position 51,059 of record JAHHTT010000005.1, read on the forward strand.
TTGCGATTTTTGAACCGTCTTTCAGATTTGTTATTTACAATGGCACGGCAAGAGATGGATAAGGAAGGCGCGGAAGAAGAAAGATGGCAATCATTTTTGTATAAAAAGAAAAGGAAATGAAGAGATTGAAGCCGATTATGTTTGTTGGAACCTGCTCGGATGCAGGGAAAAGTATTGTAAATACAGCATTTTGTCGTATTTTTTTGCAAGATGGTTATGTCCCTGCTCCTTTTAAGGCGCAGAATATGTCGTTGAATTCTTATTCAACGCCGGATGGAGGAGAGATTGGCAGGGCTCAGGCTGTACAGGCTGAAGCTTGTGGAATTGCTCCGTCGACAGATATGAATCCGGTGTTGTTAAAACCTTCTTCGGACCAGACGTCGCAAGTTATTCTGAATGGTCTGCCCGTAGGTAATATGTCTGCAAGGGAATATTTCCGTACGAATAATAAAGAAGATTTATGGAGGGAAGCGTTAGCCGCTTTTGTTCGTTTGGAAAAGTATTATTCTCCGATTGTTCTGGAAGGAGCTGGTAGTATTTCGGAGTTGAATTTGCGAGACCGGGATATTACGAATATGAATATGGCTCAAAAAGTGGATGCTGCTACTTATCTGGTGGCAGATATTGATCGGGGAGGAGTGTTTGCTTCGGTATATGGTTCTGTTATGTTGTTGCCGGAAGAGCAACGCCGGTTATTGAAAGGAATTATTATCAATAAATTTAGAGGAGATGTAACGCTTTTTGATGAGGGACGGAAAATCATTCATGATTTGACCGGCATTCCGGTGGTTGGGGTGATTCCTTATTTTCAGAATATTTGTATTGAAGAGGAAGATTCTGTCGCATTGGCAAATAAAACAGCAGTTGCTGAAGCCGGCAGAGTGAATGTTGCTGTAGTTCATCTGCGGAGAATGTCTAATTTTACTGATTTTAAAGCAATAGAACAGGATGGACGTTTCCATTTATATTATACCGATAAACCTTCGGAAATAGACAAGGCGGATATTGTTATTTTGCCGGGTACAAAGAATACGATAGATGATTTATTGGTGATTCGTGAAAATGGAGTGGCTGATGCGATTATACGGGCCGGTCGTGTGGGGAAAAAGGTCATTGGTATTTGTGGCGGTTTTCAGATGTTGGGAAAACGGATTGAAGATCCGGAGCATGTGGAAGGTGTGGCAGAAAGTGTAGAAGGATTGGGTTTGTTCCCATTGATCACTGTGATGCAGACGGAAAAAGTTGTTTGTCAAAGTGATTTTGATTTTAAGAATAAAGGCTCATGGTGTAAAGGATATCAAATACATATGGGAGTAACATCTCCCCTGGAAGGGCAGCTGTCTCCCCTGGAGAATCTGAATACGTTGCCTGACGGGACATTTGAAGGATATGTATTGAATGAACATTGTTGGGGAAGTTATATGCATGGTATTCTGGATAATGCAGTGGTACTGAACGATTTGGCATCAGGCTTTACCGATTTGCCGGAAACTGGTTTTGATTATGCTTCATTTAAAGAGAGTCAATATGATTTGTTGGCAGACCATGTACGGGTAGCAGTGGATCTTGATTATATTTATTCTACATTACGGTTATGATTCATGGACACGGTGATGACCTTTATCGCTTGAATGCAGAGGTAAAGGCGAATTTTTCAACAAATGTATGGTATGAAGCGGATATGAAACCTCTTTGTCGTTTTCTGGAGACTCGACTAGAAAGTATTTATCATTATCCGGAACCCGATGCGGGTTCTTTTCGCAAGGTTGCCGCAGAGTATCATGGTGTGACACCTGAAAATGTATTGGCAGGAAACGGTGCGACAGAATTGTTTTATTTGGTGGCGCATGCTTTTGCCGGATATGATACTTTATTGCCTATACCATCTTTTAAGGAGTATGAGGATGCTTGTTCGTTATATCGGCATCATATTACTTTTTTCCCTCATGCCGGTGCTGGCGAGCTGCCATTGGACCAGTCTTTGGTGTTTATTTGTAATCCGAACAATCCGGATGGCCGTATTTGGTCTGAAAAAGAAATTCGTGCTATTCTTGCGGCTAACCCTCATAGGGTACTAGTCATTGACGAGTCTTTTATTTGGTTTGCTCCTGAAGCAGCTACGGCTATCCCTCTTTTACAGGAATATTCGAATTTGTTGATTGTCCGTTCTATGACAAAGTGTTATGCGATACCCGGTTTGCGTTTGGGGTATTTGTTGGGAGATGAACGATTGATTGCGGAAATTGGCCATTTCTCTTTCCCTTGGTCTGTCAACGCCCTTGCTGTTGAGGCAGGAAAATTTTTATTGCAGTGTGGCGATTCAATTTTGCCGGATGCGACCTGTTTGTTGGAGAGACAACGACACTTTTCTGCCCGAATAGCGGAATTGTCCGGATTCCAACCGTTAGAATCACATACCTCTTTTTTTCTGGTGTATACTGATGCCGATGTTTCTTGTCTGAAGAGGTGGCTGTTGCAGAAGCATGGGGTGTTGATTCGGGATGCATCTAATTTCCGAGGACTTGACAATCATTATTTTCGTATTAATACACTTACAGATTCTCAAAATGATCTTTTGCTTGGAGCTTTAAAAACATGGAACAGTGTTGGTTGATAATAATCCCTTTGGTGGCAGGATATCTGTTGGATTTATGGTTAGGAGATCCCCGAAAGTTGCCTCATCCGATAGTCGGATTCGGGGAGATGATATTTTGGATTGAGCGTTTATGGAATCATGGGAAAGGACGTTGGCTGAAAGGTTGTTCGGTTGCGGTTTTATATCCGGCTTTGGTATTGCTAATCGGTTGGGGAATTTCTCATGTAGCTTTCAGGGTGGGTGATTGGCTCTATTGCTTGATGTCCAGTATTTTTGTTTTTTATGGTTTGGCGAATAAGAGTTTGATTCAGGAGGGAGCGGAGGTTATCCGCGTATTACGGTCAGAGGGTGTTGAAGCTGGTAGAAAGCGATTGTCATGGATTGTTGGACGGGATACTTCAGAGTTGACTCCTCAGGAGATTTATACAGCTGTTTTGGAAACTATGTCTGAAAATTTAAGTGATGGAGTTGTTGCTCCACTGTTTTATTATGCTTTAGGAGGTTTCCCTGCCATGATGGCTTATAAGATGGTGAATACATTGGATTCTATGATTGGCTATAAAGATGAGCGCTATCGTTGTTTTGGGTGTTGTGCCGCCCGTTTGGATGATGTATTGAATTATATTCCAGCTCGTTTGACAGCATTGTTAATGGCATTGGTGGCTTACCGGCGGGGTCTGTTTCGCTTTATTTTACATAATTGTCATATGCATGCCAGCCCTAATTCAGGATTTCCGGAGTCGGCCATGGCCGGGATTTTGAATTGTCGCTTTGGCGGGGATCATGTTTACCATGGTTTGTTGGTACAAAAACCATATATTGGAGATAATGATCGGAAAATAGGATATGAAGATTTTCTCAAAGCAGTGCGTGTTAATCATAGCGTGACGCTGGTTGGGGTATTAATGATTATTGCGATAACCTGCTTGTGCTATCTCTAGTAACGAGTGTCCTGTTTCTGCTCCATAGAAATGTGTATATCCTGCAATGACGTTGTTCTTGCGATAGACGGGAGTATCGACAATACAGCCTTTGGCGTTGAAGCACTGACCTATGGTAGAAGTTAGATTCTCTTCTGGAATAATGTGGGAATAGTGAAATTCGTGACCATAGAATGTGCAATCGCCAATGATTACTTTACGATAACCGATTTTTAGTTTCATATTTTCCATGCTTGCCGTTTGGGGAAGGAAACCGCACATGGGAAAGGATTTTCCTTGTGCATTCCGGATAGAGTTGCACAAATACATCATTCCACCGCACTCAGCTAGTAGGAGACCATTTTTTTGGCAATAGTTTAGAATGGATTGCCGCATGGGGTGATTACTACTTAATTGTTGTAAATACAATTCAGGATATCCTCCAGGAAGGTAAACGAAATCGGCAACCGGCAGTTCTGTATCGTGTAAAGGACTGAACCAAGAAATGGTGCCATATTGTTCGAGTGCCTGTATGTTTGCCGGATAAATAAAATTAAAGGCTTCATCTTTTGCTACTGCTATACGCAAAGAGGATTTTGTAGAAGGTAAGGGTGTATGAATTGTTTGAGATATCGGTTTTAATGTAATACCTAATATCTTGTCAATTAATACGGTTTTTTCAATTTGTGCTGCAATTTTATCTGCAAAATCGTGAAAACAGAATTTATGGTCGATATTCAGTCCTAAATGTCGAGAAGGGATTTCAATGTCGGAACATTTAGGCAGATATCCTAAAGCTTCAACTCCTGCATCATGGCAGGCTTGTTGTAAATAGGCATAATGAGTCGATGAACTTACAAAGTTGAAAATGACTCCGGCGATTTTAATGTCGGGACGAAAATGCTTGAATCCATATAAAATAGCCGCTACCGTATAAGCTGTAGAATGGGCATTTACAATCAGGATAACCGGGATTCCCAACAGTTCTGCAATCTCTGCACTGCAGCCTTTCATGTTGTCATAGCCGTCAAATAATCCCATGACTCCTTCTGTAATACATACGTTAGCATCCGTACATTGTTGTGTATAAATATTTTGAACATGTTGTGGAGAAGACATGAATGTGTCTAAATTGTATGACTCCCGATAGGCTGCCATGGAATGATGTTTGGTATCCAGATAGTCCGGACCGCATTTAAAGGGCTGTACTTTCAAACCTCGTTTGTATAATGCCCGCAATAATCCGAGTGTGAATGTTGTTTTTCCACATCCTGATGAGGTGGCTCCGATGAGAAATTGAGGTTTTTCCATATTTTATTGTAGTAGCATTATTAAGATTGAATTATTTTATTGTGTTGATGGATTTTACGGGATATGTATTTATATCCTAACCAAACTCCCGTGAATGATACCGCTGCTCCTCCCAGACAGAGTGTCCAAATGAGAATAGTCCATAATATGGGTCTTTCTGTCAGATAATGAATATTTAGGTAATGGATACCATTGAACAGCCATTTTTTTATTTTTTTGTTTGTATTCAGGTATCGGATGTAACCTGTTGTGGGGCAAACATAATAGAGAGAATTTTCTTGATTGTCAATTTCAATTTTGTATACCGGCAATGGGAGTGATGAATTGCGGGAGAGGTAGTAGTTATCGTATTCGTTCATCATGCTTATTTTGAACTTGGCATTTGTACCATGAATATTCTGAATGCCTTTTAAGATGGTTTCTTTAGAAATATTTAGAGGTTTTGCTATTGGTGTTGAAGCATCGATGTAATTTTTTTCTTTCCCGGAAATGATTTCGTATACCGGAATGTTGCCGAAGTGTGTCCAGGAGATTTCTTTTAAATCGGGATAAGTGGTTTTCAGTGTTCGGTAATCTAACCGGTAGGCAGACAGCGATAGAGCTTTCTCCCCCCACATTTTAGACGGTCTGAATATATATTCCTGTTCCATGGGAATAAGCCATTGGGGAATGCGTTGTAGAGAAAATATTCCGCTGATACCCCAGGCTAATACAAAGATACCGAAGATTATGCCGGTAGTATAATGCCAGCGATAGAAGGTTTTGCGGTAGGGATTTAGAAGTACGTTCCCTTTTTTGGAACGCTTTATTAGAATATAAAGGGTGATGATGATTCCGGTCAGTGCCGCTAGTGTACATAAAATACCGCCTATGGTGATACTGGATTTCCATACGTCTAAATTTTTGCGAATAAATGGAAGATAGAATTTATGTGGAATAGCTCCGAGCCATGCCCATAGACGACTTTGAGTGTTGGTGATTTGTAAAACTTCTCCGCTGCGACTCGAAACAAAAACTTCGTGTTGTTGGGGATCATCAAAATAGAAACGGTAGATGGGTAGTTCCTGTTCGTATTTGGAATATAATACCCATTGTTCGCGTTGGAGTAGTGTGTCAACTCGACGGATAGTTGCATCCAAGCAACGTTGGGCGGTTGTTTTTGCCGTTGTAAAAGTGATAGGGCGAATGTTTTGCAGGGTGTCTGTACAAAATGTATATTTCTTTTTGTGTTTTGTATAGGTGATGAGAGTCTGGTTTTGGAATTGACGGACCCGAAGATTTTGTATACCTTCGGATCCGTTTGCTATGTATGTATGAATATTCGGCAATGAATCAGGTAATGTCTCTTGTATGGCATATCTCTGCGCATCGGATAGACGAGGGTAAGGGTGATAAATCAATACCAATCCGGTGAGGAACCACATTAGAAAAAAGAGGGCTATAACGGTTCCGAAGATTCTGTGCAGAGAAAAGGAGAGACGGATTATCTTTTTCATGTTGCCGTTGTTTTATTCGTGAATATAAATGATCCGGTTGAATTCGTAACCTTCCTGAATGGTAATGCCTTTACTTATCTGATCTTTTTGGATGTCATATACATAAATTCCCGGAGCTGATTTTTCGGGATTAACACCGATATAAGCTTTCCCGTTCAATATAAAAGAACGTTGTGAAAAGGTACCGCTGCTGTAAGGTAATTTGCTGTTGTTGTAAGTAAGTTCTTTTTTTGTGTCGGTATTCAAATCCAATACAGCATAATAGCAATTGTAGGCATCTCCCCAGCCTTGATATTTTGCATTGTCACTGCCGGTTCCTGTGTGTTGTGGATCTTGGATGTAAAGTAAGGCTTTGTTGTTGCCCAGATAATCAACGGTTACGAGTTTGCCTTGTTTATCGTTGAAGCCTTGGTAATCCTTGTCAAATTTATATTCTCCATTCTTGATGCGAAGCAAACAACCGTATTGGCAAGTGCTTTTTTCAGAATTTGGAATGCGAGAGTTACAGGCTATGTATAGATTGTCGTTATCATCTGAAAACATTTTGTGTTGCAGCAATTCTCCATATGCTGTTCCTGCCATCTGGTTTGCGCGATTTTCTTCTACATAACTCTTGACGCTCATATCATTTGCATCAATGAAAGCAACGTAGAATGCCTGGGCATTGTTTTTGTCCTGGAACGCGTAGATAATGGTATTGTCTGATTTACGATACCTTGCCAATCCGGAAGTGCTGAATTTAGTGAAACCTGTTTTTTTAGCTAAACCTAAATCTCCTTCGGCAATGATTTCCATGGTAGAGGCATTTAATTTAGTCCAAATGATTTCATCGGCTTTGCCATTGGCAGCCATGATGACAAGGGTATTGTCGTCAATCCAGGCATGGCAGTAACGGCGGTCTTTGTAAGTGTTCTTTGCAAAAGGACGTTCCTGAATGGTTTGCAGTTCATTGTTTATGATTTGATATTTTCCGAAGCATGCTTTTTTACAGGGAGCCGCTTGGTAATAGTATTTGCCTTTGATAATGGTCTCTGCGTCTATGCTGGCAGTCACATCACACCCTTTTCCGATGAAATCTATGGTTTTGTCATCTTCCAGAGTGTTCAGGCTTTGTACCAGTGTTGCTCCGTCTTTGCCCATACCAGAACTTGCTCCTAAAGACACCCAAATATCGTAGTGTATCTTTTCGATGGTTTCTTTTGGGGTGGAATCTGAATCTTTCTTGTCGTTGCTGTCATCACAAGCTGTAAAAAATGTAACTGTTGTCACCAGCAACATCGTCATGAAGGAGTTTAATGTTTTCATTTGAATTTCATTTATAAAAGTGTTAATGTAAGAATAATCGGACCTTGCAAGAGAATGAACGTCCCGGTTTTTGCAACATGAAATTGTCATATAGTTTGCTGTCAAAAAGGTTGTTACATTCTAAGGATATGTTATAGCGGTCATTTTTTAGAGAATAACCGATGATTGCAGTGTGTAAATGTTGGGTGGGAATGCGGGATTTGCTTTTAAGCGAGCCGTAACCTTCCCAGGTTAGATAGAACCAATGAACATATTGATAGAGATAACTCAAACGTAATTTATTGGTTTTCCCAAGAAAATCCGGTTGAGTCCAAGTGATTTCGTTATTACTGTATAACCAGGGGCTGTTGGGGATTTTATTTTTATAGATGACACTGGGTTTTCCGTCTTTTTTATATCTGTTCATGTTGCGTGATTCCTGATAACTACAATTGGCAGAGAATAGCAGACGGTTGTCATATTGATAACGAAGCTCTCCTTCAACGCCTTTGATATTGACATTAGAAACGTTCTCGTATTGTATGGTCCCTTCTGCTTCGGAGATGACTGCATGGATGTAATCTTGTACTTTCCGATAGAATCCGCCTGCTTCGTAAGAGAGGGTATGGTGGTTGGAAAATATATAGGAACCGAAGACTCCGACATTAAAATTATGGCTGTTTTCCGGTTTTAAAGCTATATTGGGATAAATAGTACTGCCATTACCTAATAATTCTCGAGCCAGAGGTAAACGGATGGCATGTTCGTAGGATGCTTTGAAAGCGATGGGGGCACAGAAAATATAGCGAGTGCCTATACCGTAACCCAGATTATTTTCGGTGGTTTTGTCCGGAACTTGGTCTGAGTTGGTAATCCAGGCAAGGTCTGTCTGTTCTATTTTTACATGATTGATGTAGTTTTTGATAAAAATATTGTTGGACATTTTTTTTTCAAAGAGCGATTGAGAGTAGCATAATCCTATAATATGCTTGGAGAGAATATCGTTTGACGGCATAAATTCATCATCCAATTTGTCGTATCGTTTGTTGCCATTGCGGTGCATCATGTAATTGAGATTGAATGCATGTTTGTCATTTAAATGATAATCCAGGTTTATACGGGTGAGGGTCAGGGGACGTTTGTAATTGCGTAGTTGTTTAGCACGTCCGGTAATTTCATTGCGCGGGCTTTCGATGTAAGAACCGTCCCATTGGTATTTGCGATAGGCGGTATCTATGGTGACGGAATGATCCCATGTGTGTGAAAGTTGGGCATTGAGTTGGAGACCTTCTGTGAAAAGGTTATGTTTGTTGTAGCGGGCTGCTATATTCCAAGAGTCTTGTTTGCGTTCTGCCATACCATATACAATGGTTTGTACGGAGCCGGTTTGTATTTCTTTGTCGATTTTGGAATAGGAACCGGAAACATAGAATGCATCTGCCCATTTTTTATTTTCTATTCCGAATTCCAATTGTGTTAGCAGGGAAAAATAATCGTCGTGGAAGCGTTTTACATCGGTGGGAAGGTATTTGTTTGCCTCTTCATTCCATAATTCCACATCTTTCATTGTATAGTTGTTCTTTGAGTAATTAATCCCTATTGTAGGCTTGAATATGATTTGTGTTTTGGGCAGGATAGCCAAGGCATTGAGATTGACAATATGGGTGTGGAATGAGCCTATGCTATAGGATAAGTCAATAAAGTTCTGTTTTTCTTTACGGGTTATGATATTGATGGCTCCGCCCAAAGCATCTGCGCCTAAATGTGTAGGGACGACACCTTTATAAATTTCAATTCTGTCTATAGCATTGACTGGCAAGTTGATCAGGGATATTTCGTTTCCTTTGATATTGAGAGGTATATCATCAATGAAATAACGGATGGAATTACCGGACATTCCATTGAGCGATAAATCGTAATCAGAGCCGAGACCACCTTCGGTGCGAATTCTGACTCCGGTGGTTTTGTTTACCAGATCGCTTAGTTTTGTTGTGAAATTGGCTGCAGATTTTACATCAATAGCATTTGCAGAATATACACTTTCCCTTGTTCGTTTGATATTTCCCTTTCCATATATTTTGACTTCCTGCAGATTGATGGTATCTTTCTCCAAAAGGACATTCAACTTACAGTCTTGATTGATTGTAAGGGTTTGTGTTGATGACAGGTATCCTATAAGAGAAACTGTCAGCGAGTATTTACCTTGAGGAATACGAAATGAATAGTGACCGGTGCTATCAGCATAGGTGCCTAAATTGGTTTTTTCAATTTGAATGGTTGCAAAAGGCAATGGAATACCATGTTTATCGGATATTTTCCCAGAGAGTAAGACAAAATCTTGTGCCTGTCCTTCCATGGTGCTTAATAAGGAAAAATACCATAAAATGCCATATAATAATTTTTTCATTTTCTCTTTGTTTTAGTATCAAAGCATATAGAGAAAATATTTAAAGAATAAGTCCGATGTTTTTTGTAACAGCAAAAAATACAAAGGGCGATTTCCTCAGCTTTATTTCCCGAAAGCTTTGAAATGATTAATGCAATGGCAGGTCTTCTGACTTGTTCCGTTCACCGAATACCTTCCCATCCTTTCAGGACAGTGGCATGGAGTCTTTCGGTGACTTTTTATGGAGTTTACAGCAACGGGTTTGCTCAGGATTTTCACCTGATTCCCTTTTAATTATATTCTGCGGACAGCAGAGTATATAAACCACTACAAGGCACAAAAGTAATAATTATCTCATTGTTTTGAAAACAAAACAATGAAATTTTATTTCGGGTTGAAGTATGGTTTTTATGTCAGAATACTGATTGATTATAAGAGAAGAAGGATGGAAAATTTAAGACCGAAGAATAAGAATAATGCTTGTGTTGACGGACGTTATTTTTCAGAGCATTTGCCAGTAGATTTCAGGGTAACAATAAAACGTTATAAAAAGAATAGTAACAGCATGCGATCTGTTTTTTTATATTATTTTTGTTCTTGATTTTGGTCGACAGTGAATTTTTTGATTGTCGGAAAAAGGGAATCCGGTGTGAATCCGGAGCAGTGCCCGCTACTGTAATGTCTCAGGTTATGTTGGGAAGTATTTTACAAGACTGTCCAAGATGGATGGGAAGGTTGCTTCTCAGAGGTAAGTCAGAAAACCTGCCAAAAGATTATCAGAGATAAAACTCTTCCGGGGTCAGAAGAGAGGTTATTGTTGTATTCTTATAATCATTTGAAGAATGAAAAGGGTGAAATTTATTATGTTGTTGATGGCTGTATTTGCAGGTTTGCGTTTGCAGGCTAATTCAGAGGGGAATTATGTTAAATCTAAATTGTTTGATGATTTGGGACCACGGGAAAAGGGGGCCATATTGGTGGTGCATTTTGGAACGTCATTTGAAGATACCCGGAAAATGACAATTGACGTTATTAATGCAAAAATTAAAGAATCTTTCCCTGAAGTGGAGGTGCGTGAAGCATGGACATCCAGAATGATTGTGCGTAAGTTGAAAAAAGAAAAGGGGATCATGAAACAAAATCCTACTGAAGCATTAATGAAATTGCATGAAGAAGGATATACACATATATTGGTACAATCGACAAATATTGTTGAAGGAAAAGAGATGAAGGAACTGAGGCGGGAAGTGGAGAGTTTGCAACTGAATTTTAAGGATATACGAATTGGTAATCCGTTATTATATGCTCCGGATGATTATGTACGGGTAATCAAGGCATTGACGGAATCGGTAAATAAAGAGGTGAAAGGAGGACAAAAAATATTGGTGGGACACGGAACAGCAGATCCGGCAACCGCTTCTTATGCTATGTTCGATTATATGTTGAAAGCAGAAGGATATGGTAATTATCATGTGGGTACGATAGAAGGTTATCCGACATTGAATGATGTTCTGTGTCTGTTGAAAAAAGGAACTTCCCGTGTTGTAACGCTTGTACCAATGATGTTTGTGGCAGGAGATCATGCTCGAAATGACATGGCTGATGAGTGGAAGAATAAATTAGAGCGGCAGGGGTATCAAGTAAAATTGTATATGAAAGGCTTGGGAGAAAATCCGGAAATACAGAATTTATTTGTGGAGCATGCACGTTTTGTAGCGGATCATAAACTGGAGGATTTGGCTGCGAAAAAACAACTTATAATGGTAAGATGAGTAAATAATGAATTCAAGAGTAAAAACATGATAACAGGTAAAATATATGTTGCAGGTATAGGTCCCGGAAGTGATTCTGATATTACACCAGCCGTGTGTAAGGTGTTGTCTGAGGCAGATGTCGTTGTTGGATATAAGTATTATTTTGCATTTGTTCGCACAATGATAAAAAAGGATGCGAAATGTGTTGATACTGGAATGCGTAAGGAGCGGGAACGTGCAGAAGTGGCCTTTGAATATGCGGAACAAGGAAGAATTGTTTGCGTGGTCAGTTCCGGGGATGCAGGTATTTATGGAATGGCTCCTTTAGTATGGGAAATGAAAAGGGAACGGAATTCAAATGTTGAAATAGAGGTACTACCGGGAATCAGTGCTTTTCAGAAAGCGGCAGCTTTGCTGGGAGCCCCGGTCGGTCATGATTTTTGTGTAATATCGTTATCAGACTTACTTACTCCTTGGGAAAAAATAGAACGCCGAATAGAAGCTGCTGCCGTTGCTGATTTTGTGACAGCCATATATAATCCCAAAAGTGAGGGTAGATATTGGCAATTGTATCGGTTGAAAGAGATTTTTTTGTCCAATCGATCGGAATCGACACCGGTGGGGTATGTGCGTCAGGCAGGCCGTAAAGAGGAGACGGTTGTTGTGACAACTTTAAAGGATTTTGATCCGGAAAACGTAGATATGTTTACTGTTGTGTTGATAGGCAACAGTCAATCTTATCAATGGAATAACAGATTTATAACTCCTAGAGGCTATTATCACGACCCTATTGCAGGCAAATATAAAATGGGACAGGAAATTATGATTCGCAGTTTCCAGACAATTGCGTCAGAATTGAAGCATCCGGATATTCCATTGGATTGTAAGTGGGCTTTATTGCATACGATTCATACGACAGCGGATTTTGACATGGAAAATATATTTTATGCTGATGCCGGAGCTATTGGCACGATTTATAAGGCATTGAGCAGTGGTCAAGTGAAGATGATTGTAACAGATGTGACGATGGCTGCTTCTGGAATCCGAAAAGGAGCATTGGAACGTTTAGGCATAGAGGTGAAGTGTTATTTGAATGATAGTCGTGTTGCTGAAATGGCGCGTCAGTTGAATATTACCCGTACGCAAGCCGGAATCCGACTGGCAGTAGAGGAGCATCCAGAGGCTCTTTATGTATTTGGGAATGCACCGACGGCTTTGATGGAGTTGTGTCGTTTGATAAGACATGGTAAGGCTAATCCTGTAGGAGTGGTGGGAGCTCCTGTTGGTTTTGTAAATGTGCGGGAATCGAAATATATGCTGAAATCTTTTATTGGGCTTCCGAAAGTGATTATAGAAGGCCGGAAAGGAGGAAGTAATCTTGCAGCAACAATCGTGAATGCTATTCTTTGTTTTGATGATGCCGTACAATTGCTTCCAGGGAGAGATCTTTAGTAAATGTAATACAAGAAACATGAGTAAATTCTATGTTATAGGGATTGATGATAATGGGCAGTATGAGTTTTCTGATGATTTGTTAGAGTTAATTGCCTCACATAAAGTGTTTTCTGGAGGGAAAAGACATCGAGAACTAGTGGAAAGGTATTTGCCGGAAGAGTATCGATGGATTGATATAACAGTTCCCTTGGATGTTGTGTTTGATAAATATACTTGTTGGCAGGAGATTGTAGTTTTTGCTTCGGGTGATCCTTTATTTTTCGGTTTTGCGACTACGATTCAAAAGCGATTGCCGGAAGCAGAAATAATTGTCTGGCCGTATTTCAATTCCTTACAGATACTGGCCCATCATTTGGTGATGCCATATCATGATATGAGTATTGTTTCACTGACCGGACGTCCCTGGCATGAGTTTGACCGGGTTTTGATTGAAGGGAAGGTCAAGATAGGAGTTTTGACTGATCGGGTACATACTCCTGTTACTATCGCAGAAAGGATGTTGGAATATGGATATGACAATTATCGAATGATTGTGGGAGAATTGTTGGGGAATACGGATGAAAGGATTAGGGAGATGTCGTTGGAGGAGGTTCTGCAGATGACGTTTGAGTGTCCGAATTGCTTGATATTAAGACAGACTTCCGTAAAAAAACGGCCGTTTGGTATCCCTGAAATTTATTTTCATTTCTTGAACGAAAGGGCAAATATGATAACGAAAATGCCTGTCCGTCTGTTGACTTTAAGTTTGTTGGATCTACATAATCGAAAGAATTTCTGGGATGTAGGTTTTTGTACGGGCTCCGTATCCATAGAAGCTAAATTACAATTTCCGCATCTTTGGGTGACTGCTTTTGAAATCCGAGAAGAAGGCAAAGAACTGATGGAGAAAAATACCCATCAATTTGGTGTGCCGGGAATAGATACCGTGATAGGTGATTTTACTCAGCAGGATTTATCTGTTTATCCTGTGCCCGATGCTGTTTTTATTGGTGGACATGGAGGAAAATTGGAACAGATACTAAAGAATATTACCGATATAATATTGCCGGACGGAGTGGTAGTATGCAATGCTGTGACTGTCGAGACTCTTGAACTGTTACAGACGTCGGCTTCTAAATATAGTTTTGATATAGTACAAATAACATCTATTACAATAGATGAACATCATCCTATTCAGGTGGTGAAAATGGTAAAGCGGAAGCAATAGTTATATGTTTGAATTTATAAAGCGATCCTTGAGGACAGCCAAGCATCATCCTGGCTCAGGAGGCTTGGAAATATTAAAATATATAGGTCCGGGTTTATTGGTGACTGTCGGTTTTATTGATCCTGGCAATTGGGCATCTAATTTAGCTGCGGGAGCAGATTATGGTTATGCGTTGCTGTGGATGGTTTCTCTTTCAACAGTTATGTTGATTATTTTGCAGCATAATGTCGCTCATTTGGGGATTGTTACAGGTCTGTGTCTTTCTGAGGCAACGATGACGTATATTAAACAGCGTTATGCCCGGCCGATGTTATGGACAGCGATGGGAGCTTCTGTATCGACTTCGTTGGCGGAGATATTAGGAGGTGCAATTGCTTTGGAAATGTTGTTTGATATTCCAGTGAGAATCGGTTCGGTATTCGTTAGTGTTTTTGTTGTTATTATGTTATTTACCAATTCTTATAAACTTATAGAGCGTTGGATAATAGCTTTTGTATCGATTATCGGTTTGTCGTTCATTTACGAACTTTCGTTGGTAGATATTGAATGGGGAGAGGCAGTTAAGGCTTGGTTGACACCGTCATTTCCTAAAGGTTCAATGGTTGTAATTATGAGTGTATTGGGAGCCGTAGTCATGCCTCATAATCTGTTTTTGCATTCAGAAGTGATTCAGAGTCGGAAATGGAATTTGAAAAATGAGAATATAATTCAAAAACAATTGCGCTATGAATTTTGGGATACTTTGTTATCCATGTTGATAGGTTGGGCGATTAATAGTGCAATGATTTTGTTGGCTGCCGCAACGTTTTTTAAAAATGATTCTTCGGTGAATGAGTTGCAGAATGCCAGTGTTTTATTGCAGCCATTGCTGGGCAATAATGCCGCTATCATATTTGCCGTAGCATTGCTGTTTGCCGGAATAGCTTCTACTATTACTTCGGGTATGGCTGCCGGTTCTATTTTTGCCGGTATTTATAAGGAGTCCTATGATATCAAGGACAGTCATTCGCGTTGGGGAGTGTTGTTATCGTTGTTTGTGGCCTTATTGATTATTATGATAGTTTCCAATCCTTTTATGGGTTTGATATATTCTCAGATGATACTAAGCATTCAATTGCCGATAACCATTTTTTTACAAGTTTATCTGACATCTTCAGAAAAAGTGATGGGTAAGTATAAGAATCATTTTGTAACAAAGTGGATATTATATCTGATAGGAACGATTGTATCAGGTTTGAATGTTATGTTATTGGTCAGTATGTTTTGGGAGTTTTAAGGTTAATAAAAGATTGAAGTATATGGTCAATGAATTGAAATTGAAATGGAGTAGAATGCAACAGGCAATGAGGGAAGAAAATGCTGATGGTTGCCTTTTGCAAATGAAAATGAATTTGTATTATGTTTCCGGTCAGGTGTTTAACGGTTATTTTTATTTGCCGTTGGAAGGGGAACCCCATTTCTTTTTAAAACGAATGACTTTAACTTCTGTAGGCAAGGTGCATATGATTCGTAAGCCAGAACAATTACCAGAGCTTTTTCGTGAGAATGGCTTGGCCTTGCCTAAATGTCTTTTGTTGGAAGGAGATGAATTGTCTTATAATGAATATCTGCGTTTACAGAAAATATTCGCTTTTTCTAAAACAGGCAATGCATCTTCAATCATGCGCAAATTGCGCATGATTAAAACGCCTTGGGAAGTAGAACAAATGCGGACTTCTGCCCGAATTCATGAAGCTGTTTACCGAGAAATTCCTTCGTACTATAGAGTTGGAATGAAAGATATTGAATTGCAGATAGAAGTGGAAAGATGTATGCGGGTTCATGGTTCATTAGGATATTTCCGTGCTTTTGGTGCCAATATGGAGATATTTATGGGGAGTATATTGGTGGGAGAAAATGCAGAAGTCGTTTCTCCTTTTGATTTTGCATTAGGAGGAGCAGGAGTCCATCCTTCTGCCCCTTTGGGTGCAAGTGGAATGTGCTTAAAAGAAGGAACTACCGTGATGGCTGATATGTCTGGTAATTATACCGCTTATCAGACAGATATGACACGAGTATTTGCTGTTGGGCATTTGCCTGAAAGGGCTTATTTCGCACATCAGGTGGCTTTGGATATACAGAGTCAGATGATGAGTAAAGCTGTTCCAGGAGTTGCTTGTGCAGATATATATAATGCAGCTTTAGATACGGCTTGTAAAATGGGATTGGAAGATTGTTTTATGGGGAAAGCTTTTCAATCAAAATTTGTAGGTCATGGTGTTGGATTGGAAATTAATGAGTTGCCGGTTTTTACACCTCGCTCAAAGGACGTATTGTTGCCAGGAATGACTTTTGCTTTTGAACCGAAATTTGTATTAGAAGGAATAGGTGCTGTCGGTATAGAAAATACATTTCTTGTGACGGAGCAAGGAGTAGAGAAATTGACTATATTAGATGAAAATATCATAGAATTCAAGTGATGAAAATAGCAATATTGATAACCTCTGATGCTGGCGAAAGTACAGCGAAGCAGCTTCAACGCGAACTGCATGAAAGTGTGACATTATTCTCAGTAGAGCGCCGTGAAGGATGCTGTGGAATAGATTCTGTGTTTACGTTTGTCGCTTCTCATTTTAAAGAATTTGAGGCATTTGTTTTTATCAGTGCGATGGGGATATGCGTGCGGGCGATAGCTCCTTGTGTGGTTTCTAAATATGCCGATCCTGCAGTTATAAATATTGATCCTGCAGGTAATTATGTTGTACCTGTTCTTTCTGGACATATTGGAGGAGCTAATCAGTTGGCTCGTCGGTTTGCAAGAATATTGGGGACAAAGGCTGTTATAACAACTCAAAGTGATGCAGCTGGTTTGTGGGCTTTGGATTTACTTGCACGGGAGTATGGATGGAAGGAAGAACATGTCTTGTCTATGAACGAATTTATTATTCGTTTTGTAAATAAGCAACCAACGGCTTTATTGTTGGATATTCGGGATCGGGGTACAGAAATGCTTGAAAGAGAATGTCCCGATCATGTGACTATTTTTTATCATATTGAGGATATTCCTATTGAAAAATATAAATTGATTATTGTCGTTTCACCTTTTGTTTATGATGTTGATTTGCCAATATTATATTATCGTCCGTTGGTATTACACTTGGGTTTGGGATGTCGTAAACAATGTGAATCAGATGGTGTATGGCAGTATATTTGTCAGACAATGTTGGAAAATGGTTTTTCACCATTGTCTGTAAAAACGATTGGTACGATAGAACTGAAAAAAAATGAACCTTTAATAGCTGAAATCGCCTTAAAGTTTGGGGTGACACCTATGATTTATGGAACACAGGAGTTGGAAGGAATAGAAGTGCCCAATCCATCAGAAAAGGTTTTTGAAGTAGCGGGAGTCTATGGCGTTGCAGAGGCTGTTGCATTAAAGAGTGCTCATAATGTGAAGTTACTGCTTGAAAAACAGAAGGCACAAATAAAAAAAGGAAATGATTTTACTTTTGCAATAGCTATGGATAGCAATGCTGAGCGGGGAGGATTTATAGAAATAGTCGGAGCAGGACCAGGAGATCCGGAATTAGTATCTGTCCGAGGTAAATATTTACTTGAAAAGGCGGATTTGATATTATATGCAGGTAGCTTAGTGCCAATTGAATTGACATATTATGCAAAACCGGGAGCTACAGTACGTAGTTCTGCTTCCATGACTTTGGAAGAACAGTTTATTTTGATGAAGGAATTTTATGATAGAGGCTTATTGATTGTCCGTTTACATACTGGAGATCCTTGTATTTATGGTGCTATTCAAGAGCAAATGTCCTTCTTCGATCATTATGGAATGCGTTATCGTATTACTCCGGGAATTTCTTCTTTTTTGGCCGCTGCAGCAGCTTTGCATTCGCAGTTTACAATTCCAGAAAAGGTGCAGAGTATTATCTTGACACGAGGGGAAGGACGCACTCCGATGCCGGAAAAAGAAAAATTGCATTTATTGGCTCGTTCTCAAAGTACAATGTGTATTTTTTTAAGTGCTTCAATTGCCGATGAGGTTCAGCGTGAATTGTTGGAGTGTTATCCTCCGGAAACTCCTGTTGCAGCTTGTTATCATTTGACATGGAAAGACGAAAAGATTTTTCGAGGGCAGTTGTGTAATTTGGCAAGTATTATGCGAGAAAATAATTTGACACTTACTACGATGATTGTAGTAGGAGATGCAATCGATAATCGTACAGGTTTATCCAGACTTTATTCAAGTCATTTTACACATATGTTCCGTAAAGGAGACGATAATTGTTGAGTATATGATATTGATATTTGGAGGTACAACAGAAGGACGTGCGGCAGTGGAGGTACTTGATACGGCGGGGCATAAGTATTATTACTCTACGCGAGGTTCGGGACAGTATATTAAATGTTCGCATGGGATTCATATCGTGGGAGCTATGGAATCTACAGATATGGAGGCTTTTTGTTTGAAGCATGAAATCTGTCTTTTAATAGATGCAGCACATCCGTTTGCAGAGAAATTGCACCAAAATATTGCATTTGTAGCAGAAAATATGCATATTCCTATTATACGTTATGAGCGAATCTACCCTCCGCGTAATCCTGACTGGATATGGTGTGATACTTATTCAGATGCTGTTGATTGGTTAGAAAAGCATGGAATAAAGAATCTTTTGGCACTTTCTGGGGTACAGACCATTCCCAAATTAAAGACTTGGTGGAGTAAACATCCATCTTGGTTTCGAGTGTTGAATCGGCAGGAGTCTGTAAATTTGGCTCAATATTATGGTTTTCCTAAAGAACGGCTGGTATTTTTTGATGGTAGTGAAACTGAGGATATTTTGGTTGAAAATTTGCAGCCTGATGCCATATTGACAAAAGAAAGCGGGGAATCTGGTTATTTTTCAGCCAAAGTAGATGTTGCTGCTAAAAAAGGTATTCCGTTGATAGTGATAAAACGTCCTGTTTTGTCGGGAGATTATTATATAGTTACAGGAAAACAAGGGTTGAAATATCGGGTCGAGCGTTTAGTACCTGGTTTTTTTCAATTGAAAAGTGGTTTTACGACAGGTAGTTGTGCATGTGCGGCGGCAAAATCTGCATTGAAGACCTTAATTTCTGGAGAAGAATATTCGCAAATGGATATAACATTGCCCAATGGCGAAGTGGTGGATTTATCCATTAGCAAGACAATTCGCAATGAGAATTCTGTCACATGTATTGTGAAAAAGGATTCTGGCGATGATCCTGATGTAACGAATGGTAGTGAAATATGGGTTACTGTAGAATTGACAGATATGCAAGGTATCATTTTTAAAGCAGGCTTGGGAGTTGGTATTGTTACATTGCCTGGGTTAGGACTGGATATTGGGGAACCGGCAATTAATCCTGTTCCGCGCCAAATGATCGTAGCGGAATTAGAGAAATTACTTCAATTGGCAGCGCTTCATCAAGGAGTGTTTGTAACTATTTCTGTGCCTGGTGGAGATAAATTGGCAGCCAAGACTTTTAATCCCAAACTTGGAATTGTAGGAGGGATTTCTATTATCGGTACCTCCGGAATTGTTCGTCCATTTTCCTCAGAAGCATTTTTAGCTTCTGTCCGTAAAGAAATACAGGTAGCTAAGGCTTTGGGATGTCAGCATGTAATAATTAATTCAGGAGCGAAGAGTGAAAATATATTACGATCTCGTTTCCAGGAGTTTATACCTCAGGCATTCATTCATTATGGAAATTATATCGGTGATACATTAAAAATCATTGAGCAGGAGGGGATAAGACAAGTGACGATGGGTATTATGTTGGGTAAAGCAGTAAAATTGGCAGAAGGATATGTCGATACTCATAGTCGTAATGTTGTGATGAATAAAGATTTTATTGTATCACTATTGAGAGAAAGTGGCTGTGGAGAAGAGGTGTGTGCAAAAGTATATCGTTTTACATTGGCTCGTGAATTATGGAATATATTGCCTATAGGGAATCCATTTTATGACCTTTTAGTACAAAAATGTATGAAAGTTTGTTGCGCATTTCTTCAAAATAGTCAATTGACTATAATTTTAATTCCAGAATGCCAAGTGTAGTCAGAATTAATTC
>JAHHTT010000050.1 GCA_020024465.1 Odoribacter sp.
TATTTGTTGTGTAGTGAAAATAATTTTTGTAGAGGGATTCTTTTTTTATATTTTTGAACATACTATTATTTAGTATGTTCAAAAATATAAAATGATGAAATTTAATGATTTAAATATTAGTAAGCCGATATTGATGGCTCTTGAAGATGCAGGATTTGATCGTCCTACACCTATTCAAGAACAAGCATTTTTTGTTATTCGTTCGGGTAAAGATATGATGGGAATTGCTCAGACTGGAACTGGAAAAACACTGGCATATTTGATTCCTTTGTTGATGAAATTACATTATGCTCAAGGTAATTATCCGCGGGCAATTGTCATCGTTCCTACTCGAGAATTGGTTATTCAGGTATGTGAAAGTATAGAATTGCTTACAGAATTTATGGATATTCGTTGTGTCGGTATTTATGGAGGGACTAATATCCGTACTCAACAGTCGGCAGTTTATGATGGTATTGATCTGTTAGTGGCAACGCCAGGCAGATTTATGGATATGTATATGAATGGTATTATTCGCACAAACCAAGTCAAAATTGTTGTAGTTGATGAAGCTGATCGTTTGATGGATATGGGTTTTATGCCACAATTGAGAAGTATATTAGAAGTGGTTCCAGAAAAACACCAAACATTATTATTTTCGGCTACATTTTCAGCTACTATTGATGAAATTGCACGCAAATTTTTATCACCTGATTTTATTCGTATAGAAACTACAATTCAAGCAACTCCCGTGAAATTTGTTAGTCAATTTCGTTATGATGTACCAAATATTTTAACAAAAATCAATTTGTTAAAATTATTATTGGCAAATAAGAAGGAATATCGTCGAGTGATAGTTTTTACAGAAACGAAAAAAAATGCAGATCGTATTGTCGATAAATTAGCAGATTATTGGGCCGGAGAGTTGAGTGTACTGCATTCCAATAAGGCTCAGAATTCGCGTTTAAATGCTTTGCGTGCTTTTAAAAATGGAATTACTCGCATTATGGTGTCTTCGGATGTAGCAGCTCGTGGTATCGATGTACAAGATGTGTCGCATGTAATAAATTTTGATATACCTTTAATACCAGAAGAATATGTTCATCGTATTGGGCGTACAGCACGTGCGGGTAAGGCTGGAATTGCTATCAGTTTCGTTTCAGAAAAAGAGAAAACACGATTTGATGAAATAGAAGCATTAATTAGTCAACATATAGGGATTTTAGAATTGCCTGAAAATCTTGAAATATCAGAATTGTTGATGGATGAAGAGAAGGTGCAGACGGCTAATATTGTGTATCAACGTAGCAAACCAATAGGGGGAGGAGCTTTTCATCAACGTTCGGCAAAAAATAGCAAAAAACCTCAGAAGGTACGTTTAGATAGAACAAAAGAGGGACGCCGTAAAAAAAGATAGTAAAGAATAATTATTGGATAGAAATAATTGATCCAAGATTAGCAAAGTTGTAAACTTTTCGTATATTTGCAATCGTATGCAATTAGGAAGTAACATATTACCTGTCAATTCGCTTTTTTTGAATATTAAAAAGCGTGATGAATTTTAGAAATCAAATTCATTCAATCCTTGTTTTTATTAAGAAAAGGAAAATAATTAATATTCGTTTTTTATTTGACTAATCAATTAAATCATATTTATTATGGAATTACCATTTGCAGAATCTTATCGAATTAAGATGGTTGAACCCATCCGTAAAAGTACTCGTGAAGAACGTGAAAAGTGGATTAAGGAAGCTAAATACAATCTTTTTTCATTAAAGAGCGATTATGTATTTATCGATTTATTGACAGACTCAGGGACTGGAGCTATGAGTGATAGACAGTGGGCTGAAATGATGTTGGGAGATGAAAGTTATGCTGGAGCGCGTTCATATTATAGAATGAAAAATGCCATCAAGGAAATTTTAGGGTTCGATTATTTTTTACCTACACATCAGGGGCGTGCAGCAGAGAATGTTTTATATTCTACTATAATTAAGGAAGGAGATATATTACCAGGAAATTCTCATTTTGATACAACAAAAGGACATATTGAGTACCGTAAGGCTGTTGCTCTTGACTGTACCATAGATGAAGCTGCGGATACACAATTGGAAGTTCCGTTTAAAGGGAATCTTGATCCTGCGAAGTTGGAAGCTGTTTTGCGGAAATATCCAAAAGAAAAAATACCTGCTGTAGTATTAACTATAACTAATAATACAGCGGGTGGTCAGCCTGTTTCGATGCAGAATATTCGAGAAGTATCAGCTCTGTGTAAAAAATATGGAGTGAATTTACAGATGGATTCTGCTCGTTTTGCTGAAAATGCATATTTTATCAAGATACGCGAGAAAGGATATGAAAATAAGACAATTAAAGAAATTGTGAAAGAGATGTTTTCTTATGCAGACATTATGACTATGTCTTCCAAAAAAGACGCTATCGTTAATATGGGAGGTTTTGTTGCTTTTAAAAATCAGGAGTTGTGGAAGAAATGTCAGATGTTTTGTATAATGAATGAAGGATTTATTACGTATGGCGGTATGTCAGGACGTGATATGAATGCATTGGCCCAGGGATTGGATGAAAGTACAGAGTTTGATTATTTGGAAACCCGTATTAGACAAGTAGAATATCTTGGTGCAAAGTTGGATGAATATGGCATTCCTTATCAGCGTCCTGCTGGTGGGCATGCTATTTTCGTAGATGCTAAAAAGATTTTGACACATGTGCCGAAAGAAGAATTTATTGCACAAACATTGGCTGTTGAATTATATTTGGAAGCAGGTATTCGTGGGGTAGAAATTGGTTCTATTTTGGCAGATCGAGACCCTATTACTCGTGAAAATCGTTATCCTAGTTTAGAATTGTTGCGCTTAGCTATTCCTCGTCGTACTTATACAAATAATCATATGGATGTGATTGCTGTTGCGTTGAAAAATGTATTTGAGCGTCGGGAATCAATTACGCGTGGATATGTGATTACAAAAGAATTTCCTATCATGCGCCACTTTACTGTTGAACTTGACAAGGCAAAATAAATAGAAAAGAAAGTGTAACACAATAAAATATTTTGTGTAAATGAGAAATACAGAATTCGATAGATACGACCCCTGAAAGTTGAACGGTTTGGTATTAAGCGAAGGCTATAAGGTTGGATCAAAGCTCGGTATTACACCGGGCTTTCCTATTTTGTCTCTGTTTTATTCTGTAGTTATTGTAATATAATATATTATATTATTGCACTGAAATTTTTCTATCTGTTGTATAATCTTATTCCTAAAAGACAAGCACCTGATTATATTAAACATTTTGAAATTCATCAATTTGATTGACAGGGTAATTTAGTGATGTGGTATAAGATAGATAGGTATATCAAAAATTTTGTGTAGATGAAAAAGAACAGAAAATTTATGCCACAGCTATAGGTGATGGTAGATTTCTCTATAAAAAATTGGGTGTATGATCTGAAGAGAAACTTTTATAAAAAATGAATATGAAAAAGATTTTTTGGATTTACTATTGCTTATATTTTAGCAATAATAATTATTTCGAATTTTAATGGTGCATTAACAATTTACTATATAAAAATGAAAAATATATCTTATAGTTGGTGCTGATGCTTTTGGACATTCAGTAAGGACGATAACCATATCACCTGCAACACATTGCATATGGAGGCTTCGGCTACTTCGATGATGAAGTACACTACTCACATAAAGAAGGCATAAGAGATGACAGCAAGGATGCGTAAGACTGTTTTGAAAATTCTTATCAGCTTCATGGTTGCTTTTTTTGATTTTGATGCGGATTTGAAAGAGGAGGGGGTGAGTTGCTTATCAAATTATTAGACAAATTCAAGACGGTAAGAATGATACTTGCGCTATTTGCAATATAGGGAGCGGAGCTATCATCCGAAAAGGAAAACTCTCCGTTTCTTGCGAAGTGGAGAGCCGTAGGTGTTATATTGTTCGATAGATAAAAATGGAGCCTTTACATTTTACTTATTTTGCGTTATCCGTAGTTATTAGAATAATTCAAGTTATGGTAGTAAAATAGATGTTTATATCAATGCAAGTCGATTAATAAATAATTTTATAATAAAAGTGGAGCAAAGTGGTTGAAAGTGGGGAATATTTTTCTTAATTTTACATCATTGAATCAAATGATTGTTCTTTAGAATCAATGTTATGTTAAGTGATTGTGATATTGTTGATTATTTATTGATGTTGTTGGAATGATATAAGATTAGGAGTAAATATGTGTACCTTTATAGGAGATTATACTAGCAAGATAGACAATAAGTGTCGAGTGGTTGTTCCGTCTTATTTTAGGAAGACAGTGCTGGCTGCTGGTCTCTCGGTGTTCGTGTTGCGTAAGAGTATCTTTGAAAAATGTATTGATATGTATCCGTTGGATGAGTGGGAGCGTATGTTGGCAGAGATAAGAATTAAGCTTAATTTATTAAATGCTAAACATATTACTTTTATGCGTGAGTTCTGTAGAGGGACATTAGAGGTAGAAATGGATGCGAATGGACGTGTTCTTTTGCCAAGAAGATTGTTGGATGAGGTTGGAATAGATAAAGAAATGATATTTGCTGGTCAGGATAGAAAGATTCAGTTATGGGATGTGGAAGAATATGGTTGTGTTGCAGTAACTTCAGAGGAGTTGAGTGATTTGGCGGAGGAAATATTTAAGAATTGAAATTTTAGATTTGGAAAATCGGAATAATTATGTCGGAATATCATATACCTGTTTTATTGAATGAGTCTGTAGATGGCTTGAATCTTCAGCCAGGAGGTGTGTATTTGGATTTGACGTTTGGAGGAGGAGGTCATTCAAAAGAGATTTTAAAATGCTTGGATACAGAAGGATGTTTGTTGGGTTTTGATCAAGATGAGGATGCTTCGGTAAATGTACCTGATGATGACCGTTTTATTTTTGTGAATCATAACTTTCGATATTTGCGAAATTTTTTGCGATATTACGGTTATGAAGAAGTTGATGGAATATTGGCTGATTTGGGAGTATCCTCGCATGAGTTTGATGAGGCTGAACGAGGTTTTTCTTTTCGGTTTGATGCTGAATTAGATATGCGAATGAATCGACGTAGTAAGTTAACAGCAACCGAGGTGTTAAATAATTATACTGCCGAACAATTGATGTTTATATTTAAGAATTATGGTGAGATCGAGAATACTAAGCGATTGGTAGATATGGTTGTGAAGGCTAGAAGTATTCAAGAGTTGCATACTTCGGAGGAGTTTTATCGGGCAATAGTGCCTTGTATTCCTAAGATGAGAGAAAAAAAATATTTGGCTAAGGTATATCAGGCTTTAAGAATTGAAGTGAATGGTGAATTGGATGCTTTGGAGGATATGATGGAGCAAGCAATGGAGGTGTTGAAGCCTGGTGGTAGATTTGTGATAATCACTTATCATTCTTTGGAAGATCGAATTGTCAAAAATTTTTTGAAATCCGGTAATGCTGAAGGTCGGGTAGATAAAGATGTGTTGTTTGGATACATCAATCATAATTTGGAATTGGTGAATCGTAAAGTTATTGTTCCAACAGAGGAAGAAGTTGCCAGAAATCCGCGTGCGAGAAGTGCTAAACTGAGAATTGCGAAAAAAATGTCATAATTTGGAATTATGAATAATGACATACATGATAGAGAAAATACTGATTCTGTAAAGTACGGGAGACATGGAAATTCTTTAAAAGGATTATTGGAAGGAAGAATGTTTGCTGATAAATTGAAGCGTAATATTTCTTTTGTTCTGTTTGTGACGTTATTGGGAGTTTGGTATATATCGAATGGCTATTCAATGGAAAAATTGTATAGGGAACGTAGTTCGTTGGAAAAAGAGGTACGTGATTTGCGTTTTGAATCCATTACAGCAGCAGCTGATTTGATGTTTATTCGAAAACAATCGGAGGTTATTAAGCGTATCAAGGAAGAAGGATTGTCTTTGGAGGAGAGTAAAGAGCCACCGGTGAAATTATATAAATGACGAGTGGTCATGAAGGCTAAAGATGATATAAATTATAGAACGATAGGACTGTACCTTGGAATTGTCATTATTTGCGGTTTTTTGATTTTAGGTCGGGCTGTATATGTAATGACGGTGGAGGGTAGTAAGTGGCGTAGTCTGGCTTTTGTCAATGTGCCAACAAAGCCAGTGAGCCTTGCTCCTAATCGTGGTGATATCTGTGCTGATGACGGTCGTATATTAGCAACGTCTGTGCCATTTTATGAAATACGTTTTGACCCTATTGCTGTAAAAAAGGAAGTTTTTCAAGAAAATATTGACAGTTTGGCATATTGTTTATCAAAATTTTTTAGGGATGGAAGTAAGAGTTTTTATAAAGAGAAATTGACGAGAGCAAGAAGTGCTAAGCATCCCAATCGGTATTTGCTGATAAATAAACGTAAAGTCAATCATACGGAATTGAAGATAATCAGACAGTTTCCTATTTTCCGTTTAGGCAAGAACAAAGGAGGCTTTCAGACAATCGTATCTAATAAACGTTTGCAGCCTCATGTGAATTTGGCTGTGCGTACAATTGGATATTTAAATGAATCGACATCGGGAATACAGGAGGGACGAGTTGGTTTGGAGGCTGCTTTTGAAAATGAACTAAAGGGAGAGGAAGGTGAAGGAATTAAACGGATGATGTCGGGAACGTGGATGGTGTTGCCGGAACGAGAGCCTGTTGATGGACATGATATTGTGACAACAATTAATGTGGATTATCAAGATATTGTCCAGCATGCTTTGAAAAAACAATTGGAAAAGAGTAATGCCACACACGGTTCGGCTATATTGATGGAAGTGAAAACGGGAGATATTAAAGCAATAGCTAATATGGCTAAAATTTCTAATGGTCAGTATATTGAATCTCAGAATTTTGCGATTAGCGGTGCTGGCGAGCCGGGTTCTGTTATCAAAGTTGCATCGTTTATAGCTTTGTTGGAAGATGGTATCATAACACCTGATGATACGATAGATTTGGGAGAAACGGGTAAATATCTTTTTAAAAAGACACAATTGAGTGAAGCTCATGGAGGATTAGGTAAAGTGACGGTACAGCAAATGTTGGAAAAATCTGCCAATGGTATAGCTAAATTGGTGTATGATAATTATAAAGATCGACCTGAAAAGTTTGTTGATCGCTGGTATTCAATGGGTTTAAATAATAAGACAGGAATCTGTCTTCCTGGAGAAGCAGAGCCTCTTATAAAATATCCAACAGATAAAACTTGGTCGGGTATTAGTTTGCCATGGATGGCTTTTGGTTATGAATCAAAATTAACTCCGTTACAGATATTGGCTTTTTATAATGCTATTGCAAATGATGGTCAGCGGATGCGTCCCAGATTGGTGAAAGAGGTGCGTAATCATGGTCAAGTGGTGGCATCTTTTGATACAGAAGAAATCGGAGGACGAATCTGTAGTCGAAAAAGTTTGGCCGGAATTCGGAGAATGCTTGAGGGAGTTGTAGAAAATGGGACAGGAAAGAATATTTATACAACAAAATATAAAATTGCTGGTAAAACTGGAACTTCGCGTATTGCAAGTACTAATGGTGGCGGATATGTTCCCAATAGTTATCGCGCTAGTTTTGTAGGGTATTTCCCTGCAGATAAACCCCTTTATTCGTGTATTGTTGTGATAGATAATCCACGTAATGGGTATTATGCGACAACAGTTTCGGCCCCTGTTTTTAGAGAAATTGCCGATAAGGTGTATTCAATGGCTTATGTGCAATATGGAGAACTAGAATATGAAACTGATAAGTCTTTGCCTGTATGTAAAAATGGCTTGAAGGAGGATTTTAAGGTAATCTTAAATGAGTTGGATATAAATGTAGATGGTTGGGGAAATGTAAATGAAACGGATTGGGTGATGACAGTAAGTAATGAAGGTGAAAATATTATAGTGAAACCTAATGTGGTTAATTTTACGACAGTGCCTAATGTTAAGGGAATGGGATTACGTGATGCCTTATTTGTATTGGAAAATTCTAGTTTGAAAGTAGGTGTTGTAGGGGCAGGTATGGTACGATCTCAATCGTTACAGCCTGGAAGTGATGTTCCTCGAGGAAGTTATATACATATAGAATTAAGATGACAAAAAGATAAATAGAGAGGCGGTGGAAGCCGTATAATGATATGAAGAAATTGAATGAATTATTAGTTGATGTATGTGTAAAATCCCTGCAGGGAAATATGGATAAAGAGATTTCGCATGTACATTTTGATTCAAGAAAAATTGAACACGGTGATTTATTTGTTGCTTTGCGTGGTGTGAATGTTGATGGACATACTTTTATTAGTAAGGCTGTTGAAGCTGGATGTTTTGCTGTAATATGTGAAGAGTTGCCGCAAGAAATATCTGACGAAGTAACTTATATTGAGGTAGAAAACACATCGGAAGCTTTGGGAAATATTGCTTCAAATTATTATGAGCATCCTTCTTTAAAAATGAAATTGGTTGGAGTTACAGGGACTAATGGTAAAACAACAACCGCAACATTGCTCTATGAAGTAGCTCGTTTGGCTGGTTTTAAAGCAGGTTTATTATCAACTGTTTGTAATTATATCGGAGATGAAAAAATAGCATCTACTCATACAACACCAGATGTTTTGACTATTAATGAACTTATGCATCAGATGGTTGAGGTCGGATGTACTTATTGTTTTATGGAGGTAAGTTCACATTCGATTCATCAAAAACGTATTGCTGGATTGGATTTTGACGGAGCAATTTTTTCAAATATTACACATGATCATTTAGATTATCATAAAACTTTTCGAGCTTATATTGAAGCAAAAAAAGCTTTTTTTGATAATCTTCCTGCGTATGCATTCGCCCTGACAAATGGAGATGATAAGAATGGAATGGTGATGTTACAAAATACGATAGCTCGGAAATTTGTTTATTCATGTCATCGTTTAACAGATTTCAACTGTAAGATTATAGAAAAATATTTGGATGGAATGTTGTTGAAGTTGGATGGAGTAGAAGTATGGACTAAATTTACAGGAAATTTTAATGCTTATAATATTTTGGCTGTTTATGCAGCAGCTTGTCTATTAGGGTTTGCTAAAGATGATGTGATAAAATATATTAGTATGTTGGTTCCTGTTTCAGGTCGTTTTGAAACATTATTAGCTGATAATGGTGTAATGGCTGTTGTTGATTATGCGCATACTCCGGATGCATTGGAAAATGTTTTATTTACTATTAGAGGCTTGGTTAAAAAAGGAAATATTGTGATTACTGTGGTAGGTGCTGGAGGTGATAGGGATAAAACAAAACGTCCCAAAATGGCTGAAGCTGCTTGTCGTTATAGTGATCGAATAGTATTGACTTCTGACAATCCGAGAAACGAGGAGCCAGAGAGTATCATAGAAGATATGCAAATGGGGGTTAAGCTTGAAGATAGAGATCGGGTTAATACAATTACTGACCGTCGGGAAGCAATTGATTTTGCCATCAGATTAGCTAAGGCAGGAGATATTGTATTGATTGCAGGTAAAGGTCATGAGAATTACCAGGAAATAAAAGGGGTGAAGCACCATTTTGATGATAAGGAAGTCGTTCACGAGGTTTTTAGTCATTTGTAATAATTAACAATATAAGTATGTTATATCATTTATTTCAGTATTTGGAAAGTTTAGATATGC
The DNA here is from genome assembly GCA_020024465.1 of Odoribacter sp. Lineage (GTDB taxonomy): Bacteria > Bacteroidota > Bacteroidia > Bacteroidales > Marinifilaceae > Odoribacter. Next base: position 9,674 of record JAHHTT010000050.1, read on the forward strand.
CTGGAGCAGGTATATTTCAATATATTACCTTTCGATCGGGATGTTCTATTATTTTGTCTTTAATTATAGCAACAGTTGTAGGTAAGCGTGTTATCCGTTTGTTACAAAAACAGCAAATAGGTGAAGAAATTCGAGATTTAGGTTTAGAAGGGCAAATGGAAAAAAAAGGAACACCGACGATGGGCGGAATTATTATTTTGTTGGCAATTTTGCTTCCGGTTATATTATTTGCTCGTTTGGATAATATTTATATTCAATTGATGATTATATCAACAATTTGGTTGGGATTAATAGGTTTTGCTGACGATTATATCAAGGTGTTCCGCAAGCATAAGGAGGGATTGAAGGGATATTTTAAAGTGGTAGGACAAGTCGGACTGGGATTAATTGTAGGTTTGACTCTTTATGTGAGTGATGAAGTTGTTATTCGGGAAGTGGCAAAACCGATGGGATTAGGAGTAACAACTAGTATTGCAGATGAAGGATTTGCAAATGAAATGAAACAACAGGTTGTGATTAAAGATGTAAAATCAACTAAAACGACAATTCCTTTTTTTAAGAATAATGAAATGGATTATGCTTGGTTTACATCATGGGTTGGGAAATATTCTGAAACTTTAGGGTGGATACTTTTTGTAATTGTTACGATCTTTATTATTACTGCAGTATCGAATGGAGCAAATTTGACGGATGGAGTAGATGGATTAGCAACAGGAATATCGGCTATTATAGGTGTAACTTTGGGTATTTTGGCATATGTATCTGGAAATATGGTATATGCTGATTATTTGAATATTATGTATATCCCTCATTCTGGAGAATTGGTTGTATTTATATCTGCTTTTATTGGTGCTACAATCGGCTTTTTATGGTATAATTCCTATCCAGCTCAAGTCTTTATGGGAGATACAGGAAGCTTGTCTTTGGGGGGAATTATTGCAGTATTTGCGATTATTATTCATAAAGAGCTGTTGATACCTATATTGTGTGGAATTTTCCTGATGGAAAATCTATCTGTTGTAATGCAGGTGAGTTATTTTAAATATACGAAACGGAAATATGGAGAAGGACGTAGAATTTTTTTGATGTCGCCTTTGCATCATCATTTTCAAAAAAAGGGTATTTCAGAACCTAAAATTGTAACTCGTTTTTGGATTATTGGAATAATTTTGGCTGTGATTACGATTGTTACTTTAAAAATAAGATAAATCGGGGGTATTATGAAACTTGTGATTTTAGGAGGAGGAGAGAGTGGAGTAGGTGCTGCTTTGTTAGGGCGTAAATTAGGTTATGATGTGTTTTTATCAGATAAAGGAAAATTAGCTGATTCTTATAGAAATATTTTGAATGAAGGAGGTTTTGATTTTGAGGAAGGAGGTCATACAGAACAACGAATTTTTGATGCGGATATTGTAGTGAAAAGTCCTGGTATTCCTGATACCATACCTATGATTATGCGTTTGCATGAGCAAGGTATTGAAGTTATTTCTGAGATAGAATTTGCTGGGCGTTATTCTTCTGCCAAGTATATTTGTATAACGGGAAGTAATGGTAAAACGACAACAACTTTGTTGACTCATCATATTTTAAGGCGCGCGGGAATAGATGTCGGATTGGCTGGAAATGTTGGACGAAGTTTAGCTGCTCAAGTGGCTGAGAATGCCTATGGGGTATATGTTGTAGAATTGTCCAGTTTTCAGTTAGATGGAATGTTTCGTTTTAGAGCAGATATCGCTATATTGACAAATATTACCTCAGATCATTTGGATCGTTATGATTATAAATTTGAGAATTATATTAATTCTAAATTTCGCATATTAAATAATATGCGTGTAGAAAATTTGTTTATTTATGGAAAAGACAGTGATGTTCTTGTAAATAAACTGGAAACATTGTCGGTTAAATCCGAATGTGTAGGTTTTACATATGGAAAAAAAGATAAAGATTGTGCAGCTTGGATGGAAGGAGATGTTGTGAAGGCTGTTTTAAGGGGTCGGGTATTTCAAATTAATAAAAATGATATTACAATTAAAGGCCGACATAATGTTTATAATGCAATGGCTGCCATTTTAGCATGTATGCAAATGAATTTGAGTGATGAACAGATTATGGATGGATTGAAAACTTTTCCTCAGGTGGAACATCGTTTGGAAACAGTTATGGTAAAAAATGGTATTATTTATATTAATGATTCTAAGGCGACAAATGTTGATTCTGCTTGGTACGCTCTTGATAGTATGATAGGACCTATTGTGTGGATTGCTGGAGGAATTGATAAAGGCAATGATTATAGCGTGTTGTTTGATTTGGTACGCGAGAAAGTGAAAGTGTTGATCTGTATGGGTGTTGATAATCGTAAATTAGTGCGGGAATTTAGTTCATTGTGTGAAGTGATTGATACAGCGAGTTTAGAAGAAGCTATGAAAGCAGTACAACAATGGGCTGTACCAGGTGATACAGTGCTGTTGTCTCCTTGTTGTGCAAGTTTTGATTTATTTAAGAATTATGAGGATAGAGGTCGATTGTTTAAAGATGCTATTCGAAAACTTTGAATGAAAGATGAAAGATTTTGCTAAAAGATTATTAAAAGGAGATATCATCTTGTTGTGTGTAATTATTCTGTTAATGCTTACATCACTATTGGTGATTTTTTCATCAACTGGGCGGTTGGCGTATTATGAGCAGGGTGGTAATACTTGGCATTATTTCTTTAAGCAATTGGGATTATGTATTTCAGGACTTGTGATTATGTGGAGTATGAGATTTTTTTCTTGGAAATGGCTGTATGATCACGTAGGATTAATTCTTTTGGCTGCAGCCGGTTTAGTTGCCTTGGCTGCTTTTGGAGGAGAAAATATCAATGGAGCAGGTCGGTGGTTGAGAGTTCCTATTATAGGCATAACCTTTCAGCCTTCTGAAATTGCAAAAATCGCAGTTGTATTATTTTCTGCTAAATTACTTTCTGAATATCAAGAAACAGATAAATGTTCATCAGATGTGTTGAAATTCTTTTGGACTCCTTTAGTGGTTATCTTTCTGATTTTTTTGGACAATTTTTCTACGTCTGTATTAGTTGCTTTAGTTTGTTTGTTGATGTGTTGGGTTGGCAGAGTCCAAAACTTATTATTGTTAAAATGGTTAGGAATTGGTGTAAGTACTTTAGTAATTGTGATAATTCTTGGTATTACTTTCCCTTCTGTTCAAAAAGCAGGTCGTATTGGAACGATAGTCGGTCGTTTAGTTGCATGGGTTGATAAAGATAGAGATACGGATAAAGGAAAAAATTATAACTATCAATCAGATCAAGCTCATATTGCTGTTGCAAAAGGAGGAATGACCGGATGTGGACCAGGAAATAGCATACAAAGGAATTTTTTGCCTCATCCATATTCTGATTTTATTTATGCAATTATTATTGAGGAATATGGTTTAGTGGGTGGAATATTTATATTCTTTCTTTATACTATTATTTTATTTAGAGTAGGTGTTATTGCACATAAAACATTGAAAACGGAGCATTTGAATGCTCGGGGTGGACCAGAAATATTTCCAGCGTTAGTGGTTATCGGATTAGGTTTTTCTATTGTATTACAAGCAATGTTTCATATGGCAGTGAATGTAGGAGCTATGCCAGTAACAGGACAAACACTTCCATTAGTAAGTATGGGTGGAACATCCATGTGGTTTGTGTTAGCTGCTTTGGGACTAATATTAAATATTGCATATGATTATTCTTCTGATGGTTTTACAGAGAGAAGTTTTCAAAATCAATTTCGAACTAAAAATTTTAATTTTGAGCAATTTGATAATGTTGCTGATAAGGTTTATGATGGAAAAAACTATGTTGTGAAGAAAACTGCATTAAGACGAACAGATCGTCGAAAAAATCAAGATATTGATGAAGATATAGCGTCTGAAGATTTTGATATGATAAACGAAAATGGTTTGCCGAATTTAGAAGAACAGTTACAAGGAGAGGGACGTAAAGTGGTGCAGGAATTAAAGAAAAGAGGAAGAAGAGGGGGAATTAATGAGTTATAAAAATAAATATTTACAAATATGAAGCGAATTATTGTCAGTGGAGGAGGAACTGGAGGTCATATATTTCCAGCTTTGTCAATTGCTAATGCTTTGAAAAGTTTGATGCCAGATATAGAAATATTATTTGTAGGGGCAGAAGGAAAGATGGAAATGGAAAAAGTGCCTGAAGCAGGCTATCAAATTGAAGGATTGCCTGTGAGAGGTTTACGAAGAAAGTTTACATTTGAAAATATTAAAGTGCTGGTTAATTTATGGAAAAGTTTACGTAAGGCAAAACGTATTTTGCGAGAATTTAAACCTGATGCAGTTGTTGGTGTTGGCGGTTATGCAAGCGGACCTATTGGTAGAGTGGCTGGAAAAGCAGGAGTTCCTTTGATATTACAAGAACAGAACTCTTATGCAGGGGTGACGAATAAATTATTGTCGAAATATGCTTGTAAAATATGTGTTGCTTATGATGGAATGGAGCGTTTTTTTGAAAGGGATAAAATTGTATTTACTGGTAATCCTGTAAGAAAAGATTTGTTACAAATTCAGAATAAGCGAGAAGAAGGAATACAATTTTATGGTTTGGATTCAATGAAAAAAACGATTTTAGTGACTGGTGGAAGTTTGGGGGCTGGAACTTTAAATAAAGCTGTTAAAAAACATATAGCTAGCATTGCAAGTTGGAATAATGTGCAAATATTATGGCAGTGTGGTAGTTATTATTATAACGATTTGAATAAAGAATTGCACGCAACTTTACCTAAGAATATCTGTTTGACAGCCTTCCTGGAACGTATGGATCTGGCATATGCATGTGCTGATATTGTTGTTGCTCGAGCAGGAGCAGGAACTATTTCTGAGTTGTGTTTGTTAGGAAAGACAGCTATATTGGTGCCTTCGCCTAATGTAGCAGAAGACCATCAGACGAAAAATGCACAGGTATTGGTGAATAAAGAGGCTGCTATAATGCTACGAGATGTTGAAATAGAGGAAAGATTGGGAGATGTTTTATCATCTTTGTTAGCCAATGAGAAGAAAATGAATGATTTACGAAAGCAGATAGCCAAGTTAGCTGTTCATGATTCTGATATAATGATTGCTCGTGAAATTTTAAATGTAATAGGTGAGAGTAAATAAATTATGTAAGTATGGCACAAATTATAGATGAAGCAATAAAAAATGTGTATTTTCTTGGTATTGGAGGAATTGGTATGAGTGCTCTTGCCCGTTATTTTAAAAGTGAAGGTTATCGAGTTGGAGGTTATGATCGTACTCCATCTGTATTGACACAAAAGATGCGAGAGGAAGAAGGAATCGAAATTAATTATAATGATACAAGAGAGGATATTGCATCTGAATATCGGAATAAACATACGACCTTGGTAATTTATACTCCTGCAATACATGAAGATAATCAACAAATGTCTTTTTTTCGTGAAGCTGGTTTTGAATTATATAAAAGGGCAGAAGTCTTAGGAATGATTTCGCGTTCGGGGAAAGCAATTTGTGTAGCTGGTACTCATGGGAAAACAACAGTATCAACAATGACTGCTTTTTTATTACAGCGGTCAAAAATTGGATGTAATGCTTTTTTGGGAGGTATTTCTGTGAATTTTGGAACAAACCTATTGCTTGATCCTCAGTCTTCTTATATTGTTATAGAAGCGGACGAATTTGATCGCTCATTCTTACATTTGAGTCCAGCATTGGCTACTATTACCTCTATCGATGCAGATCATTTGGATATTTATCAAAATAAGGCTAATTTAACAGAATCATTTAAAAGTTTTGCGCAATTGGTTTCTCCTATAGGAGTTTTATTTTTAAAATCTGGATTAAAGTTACCGGAAATACAGGCAACAGCTTATTATGGGGTGGGAGTGGATGCTGATTGTCGAGCAGAAAATTTGTATATAGATGATGGTTTTTACAGGTTTGACTATTATGGACGAAATGTTGAAATAAAAAATTTAAAATTAGGAATTCCTGGACGTTTAAATGTGGAAAATGCAACCATCGCAATAACTTTAGCATTGGAAGCTGGTGTACAACCAAACGAAATACGTCAGGCACTCCCTAATTTTAAAGGTGTGGTAAGACGTTTTAATATTCATTTTAATAAGCTTGGAATTGTTTACATTGATGATTATGCCCACCATCCTAGGGAAATAGAAGCAACATTATGTTCTGTTCGTGAAATTTGGCCAGATAAAACAATAAATGTTATTTTTCAACCTCATCTTTATTCGCGGACAAAGGATTTTTATTTAGATTTTGCCCATAGTCTGAGTTTGGCTGATAATGTTGTATTGTTGGATATTTATCCCGCGCGTGAATTACCGATTTCAGGAGTAACTTCTGATATGATATGTAAAAAGCTGAAAGTTCCAGGAAAGGTTATGAATAAAGAGGAGACTTTAATGTGGTTAAAATATGATTTGAAAGATGGAATTGTGATTACGATGGGAGCAGGAGATATAGATTGTTTGGTAGGTAGAATAATTGATATATTACAGCAT
>JAHHTT010000051.1 GCA_020024465.1 Odoribacter sp.
TTTCTTTTTTAAATCATTTCTTTTTTAAATAATCCAAAATGCCCTGCATTCTCTTCGCCATACCTGAATATTTGCAATTTGCTATCACTGTCTCGCATACTTTCACCCATCGATTGAGCTGAGCAGAAGTCAGATTATCTTTCACTTGATAAGCAAGACTGATAGGAAATTGCTCACTAGGAATAATTTTCACACCCTTTTCGACAAGTAGCAACAACTGATTCTGATTTCCACTCCAAAACGCCCTTGCAATAGCAGTTTTAGCCAATAAAACTTTATCGTCAACCAACTTCAAAGCAATGATTTCTTTTTTCAACCGGTCAACACTGTCTACTTTAATACTGCCCGGACGAGCATTTAACACTTTATCCAAACGGTTATTATATAAATTGAAAAAATATTGATTTACAACATCTTCTCCTAAACTCTGAGCAAATTTTTCTCGGTTATTCAACAAATAGTCGTAAATAGCGGAACCTTCTGGAGACAGTTTTGTGTTAGTATATAAAAACCAGTATTCTTTTGCGACCTTTTCCTCATCACTCAAACTTTGGAACAATTCATTAGCAATGATATCTGCATTTTTTCCATAGGTAGCAACGAGCATTTGAAGATAATTAACTAAAAACGAATGTTCACGATTTCCGGCTTTATATTTTGCCTCCAGCACCCCTGTCGCCTTATTTTCATCAAAAGCTTCCTCTATCCTTTTTATAAATGGGTCTGCTTCACCACCGCCAACCACTTTATGACGAACATTACCATTCATATCAATCAATAGGAAAGTAGGATATGCAACTACACCAAAACGTTTTGCCAATTCTATACCTTCCTCTTTCTCCATATCATATTTTACACAAATAAAACGATTCAAGTAATCACCCACCTTTTCTTGTGGGAAAATTTTTGAAGTCATGTATTTACATGGTCCACACCATGACGTATAGCAATCAACAAACAACATCTGACGATTTATTTTGGCTTTTTCCAAAGCTTGATCAAAAGTTAAATCTTCAAAATATACTCCGATATGTTTCTTTTTTTTCAACATATCCATTACCGCATCCATATACTTCTTTTGGTCACTTCCTTCTGCTCTTGCATTCATTTTTTCAGCAACAGTCAATATCCGGCCATACATTTCTTTCGTCATTTTCTCTTTCAATGGATATTGTGCGATAAAGAAATTGACAAAATCTTCAAACACCATTGTTTCTGCTTGTTCTTCCATTAATTCAACAACCTTAGCAGCATCTTTTTTTGATACAAGATCTGCAATGACGCATGCATTCAACAATTGATTCTTCCGGTCAATCTGCAATCCCTCAATTTCTTTTTTCAAAGTGGCAACATCAGGAGTATTATTCGGTTTTGCTCCAGAAATATAACGAACTAAAACATTGGAGTAATTGTCATAAATAAAACCATCAACTTTCTCTTTTCCGACATTTTTAACAAATATAGGATAATTAGCCAATATAAAATTGAAATCATCACTTCCCGGAACACTATTACCCATTTCAAACAATGACCAAAATTCAGCTTTCATCCGGTCTTTCTTAGTCATCTTTTCTTTCAATTCTTCTAATACTTTCCCGGCCGTCTTACTGTCATAAGCATCATTCAGTACACGGTAATAAACGGCCATTTCAGTTTTCTTCATCTTTCCAGAATTATATTTTTCTGTCAAATAAAGAAGATTGGTTTTTTCATTCAATCCCAATTGTATTCTTTCAATAAAACCATCCAAATCTCCTCCTCCAACAATACGGTGCTGAATTGTACCGTCAGGACGCACAATCACAAAAGTAGGATAAGCCGGAACACCTAATTTTTTACCTAATTCCTTTCCTTCTCCCTTTTCCATATCAAATTTGACACATACAAAACGAGGATTAAAAAATTCTCCCGCTTTTTCTTGAGGAAATACAACTTCTGCCATATGTTTACACGGACCGCACCATGTAGTATAACAATCAATAAAAACAAGTTTATTTTCTGCCTTCGCTTTTTCCAAAGCTTCAGAATAAGTCAAATGCTGGAAGTCTACCCCCCCCTGAGCAAAAAGCAAGGTGCAGAACAGCAAACCACTCATTAAAGTAAATAATTTTTTCATAATGTTTTTTTTATAATTAATAGCGGCAAGTTATAAAATATCGGAACATGTGGCAGCACGGCACTGAGCATTAACTTATATTTATGAAAATGAATATATACATTGCTATTTTAAACACACTAATGCATGATTATATTTAATTTTGCACTAAATTTACAATAATACACCATGCCTAACAAAATACACTATTTTCAGGAAAAGACAGAACATATCATTATACCGGATAAATTCACCTGTCCTTTTCACTACTCTCCACATCCCTTATGCGTCATGGCTGCCAAGGAAGTACAATGTTACCTCCAAAGCCAAAAAGAATGGCAACATGAATTACGAAAAGGAAAAATGTTCGGTGTATTAGTTATACGCGAAAAAAACGGCAGCATCGGTTTTTTAGCAGCCTTTTCCGGTTTATTGGCAGGATATAATATTCATGACTATTTTGTGCCTCCCATCTATGACTTGCAACATCCGGACGGATTTTTTCTTACAGAAGAAGCACAGATATCCGGCATCAATAAAACCATCAATAAACTGGAAACAGATCCTTTATACCTAGAATACAAAAAAGCATTGCAAGAAGAACAACTGATTGCTGATCTGTCCATCGGAACAGCTAAAATGCAAATGCAAAAAGACAAAATAACACGAGAAAAAAAACGGCAACACCATCTCACCTCTGAAGAAGAAGCAAACCTGATACACGAAAGCCAACATCAAAAAGCCGAATTCAAACGGCTAAAAGAACACCATGCCCGGCAAATCGCTGCAATTCAAACTCATATCGACCAATGGCAGACACAAATCAATACATTAAAAAATGAACGTAAACAACGTTCTGCAACTTTACAACAAAAATTGTTTGCCCAGTTCAAAATGCATAATTTTTTAGGAGAAGTAAAAGATCTCCACGAATTATTTGAAGAGACAGGCAAGCGTATTCCACCGGCAGGAGCAGGAGAATGTGCAGCCCCACGCCTTCTACAATATGCCATCCTACACCATTTACACCCCATTGCCATGGCTGAATTTTGGTGGGGAGACTCTCCCCGGACAGAATTACGCCGACACGGGTATTATTATCCGGCCTGTAAGAGCAAATGTGGACCTATACTGCAATTCATGCTTCAAGGACTGGATGTTGAAGAGAATCCCCTGTTAAAAATATCGGCACAACTAAAACCTGAAATCATATGGGAGGATGCATGGATGGCTGTTATATACAAACCTACAGGGATGCTGTCTGTTCCTGGGAAATCCGAATTGCCATCTGTCGAAAAATGGCTTAAAGCACAATATCCGGCAGCCTCCGGACCTCTGCTTGTCCATCGTCTGGACATGGCAACATCCGGGCTGATCCTGATGGCAAAAAACAAAGAAGTGCATACATCATTACAAAAACAATTTCTGCATCGCCAAATAAAAAAACGCTACATTGCACTTTTGGACGGGATTGTCACCTCTGACAAAGGCACCATCGAGCTTCCACTCTGTCTTGATCCTGACGACCGGCCCCGACAACTTGTAAATTTCGAACACGGGAAATCGGCAATCACACACTATCATGTCATTTCCCGCGGACATGACACCACCCGTATCGCTTTTTATCCAATCACAGGACGCACCCATCAGCTTCGGGTACATGCAGCCCATCCGGCCGGACTCAACACCCCCATATTAGGAGATGAACTTTACGGACGTAAAGCCGAACGACTCTATTTGCATGCTGAAGCCATCGAATTCCAACATCCTATTACTCATGAAAAAATACATATTGAAAAAAAATCCGATTTCTAAAAGCGGCAGACAGACCATTCCACCCTCTGATATAAATAAAATCTATACATTCATCAAAAACAAATATTTGGTTTATATGCATACAATAACTATTTTTGATGCACGGAATTAATCACAACTGATTTTTTAAATTTAATCTAAAACGTTATGAGTATTAAAGGAACAAAAACTGAACAAAACCTCCTGAAATCATTCGCAGGAGAATCACAGGCAAGAACACGCTATACATTTTTTGCCAGTGCTGCAAAAAAAGAGGGATATGAACAAATAGCTGCCGTATTCATGGAAACAGCAGAACAGGAAAAAGAACACGCTAAAAAATTCTTCAAATATCTGGAAGGCGGAATGGTTGAAATCACAGCCAGCTATCCGGCCGGCATCATCGGCACGACAGCAGAAAATCTCAAGGCTGCCGCAGAGGGAGAAAATGAAGAATGGGACCAATTATATCCTGAATTCGCAAAAATCGCTGATGAAGAGGGTTTCCCACAAATAGCCAACACTTTCCGTCAAATAGCCAAAGTGGAAGCCGAACATGAAAGACGCTACCGCACATTACTAGCACGCGTAGAAGCAGACAAAGTCTTTGAACGTGATGAAGAAATCGAATGGCAATGCAGAAATTGCGGATATATCCATAAAGGCAAAAAAGCTCCTGCGAAATGTCCGGCATGCGAACATCCTCAGGCATATTTCGAACCTAAAAAGAACAACTATTAATCCTTAAAAATCTACAGTTTAAGAGGTTGGATTTTCAGGAAAAAATCCAACCTCTTAAAGTACAAGCAAAACACCGATATTTGAATTTGCCGATTTATAAAAAAAAGAGCCTTTAAAAGGCTCTTTTCTTATTTATTTCCTGTAAATTTGGCAGCTGTGCAAGCTGATTTATTAAATCTAATATAAAAATTATGACACAAAAAATTCAACAAACGTTGCGAGATTCAGCCGGTATGCGCTGGACAGTGTTGCTATTTCTAGCTTTTGCTATGTTTTGTTCATATATCTTTATGGACATTCTTTCACCCATCAAAGACCTAATGCAATCCACTCGCGGATGGGACTCAACAGCATTCGGCACCATGCAAGGTTCTGAAACTTTTCTGAATGTATTCGTATTTTTCTTAATCTTTGCAGGAATCATCCTTGACAAAATGGGAGTACGTTTTACTGCAATCCTATCAGGATTTGTGATGTTAGTCGGCGCCAGCATCAATTGGTATGCAGTAACAGAAGGCTTCCAGGGAAGCAATCTGGAACAATGGTTCAACAACAATCTGAACTACATTCCCGGTTTCGATGAATTAGGAATTTCTCCTTTCTACAAAGGGATGCCGGCCTCAGCCAAATTTGCTGCAATCGGTTTCATGATTTTTGGTTGCGGTGTCGAAATGGCAGGCATTACAGTTTCCCGTGGTATTGTAAAATGGTTTAAAGGCCGCGAAATGGCATTGGCCATGGGCTCTGAAATGGCACTTGCACGTTTGGGTGTTGCTACCTGTATGATTTTCTCTCCGATGTTTGCAAAGTTAGGCGGTATTGTCGATGTATCCCGTTCCGTTGCATTCGGTGTTATCTTATTGCTGATTGCTTTAATCATGTTCATTGTTTATTTCTTCATGGATAAAAAACTGGACGAGCAGACCGGTGAAGCAGAAGAAAAAGATGACCCTTTCAAAATCAGCGACTTGGGTTCCATTCTTTCAAGTAGCGGATTCTGGCTGGTAGCATTGCTTTGCGTTCTTTATTACTCAGCTATCTTCCCGTTCCAGAAATATGCCGTAAACATGTTGCAATGCAATTTGATATTCACAGAAGTTCCGGCAGATTCATTCTGGTCAACCAACACCGTAACAATCATCCAGTATTGCATCATGCTGATTGTCGCCGCAGCTGCTTTTGCCAGCAACTTTGCCAAAAACAAAAGCATGAAATATATCATGCTGATCCTTGCCTCCGTAGCCCTGGTCGTATTTTGCTACATGGGATATATGCGTCAAAGCGCAGAAACAGTATTTGCAGTATTCCCATTGCTGGCTGTCGGAATAACCCCTATTTTAGGAAACTATGTGGACCATAAAGGAAAAGCGGCAACCATGCTTGTTGTCGGTTCAGTACTGCTTATCCTGTGCCACTTGACTTTCGCTTTTGTATTGCCGCTCTTCAAAGAGAATGCTATCGGCGGTATTATCATTGCCTATATGACAATTCTGGTACTCGGAGCCAGTTTCTCATTAGTACCTGCATCATTATGGCCCAGTGTACCGAAATTAGTAGATCCGAAAATCATCGGTAGTGCATATGCACTTATCTTCTGGATTCAGAATATCGGTTTATGGCTGTTCCCGCTATTGATTGGTAAAGTACTTGACAAAACCAATCCGCAGCTTGTTGCAGACCTGCAAAACGGCTTGATTACGCCGGAAGAAGCGGCCGTTTCCTACAACTACACAGCTCCTCTTGTAATGCTCGCTTGCTTAGGTGTTGCCGCCTTGGTATTGGGATTCGTTCTGAAAGCTGTTGACAAGAAAAAAGGTCTTGGTCTTGAACTACCTAATATTCAGGAATAATTTAATAAAATACTATACCGGTAATCATAAAGATTACCGGTATAGTATTGACAATAAATATCTCTCTATGACATATTTCTTTTTTTTTTATACTAACCATGATTTGCCAGACGATACCGGCAAATAACACACCACCGACACAACAGCAACAGCAAAAACAACACAATCCCTGGGAAGACGAAACTTTCTTTGCTGAAAACAAAGAAACAGGGCATTCCACATTCATCCCCTATCGCACAGAAAGTGATATGTTGGCTGACCGAGCATTTTACCGAACTCCCTGGACCACTCCCCTAAGCTCAGATTATTTACTCTTGAACGGTATCTGGAAATTCCATTTTGTTTCCGAGCCTTCACAACATCCCACACTGTTTTATCAGGACAACTTTGACATTTCATCCTGGGACTCCATTCCTGTCCCTTCTAATTGGGAGATGCAAGGATACGACCGCCCTATCTATGCCAACGTCGAATATCCACATGACAACAAACCTCCCTATATTCAGGCCCGTCCCACATTCAATGACGGGGGAAAAAACTACGGTATCAATCCGGTAGGCTCGTATGTCCGATTTTTTGACCTTCCGGCCAACTGGCAAAATCGTCGGGTATTCATCCATTTTGGAGGGATATACAGCGCTGCAAAAATATACCTGAACGGCCATTATATAGGCTACACCCAAGGTTCCAACAACGATGCGGAATTTGATTTGACAAAATATCTCCGCCAAAAGAACAATCGTCTGGCAGTACAAGTTTACCGCTGGTCTGACGGTTCTTACCTCGAATGCCAGGACATGTTCCGCATGAGCGGTATATTCCGGGATGTCTATCTTTACAACACTCCCATGGCTGCCATCCGCAATCACTATATCACTACTGATCTGCAAGAAAAAGACAACTGGCAATCCGGTGATATGAACATCCGATTAACATTTGACAACCGCTCGTGTCTGCAAGGAAAACGAAATATAAAAGTACGGCTTCTCTCTCCTGAAAATAAAATCCTTGCAACCGAAGAAACAGAAATCACGTTCACCGGAAAAGATACAATACGGGAAAAGACAATCAATATTCCTCTCAACAACATTCAATTATGGACCGCCGAGACGCCGACTCTCTACACCGTACACATCATTCAAAGTAACAAAGGGCAGGAAGAAATGGCATTTTCCACGAAATACGGATTCCGGGATATAAAAATAAAAGGAACTTTAGTCTACATCAACGGTAAACGGGTATTCTTCAAGGGAGTCAACCGCCACGATACCCATCCCCTGTATGGCCGTGCCGTCCCGACCGAATCCATGCTACAGGACGTTCTGCTCATGAAGCGCAACAACATCAATACGATACGCACCTCCCACTATCCCAACTCATCCAAAATGTACGCGATGTTCGATTACTATGGACTGTATGTTGTTGATGAAGCCGACCTGGAAAATCATGCCAACCAAAGCATCAGCAATATGCCTTCATGGATTCCTGCATTTGTCGACCGGATTAACAGAATGATCCTTCGTGACAGGAACCATCCTTCTGTCATTTTCTGGAGTCTTGGCAATGAAGCCGGAGAGGGAGAAAACATGGGAGCATGCTATCAGGCTGCCAAACAATCAGACAACCGGCCCGTACATTATGAAGGCACATACTGCGGTACAAAGGTTGGCGGCGTACGCTTCAGCGACCTGCATTCCAAAATGTACCCCGGCATCAAATGGATAAAAGACCATGTCAATTCTGTCGGCAAACCCCTTTTCATATGCGAATATGCCCATGCAATGGGAAATGCCATCGGCAACCTGAAAGAATATTGGAATGCCATTGAATCAAGCAGCGCATGCATCGGCGGGGCAATATGGGACTGGACGGACCAGGCCATATACGAACCTCACGAAATCAAAAAAGGCATCTACCGTTTACATACAGGCTATGATTTTCCCGGGCCTCACCAGGGCAACTTCTGTTCCAATGGCATTGTCCCTGCCACCCGGCAAGCTTCTCCCAAACTGGCAGAAGTGAAAGCGGTATACCAATACCTGGCTTTCCGTCTGAAATCATCTGATTTACAACAGGGCAAAGCAGAAGTATATTTGCGCAACAAATACAATTTTCTGACACTTGACAATTTTTATCTGCAATGGCAAACCGTTATCAACGGACATGTCATTACAACAGACAGCATCCCTTTGTCTGCGGTACAGCCATCCGATTCAATCCTTCTGGAGCTGCAACTCTCCGGTAATGGACACATAAAAAAAGATGACGAAGTTGCTCTCAATCTGTTTGTAAAGACAGCCGGGAAAAATACCTGGGCAAACAAAGCACATATCGTAGGTACAGCACAATACATCCTGCAAAACAGAAGCAATCTTCCGGACCGGACCTTCAAGCATAGCAAAGCACTGAAAGTAAGCTCGACGGATGAACTTCTCACCGTTACCCATCCAGACATTAAAATAACCTTTTCGCGCACAACCGGACAACTCCGTGATTTAATCATCAAAAACAAAGAAATCATTGCGCAAGGACAAGGTTTCCTATACCACAATCACAGATGGATAGAAAACGACCGTTTTCAGGACACGACCAACGGGCTTGAAGCCACCGGCAGCTGCTCTGTAAAAAAACAAAAAGGCATTGTAACCGTCACCACCGCCCGGCGCGGATCGCTCTGCTCCACCGAAATCATCTACACCATCACCCCTGACGGAGTGTTGGATATCAATGCGACTTTTATTCCACATAAAGCGGATTTGAGACGCTGTGGTCTTGTCTGTGGCATCAATCCTGATTTCCACCACATAGATTATTATGCCTATGGACCGGTGGAAAATTACAACGACCGGAAAAGCGGCTGCATGCTGGGCCGATACTCAACAACCGTACAAGAGATGGTAGAACAATATGTCAAACCCCAATCCATGGGTAACCGCGAAGGATTAAGAGAATTGAAACTGACAGACTCTAACGGTTCCGGAATATTGATCCGGACAGAAGGCAATGTTTCATTTTCCGCACTTCCTTACACAGACCGGGATTTAATGGAATGCAAACACCTTTGGGAACTTCGGGAACGTCCTTACATCGTCCTCCATCTGGATGCAGCACATCGTGGGATAGGGAATGCCAGTTGCGGACAGGATGTTGAAACTCTTCCCCGATATCGCATACCGCAGGAAAAACTGAATTACAAATTAAGAATCTCCTCACTATAAGACAAAATGAATAGAATATATCCTTTAATCGGCATCACTGCACTGTCGGCCTTAGCCTCTTCCTGCAATTCCAACAAAAAGAAAAGTGCGGGACGGTACAACATCGTCTACATCATGACAGACGACCATACCATGCAAATGATGAGCTGTTATGACAACCGCTATGTTGAAACGCCCAATATCGACCGCATCGCCACCGACGGAATCCGCTTCACCAACAGTTTTGTAGCGAATTCCATCAGTGGGCCCAGCCGCGCCTGCATGATAACCGGGAAACACAGCCATGCCAATGGCTTTATAGACAATTCAAGCCGCCAATTTGACGGTAGCCAGCAAACCATGCCCAAATTGCTGCAACAGGCAGGCTACCAAACGGCCATAATCGGCAAATGGCACTTAGGCAGCATTCCCACCGGTTTTGATTTTTGGGAAATACTCCCCGGACAAGGGGATTACTATAACCCGACCTTCATCAGAATGGATACCACCCAATCCACCGAGGACGGTTATATAACCGACATCATCACCGACAAAAGCATCCGCTGGCTGGAAGAACAGCGCGATCCCGACAAACCGTTCTGCCTTTTTATACACCACAAAGCCTGCCACCGCAACTGGCTGCCGGAACTGAAATACCTCTCCCTATATGAGGACAAAACCTTTCCGCTGCCAGAAAACTTCTACGACACATACGAAGGACGCAAGGCGGCTGCCACACAGGAAATGAGTATCAGCAAAGACATGGACATCATGTACGACACCAAGATGTATCTCCCCGACCGACACTCGAGGCTAAAGAGTGCCTACGAAAGCTTTATCGGACGTCTGCATCCCGAAGAACGCGCACAATACGATGCCTTCTACCAATCCCTCACCGACACGTTCTACCACAGGAACCTGCAAGGCAAAGAGCTGGCAGAATGGAAATACCAGCGCTATATGCGCGACTATGCCAAAGTATTGAAATCCTTTGACGACAACATCGGACGTCTGCTCGACTATCTCGAAGAAAAGGGCATGACGGACAACACTCTTATTGTCTACACATCCGACCAGGGCTTCTACATGGGCGAGCACGGCTGGTTCGACAAACGATTCATGTATGAGGAATCCATGCGTACACCGCTGATTATGCACCTGCCCGCCGATTTCAGGAAACGAGGCGACATCCCGCAGCTGGTACAGAATATCGACTATGCCCCCACCTTCCTTGAACTTGCAGGCGCACCCGTTCCTCAAGACATGCAGGGAGTATCCCTGCTGCCTCTGTTGCAGGGGAAGCAGCCCTCCAAATGGCGCAAATCCCTATACTATCATTATTATGAATATCCGGCCGAACACATGGTGAAACGCCACTACGGAATTCGCACGGAACGCTACAAACTCATCCATTTCTATGATGATATCGATGAATGGGAATTGTACGACTTGCAAAATGACCCACATGAAATGAACAACCTCTACGGACAAAAAGGCTACGGAACCCTTACAGACAGTCTCCGTGTCGAATTAAAGCGTCTGCAACAACAATACAAAGTCCCCGTAGAATATATGAATTAAAAGATTAACGACAATGAACAGAATCACCAGATTATTCGGTATAAAATATCCCGTCATCTCAGGCGGGATGGTATGGTGCAGCGGATGGCGACTGGCTTCGGCTGTCAGTAACAATGGAGGTCTGGGGCTTTTAGGTGCCGGCTCGATGCATCCGGAAACCCTTGTCGAGCACATCCGGAAAATGAAAAGTGCCACCGACAGACCCTGGGGCGTCAATGTCCCGTTGCTCTATCCGGAGATAGATAAACTTATGGACATATTGGTCCGAGAAGATGTAAAAACAGTCTTCACTTCAGCCGGCAGCCCCAAAAAATGGACCCCCTATTTGAAATCACACGGCATCACAGTGGTACATGTTGTCAGCAGCGCCGTCTTTGCCTGCAAATGCGAAGAAGCCGGTTGTGATGCCGTTGTTGCCGAAGGCTTTGAAGCCGGAGGCCACAACGGCCGCGAAGAGACCACCACCCTCGCCCTCATTCCCAATGTGGCCCGCCAATGCCGTCTTCCTCTGATAGCAGCCGGCGGAATCGCCTCCGGCCAAGCGATGCTTGCCACCATGCTGCTGGGCGCCGAAGGCGTACAGATTGGCAGCCGCTTTGCTGTTGCCACAGAGTCGTCGGCCCATCAGCATTTCAAAGAATCGGTATGGAACACTCCCGAAGGCGGCACCATGCTGACACTAAAAAAAACAGCTCCCACCCGATTGATTAAAAACGAATTCTACCATCAAGTCAAAGCCTTGGAAGACGCCGGGGCGGATACCGGACTTTTAAAAGAACTGCTTGGAAAAGGCCGTGCCAAACAAGGCATCTTCGAAGGCGATATCATCAACGGAGAATTGGAAATAGGGCAGATAGCATCCATGCTTCATCAGGAAGAAAGTGTTGCAGAGATCATCCAAAACATCATCAAGGAATACAACACCTGCCTCCTCGATTGCCGCAACAGCGCACTGCTACCGGAATAACCCATTCAAAAAAGACAACAGAATGATACAATTTACTCGTACTATATTAGATAACGGCTTGACAGTCATTTGCAACAATGACAAAAGCACCCCGTTCGTATCGGTCAATATCCTGTACAAAGTAGGCTCCCGCAACGAACAGCCGGAAAAAACAGGTTTTGCGCATCTTTTCGAACACCTGATGTTCGGAGGTTCTCAAAACATACCGGACTACGACCGTCATGTCCAGGCGGCCGGCGGAGACAGCAATGCCTATACCACAAACGACTTGACCAATTACTATATCACCATCCCCGCCGCCAATATAGAAACAGCCTTATGGCTGGAATCCGACCGTATGGCAGCCCTCGCTTTCTCACAGCATTCGCTGGACGTACAGCGTCAGGTAGTCATTGAAGAATTCAAACAACGGTATCTCAACAATCCATACGGAGACCTGTGGCTGAAACTCCGGCCTCTGGCATACAAGGTGCATCCCTACCGCTGGGCCACCATCGGCATCTCTCCCGAACATATTGAACGCGCCAGACTGGAAGATGTCGAAGCCTTTTTCCACCGCTATTACGCTCCGGATAATGCAATTATTGCTATCAGCGGCAATATCGAAGAAAATCGTGCCTTAGAACTTGTAATCAAATGGTTCGGTGACATCCCCCCCTCCCATGCATCTCCAGTAATCATCCCGCAAGAACCGGTCCAGACAGAAGAGAGACGCCTGGTATCCGAGGGGAATGCCGTACCTGCCGATGCCATATACAAAGTGTTCCACATGGGATGCCGGAACAGCGATAATTTTTACGCCTGCGACATCATATCTGACATTCTTTCCGACGGTCAATCCGCCCGTCTTTATGTCAACCTGATAAAAAACAGCCGTCTGTTTTCCGGCATTGACGCTTATATTACCGGAGATATAGACCCGGGACTGTTTATATTCAGCGGTAAATTGTCTGAAGGTGCAGACATCCATCAGGCAGAGGCGGCTATTGACTCGGAAATAGAAAAATTCATCCGGAATGCCATCACGGAACGCGAACTTCAAAAGGTCATCAATAAAACCGAAGCGCGTATTTCGTACAGTGAGATCAACTACCAGAACAAAGCCTGCAATCTTGCTTTCTTTGAATTTCTGGGCGATATCAATCTCATCCATTCGGAATGCTCCCGCTACAACAACATCAGCGTCAGAGAAATCAAGAAAACTGCCGAAGAGATTTTCCGTCGAGAAAACAGTTCTACACTATATTACCTGAAACAGTCATAACCAAAGATCCATAAAAAATGATACAGAGAGATACAGCCCCCGCCTTAACCCCTCTTTTCGAGCCGAACCTTCTGCCCTACCAACAATTCACATTAGACAACGGCGTCACAGTGGCATATATCCACGACCCGTCTCAAGAGGTATTCAAAATAGACGCTGTCTTTGAAGCCGGGATATATTATCAGCCCCGTCCGCTTGTCGCCTCGACCGCCATCAACATGCTCAACGAAGGCACCACCCGGCACACAGCGGAAGAGATTGCCGATCTGTTTGATTTCTACGGGGCCTATACCGACTTCAATTGCGGATTCAACAAATCGGAACTAAGCCTGATATCCCTCACGAAATATGCCGCCCAAACCATCGGCATGCTGGCGGAGCTTCTGCTTGACAGCATAGTGCCCGAAAATGAACTGGACATATTCCTCACCAACAAACGCCAGGAATTTCTGGTCAATCGGGAAAAAACATCCTACATGGCAAGAAAGAAATTCTCCGAAGTGTTTTTCGGCAGCAGCCATCCCTATTCGAACATCGTCAGAGACAGCGACTTTCTCAACGTCACACCGGAGGAGGTACGGGATTTTTACCGCCGACACATCAATGCCCGCAACTGCCGTATCATGATATGCGGCAATGTCAACCGGGAAGTACTGCAAACCGTTTCCGGACAATTCGGACAATTGCCCGTCCCCCCGAGTCCCGTAACAGACCCCACCCGTCCTTTTTCTCCGGAACAAACCGGACGCTATCATGTCACCAAATCCAATGCCATGCAGACCAGCATCCGCATCGGAAAATCGGGAGTCCGTCTGCTGGAAGAGGACTACGCCGGCTACATGCTGCTGAATACAATCCTCGGCGGATACTTCGGCTCACGGCTGATGTCCAACATCCGCGAAGAAAAGGGCTACACCTACGGAATCAACTCCTTCAACGTATCCATGCCGCAAGGCAGCTACTGGTGTATTGCCGCAGACGTAAACAACGAATATGCCGACTCTACCGTTGAGGAAACTTTCAAAGAAATCGAACGCCTGAAACAACAGGCTGTAGGAAACGAGGAAATGAACCTGGTCAAGAATTTTCTACACGGCGAACTGCTTCGCGAACTGGATGGCGTATTCTCCCAATCGGATGCCCTCAAACACAAACTCAACTATTCCACCGACAACCGTATCTATATCGACTTGATTCACCGAATCAAAAGATGCACCGCAGACGAACTTCTCCGTCTCGCCAACAAATACTGGAACACAGAAGAGATGTACATTGTCACTGCCGGGAAATAACCTTCCCGCAGTGGCTTTTAATATAACCGTTCCTCTTGCATAAAAGAAACATCAAACCAAGCCGGTCGGTAAATATCTTCAATAAAATGCTTGGACAAAACCACTGAAAGAATATTCTCTCGGGATTGATAACGGTAGTTTTCCCCTTCATTGATACGGTCAGCGGGATAAATAGTCCGTTGCAGGCAAGGAGCATCCAGACATGTAAAAAAACGACGGCTTGCCACATCAATATACAAACGCTCGTTCAAAGCTATCCCCAACCGTAATTTTACACCTTCCTTCTCCGTATATTCTTTAATGACGCACCATTCCAATTTAATCCGCTCAGGGATATTGAAATAAGCGCGGAAAAATTTAAACGAATTATATTCTTTGGTTTTCATACTTCACATTTATAACTCACAAAAATAGTATAAATTCCAAATTAAACCATTAAATTTGTAGACAATATCAAAATAACAATCTGACTTATGTTTACCAAATCATTACTGACAATTTTTTTTATCGTTGCAGCCTCATGTAGAATCTATGCAAACGAAGAGAAAGAGTTCATTCACCCTAAATACGAATGGATTGTTTCAACAGGTAATCCTTGTATGGTTGTATTCAAACCACAGCATCATGCTGTTCAAACCAGAAAAACCTATTTTTTCAATCCACAAGGAGAGCTAAAAGCCTTGTTGCTGGAAGAGCTGGACACTCCTGATTCTTCCCGTCCCATCATCACCCGACAGCTATATGCTTTCGACCCTCATTACAACGTCATCGGAGTCAAGGACTAATCAAATAAATTACCTTTTATTATTTGACTGTTTAAGACCGACGCAAGACAAAAAACAACGAGGCTTCCTCCAACAGAAGAAGCCTCGTTTTTTATTTAAGCACAACAGTTATTCGTAAACTACGGTATAGACGTAGG
>JAHHTT010000052.1 GCA_020024465.1 Odoribacter sp.
GTCTATTACTTTATTTGTAGTAAATATTTTAAATGTAAATATAAGCTATTTTTTTAATATATGCAATAAAATAGTTATATTTTGTGCATCTTGTATTAAAAATATCTCAGTAGATTTAAACATACATCGAATCGGTTATCAAAAAAAATCATTTCAATCATTTTTCTGCATCCGAAGTCTCGGATTTCACACCTTGATTTGCCACAAACGTATCCTTATCAGCAGTATTACAGGTACCGTTAAATCTGGCTCCCGATTCTATTTCAAGTTCACCGGTATAAACATCGCCACCCATCGTACATCCCGCTTTCATTAATAGGTTTTCTGTCACCTGAATATCTCCTTGCAACATTCCATATAGCACTGCATTAGCACAAATCACATTACCCTTGACCCACCCTTGAGGCCCGATTATCACATTCCCTTTACAGGAAACATTTCCTTCTATCGTTCCATCTAAACGCAAATCGCCTTCCACTTCTATTGACCCCTTCACCATCGTTTCTAATGCTATCACTGTCAGTTTATCAGCACCGACTTTCATAATCTTTTCGGAATAATCCTCATTCTTTTTTTTCGTAAACATACTAAAATCTAAATTATGTGAATAAAAAAGACGTGTATTCTTCTGATATCAAATATTAAGTAGATTACAAATCTACAACTTTTTTAATAGTTAGAAGTTTGTATGTGTAAAAAAAACACTTTTTTATAAAAGAATTGTCAGGAGAAGTTTTCCCTCTGCAAAAAAAAACGCCACTTCATTTCTGTTCAGGTAGCGCTCAAAAACTTTTTGTATATGTTTTTCTGCATACTTTATGCGTTTGCAAAAAAAAAGGCTGATTTCTCAGCCTTTTCTATCTTATGCAGGAAAAAAACTATTTCCCTTTTTCTGCCTTATATTCTGCATTTAATCTATCTACCACATCAGAAGTTATATCGTACCCGTCAACAGCAAACAACACGTTGCCACCCAACTGTGTACTCAACACAATATCAAATCCTTTCTCCTGATTGTATTTTTTCAAGAAAACGGTCAATTTATCAAATAACTGCCTGTTCAATTCATTTTGCTCTCGGGCAGTCTTGGCAATCATATCCTCTTGTAAACGACGAAGATTTTCCTGTTTTACCAATAACTTATCCCGAGCATCAATTGCACGGGCTTCAGACAAGAAACCGTTATTTTCCAATTTGCGTTGGAACTCGTTAGCTTCCTGATCCAACGATTTTGCTTTCACATTCAACTCAGTCCTCCTCTCTTCCTGCGTCTTCAAAAAAGCTTCATTCAATTCAACTGCTAATAAATATTTATTCATCAGCGTATCTGTGTTAATATACACTATACGCGCAACATTACAGGAATCAGTATTCTTAACAGCAGATGTTGAAGCAGTCATAGCTCCTTGATTTTGTGAATTACAAGCTGAAAATGTTAACCCGATAAAAGCATTTAACACCACACTCAAAACAATAGAAAGATTCTTCATAAGTACACTCTTCATTAAACAATAAATTTACAATATGCGTGCTGTTTAAGCACGATCATTTTGTATTGCAAAGATATATTTATATACTCTCAAACAACCTATTTTTTTCTTTTTTCTAAATAATATATTTTCTTTAACAGATCAACTTCTTTAGTATTCAATATGTCCTGATTGTTCAGTCGTTTTTTCTGTAAACGCAACCACCTAAAAGCATCCAATGAATGAGTTCCCACTCCCAACCGGACATCCACGTGTCCTCTCATTTCAACACTTCTAGCGTATTCATCAATCATCATTTTCTGATTCATATCCGCATCCATTGATCTGTTGGGATTATATGCCTGCCTGAGTACACCTTTCATATTATTATAGGCATTAGTCATATACTGCTTCCTATTTTCCCAAAATCGTCTAATAATCAAGACTTCCGACAACTGCAAAGTATCCGGAGACATAAAAACACCCATCATATACTCTTTTGCACTTAAAGAATCAGGAATCACCACCAAACAAGAACGATAGCCTATATGGGAAAACCAGACCGAATCTCCTCTTTGCAAATGAATTCTAAAATATCCATTTTTATCTGAAACAGTGCCTTTACCTTCTTTCAAACGGCATGTTACATCCGATAACGGTCCTACAGTTCCATTATCCAATACCACTCCGGAAAAAAGTATTGTATCGACAGTTAAAAACACCTGAGCGCTTAAATCGAAAGCATTCCCCCATAAAATCAATAATATAAAAACATATCTCATCATTCTTCGTATACCATTTCCATATGCGCCCAAACCGCTAGCAACAACACTCTGCCCGAAAATTCGTTATCAACTCCATTTTTTGCTTGAATAAGTATAATAATACAGTCTATTAAAAAAATCATATATACCGCTACGCAACGAAAATACAAACAGTTTCCTTTGCCCCAGCTTTTTTAATCCCCAATTGATAATCATTAAATCAAATACATAAACCATTACTACCGGTATCAGAAAATAAAGCCGATATTCATGGAAGCAAATAAAATACAACGCTCCCGAATAAAAACAGAATTCCAAAAAATAATCCACATATCCTCCCATCATTGCCTTCACACTCCACTTTTGCTCTGTTGCATAATAATAGGAATAATCATCCTTCCAGGCTCGGGCATCATCCTCTACAATCGTAATGAATGAATCCCTTCCTTTCACCATTGCCACCTCCCCGTATTTAGACAATACTTTCACCATTTCCGTGTCATAACCTATATATTCTTGAGTATTCTTAGTAAATCCTCTCTCTGCAAGATAGTATTTTTTCCGGAAACCCATATTGCAACCGTCTCCTGCTACATTCAACCCCATCCGAACTCTCCATCCCGTTTGCCAAAAACGCATACTGCGAAAATAACGCTTAATGCGATTCTTCTTTTTTTCATCATAATTCGCCATACCTTGCACAGCAACAGTCTTTTCGGTAAAAGCAGCCTGCATAGAGCGTATCCAGTTATTGGAAGCCGGACGGCACCAAATTTCAGAAAATAATAAAATATCATATTGGGCTGCCAATACTCCGATATGAATAGCCAGCTTTTTTGTTCTGCGAAATTTTGTTTCCACCGAAATACGCGAAGTTTTCATATTCGGGTATCTTTCCTGAAAATTTTCCAGAACATGCTTCGTATCATCCTCCGAACATTCATCCACCACAATCACTTCAAAACAAGGATAATCCTGATTTAGAAAAGCCTCCAGATTTTGCAACAGTAATTCAGCTTTATTCGAGCAAGTGATAATAACAGACACTCCCTCGTTCATTCCTTTCTCCTCCTGTTTCTTGCCACCCATTAATGTCATCAGTTTGTAAATCATAAATCCCACATGCAACAGAAAAAACATTATCCATAAAAGCATCAAGAATTTATCTTCCCCCAAACTTTCCCAAAAAGAAACAAAATGACTCATATTCAAACCCTATAATTAACATGCAAATATAGCCACTTCCCTACAACTTTTCTTACATTTTACAATATATTTCACGATTTTTATCCCCTCGTCAAGGCAATTTGTCCGAACCCGCAATATTTCACCAGTTCTCCCTGTCATCCCTACAACAAGGTTATATAAATTTCACCTTTAATCCCAAAGACAAATTAAAAATATCAGAAAATTTCCAATACTTATTTGTCAGATAACTAATCAAATAAAGATCATTTGTCCCAAACTCATAAAAAAATGTAACCTGATTGGAAAGACTGGAAGAATTCCACTTCAAACTGATTCGCTGTCCAAAGGCCAGATTGATGCGCAAATTCGTTGCAAATGAATAATATTTTTCTGGATATTTATCCGGCAAACGTCCCCAAAATTCATCTCCCAAAATTTTATTGATATACATACTCACGCTAAAAGGCTCCACCATCCAGCGGCTCTGTCTTATATTCAATCCCCAGGGAATATAATTCTCTTTCAAGGTCATTGTCAGATGTGCTTTATCTCCATCGAAACGAGGCAAAAAACCCAAAAAGATATCCGTTTCCCACTGCTCCCTTCTTCCATAATCCCAACCTACACCCAAAGAAATCAATCCCATAGACCCGGCAAATTGCATCTTTTCATACTGAGGGATCAACCTTGCCCAACTTCTCTTGTAACGCTCCAGTTTGTTTTCATGTTTTACATTCGGAAGCACAAGATGTCTTTTCTCTGCACATACCTTCAAGCTACTGCTAATCAGAGATATTCCTGCAACACCATAACAGAACAACCATTTAAAAATAGACCACTTCATACTGATAAGAATCTTTAGTTATCGTAAACAAAAGATAATTCCGATGCACCATCGCATCTGCTCCGAAATAAATAATGCCATCCCCATAAAAATCCGTTTGCATCAATCTGTGGGTATGGGCATGTACACAAAACATCAAATGCTTGAAACGTTTCAGATATTCTTGAAAAACATATTTCACATTATTATTAAAAATCAAATCACCCGGCGGAGTATGCATCATCGCCACGGTCCGGTCATACGGAGCTGTTATCGAATCCCGTAATTCTTTTTCCAGAAAACTGAAATCAGGAACCGGGGTAGAATAATCATATTCCAAGGCATTTGTATTCATGCCCAAAAACTTAATACCCCCATATACAAAAGCGAAATTCAAATCTCCGTACATTGCCCTGTAAATTTCTTCTCCCGAGCCCAAATGATCGTGATTCCCCACAATTGTGACATAAGGAACCTTCAATTTGCTCAAAATATCATGCATCATACAGAATTCCTTCTTCATCCCAAAATCACTCAAATCCCCTCCCTGAATCACAAATTCAATGTCATTGCGACAATTAACCGCCTTTACAAAATCCGCTGTTTCATCATACCAGCGTTGTGTATCTCCAGCAAAAGCAAAACGCACTGTATCCTTTCCCGTATCATTCGCCAGAATACGTTCGATATTTTTCCGGTTAATATCCTTGTACTTGCCCTTCAACCGAACATCGTAAGGATGGTATTCAAAAGGGTCACATGCAGATAGCAATGCACACAAAAAAAACAATATTTCAACTTTTCCCATCATACAGAATTTATAACCTAAATAACAAAGCCTATGCCAGAAAACAGAAAAAATTCTATATTTGCAATTAAAACAAATAATATGAATATGTATTCCAACCGCAAAAACATACACTTTATTGCCATAGGAGGCGCAGCCATGCACAATCTGGCTCTTGCGCTTCACAATAAAGGATATCACGTCACCGGTTCTGATGACGAAATATTCGAACCGTCCAAATCCCGTCTACAGGCAGCCGGTTTATTACCTGAAGCCTGGGGATGGTTTCCTGAGAAGATCTCCCCTTCGTTAGATGCCGTCATACTTGGCATGCATGCACGTAAAGATAATCCTGAACTGCTAAAAGCTCAGAAACTGGGCATTAAAATATATAGTTATCCGGAATATCTGTACGAACAGACAAAAAATAAAAAGCGTGTCATTGTCGGCGGAAGCCATGGTAAAACCACAACAACATCCATGATTATGCATGTATTACGCAACTGCAACATCCCATTCGATTACATGGCAGGAGCATTACTCGAAGGATTTGATACCATGGTACATCTGGACAATGACAGCAATATTGCAGTATTTGAAGGAGACGAATATCTTTCATCCCCCATTGACATGCGTCCCAAATTCCATCACTATCATCCGGATATCGCCATTCTTACAGGAATTGCCTGGGACCACATGAATGTATTTCCCACTTTCGACAACTATGTGGAACAATTTGCCATCTATCTCGAAAAAATCACCCCCGGAGGCTCTCTCATCTATTTCGAAGAAGATGAAAATATCCGCAAAATACTTTCAAGAGCTGACGTCTCTGTAAAACAGATACCTTACAACACCTTTCCACACATCATAAAAAATGGAATCACAAATCTCACTCTTCATGAGGATACCCCGTTGCGGATATTTGGCAGCCACAACCTGCAGAACATCTCTGCAGCTTATTATGCCTGCCGCGAACTGGGCATCGCCGAGAAGGATTTTTTTAAAGCTATCTCCACTTACAACGGAGCAGCCAAACGTCTGCAAAAAATTGCCGATAATAAACAGACCGTCATATTCCTGGACTTTGCCCATTCCCCTTCCAAACTTCAGGCAACCATCAAAGCCGTCAAAGAACAATATCCTGCCCGCCACCTCATTGCCTGTATGGAGTTACACACATTCAGTAGCCTGAATGCAACTTTTTTGCCACAATACCACAATACCATGGATGCGGCGGACGAAGCAATTGTCTTCTTCAATCCCGAAGTAGTCCGTCATAAACATCTTCCGGAGATCACTATTGACGATGTAAAACACGGATTCACAAACGAAAAATTAAAAATATACACCGATAATACCCACTTGCTTGATGAACTGAACAACAAGGACTATCACAACACCGTACTTCTGATCATGACCTCCGGAAACTTCTCCGGTATTGATATCCGGGCATTAGCCAAACACATTGTCAGTACTACTGCACAAAACTCCTGACACATCATCGCCATCGTGATAATCAGGTTTTCATCTATAATGACAACCGGATGACTACAGATTTTCCTCTATGTCATCCGGTGATTATATAAGGTGTAATCTCATCTCTTGACAAGACTCTTCCTTATCTTCACACACGGCATAAAAATCGGCATAAAGAACACGAGGGCAATGACAGAAAAAGACAGACCGCCCATTGTCCCTATAGCAAACGAAAACCAAAATTCTTCCGCCCTCGGTCCATCTATCAGGAAAGGAACCAATCCAAGCACAGTTGATATGATCGTCAGTAACACTGCTATTATTTTATGATTATAAGCTTTCACATAAAGACTCACAGATACCTTTCCGTCATTCCCTCCCAATACACTTATAGACAAACTGTTATACTCATTGATAATATAAATAGCCGCATTCACCACCAAACCGCTCAACAATACCAGCGAAGCAAAGCCTCCTGTCCCGAAATTCACTCCCGAAAAATAAAAAGTAAGAAAAGTACCGATAAATGACACCGGAATCAACGAAATAATAACAAGCGGCTGACGCAACGATTCGAACAAAATCGAACAGATAAAAAAGATAATCACTACGATCAACAAAATCAGCCAATATTGGGTACCACTGTCTTCATACCACCCGTAACTTCTATTCACCGTACGGAATCCTACTGGCAACATTGCATTCACCTCTTTAGTCACCTGCTCAATAAACTTATCGGACAAATCATACGATCCCATAAAATTAAAAGCAACCTCCAACGCATATTCTTGGTTATTTTTCGTAATCCGTTTTGCCACATCCCGTTTCCCTATTTCACCGATATGCGCATAGGAAATCTGCCGGTTATCCACCGTCAAATGGCTGTTCAACAAATGCCACATATCAAATTTATCCCTTTCTGTTGAATGACACTCCACCTCAAACTTCTTTTCGCCACTACGATATACACCCACATTCTCTTTATTCATCAACATAGCCAATGCAGCATAAGATTGCCTCAAATTCAAATTATCGGCAGCCACCTTTTCCAAATCATATTTTACATACATCTCTGAAACATTCTCATCCTCTCGCCCGTAATATCCCTGACTTGCCAATTCTATACTCACATCAGAAACCCGTTTGTTATTTTTGATTTTATCAGCCACCATCTCTGCATATCCATATAACCTGCTATAATTATATCCACTCAAACCTATTCTGTGTGACTTATGTCCCAACCCCAAAGCATTGGAGAATCCCCTTTCGCTCACTCCCGACGTACTCCAATCCACACCACCAATCAACAACGCCTCCCGAATCACCTGCGACTCCAAATAATGCGGGAAAGCACCGTCTTTATATTCATCGGCAAACTCCACTTCAATCGAAGCATTTTTCCCCTCCACCCTCGACACAAAACGCTCCACCTCCTTAAATTTAGCCAGGAAACGGTCCATCTGACACACTTTCTGATTGAGTACCACAGCATTATCGCCCTCTGTCAGTCTTGCCGTAATATAAAGTTTCATATTTCTCTCTTGCTGAGAAAATGTCCGCGATGATTGTCTTGTCGAAAAAAGTCGCAGTGTACCTCCTGCGATTTTTTCCAATGGAGAGCGCAAAGTGCTTTGATAAAAATCACTACCCACTGTATTATTATACAATTTTTCATACCACGCCGGCTCTTTCTGTCTTTCCTCCCGATAATAAAAATCCCGCTGTCCCCACTTTGCCGGCAATAAATGAACCGGAAGTCCAAACGCCAGTACAAAAATGGTAAAATAAATCCATTTATGCTTTTGGGTAAACAAAATATAAGTTTCATAAAATCGATTCCATCTGGCAATCATTCTCAGCCGGCCAGATTTTTTTCCAGTCATTTTCTTATCCAAACCGCTTCGGTCAATCAAAGCCGGTACAAAAAAAAGTGCCACCACCAATGCAACAGACAAATTGATAATGATAATCGCAGAAAAATGATTCAATGCCCCCTTCACATAATCAGGCATGAAAAACACAATCACCAGCGAACCGATTGTTGTCAGCAAGGCCGCCAATACCGCAATAAATGCACTGCGATTATGATAATAACTGTAATGGTCTACCATCACAATCACCGTATCAATCATAATACCGAATGATACTGCCACTCCAGCCAGTGAAATCAGATTCAATTCTATACTGAACAAATAATAAAAAATAACGGCTATCAGGATATTTGCCAACAGTGAAACGGCAATTACCGCAAGATATCGCCTGTCCCGGCTTACCAGCCAGACAAGGACAAACAGAATCAGCAATGACAGAGAAGTACGTTTCACTAACTTAACCAATTCCTCTCTTACCTCCTTTGCCCCGTCTTGAGTCAGCGTAACATAAAAACCGTCTGTCAGATTTTCCTGCACCTCCTCCATTTTATCCCGCAATTCACTCGAAGCTTTGATAATATTCGTTTCCGCATCAACATAAATATTCAGATTCACCGTATTAAGTCCGTTGATACGGTAAAAACTGGTTTCCTGCCTCTTTTTATAATTAAAAACAGCAACATCCCCCAAATAGACAAGCTTTCCATTGACTGCAGTCAATGGCGTTTGACTGATATCTTCAGCCAATGGCTCTGTTTTCAACAAAAGCGTGATTCGCTCCCGGACCCCATCCTTTCCCACACGATCTGCGTCCCCTACAATATACCGTTTCCCGAGAAAATTCCGAAGTCCCGCAACAATTGCCTCCGAACTTAATCCATAATTCATCAACTCCCTCGGGTTATACTCGATATCCAGATAAAGCGGCATCGCTCCCGACACCGACACTTCCCTGACATAATCGATTTGCATAAGAAAAGGTTTGATATTCCGTTCCGCATAATCCTGAATATTGGCAGGATCCATATCGGCATTAATGATATAAGATAAAACATGCTGCTTTCCTTGCCTGAGTGATCCGCCTACCTCTCCTCCTGACAAATACAACTGACCGGCACCTTCCGGCAACTTTTCCGCCACCTGTTTCAAACGGGCTGCCATTTCAAAACGAACAGCCGAGACATTGGCATTTTTTTTCAACACAACATTCACATGCCCATTCCCCATGGAAGATACCGATGAAATCTGCTCCACTCCGGCTATTGAAGAGACCACCCCTTCCACCCGTGATGTAATCTCCTGCTCTATTACCCGTTGCGAAGCGCCCGGCCATGAAAACGATATCGCCAAGCGTTTCCCCTGTTTCGGCGAAGGCTGATATGCCAAATGCAACAAAGGAATCAACGATACACCGACCACCATCAACACCGCCATAATAAGAATCAGAGAAAAGGTAGGGATACGTTCCAGCCATCCCTTCCGGACAACATCATTTTCCATATCCCGAACGCTTATGATAGATGACATAATACAACAACGGTATGAAAAACAGACTGACACACGTTCCCGCACTCATACCGACAATAATCGTAAGAGACAACGGATATTGCAAATCCGAACCCATATCCACACGGTTCAAAAATGGAACAATTGCCAGAATAGTAGTCAATGAAGTCATGACAATCGGCTTCAAACGACTGTGTCCACCCACAAAAACAGCCTTAATCAGCGACATGCCGTTCTTGCGCAAACGGTTAATCGTATCCACCTTCAAAATCGAATCATTAATAATAATACCGCTCATCACCACCAGTCCGATCATAGACATAACATTCAGACTCTCGCCGAAAACCCACAGTCCCAGCAAAACAAAAAAGATATCCACCACAATTTCAGAAAGGATAATCAGAGGTTGTACAACACTTTCAAACTGTGCAGCCAGAATAAAATACAGCAGAGAAATAGCCACCAGCAGAATGACAATCAATTCACGGATCGTCTCTCTGCTCGAAAAATATTCACCATCAAACGTCACAAAAAAATCCTCATCCTGTTTCACCACCTTTTCAACGGCTTCCATCACCTGTTTTTCCATTCCGTTTTTCACCTCCAATGGTATCGGATAATAATCTCCTCCGCTTCCGGAATAAAGTTTTTTGAAATCTTCGCTTTTAGTCTCCTTAATCACCATAGAGAGAGGCACTTCCACCCCATGTCTGTTAC
Organism: Odoribacter sp.; assembly: GCA_020024465.1. Classification (GTDB taxonomy): domain Bacteria; phylum Bacteroidota; class Bacteroidia; order Bacteroidales; family Marinifilaceae; genus Odoribacter. The sequence continues at coordinate 10,605 of JAHHTT010000052.1, forward strand.
GCATTTTCCCAGTCAGAATACCCTCTGCATCAGCCTGCGATTCTCCGGTAGTCACCGGCACTGAATAACTTCCCTGATTAATCCTGAACAATACATTTTGACTGACAACATTCTTCAGCTTCCTATAGATATCCTCAAAAGTAATCTCATAAAGAGCCATCGCTTCCACATCCGCCAGATAACAAATATTCTGCTCTGTCACCACATCCGGGATTCTCACTTCCGGCAAAACCTTCTGCAACTCCCTTATAATGCGGGTCACCTGCTCCACCGTCGGTGCCTGCCCCTCCTTATTGTGAAGTTGCACAACCAATGGAGATCCTTTTTCCGTAAATATCATATTGAAAATATTGCTGGCAGGCTGAAACGCCACCTGAGCCTTCGGATAATTCTCGCACATATATTCCATAATCCCTTGTTTCAACCGCTCCAAAGCTTCCGCACTCCGGGTCTTAATATAAGCAACACTCTCCGCCGGAGTAGTTTCCTTCGTATGCGACATCATAAATTGCTGCACACCGACCATCGTTGTCGACTGCACCAACAGACTGTCCACTTGTTCCAACAATCTATACATCCTTAAATCATTCTCTTCCACTGAAATACCGCTATTCCAATCTACCGTCAGAATCGCATCATCATGCGAAATGTACGGTAACCGGCTCTTCTCAACCGCCGGATAAACCCAGGCAATCGAAAACACCAGCACAACAAAACCCGCCATCACCCAACGTCCATGTCGAAACGTCCACTTCAAAATCTTCTCATAGAAACGGTAATAATCAAATGCAAACCGTTTCTTGTGGACAATTCCTGTTGATTGCAACTTCCATTTTCTATACATCACATAAAAATAAACCGGCAAAACAAGCACCGACACCAAAAGAGAAGCAAATAACGCAATCGTCACAGCCATCGCTTGGTCATAGAACAATGCACCAGCCGTACCGCTCAAAAAAACCAAAGGAAGAAATACAGAACACGTAGTCAATACGCTGCTCAACATCGGAGCAAACACTTCTTTCACCGCCTTGGAAATAGCCTCCTCCAAACAGATTTCCCTTTGCCATTTCTGGAAAATATTGTCAATCACAATAATGGAGTTGTCAACCATCATACCCGTACCAAGAATCAACCCTGAAAGAGAAATGACATTCAGCGACATACCCATAATATAAAAGACAAGCAAAGTAATAATCAACGACAAGGGAATCGTTACAACAATCAACAGAGGTGAACGCAAATCCCTCATAAACAAAAATATAATCAAAGCTGCCAAGATTGCTCCAACCAATAGATTGCTCCCCAAATTATCTATTGAATAAGCCAACAACCGTGTCTGGTCGCGAGTCAATTCAAAACAAATATTCGGATGCTCTTTCTCCATCTTCTCTATAAGCGCTGTAATTCCCTCCTGCAAATCATCCATACGGGCATCGCTCTGTTTAATAATCGCCAGGGTCACGGCAGGCACATCCCCGCTACGCACCCACCCGTTCCGCTTTGCAGGACGTTCCACTATCCGGCACAAATCCTTGAACCGATAGATTCTTCCCTGGTGGTTGATAAATATATTTTCAATATCCTCCTTCGACACAATCTTCGAATCAAAATGAATGTTGTACCTAAACTCTCCATCCCTGATACTCAAAGCTCCCAACGAAACATTGTTACTATTGATGGCATTCTCAAGCAAACCCACATCCGCACCCATAGATGTCAATTTCTTATAATCCGGCACACACAGCAATTCCGGAGTCACCACTCCGCTGATGTCCACCATGGCCGTTTGCGGCAACTGCTCGATTCTTTTTGCAATGACATCCCTTGCAAACTGTCCCAACTCACTGAAATCCACTCCTGCTTCTTGCGGACAGCCTCTCTCTTTCGGACCATTCTCCTTCAGTTTCAAATTCAGATAAAATGCCGGAATATCAGTGACACTGGCTTTAATCACCTTCGGACGTTCCACCTCTTTCGGCAACGATGCCACCGCCCGATCCAGCTTTTCATTCACATCAATAAAAATAAGATCAATATTACTGTTCGGTTCAAAATCCATATAAATGGCTCCGGCATCCGCCTTTGCCTCTGCAGTAATATTCTCCAGTCCGGCCACTTGCGCCAACTGATTTTTCAAAGGCTTCAACAAAATATTATCCATCTCTCTCACCGACATGCCGGGAGCAGAAACCTGTATCGTAATCTTGGGAATATCAATATCAGGCATCAGTGACACCGGCAAATACCCCATCGCCACCATACTCAGCACGACAATGGCAATGACACTCATACTGACCCCTATCGGCCGATGTAACAATCTCTTTATCATTTCCGTTTTCCACTATTAGGTATAACATCCGTTCCGTCTGCCAGATTCAGATTATTTGACGTAATAATGATATCCTTTTCCGACACGGCTGTCTGTTTCACCTTACAACCGGTTATCACATGACTGTTAATATTAGACATTACCACATCAACATAAGTCCACACGGCCTTACCGTCCTTATAACAGAACACCACTTGAAATCCGTCTCTTAGTACCACCGCATCCTTCGGCACCACAAAACAATCCTTTACCTCCCGTTCCAGCACCAGCTTCACATTCATACCCTCCACCAGATAGCCGTCGGCATTCTCCACTCTTGCCCGTACTTTCACCTGCCCGTATTCATCAATAAAAGGATTTATCTCCGTCACCTTTCCATAAAACACCTTCTCTTCATTGATAAAAGGCACCACCTTCACCCGTTGTTTTAATGTGACATCCTCTATTTCCGCCTCCAGGACACTGAATTCAACATCGAAATACGAATCGTCAATCAAAGTGCAAAGCTTATTCCCCGAGCGGTCATACATCTTCATGTCCAAATTGGCAATACGTCCCCCGAAAGGAGCCTTCAGATAACAGTCTGCCAGCCTCCTTTCGGCAGCTTTCAACTGATCCTCCGCATTACTGTATCCCGATGATATTTTCAAATTTCTCAACACAGCAGCCGATACGGCAGTCGTATCCCCGGCATATCCCTGCCCGATCAGTTTATCCCGCAAATCAATGTCAGCTCTTTCCATCTCTCTTTTACTCTTTTCCAATTCAATCAAAGCCTCCTTGTTATCCAAAGTAGCAATCACCTCCCCTTTCTCCACATAATCCCCGTTTACTCCGTGAATAGCAGAAATAATACCTGCCGCATTAAAATTAATATCACTCTTGACAACAGCCCTCAATTTTCCGTTACATATCATCTGTTTTTGAAAAATCTGCTTTCTCAAAGCCATGGTATCCACCATAATCGACGGCTGCAGCTTCTCACTCTTTCCTATTTCCGCATTATCCTTCTTTTTCTCACTACTGCATGCTACAACCCCCAACAGGGCGGCAAACAGCCACAAAACTCTACATCTATTCATAATCCTTATCGTTACATTACTTACCTATAATCCGGTCAAACTCAGCACCGATATCCCGTTTCAAAATAAAATCATACAATGCCAGTTTTCTCAAGCCAAAATAAGCCCCCCAGAAAGCACTCAACTGTGCGACATACTGTGCGCTCGCACTATCCAGCTCTTTCTGCGCCGTATTCAAATCCGTCACCGTAATCCCACCATTCTGAAATCTTTCTTTCGTAATATCATAACGTTCCTCGGCAATTGCCAAAGCGCGAGCAGAAATCCGACACTGTTCCGCCTGATTATTGAACTGCATCACCTTGATTTTAATATCCTGCTGAAACTTTATCTCCGTCTGCTCCTGCTCGGTCTGGGATAATCGCGCCTGCGCCTCTGCCATTTTCACCTTACCACGACTCATACCCCAATCATATATAGGCATAGTCACCGACAGGCTCACCACCTCCCGATCCTGCAAACGTTTGTATGCATTTGCAAAATCTTCATCTGTTTTCGACAGACCTAAATTTGCATTCAGTTCCAACTGAATACCTCTGTTAGCCTTCGCCTGAGCCACATCCCTTTGGGCATTCAGCCTGTCAATCTGCAACGAAATCAGATGCGATGAATTTTGCAAAGCCTTATCCAACACAAAATCATACTCCACCATCACATCCGGCACCTTCATCGGAGCCTGCAACTCAAAAAACACCTCACCGGCAATCCCCAAAAACGACTTGAAATTAAAAAGCGCCACATCCAAATCCACCCTACTGTTACTGACAGCCAGCTCAGCATTCATCAATGACAACTCCAATTGCAACAAATCACTTTTTGTCAACTTATTGATTTCAAATCGTTTCTGAGCCATATCATACATCTCCCGAGTATCGTTCAAATTCTCCCTGCTCTTCCTGAAACTGGTTTGTGCCGACAACACCGAAAAGAAATAAACCGATGTCTGCTCCACAATTGCCTCCATTGCTTCCAAATACTGTTTTTTCGCCCTTTCATACTGTAAAGGCTCTGTCTTCTTTTGCCACTTCAGTGAATTAAACGACCGCAAAGGTTGCACATAACTAAGAGAAAGAGGTGTAGAATTATAAATTTTCGTATCATAAGAGAACTGATCCAATCGGTCCAAAGAAGTATAAAGCGATATTACGCCTCCCGTAAACGCAATATTCTGGTTAATACGTAAAGACAATGTATTATTCAAAGTATTGTTTGCCACATAATTAATCCGTCCGTTGTCGGGGTCTCTCACTTCCACAAGCGATCGGTTATACCGTCCCAGCTCTCCATTCAAATTCAACGAAGGCAACAACTGCGCTTTATAGGAACGGAAACTCCAATATCTCGACATAAACGTAAGCTCAGCCATTTGAGCCTGCGGCGATTTGGTATAAGCAATCTCTATCGCCTTTTCCAAAGTCATCTTACCGACGTCCTGTCCGACAGCCCCCCCCATCCCACAACAACCCCACAGCAACAAAATCAAATTTTTTATGTACATTGTGACATTTATCTGTATAGTTAGTAATCGTAATTTTATAAACACAAATTAAAATATATTCAACTAAAAATAAAAATTAAACGGTTGCAAATCGGTTGCAAATTCTCTGCACAGAATGGCTACTTGCCAAATAAAAT